>CAZRWN010000083.1:0-2500 GCA_964603735.1 uncultured Sediminispirochaeta sp. | reverse complement strand
AGTAATTTACTACCGTTGTTCACCGGCCGCTCCGGAACAGCCAGGATCACTTCGCCCTCCTGATTATAGAAGCCGGTTACCAGGCACTCGGACATGAAGTGGCCGATCTGTTTCGGGGGGAAGTTTACTACCGCGATGACCTGCCGGCCCAGGAGCTCTTCTTTGGTATAGAGGCTGGTGATCTGGGCACTCGATTTTTTTACGCCTAATTCGGGGCCGAAGTCAATTCTCAGTTTGTAGGCCGGCCGGCGCGCTTCGGGGAAATCCTGCACATCGATCACGGTGCCGACTCTCAACTCAACCTGCTCGAATTCATTCCATGTAATAGTGTACATTGATATCTCCTGTAATTGTATTACACTTTACCTTATGCCGGGTATGAGTATAGCTGAGATGAGGGTGTATGTGGAAGGATAAATGGAGAGGCAAATGGCGGGGAAAGCGGGTTTCCGCCCTGAGGATAGTGCTGATTTATCTGTTGTTCGGCGGCCTGTGGATATTTTTTTCAGATAAAATCCTGCTCCGGTTAGCCGCTGATCTCCAGGATTATCAGCTGCTGCAGACCTACAAGGGGTGGATATTTGTTGCCTGCACCGCTCTGCTGCTCTATGTATTGAGCGTGCGCGAGTTTCATGTGCGTGACAAGGTCGAAGCGAACCTCGAGAATACCGTCCAGGAGAAGGATGCGCTGATGCGGGAACTGCACCACAGGGTGAAAAACAACCTGCAGCTTATTATGAGCCTGCTGAATCTGCAGCGCACAAACAGCGAAATAGATGAAATCAGCCGCAAAATTATGCAGCAGCTGTATATGCGGGTACAGTCTATCGCCGTCTTCCACGAAAAGGTATACCATCTAGAGCTCTACAGCCAGGTGCCCCTCGACGAGTACATCCGCGAAATCGTCAACAGTGCGTATTACGAATACGGCGAGAAAATGAGGGCTATCCAGATCGAACTCGATCTGAAGGAGCAGAAGTTTACCCTGGAAAAGGCCCTGCCCATTGGGCTTATCATCAACGAACTGCTGCTCAACTGTCTCCGCCATGCCTTCCCGGAGCCGCCGCCGGAAGACGCCCGTATTCGCATAAGCCTCAGCAAAGACCACAACGCTACCAAATTGACAGTTGAGGACAATGGGCGGGGATACAGCAGCACCGAGCAGATGGAATATCAGAATAGCGGCCGCGGACTGGGCTTTCCCCTGATTCAGAGCCTGCTGAAGCAGGTTGACGGTAAAATTGAGGTGCAGAACGGGAAGGGAACCAAGATAATTCTATGGATACCGATTGAGACGCAGTGGGCTGACCGCTCCGCAGCAGGGTAACAACCTACAAAAGAGGTGATAAAATGGCTGAGGTACAACACGACGGTGATGAGAAAAAATTTTATGTACAATCGAACGGGCAAGAGGCACATATGACCTATCGTTATCAGGACGAGAGTACGGTGGTGTATAACCACACCTACGTGCCGCCGGAGCTGCGGGGAGGCGGACTGGCCGGAAAAATTGTGCGGACCGCACTGGAGTGGGCCCGCACCGAAAATCTCAAGGTCAAACCGACCTGTTCATATGTGGTTGCCTTTGTTCGCAGACACCCCGAGTATCAGGACATCGCCGAACTGTAGAGCCACGCGCCAGGGCTAGGCGCCGGCCATCATCGCCTCGACATCCTCTTTCACGTCCCCGATCGGTTTGATGTCGAAGTTCTCAACCAGCACTTTCACTACATTGGCCGACAGAAAGGCCGGAATAGTTGGCCCCAGACGAATACCCTTGAAGCCGAGCGAGAGCAGGGCCAGCAGAACGGCAACCGCCTTCTGCTCGTACCAGGCAATGTCGAAAGAAATCGGCAGGTCGTTCACATCCTCCAGTTCGAACACCTCCCGCAGCTTCAGGGCGATCACCGCCAGGGAGTAACTGTCGTTGCACTGTCCGGCATCCAGCACCCGGGGAATTCCGCCGATGTCTCCCAGGTCGAGCTTGTTGTAGCGGTACTTGGCGCAGCCGGCGGTCAGAATAACCGTGTCCTGCGGCAGCTCCTGGGCTACATCGGTAAAGTAACTGCGGCTGTTGTGGCGGCCGTCGCAGCCGGCCATCACTACAAAGCGTTTTATGGCCCCGCTTTTAACCGCATCGACCACCTTGTCGGCCAGCTGCATCACCTGGGCATGGGCGAATCCGCCGACGATGCTGCCGCTCTCCAGTTCCGTAGGCGGCTGGCACTGCTTGGCCAGTTCGATTACCCGACCAAAGTCCTTCTTACCGCCCTCGGGGCGGGCGGGCAGGTGCTGTACGCCGGGGTATCCCACCACGTTGGTGGTAAAAATGCGGTCCTTATATGAATCCTTGACCGGAGTAATGCAGTTAGTGGTCATGACGATCGGACCGTTGAAGGCTTCGAACTCCTTGTTCTGCTTCCACCAGGCGTTGCCGTAGTTACCGACGAAATGCTCGTACTTTTTGAAGGCCGGGTAGTAGTTGGCCGGCAGCATCTCG
>CAZRWN010000082.1:0-2918 GCA_964603735.1 uncultured Sediminispirochaeta sp. | reverse complement strand
ACCGTGACAATTCTTCAGTTTCTTTCCACTGCCGCAGAAACACGGATCTTCCGGCGAAAGTTTAAACGGCGGCAACCCTTCACCCGTGAAGCCCGGCTGGTTGGTACGAAGGTTGTGCTGTACACTCCGGGCAAGCTCGGCGAAGGTGGTGTAAGTCCGGTCAAAAAAGTAACGGTGGCCGCGGCACAAGTAGCTTAAAGAGGCAGGGTCGCGATCGCTTACATAGCGCAATTTCGGACAATCTCCCGAACAGAGATGGAGGTAGGGGCAATCGCCGCAGGCCTGGTTCCAGCGGCTTTTCATTGCGCCAAATCGGTGGTAGAGCGGTGATCCTAAAAAATGGCTCCATTCATCTTCCATAATATTGCCGAGTTTCCACTGCGGCTCCACAAAAAAGTCGCAAGGATATACATTACCGTTGTGCTCGACTACAAAATACTGGTCGCATTTTCCGCGCATGGTGCAGGAAGAGTACTCACCGGCAGCCAAAAAGTTTACCACATTATCGAAATTACGGATGCTTATCCGCCGGACTTTACGCGGGTACCAGGCATGAAACAGATCGACCAGAAAGCGCCCCCAGCCTTCCGGGCTGACGGTGTATTCGCGAGGAGTACCCTCCGCGTCAAACTCCACACAGGGTATATACTGCTGGTGATTGAACTTGTTGCGGGTGAAAAAGTCGAAAGTTTCCTTTGCCCGGCCGGCGTTTCCGACGGTAACCATACTGAGAATATTGAACTCGGCTCCTGCACTGCGCAGATGTTCGATGCCGGCCATTACATTGTTAAATGTGCCGTTGTCGGCCGCATCGCGGCGGTAGATGTTATGGATCTCCTCCGGCCCGTCCAGACTCACGCCCGTCAAGATACGGTTGCTGGCGATGAACTCGGCCCACTCCGCATCGATCAGGGTAGCATTGGTTTGAATTGTGTTGGTTACGCGGCTACCGGCCGGTGCATAACGGCGCTGCAACTCGATTACCCGCTCGAAAAAATCGAGCCCCATCAGAGTCGGTTCGCCGCCCTGCCAATTGAATACGTAGGCCGGCTGATTCGTATGCATATAACTGCGAACGAGCTGCTCGAGGACCTCATCACTCATCCGGTGGGCTGAGCGTGCACCGAACAGCGATAGCTTTGGCAGGTAAAAACAGTACCGGCACCGGAGATTACAATCCGGGCCGGCCGGTTTAATCAGAAGTGAGAACGGCCGGTTGGTTTTGCGGGCTTTCATATCAGGAAGCTTACCATATACAGCCGGATTGAGTCAGCTAACTCACCTTATTTCGAAAAATGCTGCCGGTCGCCGCCGGTTACCCCGAGCAGTTCCGCATACTCGAGCCTAAGAAAATTGAGATACGACCGCCAGCGGGTGTCCGCCGCAAAAACCGCATCCATCTTAAAAACCGCCTCCTGTACTATTTTTGAGTATTGCGGGTCGTTAAAAAGGTTTGCCGGATATTTCGATCTATCGATAGTGTACAGCTCATCAACAGAGTCGGAGCAGTTGTAAGTGAACATATAGAGACGATCATCCGAAGCCCGGAAAACCATTCCTATAGCCGGATTCGGCATTACGTGACTCCAGATCTCGCACAAAATCGGAGCCTCCGCTCGCGGCCGGCCTTTCAGCACACTCCCGATGAGATCCCGCCCGTCCTGCCGCTCTGCATGCGAAATACCGGCCAGCTCAAGGATAGATGGGGCAAGGTCCAATAGCGAAACCGGTAGATCATCTACAGTGCTTCCACTGCCGATGAACTGGCCATCGCCGTTCCAGGAAGCTGCAGGTTTTATGATTAATGGAACCCGGTTCACCCGCGGGTTGAGATACGCACCCTTGTCGATCAACCCGCTTTCGCAGTTCATCTCTCCATGATCACCGATGAATATCATCCATGACTCATCATACAGACCCTGCGCTTTCAAATATTCGAACAGACGGCCGATGGCCATGTCGATCAATTCGAAATGAAGAATGTTCGCGATAACGTACTTCTTCACTGTCTCCTCATTACGAAGGCCCCAGTTTTTACGATACATTTTATAAATCCGCGGCTCGGCGCCGTTCGGCCCATCTTTTCCGCGCGGTCCGCCTGCTGGAAATCCCGCATCCATGAGCCGCTGGAATGATTCGGGCACGGCTACCTGCTCCTCGAGTTCAGTCCGCCGCTTTTCAAGACCGTGCGGGATAGCAAAAGGCTGATGTGGCCCGAAAAAATCTAGCTGAAGGTACAAGGGTTTTCCCTTTTCAGCGCTGCGGAGCTTCCGGATAGCTTTGTCGACCAAAAAGAAGGGGTAGGTTGCTTCGATTGGAAACTCTTTGCCGTCTTGCCGGGCAATCCATCCGCCGTAGTGGTTTCCGGCCCCCTCCCCGGACGGGTCGACTCCGACTATCTCCTCATCGAAATCAAAGCTCTGCAAGCCGAAGCTGTTCAAATAGTTCAGATAATCCTCATCGTCGTACCAGGGCGGTGACCAGCGATCCCAGGGTGCATCGTTTTCGCCGAAGGTATCGATGAACTTGTGCGTTCCCACATGCGACTTACCGGCATGGCGTACAGTATAGCCGGCGCTCTTCAAATATTCAGGAAAGAATAGGTCCGAATCACGTAAATGGATTTCATGGCCGTCATGCGACCTCTCGCTATTGGTTGTAATATAACTGTAGCGACCGGTCAGATATGAGGCTCTTGAAGGGGTACACAGGGGCGAGGTGGAGAAACAGTTGGAGAAAAACACTCCGTCCCGCCGCATGGTGTCAATATTGGGTGTGTTCATTGCCGGAAAATCATCCAACCGCTGATAGAACTCCAGCGGTACCATATCCACACTTATCAGAAACATATTCGGCCGGGCAGCATCCTCACCGATGTAATACGGCCCGCGCCCGCTCAGTTCATCTACATATCTTTT
>CAZRWN010000081.1:0-3130 GCA_964603735.1 uncultured Sediminispirochaeta sp. | reverse complement strand
TTTTTTTGAACTTTTGTTATTTTTTGGCTACGCTTACAGCATAGGAGGAAACTACATGAAAAAGTACATTCTTATTACAGTAGCACTGTTAGTATCGATCGACTTTCTTGCGGCAATTCCCAGCCAAACTCATGAGAGCGTGTCGCTCTCCAGTTCGGTAATCGGCGGATTCGTCAACCCCGCGGTTCTCAGTTATGGACATGGAACCGGTCTCGGATATCTCCAAGACTACGACGCGAATGGATTTACAGAAGATTTTAGCTTATATTTGCATACAAAAGCCTTGGGCTATGCCTACTCGCAGGAACTCGGTCAGGATTTTCATACCTTGTCATTTTCCTTTCCTTTAAGCCACAACCTCTATTTCGGTTCAGCTTTACGGACCAATAATTTTGAATCCGATACATCCACCTGGAATTTCGGTGCGCTTCTGCGCCCGGCCAATTTCATTTCCGTCGGTGCCACTGCCAGTGTTCCTCCGGCGGGAGATGAGCAATATACCACCGGCTTAGCTCTGCGTCCTTTGGCATTCGGCATGCCGCAAGCGGCTCACCGCATCAGCCTGTTCGCCGATCTTCCCTGGACCACGGAAAAAATCAGCCTGCCTAAAGTCGGTCTGCATTTCGAACCGGTCAACGGGCTGCAGGCCCGATTCGGTTACGATCTGGAAAATGAGGCGCTGGGTTTCTCTTTCAGTGTAGCCCTTTCAACGGTAAATGGAGGTTCCTCAGTTTCAACCGACTCAACCGGCTCGTTTGAATCCGGTACAGGCTACCTGCAGTTCGCGCCGCAGCCCTTCAACTATCCCGAAGGCTTCGGTAATGAACTTTACGCTCAGTACGATTTAGGACCGGCGGTATTCGAGGCCCCGCAGGGTATGCGTACCGGTCCGTTCTATTTCGTGATGGAGGAGAATTCCCTCCTGTACATTCTCAATGAGCTCGATAAAGTGGCAGACGATCCGTCGATTAAAGGCCTGGTGTTCGTGAATCAACACCCCCAAATGTCACTCAGCACCATGCGGGAACTGCGGGATGCCCTTCTGCATCTCAAGGAACAGGGCAAAAAAATAGTTTTCTACAGCGACTACATGAACCGGGTAGAATACACCCTGGCCGCATCCACCGCTGATGCGCTGTATCTTCATCCCCGCGGAACTCTCGACCTGCGCGGACTCTCCGCATCCAGCCCCTATTTTGAGACCTTCTTTGAAAAATACGGCATTGAAGTGGCCAGTTTTAAAACAGGTCCGTATAAAACCGCCTATAACTTTCTCTCGGAATCGAGCATGCCCGAACCTGAGCGCGAGGCCCTCGACTTTATGTTGCAGGGTCTGTTCGATGAAGTCGCCGCACTTATTGAGTCGGGCCGCGGGAAGAAACTGAACGGCTCGGCAGCGGATCTCATAAAAAATGGACCTTATCTGCAAGCCGAAGATGCGCTTTCCGCCGGCCTGGTGGACGACCTGATTCAGCAGGATGAACTCGAGGAGAAGGTTCCCTTCTTCAGTGATAAGAGTGTACTCAAAGACGAGCCGCCCCAGGAACAGATCCGACGCGACTGGAGCACTGCTCCGAAAACCAAGGTCGCGCTTATACACGCAGTGGGGCCGATTCACCCGGGAGAAGGAAACCCGGGCTCCAGTATCGGAGCAGAAAATACCGCGGCGGCTATTCGCGCGGCCCGCAAGGACGGCCGGGTGAAAGCAATCCTCCTGCGTGTGAACTCCGGCGGTGGGTCGGCACTGGCCTCCGATATTATCGCCCGCGAAGTGGAACTGTGCCGCGCGGGTGATAATGCAAAGCCGGTGATAGTGTCCATGGGTGGCGCAGCAGCCAGCGGCGGTTACTATATATCGGCTTTTGCCGAAAAAATCGTGGCTTCGCCTTTCTCCTTGACCGGTTCCATAGGGGTTATCGCCGTCTTCCCGAACATTTCGGACTTTCTCGAAAAACAGCATATCGAATGGGACGTAGTCAAGCAGGGTTCACAAGCCGACTTCGGTGCTCTCTACCGGCGTCTTAGCGAAGCTGAGCAGAACAAAATCAATGACTCGATCCAGGGCACCTACGACAGTTTTCTCGGTACGGTCAGCGAAGGCCGCGAAATGCCCCGCTCCGAAGTAGAGGCTGTGGCCGGCGGACGGGTCTGGTCCGGCATCCAGGCGAAAGAACGCGGACTGGTTGATTCTATCGGGGGGTATCGTAAAACCCTCGATATTATCGCGGAAGAGCTGGGCACCTCGAAAGAGATCGAGCTGGTGAACTATACATATGTCGATTCATGGGGCACGGTACTCATAAACACTCCTGACCGCGCGGCTCGCTTAGGCGATACTCAATCACCTTTAGCCCAGGTGCTGCCGCCGGAGATACTCCGCTTTTACCGTTACTATCGAACATCCACCCAGTCCGGGCCGGAATTCGGACTCATGATCATGCCCTATTATGTAGAAGGGGCAACAACAGAGAAAAATTCTCGTTAATAGCAGAAAATCTTGAAGCACACTGGTATCTCTGCCCCTCTATAGGGGTATGAGATACCAAGAAGAAGTATTTGAACAACCGCTGCGCGGGGAATCGATCACTCAAATCCGTCCCCGCGAGCGTCTACTGCAGCAGGGAGCCGCTCGGCTCAGCGATTTAGAACTGGCAACCCTCATCATCGGCTCGGGAATCAAAGGCAATT
Source organism: uncultured Sediminispirochaeta sp. (assembly GCA_964603735.1). Lineage (GTDB taxonomy): Bacteria > Spirochaetota > Spirochaetia > DSM-16054 > Sediminispirochaetaceae > DSBN01. Next base: position 442 of record CAZRWN010000081.1, on the reverse strand, counting down.
CAGTGGAAAAGATAGCCGCCGCTCTGATGCATATGCTCGATCAGACCACCGAACCGGTAGTGGAGGTAAATGCCTTTCGGGCCATTCCCGGTATAGGTACGGCCAAGGCCACCCAACTCTGCGCCGCACTGGAGTACGCCCGCCGCCGCCTGCGGCCGGCCGAGAACCGTATCCGCTTTCCCCAGGACCTCTTGCCGGTCATCCGGCACTACGCCGACCGCCAGCGGGAACACTTTCTCAGCATCAGCCTAAACGGCGCCCACGAGGTAATCAGCGTGCGGGTGGTCTCCATCGGTTCTGTGAATCGTACAATCGTCCACCCTAGGGAAGTCTTCTGCGAACCCCTGCAGGACCGGGCCACCGCTGTTTTAGTAGCCCACAACCATCCATCCGGCAATGTGGACCCCAGCGACGAGGACCGGGAAATTACAGTACGGCTGCG
>CAZRWN010000080.1:0-3848 GCA_964603735.1 uncultured Sediminispirochaeta sp. | reverse complement strand
GATGTAGAAGCGGGGGCAACCCTGAATGTAGACCTGCCCTTTCCCATGTGGATCTGGTTCATGAGCCGCTGGTTCGAAGCCCAAATTTCGCCCTTTTTCGATGCCGGCTATTTTCTGTACGGCGGTACGGAAGAGGATTGGAATCCCCTGTGGTACGGGGCCGGCCTCGAAGGCTTCGCCTACCTGAAAGCTTCACGCAGCATTTATTTGCGGGTGTCCCTGGGCATCGATATGCAGGCCATGCTGGAAGGCGGCGGCTTATTTGATCCCGCCCCCCGGGACCCCGATGGGAATGATTCCAGGCTCGAGCTCTACATCGGCCTTGGGCATCATTATTAAAGCATGACTTGGTTTGAACTGGGCCCGCGGGGCGGGCGCAGTTCTGAGAGCTTTAGAAAATCTATGTAACCCGCTTGGCGTGCAGCTGGGCGGGTTTTATTTTTGCCTCTTAAATATCACTATGATATAATAATCCGGCAGCGGGCGTTCAGTTCCTATTGGCGGGCGGCACGGTGCTCGCGTGCAGCTTCGTACAGCGCGTCGAAAAAGCGTCTGACTGTGCTCCGCCCAAAAATCTCACGGATTGTCTTGAGAAACGGCGGTGGATCTATTATCTCGGTTTCCACATAATTACGGACGTAGGTATGCGGCTTTCCCTCCAGGGAGAACTCTTTTACGTACCAGGAGCCGTAGAGGGTTTCGTACTTGTCGTCGATAGAATGCACCAGTGCCCAATGGCTTGTAAAGGTTCCGTCTTGATGCCAAGTGGGTACCCGATATACAATATAGTGATACTTTGCGCCGATTCCTAAAAACTTGAATGAGTTGACTACTTCCTGATAATGCCCTTCATTCCAGTCACGCTTTGGTGTCAGATCTTTTGTAAAAGTCATATTCGGGTATACCGAATCTTCATTCTCTATATCCAAAAGTATCGCTATAACACTTTCAATCGGCAGCGGAAATAGCGCATGATAGTCGGTGTGCAGATTGACCCGGTCGGTTCCATTTTCCTGCCAATCCTCGAAGCTGACGCTGATTTTCTGCGGAGTGGTAGACAAGCTGTTTACATCATCCGCAGCAACGCTGTTGCGGATTTTGAACTCCTCAGGCGGCGTGAGGTGGGTATTTTTCCATTCGATGCCGGGAGCGGCTGAAACATTCAAGCTGGCATTGAGAAGAGACAGGCTTAAGACAAAACCAAAACTTAGTAAGCAATGCAGAAGTGGTTTATTCATATGTTGTACTTTCATGGTGGGTTATGCTGGACATTTTGTCAACACTGCAGTTCATGAAGTTTTCTGCCCTGACCGTATTCCACCCCGTCCGCCGGCCCGGCGCCTTCTATCCCCACTCCAAGCTCTAATCCCAAATAAATTCGCTCATACCGCTCGGCCAAGCTGTCAGCCGCATACCGCCCGGCCCGCGCCAATGCCCGCGCCCGGGCGGCACACTCCTCAAAAAACTCATCATCCCCCGCCAGCCTCAGCAGCTCCCCGGCCAGCGCCGCGGCGTCTCCGGCCGGAAACAAGCTGCCGTTTCCTTCCACCAACTCGCTTATTCCCTCCACATCCGGAACAATCACCGGCCGTCCCAGGCCGATCGCCTCCAGCACGCTCACCGGCTGGTTCTCGGTGGTGCTGGCGGTCACCAGTGCACGGGCCCTCTGCAGCAGCCCGCTCTGCAGCAGCTCGCGGTGTGCCAGCCGTCCGGTAAAGCGAACCGCCCCGTCCGAGCGGGCGGCTTGCCGCCGGTACACACCGGCCTCCGGCCCGTCGCCCACCACTACCAGTCGAAGTTGCCGGTCCTTCTGCCACGCACGGAAAAACCCCTCCAGCAGCACATCCACCGATTTTTCCTTTCCCAGCCGCCCGACATACACGAATGTTTTTTTCGCCGGCGGCACTTTTCCACTCTCATCAGCAAACAAAATTCCGCTCGTTCCTCCGGTTTTGGACCTGCCGCTATCCCGGCTGCCCGAAAAGACCTCTAACGACACACAGTTCGGCAGATGCAGCGGTTCCACTCCCGGGCAGTTTTTCTCGATCAACCTGCAGGCGTAGCGGCTCGGTGCGGTAACAATATCACTGTGCTGCAAAAACCAGCGTACCAAGCCCCAGGCAAGCCGCTGCAGGCGACGTATAAAACTGTCGGTATTAAACGGCCCGAGCAGCCGGCCGGCATAGCGCACATACTCCCGTTCAAAAATAAGAGTATGCAGGCTGCTGACTACCGGCAGCCCGAGTCGGCGCGCGGCCCGCAGACAGCTCCACGACAGGGTTCCCTGGGCGGTCAGGTGCAGCACATCCACCTCGCGCCGTTGCAGCATTGCCGCCACTCGCCGCGAAAAGGGCCATGTCAGCCGGATCCCGCGATAAATCCCGGCCGGGATACTCGGCACATACTCCACCGGTATTCCCGCAACCTTCGAATCAAGAAACGCCTTCCAGCCCGGAGCTATAAAAACCACCCGATGCCCGCGCCGCTGCAGCGCACGCCCCAGCGCGATACTGCTGGTCAGGACTCCGTTGGTAATCGGAAAAAAAATCTCGTGGACGATTGCGATAGTCACAAAATAAGTGTACTCAGTTTTCCCCGGGCCCGTCCAGTATGGGAAATTATATATAAAGCTTGCCTGCCTTCGCCCCATATTCACCCCAAGCGCCGCGGCCGTCGCGTCGAGCCGCAGCGGGGCGCTTCACTCAGGCGCTGCCTTTGCTTATATTTAATCCATGAAACACTACGCACTAATTACCGGCGGCGGTTCCGGCATCGGCTACGAGTTCGCCGATCTGCTGGCCGCCCGTGGATGGAACCTTGTGCTGGTCGGCCGCGGCCAAGAGAAACTGCAGCAGGCCGCCGAGCAGCTGAGCGCCCGGCACGCCGACTGCGATGTCCGGCTCATCAGCCGCGACCTGGCGCTGCCCGGCGAGCCGGAGCGGGTGGCCGCCGAATGCCTGCAGCGGGAGCTGCCGGTGAAAATGCTGATCAACAATGCCGGGCGCGGCCTGTTCGGCCCGCTGAGCGGGCAGGACCCGGGCCAGCTGCTGCAGATGCTGCGCCTGAATATCGAGGCGCTGACAGTTCTCAGCCAGCGCCTGGCCGGCTCGCTCGATTACCTGCTGAACGTCGGCTCGATGGCCGGGCGGCTGCCGATGCCGCGCTACGCCGCCTACGGGGCCAGCAAGAGCTACGTGCGCGAGTTTACCCTGGCACTGCGCCAAGAGCTGCGCGCCGCGGCGGCCCGCGACAGCCGTCCCGCACCCAAGGTGGCGGTGCTGGAGCCGGGCTACGTGCAGACCGAGTTCGATGTGAATGCGGGTGTGGCCGACCGGCGCTACTTAAAGTTCTCCAAGTTCAACGCAATGACCGCCCGGCAGGTGGCCGAGATCGGGCTGAAGGGTCTTCTGGCCGGCAAAGCGTTAATCGTCCCGGGCTGGCGCAACCGACTGATGCTCTTTTTTGTACATTTCATGCCGAAAACCCTGGCCGCTCGGGTGGTCTGGCGCGGCTTCTCAGCCCTGATCGAATAGTCGGACGCAGCCTATCTGGTCGCTATTTGACTATATGGTTGGCTTGTACAAAGAGATTTTTTGCGAGTTCATAGAAGGCTTCAATATCATCTTTGCTGGGAAGTCCACCCGGTAGTAAACCGAAATCGGACGGGTAACGCGCGTCAATGTAGACTTGATTTAAATTGTCTAATGCATCAGTGCTTATTGATAGATTTGAGTGAAGCTCTTCTATGATCCCAAACAATGCAACAAGGTCATGTGTTTTGGGTGCTTTTCGGTTTTTATTTTCTCTACTGTTACGAGGTCTACTTCCGAATAGTGGAGCCAGTTTTC
>CAZRWN010000079.1:0-4327 GCA_964603735.1 uncultured Sediminispirochaeta sp. | reverse complement strand
ATAGACGGGGAATCCAGTCGGTTATGGTTGAAGGCGGTGCGCAGGTAGCAACTGCATTGATCAGCGCCGGGCGATTCTAAAGGCCAGGTCGTACTCGGCCCGCCACACCTTTATCCGGTTGCTTATTCGCCTTGATTCCATACCCGTTCTCCTCAGCTGCGTTCGTCTTCGGTTATGCTCCGGAGGAAGGGTTTCAATATCAACAGGATGATTAGTGCGCTGGGCAGTGCCAGCAGGACAACGAGTGCAAACAGAACTAAACGGTATGTGTTGGGTTTCATAGACGACTCATTATGTATTTTCAGTTATACAAAAAAAGTTTTACTAAAAGTCAATAAGAATTGTCTTCTGATTGTGCTTTTCTGCTCATACGGGCATTAAATCGACGGAGTGCCGCGCACTGTCGAACCGGCATTGGCCAAAGTTTATAAGATTGAAACTTATATAAAAAAGTTGATCAATTCTAAGATAGTGCCGTATACTTTTAGTACCTGCAGCGATTTTCTTCAACGTAAAAAAATTAAATGTAGGAGTCCTTGTATGAGACAAAGTGGTTCCTCCCTTCTCGGTTTCGTGTGCAAAGCGTGTGGTGTGGCTTTACTCGCGTTATCGGTGTCGGCTTGTGTGAGTGCTCCCGGCGGTTCCGGAGGTCAGACTGTACCGAAGGATGCCCCAATGGAGGAGCGGGTACGGGCGCTGCTCGACGAGTGGCAGGCGGCGGTACGCACTCAGGATATCGACCGCTATATGCGCCTGCACTGGGGTGACACGGTCAAGCTGATCGGCCAGCCGAACGGAGTGGTGGAGATCCTGGAAGGGGCTGAAGAGATTCGTGAGGAGATACAGACGGTGTTTGCCGAGCACGGCGAGTTCCTGTCCGGGCATGAGTATCCGCCGGCGGAGTACAGTTTTGACGGGCCGACTGGAATGGCTCAGCTGAAGTTCGGGCTGGAAAATCCGAGCTTGCTAGAGGCACTTCGCTTTAAGGAGCGGGACGGGGAACTCAAAATAGCCGAGCATTGGGTGTTTTTCCGCTTTTTTCCGGAGGTGGAGGCCAGCGAGTCTACCGGTTGGGCCGACGACCAGGGCAACGGCAACGGCCGGCTGGAATCGGACGAGCAGGAGCGGCTGTTTCTGGCCACCCATCGGGTGATGTTCGAGCCGGGCCCGGTAGACACGCCTTTGGACGACTTTTTCGACTGGAATGAGAACGGCCGGCTGGATGAGTATGAAGCTGAATTAGCGGCCACCGAGCTGGTGCGTAACCGTCTGCGCAGAATAGATCTGTGGAATGCGGAGTTTGCCGCCCAACGTGTGCCGCCGGCCGGCCAGGAGTACGTTTCGATCCATGATGCGAACTGGTTGTCCGCTGCTGTACTGGACGCCGAAATTGTTATCCCGGTCGGCCCGGTGGGAATGCTTGACGATGAAGCGGAACTGGCCGAGCTGATCGACATGAACCGCGACAGAATGATCAGTCAAATCGAGGTGGATATATACCGTGATTTAATTATGCGTGTGGCGGCGGTGAATCCCGCCCCGATTACCTATAACGGCTGGATGCCCGCCTTTACCGACGATATCCGGCGCTGGGCCAATGCGGACTTTGAAGGCGAACTCACGGATGATGAGTACGGAGATGCCGGCTACGTCTTATTCGGTATTGCCGGGTTTCCGGACCAAACAATGACGTGGACCCCTATCCACCGCTTTTTCGATCGTAACCGGGATGGGTTTCTGGTTGAATTAGAGCAGGAGTGGGCCCGCGACTTTATGTTCGGGTTTCTGTTTCCTGCGGCGGTTGAAATGGGAGTGGAGGTATACGACTGGGAACAGGACGCGATGGTGGAGTTCGAGTTCGACTTCGACGGCGACTCACGGGTAAGCGCCGATGAGCAGGAGTCTGTGCGCGGCTTCATTACCGATTTCGACCGGCAGTTTTGGCAGGAAAACGACCCGGACGGAACGCCCCATCGCTGGGTGGATTACAATGATGACGGCCAGATCGAGATGTGGGAGGGAGATATCTTCAGAGATAAGCTCTTTCAGGCTCTGCTGAAAACCTGGCTGCAGCTGCCCTTTGAGGAGGCCAATAGCCTGACTGTGCGTTCTGCTCTGGACCAGGCCGCCGATATGAACGGTGACGGGATGCTATCGGTTGAGGAGCGCGAACTGATGATTGACGGTTTGATGCAGCCGCACGGGGTGGGCAGCGAGTTCGACCGGCAGATCGACTTTGACGGCAACGGCGAGCTGACCATGGACGAGATCTACCGGGCTCAGGACACCGGCGTAATACCGGTGGGAGAGGAATCGGCCGAACGGCGGGTGGCCTCCTTGGACTTCGGCGGCGGAACAGCCACGGGGTCTGCCGGCCAGGTAGAGCTTCAGGAAGACGGGGACGGTGCGGAAAAAACTGGAGATGCTGGTCCCCGGGCTGCCCAGGTGGTACGCCGCAGCCGGGCCTCTTCTCCGGCGCGGGTAAAGGCTGTCTCCTCATGGGGCAGCAGTCTGGCGGTGCTGGGGGTCCGCGACATGACCGAAAAGATGGACCAGGGCCAGACGAATCTGCTGGTTTCCTTCCTGGAGAACGCCTTTGTGAACTACGGCAACGTAACGGTAGTGGACCGGCAGAACCTCGAGAAGATAATGGAGGAGTACAAATATCAGACCAGCGCCCTGGTGGACGAAGAGACCGCGGTGGAAATCGGGAAGCTCTCCGGTGCCGACGCAATTGCCATCGGCAACCTCAGTAAACTGGGCGATACGTTTTATCTGCATCTGAAGATTATCAATGTGGAGTCCGGCGCCATTATCGGCTCGAGTATTTCACAGGGACTTTCGGAGAACGACTTCTTGGGCATGTGCGACGGGGCGGTGGACCCCCTGTTCTAATACTTGTCGGGCTGTGGTATGCTCATGCTCATGAAATCTGATTGCCCCCTGTGCGGCGGCGAGCCCGGAGCGCGGATGGAAGAGGGAGTGGAAGAGTGGGTGGTGGTGAAAGCTGCCCGCTACTTTCACTGCCGGCACTGCGATCTGGTGTTTCTCGATCCGCTGCAGCGGCCTGATGAATCCCGGGAATGTGAACGCTACCTTGAACACAACAACACCTCAGAGGACGAGCGCTATCTGACCTACCTGCGCGGTTTTGCAGAGGAGGCACTACTGCCGCACGTTGAGCCGCCGGCCGAGGTCTTGGATTTCGGCAGTGGTCCGAATCCTGTGTTCGCCGGCGTGCTGCAGGAGACAGGGTTTGCGGTCGATATCTACGATCCGCTGTTTGCGCCGGGGTTGGAGTGGCGTGACCGCCACTACGATGCGGTCACTGCCGTCGAGGTAGCTGAACACCTTTTCCAGCCCTTGGAGGAGTTCCGGCGGCTGCGAGATGTGCTGCGGCCGGGCGGATATTTGGCGCTGCGAACCCTGCTGCACTACGGCGACCGGCAGCGCTTTGCCAGCTGGTGGTACCGGCAGGACCCGACGCATGTCTGTTTTTATTCGGCCCGCAGCTTCGAGGTATTGGCCGGGCTTTTGGATATGTGTCTGGTGACTATTAAGGCCGGCCGCAGCATAGTGCTGCAGCGCTGACGGCGCTATCTGAGCTGTATTCTGGCCGAAAAGGTGGGCGTGTCGTCCTGCAGGTAGCCGTACACCGTTGACATGGAGTCGGAATCGCAGCGGCGGAGTTTTACTTTGTCCATGTACGAAGCCGCCTGCAGATAGTTTATGGCAAAGCGCAAGTGTTCGACCGCATCGATCTCCGCGGGGGTGTAACAGTCGAGAAACCAGCGCACATAGCGGGTGTTGTTTACATGATCGTTCTGGTCGAGGTCGGAGTAGCGGGCGGTCACTTCGAGTTCGCGGCTGCACTCTGTTTCGTCGGTATTGATTTTCGGGGCGGCCTCCGGCAGCGCGTCCGCGAGCTGATCGAGGGTATACTTGGCAAACAGTTTCTGCGGACGCTGCGGCCGTAATGACTCGGTGTTCAGCAGCAGCCAGGCACTGGTGGCGCGGGCGCAGATAGTACCATCGGAGGCCTGCAGCAGAAAATCGCGGTTTGCAAACGGACCTTTCGGACTTTTAGGCCAGGTCTTGATACGGATCTGATCCCGGTGGTGGGGAAATGTATCGACTTCCAGCAAAAGCCGCGAAAGAACCCACATCAACCCCTCTTGTGTACAGTAGGTTTCGCCGAAACCGAGCTGCTCGGCCTGCAGAAGGGCCGCTTCCTGAAACAAAGCGAAAAAAGAGGGCAGCGAAAGCCTCCCGCGCGCATCGGTCTCACTGTAGAGGACCGTATGGGGCATCTGATAGGTGTATTCTT
>CAZRWN010000078.1:0-5168 GCA_964603735.1 uncultured Sediminispirochaeta sp. | reverse complement strand
TGCCTCAAGCCGCCGTCACAGCGCCCCGCGCCCGCTGCCTCTGCAGCAGAAACACAAAAGCGTAAATACCCAGCGCCGCTATTGAAACCACATAGCGGTAGCTTTCGGCAATACCCAGCAGATTGGTGGTGTAGTACGGGCGCAGCAGAATAAAAGTGGTCATCAGCAACAGCAGCCCCTCGTAGATGCGGTTCTTGATGATTAAGAAGTTCTGTGTTGCCGCCGCGAAGCTGAACATCGCGATAAGGGTAGTAAAGAAAATCCAGGCGATGCGCCAGAACGAAGTCACGTTGACCAGCAGCAGGTCGGTGTTGAAAATGAACATGAACGGCAGCAGGGCGGTGCGGATATCGTAGGAAAAGCCCTGTATACCGGTCTTGATCGGGTTCGAGCGGGCGATTGCCGAGGCGGCAAAGGCCGCCAGCCCCACCGGCGGCGTGTCGTCGGCCAGAATCCCGAAAAAGAACACGAACAGATGGGCGGCGATCAGCGGAAACACCACGCCGGCTCGGGCGCCCAGGGTCACAATCACCGGAGCAGTCAAACTGGCCATAACAATGTAGTTAGCCGTGGTGGGCAGCCCCATCCCCAGCAGCAGACAGGCAATGGCAGTGATAATCAGAATCAGAATAAAGTTTCCGCCCGAAATCACCTCTATCACTTCGGTGATGATTCCGCCGAGACCCAGGGTCACCACTCCCACAATGATGCCGGCCGCCGATACGGCTACACCGATACCCATCATGCCCTTGCCGCCGGCCACCAGCGAGCGCCACAAGAGCAGCCCGCTCGACTTCAGCCCGTCCAGGGGCGAACGGCCGGCCTGCATCGCCGTCACGATGCTTTGCACCACAATCAGCACCGCCAGGGCTGAGATTGCCCGAAACACCGCCATCTGCGGCGAGCGGCGCATGAACACCAGTTCGTAAATCAGGAAAATAATCGGAATGATGTTGTAGATCCCCTTTACAAAGGTGCTCCAGAAGGGCGGAATCTGCTCCTTTCGCAGCCCCTTCAGACCCAGCTTGCCGGCCTCCAGATGAGTGATGTACATAAGCGCAATGTAAGAGACCACCGCCGGAATGAAGGCTGCCTTCACCACCTGCAGGTACTCGATGTTGCAGTACTCGGCAATGATAAAGGCCGCCGCCCCCATCACCGGCGGCATCAGCTGCCCGTTGGTGCTGCAGGCCACCTCCACCGCCGCGGCCTTATGGTCCGGATACCCCACCTTTTTCATCATCGGAATAGTGAAGGTTCCGGTGGTCACCACGTTGGCGATACTCGAGCCGCTGACCATGCCGGTCAGCCCGCTGGCCAGCACCGCCGCCTTGGCCGGGCCGCCCTTGAAGCGCCCCAGCAGACTGAAGGCCAGCTGCACGAAGTAACGTCCGGCCCCCGCCTGGTCCAGCATCGCCCCGAACAGGACGAACAGGAACACAATAGTGGCCGAGACATCCAGCGGTATGCCGTAGATCCCCTGAGTACTGATGGTAATCTGATTGATAAAGCGCGAGAGCGAGACGCCCTTGAAGGCGATGACCCCCGGCATATAGGGCCCGAAAAAGCTGTACAGGATAAACACGATCGCAACTATCGGCAGCACCGGGCCCAGCGAACGCCGGGCCGCCTCCAGCACCGCCGCCACCAGCACGATTCCGACCACCACATCACGGGTGATCAGTGCACCGGGACGCATGCTGATGCCATCGTAGTCCAGAACGATGTACAGGGCTGCCAGGGCTGCCGCCGCGGCCAGAACAAAATCAAGTGTAGTAATCCGATCGCGGGCAGACAGATAGCGACCGAGTCGCCCTGGCTTGGGTTTCTTGAACATGGGGTAGCTCAGGTACACCAGGGTAATTGCGAAGGTCAGGTGGATCGAGCGGATAAGAATGGAATCGAGAATCAGAACGCTGGCCAGACCCAGCTGAAACAGAGACCAGGCCGCCGCAATTATCGGGATAAGGTTCGCCGAAGGCCCTGCGAGGTTCTTATGCCCCAGCTCCGCTTCCTCGGCAATCTTCAGCGCCTCCCGGGTGCCTTCGTCAATATCCAGTTCGTCGTTCAGTGTGTCCTTATCGTTCCGCACTCTTCTCTCCTCGATGTATGTCCTCGTTGCCCGCCACCAGCCGGCCGGGAGCAAGCCGGTAAAGGTAAGGCCGGCCCGAACAGTCATTGTTACACTCAGTTCAGGCCGGCCGGTATATGCGTTGCGTTCAGAAAACGCAGTCTACTCTGTAATCAGACCCGCCTCTTTGAAGTACTTCAAAGCACCCGGATGATAGGGTGCACTGTTGCCTTCCAGCATGTTCTCTTTGGTCAGCACGCCGAAGGAGGGGTGCAGGCCCTTGAAATCTTCCAGATTTTCGAACACCTCTTTGGTGATGGTGTACACCACATCTTCCGGCACATCCGCAGAGGTCACTAAAGTGGCCTTTACACCGTACGTCTCCGTATCTTCGTCGTTCTCGGCGGTCGGATACAGACTGGCCGGAATCACCGATTTGGCATAGAAGGGGAACTCCTTGATCAGGTTGTCCACGTTGGTAATGGGAACAATCTTAACCTTCCGCTTGCCGGCGGTTGCTTCCTTTACAGACCCGTTCGGATGCCCGACGGTGTAGAAATAGGCGTCGATGCGTCCGTCCTGCAGCAGCTTGGCCGACTCAACCGCCTTCACCTGTTCGGCCTGGATATCGCTTTCCCAGTCGATGCCGGCGTTCGAAAGCGCATCGATCGCATTTCCGCGGTTGCCCGAACCCGGATCACCGATGTTCACTCGTTTGCCCTTCAGATCCTCGATCGAATCGATACCGGCATCAGCGGCTGCAATCAAAGTGACCGACTCTGGGTGCAGCGCGCACACCGCCCGCAGCTTGTCCTGCGGATTTCCATCCCATTCCGACATGCCCTTCATCGCCTGGAACTGTCTGTCCGACTGTGTAATTCCGAACTCCAGATCGCCGGACATCACCGCGTTTATATTAAAAACGGATCCACCGGTAGATTCTACGGTAGCCTTCAGATTGTACTGATCCTGCTTCTTGTTGACGGTGCGCGAAATCGCTCCGCCCGCCGGATAGTACACACCGGTCAAACCCCCGGTACCAATGGTCACAAACCTCATTCTCTGTGGCTGGTCCCCCTCAGCGCCCTCCGACTTCCCTCCGCAGGAAACCATCAGCATCGAAGCAATCAGGACAAGCGTCATGGCCACATAAAGTTTCTTCAGTTTCATGACTTCTCCTTATATATGTTTATACACTATTTGTGATTAATATTTCTAATTTGTCAATAAGTTTCCCGGTCAGCCTTCCGAAAAATGAATAAATATACAAAAAAATGAATAATTTTACTTCTTTATTTTAGATCGGGGGAGCGCCCCCGCACTCCATAGCCGCCGGGCCGTACCCGCCCGGGGCGGAAGCTCCCCGACGCCTCGCCACTATTCCGGCTCCGCTCCTCCGCTCCGCGACAGCGAATCTCATTTTCGATTAGTTTAGACAGTCGAAAATGAGAATCGCATCTAAATTCTTTAACCAAAAAATCAAATCTAATCCTTTGTGGGTTTCCTGTTGTCAAGAGGGGTGGCTCGGGCGGCTATTCCGCTCCCCCCTTAGGGGGAGTGCTGCTATATAGCAAAACTTTAAACTTGCGTCGTGCCAACTTTTTGGCCGCCGCCGGCCGGGCTATTTGCCCGGTTTTTTCAGATCTTTTATGATTTTATCAAAATCGGAGATGTAGTTCTTGTCCTGGGTAATCCTGAACTCTTTGTATTCCTGTTCTGCCAGGGCTTGGGCGATCTCACGTGAAATCCTACCTTTGTTCTGCAGCACCTCGTAGTCGTTGAATTGTAGAAAAGCGTTCAACTTCTCTTCCCAGTCCCGCATTTTCATTAATCTTCCTCGGCTGGCTTGCAGCTCGGCATAATCGAGATACATATTCACGATATGGTTCATCTCTTTGAGCTCTTCCTTAGAGAGATAGTTCTTTGCAATTTTAATATCGGATTTCAACACCTTACCTGAGGGGGCTTTGCGCCAGCTTGTCAGTCCCATATGCGGCTTTTCTTTATCCGCTCTCCCGGCGATGATTTCCGCGGCAGTTTGTCCGGTGATAGCGTAATGCATTTTGTTTTGGACAGTGGAAAAAAAGCGTTCAGCTTCGGTAGTGTGGGGCGAGTAGTCCGCCGCAGTAGCATAGATATCTGTTATTTTCTGATACACCATGCGCTCACTGGCACGAATCTCGCGTATCTCTTCGAGCAGGGCTTCAAAATAGCGGGTGTCGAAACGGGTGCCGTACTTGAAGCGGTCGGTATCTATAGCGTACCCCTTGAGAATATACTCCTTCAGGCGGTCGGTTGCCCAAATGCGGAACTGACTGCCTCGGTCGGAGTTGACTCGATAACCGACCGCAATAATTGCCTCGAGGCTGTAGAATTTGGTATTGTAGCTTTTGCCGTCCGCGGCAGTTATCCGGAATTTCCGGATAACTGAATCCTCCTGTAACTCGTTGGATCTAAATATATTTTGTAAATGCTCATTGATAGTTCTTACATTCACACCAAAAAGCTCGGCCATGAGTTTTTGGGATAGCCAGAGGTTCTCATCCTCAAATCGTACCTCTATGCGTATCTTTCCATCAGGAGTTTCATATATCGCAACTTGATTTGTTTCAGGATCCATACAATTTCCTCTGATAGCATACCAATAACTGAGGCTTATCCGTAATCGCTTTTTTCTATTGAAGCCAATTATACCATCTTTGAGGGGCTTTGCAAGAACGGTTTACAGAATAGGCTGAACAGGCGAACCGGGAAGGGGCGGGTGTACTATATAGCAAAAGTTTAAACTTGCGTCGTGCCAACTTTTTGGCGCCGCGCCTGCCGGCGTCACACAGCTGCTGTGCGTTCTTATGTAACAGTACAAATTTTGTTTGATATACAGCTTATATGCATGTATAGTGGTGAGAATGAAAAATTATACGATCAACAGGAGTATTGCATGAATAAAGATTCAGTATCCGCGGCTACCACCAAAGCCCCGGCGGCTCAACCGGCGGCCCGAGTGAAGTTTTACGGCGGCACCGACATCCCTCTCGAACTGCACAAGGTGCGGGTAGTGTAGAAGCTGCATCTGCGGCCCATCGAGGAGCGGCTGGAG
>CAZRWN010000077.1:0-7358 GCA_964603735.1 uncultured Sediminispirochaeta sp. | reverse complement strand
ACAGAGAGAACCCCGTACATCTGGGTAATGACATGTCGCAGCTGTTCTGCTGTGGTCTCTTGAATATAGCCGATTTGGTTTCCGATCCGCTGTTTAGAGATGGTCCGGATCTGGTCTACTGCAATTTCGGACATTTTACCGGTAACCATAGTTTGGATCCTGCTTGGCCATGCTGGATGAATCCGGGAGGTAATCGGGCAGACGACGATGGTGTGAAGGTAGTGGTTCATAAGTTGATCGCTGACGACAACCGCCGGCCGGGTTTTGATCATTTCACTTCCGGTGCCTGGATCGAGGCTTACCCAGTATACTCCGTATCGATCAATCATCGATTCCATCCTGATCGCTTGCTTGCCATTCTTCCCATTCCAACATTTCCTCCTGTTCAGCTGCCATTTGCTGGTATGCCTCTTCCCATGAGAGGGTATATTCCGGTTGCATAGGTTTTAGAAATAGACCATCGCGATTTTGCTCTATTTCCACGTCAGAACCTTCGGTCAGGTTGTACAGTGATAGAAGTTCTTTGGGTATTCGGATTCCGCGGGAGTTTCCAATTTTAATTATTTTCGCTTTCATGTAATTACAGTAATCACTTAGTAGATATATGTCAAATGGATCCGTTCGAATATCCTACATTCGGTTGGTTTTTATCATACCGCCGGCAGATCGGTATACGTATACTGTTGAAAGGGAGGCGTCGCCGCTTTGAATCCTGCGTTCCGTCTGTATGCCCGGCAGGGCGAAGGTGTTGCTGATGAGGGTTGGGGGCCTGCTTTTCGCGCTCGCCGATGTAAGGAGTCGCGCGAGGTCTCTCATTCCCTGCGGAAAAAGATAAGCTACGATTATATCGGCCTCGGCAAGATCGAACTTGCGGTAGTCGCTAAAACGGAACTGTATCCCGGCTGCCGTTCTGCCCGTTCCCGCCGAACAGGGCGTGCGACTTTTTCAGCAGCTCGTCGGTGTGGGGAGCGATATGCCGATAGACCTCATCGTTGATCCGCCGGTAGAGCTCGGCATTTTCCGGTACGGGCTGGAAAGTGTCCTTGCGGCGGACCATGTGCTCGATGGCCGCCTGCCGGTTCGGGTAGACCCCTAAGGCCAGGGCGGTACAAATGGCCGCTCCCAGGCTGGCCGAGCCGTTGACCGCATTGCGGTGGGCCGGCACAGCGAACACATCGGCGAAAATCTGCATGAACAGCTCGCCGTTAGAACCGCCGCCGCTGACAATGAGGTGGGTCAGCTCTACTCCCCGCTCGTCGCACATGGCTTGGGCGTGGTTTTTCATGGTAAAGGCGATTCCCTCCAGGACGGAGCGGAACATATGCGCGCCCTTGTGACTGCCGTTGAAGCCGATCATCATGCCCCGCTCGTGGGGGCGGGTAGGCCGGGCCAGCCAGTGCAGGACGGTGTACAGCCCGTCGCAGCCCACCGGCACATCGGCGGCCAGCTGGTTGAGGTAGGCCTCGGGTGAGAGACTGTGTTCCTCCGCGGCCTGGACGATGTCCGAGCCGAGCAGGTCTTTTATCCAGGTTATGGTGGCCATGCCGTGCCGGATGCCGTTGCTTTCGTAGAGGAACATGCCCGGGGTTGCACCGGGATTGCTCCAGTAATGGACGCTGTCGGGATGGTACTCATCGCCTACCATCATGGAGGTGATGTAGGTTCCCAGCGAAACCAGCACGGTCCCGTCGTTTACCAGGCCGGCACCCAGCCCTTCCACCGCCTTGTCATTGGCGGTAGCCACGACGGGCAGGCCGGCCGGGATGCCGGTGGCCTCGCTGGCGGCCGGGGTGATGTGGCCCAGGATGCTGGAGGGGTCTACCAGCTCGAAGAGCATCTTTCGCGGGGTGGTGTAGGAGTCGAAGGTCTCCCCGTCTTCGTACCACTCCAGGGTCTGCGGATCTATGGGCCAGGGGCCGACGTAATTCGACCTGGTATCACGGGTTTCGCCGGTCAGACGGTAGGATAGGTAGCCGGTAGAAGTGGTCACATAGCGCACCGCATCGTCTTCGTGTCGGTAGGGTTCTGACAGGCGGATATCCATCCAGTTCTGCACCGGGGCGGCCAGGTTGCCGTCGGCTTTAATAAGGGCCCGGCAGCAGCGGATCGACCCCAGACCGACTCCGATGATGGCACTTTTGTCGCCGGAAAATTTTTCGAACATCTCTCGGCTGGCCTGTTGCAGGCTGGTCCACAGGTCGTCGTCAGGGTGCTCGGCCCGGCCTTCGCCGTAGAGATGCAGGGGCCTGAGTTTTACTGTCTGCGTGCATATTTCACGGCCGGAGGTATCGAAGAGTGCCACCTTGGTGCTTTGAGAGCCTCCGTCGATGGCCATAATATACTGTTCCATGTGCAACCCCCAGTTTATCGCGTCAGGTACCCGCCGTCCACAGTCAGGACGGCCCCGTTCATATAGTTCGAAGCGGCACTGGCCAGAAAGACGCAGGCCCCCATCAGTTCGCCGGGCAGGCCCCAGCGGCCGGCGGGAATGTGCGCGAGTATTTCGCCGTTGCGCTTTTTGTTGTTGCGGGTTTTCTCGGTCAATTTGGTGGAGAAATAGCCCGGCGCCAGCGCGTTTACCTGAATGTCGAACTGGGCCAGCTCGTCGCACATGGTGCGGGTAAGTCCAACGATACCATGCTTGGTGGCCGCGTAGGCCGGCGACCACTGGCCGCCGAGAAAGGAGTAGAGCGAGGCAATGTTGATAATTTTGCCGCTCCGCTGCGCGATCATCGGTTTGCTGGCTTCCTGGATCATTTCAAAGGCGGCGGTCAGATTTATAGAGACCATTTTATCCCACTCCCGGCGGGTGTATTTGGTCACATCCTCTATATTGATGCTGATTCCCGCACAGTTAATAAGGATATCGATGCTGCCCCAGGCTTCGACGCAGTCTCTGACCACCCGTTTGCATTCACTCTCGGCGGTAATGTCGGCATAGTTATATCTATATTCCACGCCGCAGTTTTTGATCAACTGCGCGGTTTCTCCCTCGTCTTCCATTATGCTGACGGCCATCACGTTGGCTCCGCCCTTGGCCAGGGCCAGCGAAAAGACCTGTCCCAAGCCGGTGTTGCCGCCGGTGACTATTGCGTTTTTTCCTTTCAGCGAGAAATAGTCCATACTGAAATCTGTCAGGTTCATTGCTGCTCTCCTTGTGCTTCGCGGGTTTGGCTGTGGTAGGCCTCAATTCTCTCTGTAAGTTTATCAACAAACTCCATGGCATCGCCCTCAACGACGATGTCCGAGAGGCTGCAAATTGGGGCATTTCGGTTGGTATTGACGGAAATAATCGATTCTATATTCTGCATGCCTTCTACATGCTGAATAGCGCCGTTGATTCCCAGGGCGATGTACAGCCGCGGACTGACGCTGCGGCCCGACTGTCCCACCTGAATGCTGCGGGGGGCGATGCCGTGGTCTACAATTTTCCGGCTGGCTGAAACCCGGCCCTGCAGGGCATCGGCCAGGCGCTGCAGCCCGGAAAAACTGCGCAGCACACCGCCGCCGCCGGAGATAAGGATGTCACTCTCGCGGATGTCGTAGGATATCTGTTTCTCTTTTACCGCCAGGGGCTTCAGGCTGCTGCGGGATTCCGGGGGCGCAGTATACTCTATCACTTCAGTTTCCACGCCGCCCTGGCCGGAATATGTGAACACCCCGGGGCGCACGCTCATCATAACCGGCCCCTTGCCGCGGGTAATGATTCCGGCCATCAGGCGTCCGCTGTAGGCGGGGCGGATAATCACTACGCGCCCGTCTTTGCGGCGGATGTCCGTTATGTCCGCCACTATGCCGGTTTGAAGGCGCTTGGCCAGGCGGGGGGCGAGCATGCGGCCGAAGGGGGTGGCCGGAACGAGGATGGAATCGAACTGGTACTCTTTCTGCAGCTGTGCAAGCACTGCGCATATGCCGAGCTGGTCGTGGGGTGCGGCGACTGACCTGTCCACGCGAATGACATGTTGAAAAAAACCGGACAAGGCTTCGGCGGGGTCGTTCGGGCTGCCGGGGTTGCTGGAGCTGCCGGGGCCGCTGGCACAACCATGGCCACTGAGCCCCTCGGTGCCGTCGATCACAAGTGCATAGGCTTCAAAAGGCTCTTCCCCATACATCTTCCCGGCCACTGCCAGCAGATCGGCGGTGCGTTCTATCCGCTCTGTGTCCTGAAAAATAAGAGTTCGCTTCATTTGGAGAGGAATCCTTTCTCTACAAGGTAATTGAAGACTGTTTCGATGCCCTCGTCATCGGTGTGTACGATGCTGCGCTCGCGTGTCTCGAAGTTCTGGGTGTAGGTTCGGACTACTTGCGTGAGGGAGCCTTGGCTGCCGACCTCCTCGGCGGCAAAACCGAGTTCGCTGTTGCCGATGAAGTTCAGCTTGTGCGAGACATCCTTCTGGAAGTCCTCGTACTTCACGTAGGGCAGCTTGTAGCCGCTCTCCCGGTCCAGGCTCAGGACGGCGGGCAGGGCTATTTCCCAGGTCACTACCGAACGCTCGTACTCTACCTCAAAAACGGCCCGCTGCGCATCAAAGCGTTTCGGGTCGACCGCCGTTATACCGGACATCTGTTCCAGGCCGAGTTCTTCGGCGATTTGCGCCGGGACATGGGAGGTGTCGCCGTCCAGGGCGTGGCTGCCGGTCAGCAGTACGTCAAACTGCCGGCCGGACAGGTAGCGCGCCAGAATTCTGCTGGTCACAAAGGTATCGCTGCCCTTGTAGGCGGGGTCGCTGATGATGGTGCCCCGGTCGGTGTCCAGCCGCAGCAGGTCTTCCATATGGGGACGCACCGACGGCGGGCCCATGCTCACCACTTCGACAGTACAGGTCGGCCGCCCGGCCTTCACTTTTAGTGCAACGGCCAGGGCGCAGGCGTCGTCCGGATTCAGAATCATCCGGATGTTTTCACGGATGAGGGTGTTGTTCTGGTAGTCATAGGCAAAGCTGTCCACATCGGGAACAATCTTCACCACACAGATTATCTTCAAGTTAGGTACTTCCTGCCTTCCTCTTGCGGAAAAATGGTGCCGAAGTTCATTATACCATTAGGATCGAAGGCCGTTTTCAGTTTTTCGAGCATGTAGTAGGCCGAGCCGTGTTCATCCTTGGTCCATTCGCTGCGGAACTTGCCTATGCCGTGGTGATGGCACATCGATCCGCCGAATTTGAGGGTTTCCTCTACGATCAGCTTCTGCAGGGGATGGTGGTAGACCCGCATCTCGTCTTCCGGCGCGCAGTGGATATCGTAGTTGTACACAAAGTACATGTTCGTGCCGTTGATATAGCTGTGTGAAGAGTGCCCGCCCAGCATGGTCAGTTCGTGGGCCCGGGGGTACTCCTCCCGCACGCGCTTGATTACGCTGTTGTAGATTTTGGGAATGGTCTCCCAGTCGGCGGAGATTTCGGTGGTGAATCCGGCGTGGGAATCATGCTCTTTCATCCCTTCGAACTCATCATCGATATCCTGCTGCGACCAGTTGAGCTTATTGAACCAGTCCTCGATATACTTACTGTCGACCTGCTCGATAATCCCCGCTTTGTGCTGCTCTACCGCCGCTTCGATACCACGGCCGGTGGCCTCGACAATCCCCTCCGGGCCCTCGGCCATAAACAGCAGCACGCACTTGTTCTTGTGGAAATGGTAGAAATGCTGGGCCGCATCCTCTTCGGAGTAGGTGCGGGCCACGGAGGGGCGGAAGCCGTTGACCATCACCTCCCGCAAAACCTTTATACCGGACTCGACGTCTTTGACCAGGTAGCCGTAGAAGCGGTTGTTTTCCGGATAGAATCTAAAGCACTTCACCGTGACCTCGGTGATGTAGCAGAGGGTACCCTCGTTTCCAATGGCGATATGTCGGATGTCCGGCCCGCCGGAGCGACGGGACACATTCTTAATGCGGGATATATGGCCGTCGGGGAAGACGCATTCCAGGCCCACTACCATGTCCTCGATGCCCCCGTACAGGGTGGAGAGCTGGCCGATACTTCTGGTAGCCACCAGACCGCCCAGTTTAGCCACCGGTCTGGACTGCGGGGAGTGGCCGGTGGTACAACCCTCCTTGCGCAGCTCGTCTTCAAGGTCCTGCAGGGCCACTCCGGCCTGCACGGTGGCCTGCATATTGTAGGTGTCGATTTTGATTATTTTGTTCAGATGCAGCGCGTCGATCACCAGGGTCTGCTCTTTCCAGTTCTCAAGGCCGCCTTCGGTGGCGGTTTTGCCGGCCCGGGGAATCACGTTGATCCGGTTCTTGTTACAGAACTGCAGCAGCCGGCTGACCTCTTCGGTAGAGTACGGATACACGATCGCCAGGGGCATCGGCACATCCAGTACTCCCCGAGCTTTGGCATATTTCTTGTACCGGTCCGCTGATGCATCGTAGAGGGTTTCGCGGTCGGTGTTCACCTGTTCCGGGCTCAGCAGCTTCCGGACCTCTTCTAATATTGTTTCTGAGTTCATACTCGTCTCCTTCGACAATTTGATAACAAGAAAAAGTGTACGGGGCAAACGGTGAACCGTCAACAGTAGTACGGAAAAATTTCCGTATCTCCCGCCCTTTTAAGGCTATGAGAGGAAAATTTTCCACTTTTTATCGAAATATCGGTCCCGGCTGCGGTTTTTTCCGTGTACAGACGCCCCGGATTCTCTTACAATTTGCCCATATGATCAGTATTGATGTAAGCAGTCTGAACCCGCTGGAAAAGCGAATCCACGAACAGCTGATGCAGCTCAGTGAGAACAGGGAAAGTATCCGGATACAGGAGGCGGCGCAGCTGTGCCAGTGTTCGGTTTCGAAGATTTCCAAGTTCGTGAAGAAGCTGGGGTTTAAGAACTACAAGCAGTACCTCGATTTTGTGTACGGCCGGGAGATCGAGCATCGCGAGCAGTCTGATGAACTGAAGCGGGTCAGAGCCTTCATCGATGCCTTTGACCCGGCAATGATTGACGAGCTGCTGGCGCTCATTGATGCGCATGCGAAGGTCATTCTCTTTGGCTACGGTCCTTCAATGCTCTGTGCGCAGTACTTCGAATACCGCTTCCGTAACTGCTCCGATAAAATGGTTATCGCTATTTCGGATGAGGTTGCCATCGATAATATGGTGGATTCTACCACTCTTCTGCTCATTCTCACAGAAACCGGGCGTTTTCACTCCTTTCAGGATGTGTACGCCTCCTCCAGTTCACGCGGGGCTACCGTGGCCATTATCGTGGAGGAGTACAATACCGAACTGTTCAATCAGTGCGACCGTATTTTCTGGCTCTCTGCCGATCCGCAGCCCGCGCAGCTGAAGCCGTATGAAAAGTCTCGCACCCTCTTTTTTATTTTCCTCGAAGAAATTATCCAGAAGCTTCTTAAAAGAAGA
>CAZRWN010000076.1:0-7596 GCA_964603735.1 uncultured Sediminispirochaeta sp. | reverse complement strand
GGGAGTATCCGCAGCTGGAAGTCAAAGAGATCCGCATCGTAGTTGGAAATGGCGGGGAAATTTACGATAAAAATTTCAATGCACCAGACGGGTCGGCCAGTGCCGGGCGATCGGGTGGGCCGTCCATACAGCGCTCGGAACCACCTGAGCCGGCCGCCTCCGAGATCTCCCCTGCCCCGCAGGATTCGGACCAGGCTCCGCAGCAGCCCGCACAGGATGAGCCGAAGGAGGAAGCGCCGGAAGCGCCGGAAGAGCGGCAGTACAAGCGGCGGTTCGAGCAGGCGCTGCAGGAGCTGGGCAAGCGAGTTGAGGAGCGCGACTGCGGAGATGATACCGGCAACGAAACCGAGGACGAGTAGCCGGGGCAGTGGCCGCCAGGCCGGCAGATGCGCCTAGTTGACAGAGGGGCGGGGCGGCGAGTATACTACTCCACCGTCAGTAGTTTAGATTATAACGCTTTTTGCGATCAAATAAGGAGATATCGAAATGAAGAGGACCTATCAGCCAAGCAAAGTGAAGAGAAACCGTAAGTTTGGATTCCGGGCCCGGATGGCCACTAAAGGCGGACGGAAGGTTCTTGCGCGTCGTAGAGCCAAGGGTAGAAACAAACTCTCCGTCGCAGATGAAAGAAAGCCTTACTAAACAACAGCGGCTGAAAAAAAGGAACGACATCAGCCGGGTGTTTTCGTCACCCAACAAAGTATCATGTTACGGTGCAAAGCTTTTTTACAGAGAAAACGGACTCGACAGAAACAGATTGATGGTTACCCTTGTTCGGAAGTACGGCACTGCAGTTCAGCGGAACAGAGCCAAACGAGTAACCAGGGAGGCATATAGACGTATGCAGGCCTCTCTTAAAACCGGATACGACCTTGTGGTAGTGCTCTACCCACATAACGATACATTCGATAATCGTAGTCGCCAGCTTCAGGAGCTGTTTCAAAAGGCATCCCTTCAGCTGGAAACCTCCCCTCCTGCGCGATAAGAACTATTGAGCCTCTTCAGTAGCCGTTTTCCCTGTAAATCTCCGCACCACCCCGAGGAGAGAGTATGGACAAACGAACACTATTAGCGGTGGTCTTATCGGTAGTTGTTATCACGGTAGGATTCATCATCCAGACAAAATTTTTTATGCCGCCCCCCGAAGAAATTGCACGGACTCAGCAGCAGGCTGAGCAAGCCGAGCAGACCGAGCAGGCTGAAGCTGCGCGGAACGGCGGACAAGCCGAAAGCGGTGCTGGTGGTCAGTCGGCAGAAACAGATCAGGAGGCGGGAACCTACGATCAGGCCAGTGACCAGGGTGAGACCCGGGCGGCCGAGACCGTAGCCACCACTGCTTCCGGCATTGTTCCTTACGGCGACGAGCCGAACCGGCAGCAGGTGAACCTGGAGACCGAGCTGCTGGCGGTGACCTTCGACAGCCAAGGTGCCAAAGCAACCTCCATCAAACTGAAAAAGCACCTCGACCAGGGCCAGCCCTTGGAGATGGTGCAGAGGGCGACCGATGAGCAGGGGGCCTTCAAAATTTCCTTCGGCCAGCCTTACGACCCGGAGGTGGACGCCACTTTCAATGTACGGCGGATCGACGACAACACTGTGGAGTTCTACCGCGAGTTTGCCGTGCGCAACAGTGCCGGCGATCTAGTACCCTTCATGCTCAAGAAGAGGTTTATCTTTAAGCCGAACGATTATCTATTCGAGCTGCGGGTAACTATTGAAAACAGCGTAAACGAATACCCGCCCCTCGACTTCGGCGGCTATGCGTATACTCTGTCCTATGGACCGCAGATCGGTCCGGATTTCGAGGAGCTGGACGGTCGCTACGAATATCGGCGCTACTACAGTTATGCCGACGGCAGCCGCGACAAGCACCGTCTGAAAGACGGCGAGGAGCAGCTTACTAAACGGCTCAGCTGGGCGGCTCTGTTGGGCAAGTATTTTACCGTAATCGGAATCCCCGATGCCACTCAGTACGATGTGCTGTTCAGCCAGAAGCCTGTGGAGGGCATGAACCAGACCAGCCGCTTGTTCTTCTCGCGCCCGCTCATCAAGAGCAGTAAAAACGAAGACGTTTTCCAGTTTTATGTGGGACCGAAACTGGCCCGCGAACTGACCAATTATAACGATCCGAAAGAGAACGCATTCAACACCTCCGGGCTGCATCTGGAAGAGGTAATGGACACCGGCTCCATCCTGGGCTGGTTGGAGTGGATCCTGAAAAAGATGCTGGTGCTCTTTCACTCGATCATCCCCAACTGGGGGGTTGCCATCATCATGCTGACGCTGGCAATAAAACTGATTCTGTATCCCATCACGCACAAGAGTTACGAGTCGACCAGCAAGATGCAGGCTCTTAATCCGAAGATTAGTGAGCTGCGTGAGAAGTACAAAGACAACCCGCAGAAAATGAACGCCGAAATGGCCAGTCTCTACAAAACCGAAGGGGTCAATCCGCTGGGCGGATGTCTGCCGCTGCTGCTGCAGATGCCAATTTTTATTGCGTTGTACGGCCTGCTGAATAAGCACTTCGATCTGCGCGGTGCCACGTTTATTCCGGGCTGGATCAACGACCTATCGAGTCCGGAGACGGTATTCGAGCTTCCGTTTACCCTGCCCATTCTGGGCTGGGAGGCTATTCACCTGCTGCCGATTCTGTTCGCTGGAACGATGTTCCTGTCGAGCAAGTTCATGCAGACTCCGACCGCCGGCAGCAATCAGAGCAGCATGAAGATGATGACCTACGGAATGCCGGTCTTCCTGTTTTTCGTACTGTACAATGCTCCTTCCGGTCTGCTGGTGTACTGGATCATGACCAACTTTCTGACCATGCTGCAGCAGAAGGCAATTGCCAAGCATCAGAAGAAAGTCAAAGCCGAAGGCGAGACCGGACGTACCGGCGCCGGGTCGGGACCTCCGGTGAAGGGCGGCCAGCGCGGCGGCAGCGCGACCGCTACCAAAACGGCCCAAAGCGGCAGCAAAACTTCCCAGCGCGGAAAAGGCGGAGGTAAGAAGCGCAAGAAGTAGTGTAAAGAGAAATAGTTCCTATTAAGGAGAAAATATATGATTAGAGAATTCGAAGGTAAATCAGAGAAGGAGGCGATCGACAACGCAGTAGCCGAACTTAACCTCGACCGCGAACAATTTGACGTAGAAATCATGGAATCGAACCGGGGCGGACTATTCCGTAAAGGCAATGTAAAAATACGAGTATACATTGAAGACGACGGGCAGTCCGCCGGTGCGAAAGGCGAGGACGACAGTCAAATCGCCTTTGGCCTGGGTAAGGAGTCGGGCGGAGCATCCGCCCGCGGCCGCGGCGGATACAACCGCAGCGAAGGAATCGTCGACCGCTTTGTCGATCAAGAGCGGGTACCGCACGCTGTCCGCGAGCCGGGCAGCCGCGATGCAGACGAGCGAGCGCACAGCCGCCCTGCCCCCGCTGCCGACCCGAGGCCGCAGGATGAGTTCGAAGAGAAGCTGATCGAGTTTATCGAAACGGTCACCAAGAAAATGGGCTATCCCGGACGGGCCAACATCGCCTATCGCGAGCCGAATAAAGTCGGTTTCAACATCGACTCCGAGCACTCCGGCATTCTGATCGGAAAGAAGGGCAAGAACCTCGATTCACTGCAGCTGCTGGCCAACATCTATGCCGGCCGGCTTGACGAAGGACGCCGCGTGGTCGTGGATGCGGAGAACTACCGCAGCCGCCACGAGGACAGCATCATCAAGAACGCCCACCGCAGCGCATCGCAGGTGCGCAAATCGCGCCGTTCCCGGCTGCTCGAGCCGATGAACCCCTTCGAGCGGCGCCTGGTGCACACCACCCTCAACGACATGAAAGACATCGAAACCAAGAGCGAGGGCGATGGACTCTACAAACAGGTCCGCATCATCTACCGCGGAGGCGGAGGCCGCACCCGCCGGTAAAAAATGAACCGCCGAGGGCTGTGAAAACGCAGCCTACTCGGCGGTTTTTTTTGGTCGTATCGGGCCGTAAATGGGTACATCCCACTCCTGCTTGTAGAGTTGCTTGGCATCAAAATCTTCGATTACGAAGGGTTTGTCGGCAGGTTTGGAGGGGATGCGAACAGGTTCCGGTTCGATGATTTTTGATTTTTTAGAGTCGTCTTTCGCCCAGCGAAGAAAGCATTCGATACTCATGTTTATAAGATAATTGTTTCACTTCTAATTTTCCATTATACTGTTGCACAGAATCAGAACGGCTGGCCGTCGGCCGGTGTGCGCCGGAAGCAATGCGGAGCCGGCCAAGTGTGAAAGAGCCGAAAAGGAGCTAAACGTGAGAGAGCGAAACTTTCTGTTTACATCGGAGTCAGTGAGCGAGGGACATCCGGATAAAATATGCGACCAGATATCGGACGCGGTCTTGGACGCCTGTCTGCGGGACGATTCGGCCAGTCATGTGGCCTGCGAGACTTTTACCACCACCGGGATGGTGTTGATCGGCGGGGAGATTACCACCGAAACCTTTGTGAATCTGCAGGAAGTGGTGCGGGATGTGGTCAAGCGCATCGGTTACGACCGAGCCGAGTATGGGCTGGACTACGAGTCGATGGCCATTCTGGACACCATCCACAGCCAGTCGGCCGATATCGCCCAGGGGGTGAACGCCACCGAGAATCCCTACCACGAGCAGGGGGCCGGCGACCAGGGGATGATGTTTGGTTATGCCTGCCGCGAGACCGCTGAGCTGATGCCGGCACCGATTATGTTTGCCCACAAGCTGCTGCTGAAGGCGGCGGAGGTGCGCAAGACCGACGGGCTGGGCTGGATGCGCCCCGACGCCAAGAGCCAGGTGACGGTGGAGTACGAGGGGGCCGAACCGAAGCGCATCGATGCCATCGTCATCAGCCACCAGCACAACCCCGACGTGTCCGTCGAGCAGATCGAGGCCGACCTGAAAAAACACGTGATCGAGCCGGCCCTGGGAGACACAGGCCTGCTGGACGCAAAGACCAAATACTACATCAACCCCACCGGCCGCTTCGTTACCGGCGGGCCGCACGGTGACTCCGGACTGACCGGGCGCAAGATTATTGTGGACACCTACGGCGGAATGGGTCGCCACGGCGGGGGCGCCTTCAGCGGCAAGGACCCCAGCAAGGTGGACCGTTCGGCCGCCTACATGGCCCGTTATATCGCCAAGAACCTGGTGGCCGCCGAGCTCTGCGAGCGCTGCGAGGTGGAGCTGGCCTACGCCATCGGCGTGCCGCACCCCGTCTCGGTGATGGTGGACGCCTTCGAGACGGCCCGCATCCCGGAGGAGCAGATCGAGGCGCTCATCCCGAAGGTTTTCGATCTGAGCCCGGCCGGCATCGTGCGGAGTCTGGACTTGCTGCAGCCGATCTACGAACAGACCGCCGCCTATGGCCACTTCGGGCGCGACGCCTTTGCCTGGGAACAGATCGACCGGGTGGATCAAATTCTGAGGGAAACATAAACAAATGGCGGGCAGGACCGCCACGGGCCCGCGCGGGTGGGCGGGCGGCTGGTCCGCGGTACCGCCGGCAAGCGCCGGCTGCGGTCTATATTTTTACTTACATATCCCTTAGAAATTGATTATACTGGGTACATGATATTTGCCAAAACTCCGCTCAGGATTCCCTTCGGAGGGGGCCTGACCGATTTGAAGAAGTACTCCGAGCGTTTCGGCGGGGCGACGGTCAGCGTGACCATCGACAAGTATATTTTCGTCGGACTGAAAACCAACATCGACGGCTACATCAACCTCAAATACATGGACGTGCACGAGAAGGTCAGCAAGATCGACGACGTGCGCCACGACTTGATCCGCGAGTGTCTGCGGCTGATGAAGCTGGATCAGATTCCGGTGGACATCTATATTATGGCCGATCTGAACAGCGAGAGCGGGCTGGGGGGCAGCGGGGCGCTGACGGTGAGCCTGCTGCACGCCATGCATCGCTACAAGGGCGAGGAGCCGAGCCAGCAGCAGCTGCTGGAGGAGGCCAGCTATATCGAGGTGGACGTGCTGGACAGCGCCAGCGGCTACCACGACCCTTCCATCTGTGCCCTGGGCGGGCTGAAGCTGATCGAGTACAACGACAGGATCAGCGGGCGCGAGATCGAGATTCCGAATATCCAGAAAGAGGTGTTTCAGAACCGTCTGCTGTTCTTCTACAGCGGCAAGCACTTCAAATCGAAGCCTTCGCTGGATCTGCTGAATACCCAGATGGACAGCGCCCTGGATATCATGCATCAGATAAAACAGGTGGCCTACGACCTGGAGAAGGGGCTGCTGGAGGGGAATCTGCGCGAGGTGGGGCGTCTGATTCAGGAGCAGCAGCTGCTGAAGCAAAAACTGCCCGGTCACTTCTATGACGACTACGTCGGCGATTTGATCGAGCGCATCAACAAGCTGGGCGGCTACGCGCAGCTGCCCGGCGGAAAGATCGGCGCCTTCGTGCTGGTCTACGCCCACGAGGACCAGCAGAACAAGATCCGCTCGCAGCTCTCCGATCTGCGCGAGGTAAAAATCAACTTCTCCTCCGGCGGCAGCCGGTCTTCAGCGCTGTAGGCGCTCAGTACGAACTATTACGGTCGAACTCGCGGGTTTCTCGCACGATTTCGAGAATTTCCGGAGTTTTTACACTGCTTTTTACGCCGGGTACATCCAGAGGCGATTTTTTTTCGTTTGTTTTGATCGGTACCAGCTTGAACTGAGTACCATCTTTTTTGCTGATGATAACCTCCTAATCCTCAAACTCGAGAATATGCCGCATAAACTGGTGAAAGTCGCCGAGATGTTTGGCAAGGATAGAGTGGACTATCTGCCAGTCGATTTGCTCGTACTCGTGGACGGCTATGTTGCGAAATCCGACGGCACTTTTGAGATGCTCGGCAAGTGCGGCGGGAATTACTTTTTCCCGGCTTAAAAGAGTAAATACCTCTCCCATGGTTTCGGGTGGCTGAATGCAGAGCTCCGATAAAGTGTGCAGCCCGATATCGACGGACAACTGAACCGCCCGCTCAAGATTGATTGAGATGATATCCTGAAGGTCGTAGTCATCTAAGAGGGATTCCCATTTCTCCGGCCGTTTTTCCTCTAAGCGATCGAGACAGTGCTTAAGAGAGGCCATTTTTTTAAGAATAACCTCGTTATTCATACAGACTCCTCTCGAGTTGCCGGCGGCGAATTGCGTTGATCTGCGGGGCCAGATCGGTTTGATAGTCCATCATTTCTATCGACTTGTTGCCGAGAAACTGCGGATTATCGTTGAGCAGAATCTTTCCCTTGGTAAGGATCTCTTTAAGGTAAAGACCCTTGGCCCGGCGCAGGTCGCGCAGGTCGACTTCGCGCTGTAGGAGTGAGCTTGCCTGCAGGTAGTAGCGGGAGAGCGTTTCAGGAGTAAGCTCGGTTTCGGCGGCGATTGCCAGATCGATGTCGCTTCCAGATCGAAGCCTGCCGGCGGCGGCTGAACCATAGAGGAGGCAGGTGTGTACTCCTTCGCCTTTGAAATACGCAAGGAGCTCGTGAAGGCCAGGGATTTCCGCTTTCATAGTTTGATAGTACCACGAGGGCGCGGTTTCTATCTATAAGAAACTTTTGGGGAGTGC
>CAZRWN010000075.1:0-8419 GCA_964603735.1 uncultured Sediminispirochaeta sp. | reverse complement strand
GGTAGAGCTCCACCTTGCCAAGGTGGATGTCGCGGGTTCAAATCCCGTCTCTCGCTCTCAAAGGCGATCTGAGTCCCATCTCGGATCGCCTTTTTTTCTCTACAGATACGAGGAGCGGTTTCCTAACGCTCGAAATTCGTGTATATTTTGAACTAATTCCTATAGCAAGAGGTAATTGAATGGTAACGCAAAAAGATGTGCAGAATCTTGAACACTCATCTGTAAAGTTGACGATTACAGTCGACGGGGCAGCCGCCCAGAATAAATATGACGAATTGTTAAAGATATATGCCAAAACCGCCCACATCAAGGGCTTTCGCAAGGGAAAGGTGCCCCCGAAAATTCTCGAGCAGAAATACGGAGAAGGCATTCGCCAGGAGGCCACCATCGAAGTAATCGATGCCGGCCTGAAAGAGGCCCTCGAAGAGGTCGAACAGCAGCCCCTGCCCTATGCCCAGCCCCGCCTGGATGACGAAGAAAACATCGACATGACTCCGGGCGAAGACTTCACTTTCTCGGTCGTCTACGACGTGTATCCCGATGTCGAAGTCGGGGAATACAAAGGCCTCGAGGTAGAGGTTCCCGATGTGAAGGTGCTCAAAAAGGATGAAAAACGCGAACTCGAAAACATTCAGGAACAGAACTCGATGGTGGTCGAAAAGCAAGGCGGCAAAGTCGAAAAAGACGACATTGTTACCATCGATTATGTAGAGCTCGATGAAGAGGATAATGAAAAACCGGATACATCCCGCAGCGACTTCGTTTTTACCGTCGGCACCGGCTACAACGTGTTCAAAATAGACGACGACATTCTCGGTATGCAGAAGGACGCAGAGAAGGTTATCGAGAAAGAGTTCCCGGAAGATTTCGAACATGAAGAGTACGCCGGCAAGGCAATCAAGCTGAAGGTGAAAGTCAAAACTATCAAGGAGAAAGACGTACCGGCCCTCGACGACGAGCTGGCCCAGGATGTGAGTGATAAATACGAAAGCCTGGAGGATCTGAAGAAGGACGTCCGGGAGCAGATGGAAGAGACGCTCGAACAGAAGCTGCGCGAAACCAAGATCGAGAAGCTCTTTGACCAGATAATTGAAAACTCCAGTATTGACCTGCCGGAATCAATGATCGAGGCGGAACTGGACAGTTCCTGGCAGCGCTTTATTCAGCAGTCCCGCATCGGCGAAGAGCAGGTACTGCAGATCCTCGAGATGCAGGGTAAATCAAAAGAGGACATGGTGGCCGAATGGCGGCCCAGCGCCGAGCGCAGTCTGAAGTTCCAGCTGCTGGTGGAAAAAATCCGCGAGGCCGAAGGCATCGATGCAACCGACGAAGAAGCCTATGAAGAGCTGAAAAAACAGGCCGAACAGGCCGGCCAGGATTACGAGGAAGTGAAAAAGCAGTACGAGCAAAACAACCTCATCGAGTACGTAAAAACTGATGTGAAAAATAGAAAACTCTTCGATTTTCTGCTCGAGCAGTCGAAAATAAAGAAGGGTAAGAAAATGGATTACCTGGACTTTGTGCAGAATAAGAATTAGATTAAAGGAGAGTCTAAAATTCGAGAGGATACTTCAATATGAACGAACAGAATAATACGCTGGTTCCCATCGTTGTCGAGCAAACCGGGGTTGGAGAGCGATCGTACGACATTTACTCCCGTCTTTTAAAAGACCGCATTGTCTTTATCGACGGAGAGATTATGGATGTAACCGCCGACCTGGTAGTGGCCCAGCTGCTCTTTCTAGAATCAATTGATCCGGAACGTGATATAAGTATATATATCAACTCGCCGGGCGGCAGTGTAACCGCCGGTCTGGCAATCTATGATACAATTCAGTATATAAAACCCGATATCCAGACCATTTGCATGGGTCAGGCCGCTTCTATGGGCGCGCTGCTGCTGGCCAGCGGCACCGACGGAAAACGCTTCTCGCTGCCGAGCTCGCGTATTCTGATCCACCAGCCCTGGGGCGGCGCCCAAGGACAGGCCGTCGATATCGGTATTCGGGCCAAAGAGATCATCCGACTGAAACAGCTTATCATCGAGTACTTCGCCCAGCATACCGGCAAGCCGGAGGATACAATTGCCCGGGACACTGAAAGGGACTTTTACATGTCCGCGCAGGAGGCGGTGGAATACGGCATCGTCGACGATGTCTTAGTGAGGGATAAGAATGTCAAAGAACAGAAATGACGGACTGAAGGTATGTTCTTTCTGCGGAAAGAGCGCCGACCACGCCCGCCGGCTGATCGCTGGGCCGGGAGTATACATTTGTGACGAATGTGTACATGTGTGCAAGCGCATTCTGGATGAAGAGGAACAGGTTGCAACTACCGAATTTATGGAGGATGTTCCTACACCTCAGGAGATCAAAGAGTATCTCGACGAATACGTGGTCGGACAAAATCCGGCCAAAAAGGTTCTTTCGGTGGCAGTATACAACCATTACAAACGTATCGGTCATAAAGACCGCCTCGAAGACGGCGTCGAGCTGGACAAGTCGAATGTACTGATTACCGGGCCGACCGGTACCGGTAAAACCCTGCTGGCCAAGACCCTGGCCCGTAAGTTGAAAGTTCCCTTCGCGATTGCCGATGCCACTACCCTCACCGAGGCCGGCTACGTAGGCGAAGATGTGGAGAATATCCTGCTCAAGTTGATTCAGTCGGCCGGCAACAATATTGCTTCGGCCGAACGCGGCATCATCTATATCGACGAGATTGATAAGATTGCCCGCAAATCGGAGAACGTCTCAATTACCCGGGATGTTTCCGGCGAAGGTGTGCAGCAGGCACTGCTCAAGATCATCGAAGGCACGGTTGCCTCGGTTCCTCCGCAGGGAGGCCGCAAGCATCCGAACCAGGAGATGATCCGCATCGACACTTCGAACATTCTCTTTATCGTAGGCGGCGCATTCGTCGGCCTCGACCGCATCATCGAAGAGCGCACCAGCCATCATCCGATGGGCTTTGGTGCCGATGTACGGGCAGCCAAAGAGAAGGATCTGGTAGAGCTGTACAGCTACATGCATCCCGATGACCTCATTAAGTTCGGACTGATTCCTGAGTTCATCGGTCGTCTGCCGATTCATGTGACGCTGAATGAACTCTCCAAAGAGGACCTGAAACGGATTATCGTGGAGCCGAAAAACTCCGTCATCCGGCAGTACCAGAGCTCTCTCAAGATAGACGGAATCGATTTGGTGTTTGAAGACGAAGCAGTCGAAGCGATTGCCGAGAAAGCAATCGAACGAAAAACAGGCGCCCGCGGATTGCGTTCGATCGTAGAAGGCATCATGATCGATATCATGTTTGAACTCCCCTCCATCGAGGGGGAGAAACAAGTGGTTGTAAACCGCAGTGTAATTGAAGAGTCAACTAAACCGGAGATAATCTACAAAAAGAAAACCGCATGAAATTACCAGTACTCTCAAAAAGCGCTAAAAGAGAGCTCCCTCTAGTACCATTGAGGGAGCTCGTTGTTTTCCCGCATATGGTTGTTCCCTTTTTTGCCGGAAGCCCGGAATCGGTAAAGGCGATCGAAGAGAGCATGAACAACGACCGCCAGGTTTTTTTGGTGTGCCAGAAAGGCGAAGCCGAAAACCCGGGCCGCGACGACCTGTATCAGGCCGGTACCATCAGCAAAGTCCTGCAGATGCTCAAACTGCCGGACGGCACTACCCGGGTTCTGGCAGAGGGCCGTCAGCGGGGCATAATGAAGAAATACGACGACCGCGACGGTTACCGCAAGGCTTCGGTGCTTCCTTATGAGGAGAACCGCGAGCTGAGCGAGGAGCTCAAACCGCTGCTGTCCACTATAAAGAACTCTTTTGAAAACTATGCAAAACTGCAGAAAAAGGTACCCAAGGACACCCTCGAGTCGATTCAGAACACCGTGTATCCGGATAAGCTGGCCGACCTCATCTGTGCCAATACTAATCTGAAACCGGAGAAAAAGATCGAGATCCTCGAAATAAGCGACACCCGTCAGAGGCTCGAAACCCTGGCTGTCCATCTGGAAGCCGAAAATGAAATTATTTCTCTTCAAAATAAGATCAACGGCCAAGTAAAGAAAAAGATGGAGCAGAATCAGAAGGAGTACTACCTCAGCGAGCAGATCCGCCAAATCAATAAGGAACTCGGCCGGGACGAAGAAGACACCAGCGGTGCCAAGGAGCTGATTGAAAGGATTCAGGCCAAAAACGCGCCGCAGGAGATTCTCGATAAAGCCGAGAAGGAATCCAAGCGGCTTTCCAGGCTGCAGCCGATGTCCCCCGAATCGGGTGTGCTGCGCACGTACCTGGAGTGGCTGGCCGACCTGCCCTGGAGCAACAAGAGCGAAGACAACCGTGATATCAACCGGGCCGAAGAGATTCTGAACGAAGACCATTACGACATGG
Source organism: uncultured Sediminispirochaeta sp. (assembly GCA_964603735.1). GTDB lineage: Bacteria > Spirochaetota > Spirochaetia > DSM-16054 > Sediminispirochaetaceae > DSBN01. The sequence continues at coordinate 4,019 of CAZRWN010000075.1, read as the reverse complement.
CCAAACCGAAAGAGCGGGTGCTGGACTTTCTGGCAGTCCGTCAGCTGCAGGAAAAGGCCAAAGGGCCAATTCTCTGTTTCGTCGGACCGCCGGGCACCGGAAAAACCAGCCTGGGCCGTTCGGTGGCCAGGGCAATCAACCGCGAGTTCATCCGGGTATCTCTTGGTGGTGTACGCGACGAGGCGGAAATCCGCGGGCACCGCAAAACCTATGTCGGTGCGCTGCCGGGCAAAATCATCCAGTCGCTGCGCAAGGCCGGCACTATCAATCCGGTCTTTCTGCTGGATGAAATCGACAAGCTGAGCAACGACTTCCGCGGCGACCCCGCTTCGGCCCTGCTGGAAGTACTCGATCCGGAGCAGAACTCCACCTTCATGGATCACTATCTGGAAGTTTCCTACGATCTATCACACATCATGTTCATCACCACCGCCAACTCGGTGCACTCGCTGCCTCCTGCCCTGCGCGACCGTATGGAGATTATCGAAATTCCCGGCTACACCGACCTGGAAAAAGAGCAGATTGCCCGGCAGTTTATAATTCCGAAGCAGCTGCACGAAAACGGTCTTGCCTGGGCGGATGTAAGGTTTCAGCAGCCGGCCATTTTGTCGGTTATCAGGACCTATACTATGGAGTCGGGGGTCCGTAATCTCGAACGGCAGATCGCCGCGATTATCCGAAAAATCGCCCGGGAGGCGGTCAAAGAGGGCTGTATGCCCACTGAAGAGAACCCCGAACCGGAGTTCAAGGTGGTGGTCGCCGAAAAAAGCCTCAAGAAATACCTCGGCCCGGCCCCGTTCGGAGAGGACCTGGTTTACAAGTCGGCCTCGCCGGGCATGGCGCATGGGCTGGCCTGGACGGAGATGGGCGGTAAGATGCTGCCGGTGGAGGTATCTCTACTGCCGGGAGAGGGAAAACTCATTTTGACGGGAAGCCTCGGCGACGTGATGAAGGAGAGCGCCCAAATCGCACTGAGCTTCATCCGCTCGCATGCCAAAGAGTTCAACATGGACGCGGATTTTCAGAAGAACACGGACATTCATATCCATGTTCCGCAGGGTGCCATTCCGAAGGATGGCCCTTCGGCCGGAATAACCCTGGCCGCAGCCATGGTATCGGCACTCACCAACCGCGCGGTCCGCCGCTGTACGGCGATGACCGGCGAGATCACCCTTACCGGACGCGTGTTGGCTATCGGCGGGGTGAAGGAAAAGGTTCTGGCCGCCTACCGCAACAAGCTTGACACGGTCCTCATGCCGGAGGAGAACCGCAAGGATACCGAGGAGCTGCCTAAAGAGGTAAAAACTCAAATCGAGTTCCACTTTGCATCCAAGGTCAAAGAGGCTTTGGAGTTTTTGTTTCCATAAAGCGCGTAAAAATCGCTTGATTTGGCATACCACTGCCGCTATAATTGAAGTGAGATTGGAACAGAAGGAGGACCCATTGAAACGACGGGTAATATTACTGACGCTGCTAATTTCTATTCTGCTTGCAGGTTTTGCATTTGCCGAACAATCCAATTATTACGTGAAATCTGTTCCTATCGCCAAGGTATATCTGCACGATCTTGGGTATAGAGTTGTATATCAGAAATCTGACCTAAACTTTGCCGTATTCTATGTTCCGGAAGCATGGTTCGATATGCCTGAAAACCGAAATACTGCACCCAAGGCCGAATTGATAACGGCGCGCAACAAAGCCTACCCTTATTTCTCCATTTTCTGGGAGGACGGGGAGTTCAGTCATATTCGGCTTTATCTGCAGCGGAATCTCAACCACATTACTTACGGCGATCTGGATAACCCGGAAAACTTCGACGATGAGTTTGATGTCGAAACGCTCGCACTAGAGTTCTAAAGTCGAGACTACATCTAATATCAGTCTCCTCACTCCAGGTGGAAGCACTACGGAAAGAGTTACAGCATGAAAACAGTACCACGGAATATTCTCGATGCACTGGCAGAGTGGGACAGCTACCTGCTTATCGGACACCGCGAACCCGACGGCGACTGCATCAGCTCGCAGCTGGCCCTGGCCTGGTTCCTGCAGCGCAGCGGAAAGCAGACCCATTTGATCTCACCGGGTCCCTTTCAGCGCCCGGAACTCGAGAAACTGAAGCACCATTTTTCGGCACACATACCCCTTGAAATAGACCAGGACACAACGGCGGTGATTGTGCTCGACTGCTCTACTCTTGATCGTATTGACTATCTTGCAGACGAGATATCCGGGCTGCCGGTGATCGTTATCGACCATCACTCCTCCGGCAACTCTTTTGGCGACTACCGCTTCATCGACTCCGCGGCGCCTTCGGTCACCTATCTGATACTGCATATAATCGAAGCCGCCGGATCTACACCCACCGAGCAGGAGGCTCAGGTTCTGCTGTTCGGTCTGGCCACCGACACGGGCTTTTTCCGCCATTTAACCGCCCATACCGGAGAAACCTTCGAAGCGGCGGCCCGCCTTACTTCTGCCGGCGCTAATCCGAACCGGATATTCAGGGAGATGTACGGCGGCCGCCCGCTGGCCTCCAAGCAGCTGCTCGGGTTGCTGCTGAACCGCGCCCGTGGCTATGCCGACGGGAGGATTCTGATTACCTATGAAACCCTGGCGGAACAGGAACTCTATGGAGTCGAAAACCGCGATTCCGACACCCTCTACCAGCAACTGCAGAGCATCAAAGGCTGCGAGGCGGTGGCGCTCATCCGCGAAGAGTCGCCCGGCGAGTGCTCGGTAGGACTGCGTTCGAATTTCTTCGTGGATGTCGGCCAAATCGCCCTGGAAATGGGCGGCGGCGGCCACGCCAGAGCAGCCGGGTTTACCTGGAGCGGCAGCCGTGAATCCGCCGAAGCTCGCATCCGTACGGCCTTGGAGGCGGCTGTGGCCGGCGGTGAAGCTCCTATGGCGGCCTCTTCAGAGTTGTAAGAACTAAATCCGGCATATCTACTCAGCTTATTTCAAACCATAAAATGTAAATAATTGTAATTTTTATGTATTATTACCTCCAGAAGCATCAATGCTGGGCCCGGAAACTGGCACATAAATTGCAATGAAATACTTCCTTACCCGATCGATTAAGAGGAGAGGAAGTATGGGCGCATCAAAATTAACCGAGATAGTCTTAGAGGCGCAGGCAAATCCTGTCGGAATGCAAGCGGCCGAGTGGGAGGTAGCCTGCTGGATCTATAGCGAACTGCACCGTAAATTCCGGCTGGATGCTGATGAGGCCGGTAATTTCTTCTGTGAGTTTTATCCGAAGATAAGAAGGCTCATTCTGCAGTTCGAGTTCCGCGGTTGTCCCTTCGAAGCCTACCTCTACACGACCCTGCGCTGGCAGGTGCTGAGCTATAAAAAGCAGATGTGCCGCCAGAGGCTAAACCGGCAGCTGTTTACCTATGAATCGTTCTGGGATGTACATCAGGAAGAACCCACATGCTCGGAACCGATCCCCTCAAAGGTTCCGTATAATATTCACAACTCCTTCAATACCTACCGCAAGCGTCTTATTTACGTTGCCCTGCGGGAGTGCGAATATCTGAACAATGAGCTGATGGAGGCTATTGTGCAGTACACCCGTATCGATCGCCGGTGGTTTTTGAACTGCATTATGGCTCTGCGGCGCAAGGTGGAGCTGCGGCGCCAGCGTCTCGACCGCGTCCGCCGCTACTACAACAACTGCCTGTATCGTTACTATCTTCTCCAGCTGAAGGTCTACAACTCCAACAACCCGGACAAACTGAGCTACTATCGCCGCGAGCTGGATAAAAACCGCTCCCGGCTGCACCGCGTCTCCCGCCAACTGAAGAAAATGCACGTTCATCCTACCAACCGGGAAATCGCAGAAGTTCTAAATGTACCCAAGGGCTCTATCGATTCGGGGATTTTCTATATCCTCGAAAAGATTCCCGACCCGCCGCGCGACACAGCGCGGCCCATGTCGCGGCCCGCACCACGGCGGATCTATCCCCGTTCGGCCTGATACAACTACTGTTGACTCAGTGCTGTGGACTCAGAGC
>CAZRWN010000074.1:0-10329 GCA_964603735.1 uncultured Sediminispirochaeta sp. | reverse complement strand
GTATCCTCCTTATATTCGTCAAGATAACACTAAAACGGGCGGATGACAAGTATAAATGTCGCCGGACTGATCAAAGGGCTCGACAATCCGGTGAATTATTCACTGCATGTCAGGCACCTCAGCGGAACCGAACGAAGATGCTCTCCTGGCTTTCCACCTGGATGCCGGCCTCTTCGAGCCTGGCCGTCATCTCCTCGTTCTGCAGATCGCCTTCGTTGATAACCGCTTCGAAGAGCTCGTCGTTGTCGACTATTTTGCCCATGTCCATGTCGACCAGAGTAACCGTGTTGCCGTCGCGGTACTTGGCGTTGGAGTCGCGGATGCGGCCGTCGAACTCGAACAGGGCTGTGTATCCAAACGACTGCTCGCTCTCCGGCAGAGGTTCGGCCGACACGACCCGCACGCCCTCGCCCATTGCCGCCGGCAGTGACTGATAGAAGTCCCACCCGGGCCGTATGCAAAATCTACACACTGTCCCGTCAGGCCGCCTCAGCGGGTGGGTAAAAAGTAAACACTCGGCCCAAATTGAAGGCCCTGATTCTGGTGCATTTTGACACGGAATTTGGCGTAGAGATAGCGGATCTGATTGCATCCTTCTCCATATAATTTATTATAAATCAAAGAGTTAACTGCCTGATACATCTTGGCACGGTACTTGCTACCTTATTAATGAAAACAAAATCCTTACTGAAAGGAGGAGGTAGAGTATGAACGGACTGATGAAATGGAGAAACCGAAACGCTCCTGAACGCAGGAGAGACCCGTTTAATGTCCTTCAAAATGAGATAAATCGTCTGTTTGATCGTGACATCTGGGATTTCGGACGCGAACCGGGCCTGTTTGACGAGGGCTTTGCACCGGCCATCGATGTAAGCGAGGACGACGACAATGTCGAGATTCGCTGCGATCTGCCCGGTGTAAACAAGGATGATATCGATATCTCGGTGTCCGGAAATCTTCTGACCATCAAAGGCGAGAAGAAGGACGAGAAAGAAGAAAAGGAAAGCACCTATTACCGGCGCGAAAGCTGGAGCGGTGCCTTCCAGAGAACCGTTTCGCTGCCCGAATCGGTTGATGCCGATAAGACCAAAGCCGAGATGAAAGACGGCGTGCTGCATCTGAAGATGCCTAAACGGGAAGAAGAAAAACGCAAACAAATAAAAGTTGATGTAAAATAAGTAAGCGCCGTCACGGTGAAAGGGGCTGCTCGGGTTACCGGGCGGCCCCGTTGAATTCAGCACTGAATTTTCCCGCTTGTACAAGCCCCGCCCTTCCCGCTATAGTAGAGCGTTATGCTGATCCGACGCTTTGCAGGCTACTACAAACCCCATATGCCGCTGTTCATTCTGGACATGAGCGCCGCCGTGCTGATGGCCAGCCTGTCGATCTTTTTCCCTTACCTGACCCGCAATCTGCTGAAAACCTACATTCCCAACGAGAATCTGCAGGCGGTGGCCTGGTCGATCGCGGCCATGGCGGCTATCTACGTCATTACTCTGGCCTTGAATTACATCCGCATCAAGTGGGGTCATATCCTGGGAGTGCGGATCGAGGCGGATATGCGCCGCGACATCTTCCGCCACATCCAGAAGCTCAGCTTCAACTACTTCGACAACGTAAAGACCGGCCACATCATGTCGCGCATCTCCAACGACCTGAACATGATCGCCGAAGTAGCCCACCACGCCCCGGAAGACCTGTTTATCTCGCTGATCGTCCTGATCGGCGCCTATATTTTCATGTTCTTCTTCAGCTGGCCCTTGGCCCTGATCTCGCTGATCCCCTTTCCCTTCATGCTGCTCTGGGGCATCCTGTTCGGCGGGCGGATGCGTCACGGCTTTCGGCAGGTCCGCAAGACCGTGGCCGAGATCAACAGCACCGTCGAAAACTCGGTGCAGGGCATCCGCGAGGTAAAGGCCTACGCCAACGAATGGGTAGAAGAGGAAAAGTTTTACTCCTCAAACCACAACTTTCGAACCGCCAAGGAGACCGCCTACGATATTATGGCCCGCTTCCACTCGGTAGTCCACTTTCTGCGCGACCTGTATTACGTAGTGGTGGTCGGCGGCGGGGTGCTGCTGATCCTGAACGGCGTCATCGAAACCTACGATCTGCTCTCCTTCGTGCTGTACATCGGCATCATCCTGCCGCCGATCGACCGCCTGATCAACTTCAACGAGCAGCTGCAGCAGGGCAGCGCCGCCTTCGAGCGCTTCACCGAGGTGATGGACATCGAGCCGGACATCACCGACCGCCCCGGCGCCCGCCCGCTGGTCTACAGCGTGGGCGCGGGCACTTCACACAGCCCGGGTGAAACCCGCCAGGCCGACGAACACGCCCACCCCAGCCCCGGCAATACAGCCCGGCCGGACAACAGGGTTCAACCCGCCAAAGCCAGCCCCGGCGCCATCCGCTTCGAACACCTCAGCTTCCGCTACAGCTCTACCCCCGAGTGGGTGCTGCAGGACATCAACATCGAGATCCCCGGAGGCCGCAAAACCGCCATCGTCGGCGAATCGGGGGCCGGCAAAAGCACCCTGGTAGCCCTGATCCCGCGCTTCTACGAACCACAGGCCGGCCGCATTCTGATCGGGACGGACATCATGGACCTGACCCGCAGCAGCCTGCGCGAGAACATCGGCATCGTGCAGCAGAACGTCTTCCTCTTCGACGCCACCGTGCGCGAGAACATCATGTACGGCAACCCCGAGGCCAGCGAAGAGCAGCTGATCGCCGCCGCCAAAGCCGCCAACATCCACGACTTCATCCTCAGCCTGCCCGAGGGCTTCGACACCCAGGTGGGCGAGCGCGGCGTCAAACTCTCCGGCGGCCAGAAACAGCGCATGTCCATCGCCCGGGTCTTCCTCAAAGACCCGCCCATCCTCATCTTCGACGAAGCCACCTCGGCCCTCGACAACGAATCCGAAGCCCTCATCCAGGACGCCATGTTCCGCCTCTCCGAGAACCGTACCACCATCATCATCGCCCACCGCCTGTCCACCGTCCGCCACGTCGACCTCATCTACGTCATGCGCGCCGGCCGCATCGTCGAACAGGGCAGCCACGACCAGCTGATCGCCCGCTCCGGCTACTACGCCCAGCTCTACAACCGCGACAGTTTCTAAGCCGCGCCGGGGCCCGGCCCTGGGCGGCGGCCCCGCAAGCTTCGTACCACCCGGAGGGGGAGGGGAAATTTTTATATGGATGCAATTTTATAGACCTGATAGACTGCGTTCAATGAATGCCCCCAGTCAGTCGGAGCCAGAACCAGTTACCATAGACCGGCAAGCCAACGCGAGTTCGGCTACTACGTCCTGCCGATCCTCTACGACGACCGCTTCATCGCCCGCTTCGAGCCGGGTCTCCAGCCCGAGGATGCCACTGCCGAAGCCCTGCTCAACTGTTTCCGCCGGTTCTGCAGCTTTCTCGGTACCGATTCCGTAGAACTCTCCGACCAAGCCGGCGCCGAAGCTCCCTGCCTCGCAGCTGCAGCGCCCGATACATAAGCTTCCGCTCACAAGACAAAAAAAGGGCAGCACCCCGTTAAAGGTACCGCCCTGTTCGTTACTATTTAGCTAATTCTACACTTACAACTGAATCCGTGCGTTGATTCCGCCACCCAGGGACTGCGTTGTAAAATTATACTGGCCGTTCAGGTCGAGTTTGAGGATCAGCAGGTTCACAGATACACCGCCGAAAGCACGGACTGAGCCGCCGTTGGCACCGGAGAGGACACTGAAGCCTTCATCAGTTAATTCGATATCGTATCCCTCTGCTTCAAGGGCGTCTCGGACCTCATCGAGGGTATCAGTGCTTCCAGAAGTTCCGAGTTCTGATTTTACACCGCCACCTGCTTTTGACCATCCGTAAGTGTAAGCACCACCGAGATAGGGAGTAAAAATCAATAGATTTTTACTGGCCTGTGCTTTGAAATCGAGTGAATGAGTCTGAAAATCAAACCTTAAATCGGGATCTGAAGCAGTGACTACAGTGCTAGTATCTAAGTCGCCAATACCTCCAACATCGATCTGAGTTAAATCCCCACCTGAACTTGAAAACGTGGTTGTAAGTCCGCCAGACAGGTAGTTATACCCTGCAGATACTGATACAGCCGGCATTAACAGGCGACCTTTGAGAATGGGATATCTGATATCAAAGCCTGCCAGCATGTAGTCGGCCGAAGTGTCTCCGCCTAAGGATTCGGACATACCTGGTGTTAGTACGCCTAGTTTCGCACCCACATCAAAGGGCACAAAGGGAATTCCGACTCGACCGTCGATTGCATATGAGGGAAAGGGTACTCCAAGATCAGATACCATTGCTGAAGGAAGCTCAACTCCTAATCCGGTAGCTAAGTCGGTAAAAGCCTTTTCCGGCATCATGACCGCTCCAAATGATAGTCCAGCTCCAAAATGAGGAAATCCTCGCACTCTTGCATCCGACCAGGTTAAGCCTGTGGTTGAAGCCTGAGGTAAAGCATCGGCCACCCCATCAGAGAAGTCACTAAAGCTATTCTCCAAAGTGTCAAAATCCACTCCAAACGCCGTACCGCCGACCAGCATTAGGCCGATGGCCAGTATAATTGTTTTATTCAGTATCCTTTTCATAGGTACCTCCTGTGTTTCTACTGTATAATACAAGCATAACTCAAAAAAATCCAAATTTCACCCCTGTCTTACGAAGTTTGGTGGTATTTTTTATGCAATTTCCCCTCAAATAACGAGATATTGCTTAAAGAATTTTCTTAGCAAGTAACTTTTACCACAGTAGACAAATATTCAAAGGAGAACACCAATTTTCGTAGAACTTGTAGGGCCACTTTTTTTCTTCTATACTTCCAACTACTCGCTCTGATTAATTGATCGGCATAGAAGGGGTGTTCATGGTGTCAATCGGTTCGCGCAAGATATTCAGTACACTTATACTGGTGCTCGGCAGCATTGTACTGTTGTTTATCCTTTCCAACCTCTACTTTACCCGGACCACTACTGAGCACTATGAGAACCTGTATCTTGACCAGCAGCATCTGCAGATGCGGCTTTCGGCCGCCGCCATACAGGAAAATATCCGCAGCAGCCTGTCTGAAACCAAAATCCTCGCTGACTACTCCTTCGTCGAGTTCGAACAGGGTCTGCGTACCGTTCAGTCGATTGAAAACTTACTCCACATCGAACAGAGTATCTACAACACAGTGGTACTCTACGCCTATTACAGGAGCCCGCAGGAACCCCATTTTCTCCAAACAGTCGACGGTTCAAAGGGGGCCGCCGCAAAATCGGCCGCCGAAGAATTAGTAAATGGGCACTGGGAAACCTTCCGTTCTCAGTTTATTGATCAACAGCAGAGCAGCCCCTATGTACTGCCGCTGTATGCTGATCGGGCGGCACAATTGGCAAGCTTCATGTATCCGGTGGTTGTGAATGGCGAGTTTCAAGGAGCTCTCTACATCAGCATCGATATGGGTTCCTTCGCCAAACGGTACTTTGAGCCCTATGTCGCCGACGACGACTGCAGCTTTTATATCACCGACAGCCAGGGGCGCGTAATCTGGTGTCCCACATTAAAAAACTTGAATCAGCCGGCCGGGCAGGTTTTTTCCTTTTTTCCCGATAAAGACCAGCTTCCCGAAGGAAACTCCTTTGTTACAACTCCGCAGGGACGCTATCTGGCCGCCTGGAGCAGTGTCGCGATTGCCGATACCGAAATCAGGCTGATAATGGCGACCCCGGAAAAAACAATAATCTCCATGCCACTCCAAATAGGTATATGGCGCATTGCAATCAATGTGCTGCTGCTGATCGGAGCTGGATTGTCCCTGTTATATACCTTCCGGCTCTACCGCGCGCACCAGCATAACCTGCTGCAGGTTCAACAGCAATCCGACCTGCAGGAAGAAATTGCCGAAAAGAACCGCCTCCTGCAGCGGGCCACCAATCGATACTCCCTGCTGTTTGAGAACGCAAACGACGGTATATTTATTTTAGAAAACATGAAAATCATTCAGTGCAACACCCGCGCCTCACAGTTGTTCAACTACAGCAAAACGGAGCTGATTGGAAAATCACCAATCGACCTGTCGCCGGCGGTTCAGCCGGAAGGCACCACCTCTATAGAAAAGGCCAAGTATTACTCACGGCGCTGCCTCAGCGGAATACCCCAAATTTTCGAGTGGCGTCATTTTGATTCGCATGGAACCGAGTTCACCGCCGAGGTCAGCCTGAGTGCAATCAAAATTGAAAATGAAACTCTTTTTCAGTCCTTTATCCGTGATATCACTGCCCGAAAACGGATTGAGGAGAATCTGCAGCATGCGTTAAAGGAACGGGAGGTGATGCTGCAGGAGATTCACCACCGGGTAAAGAACAACCTGCAGATCATCGACAGCATTCTCAGCCTGCAACGCAGTTATGCCGGTAAAAATGACCAGTCCCGTGTTATCCCGCAGACCAGGCGGAGAATCGCGGCAATGGCCGAAGCCCATGAAACGATGTACCGGCAGCAGGATTTCAACACTGTCAGTATGAACGAGTTTCTGCTGCATTTGATATCTCAAATTGAAGGAACCTTCATCGGAACCAACAAGCGAGTTCAGCCTCGGATTGAAGCCCTCGGCCTGCCCCTGGAGAAGGGCCTGCTGGTGGGCTTTATTACCAGCGAACTGGTGGAGAATGCTTTTCTGCATGCAAACCCGCGGGATGAGAGGGGAGTTGCCATCCAAGTTTCGCTAATCCAAGACCCGCACAATCCGCAACAGGCAGTTCTCGAGGTAGCGGACAATGGAATCCTTCCGGAGGGCGGGGAAGCCCTCAATAACCCGGGACTTGGAATGGAACTGATTTCAGCCTTGAGCGATCAACTGCAGGGCTCCATTAACTGGAATACCAACACCCCCGGCACAGGGGTCCGTGTGTGTCTGCGCTTTCCAACAAGCCTGGCCTGAGCACTTTTTTAAGCCGGCGATTTAATCCAGCAGTATCTTTTCCAGCAATTTCCTGAGTTCGGCAGGCGAGACAATACAAACCTTCCCAGCAGGGTATTCTAGAAGATCTGAATCGCCGCTTACCAGATAGTCGGCCCGCTGTTCCCAGGCGAGGTTGATAAACACCTGATCCTGCGGGTCGCGGCACTGTGCAAGCTCCCTTGTTTCCTGGGGTTCGGCACCTGTTTCGCTAAAGGGCAAGAACTCCTCAAGCAATGCCCTTCTCTCACTCGCGGTCAACTGAAATTTGGGATAGTTCAATACCTGAATCAATTCTAGGGTAGTGGATTTGCAGACAATCGGCCTGATCCTCTGCCATACCCAGGCATCCCTCAACCAATTCCACTTTGCACGGGAGAAGAGCATTGCGGAGATGAGAACCCCGGTATCCAAAACTACCCGAAGGGGTTCTATTTTCTTGTCCATTCAACGGCATCCTGCACATCTTGCTCGGTAATTCCTAGATTCTGCAGTTTCTCCCGCACCTCATCCGCCGCCTTGGTTCTTACCGGTGTAAGAATAATCTTGCCCTCCTTCTGCTCAACTTCGAAGTACTGGGTTTCTAAGCCTGCGAGTATCGATTTGGGGATGGTAATCTGGTTTTTGCTGGTCAGCTTACTTATCACATTATCCTCCATTTATCATAGTAAGAATTCCTTACTGTCATGTCAAGCAGAGTCGCCGGTAACCAGCAACAACATCACCCACAACAATTTTATTTGACTTTGCTCCCCGGTTTTATTATTATTCTACTGACCGCTGGTCAGTAAATTACTAGCGGTCACATCATCTAACTGCGAGGGAATAGATGGGAATAAAAGAGAGACGGCTGCGAGAAAAAGAGGAGCGCCGCAGCGCGATCATCGAAGCTGCCATGAAGGTGTTTTTGGAAAAGGGCATTGAACACGCCACCATGAAAGATGTAGCGGCCGAGGCCGAGCTCAGCAAGGCTGCCCTCTACCTCTACTTCAAAAACCGTGAAGAACTGACGTTCGAGCTGCTGCATATTTCGTTTCTGAAGATCAAAGCACTGATTCAGGCAGCCGCCGATCAGGAAATCGACGGATTTCACAAACTGAAGGCGGTCGGCGATGCATTCATGGAGTTTTACCGAAACGAGCCGGAATATATCTACTTCTCGCTGGTCATCGAACGTTATTCCTACTCAATCGCCAACAATCTGCCTACCGCCAAGCGCTGCCTCGAACTATTGAATGAAATCCAGCACATCATCGAACACCTGCTGCGCCAGGGTGTGCAGGACGGCTCCATCCGTTCAGACCTCGAAGTCGAAAAAACTGCGGTGGTGTTTATCCATGTAGCCACTAGCTTTATGCAGCGGGTATCTACCCTGCAGGAGACATTTGTGAAAGACAAACACTATGAACCGACCGAATTGGTCGATTATATGCTGACCATCTTCCTCTATTCACTGAGATAGGAGTTGATACATGCAAAAATTATACCGCTACCCGTGGCTTAACATCATACTCATTTTGGGAATTACCCTATTTTTTGCATTACAGCTACCCAAGACGCAGCTCGATAACGATGTAATGAACTTTATTCCGGAGGATCATCCAGAGGCAGTCGCATTCGAAAACACAACCGATCTGTTCGGCAGCAGTATGATCCTCGGTGTTGGAATAGAGTTTAAGCAGGACACGGTTTTCACCGCTGAACATCTCAACCTCGTCCAAAAACTCACCGAAGAGTTCGAGAACTTTGATAATGTGGAGAGTGTACGTTCACTCTCCAATACCGACTATATCGAAGGCACCGACGAGGGAATGAAGGTTTCGCCACTCCTCGGAGAAGACTTCCAGGGAACAGAAGCGGAGATTCTGACGATCAAAAAGAAGCTCTTCAACTGGGATATTTACGAGGGGACGCTCTACTCAGAGGATTTTACCGCCACACAGATTCTGGTTACATTCGAAGACGACCTTGAAGCGGCCCAGCGCTCTAAACTTTTCTATCAAATCGAAGACACCATGAATGCGGTAGAAAACCCGCCGATAGAGTTTCACATCGCCGGCAACCCCGCTATCACCGTACTGATTACCGATAATATGAAAGGCGACCTAATAACCTTGATACCACTGGTCGTCGTGGTGGTACTGGTGGCGCTGTATCTCTCCTTCCGCCGCTTCGGCGGCGTGTTGATTTCGATGATCACAGTGATACTCAGTACTATCTGGACCGTCGGGGCGATGGCCCTGCTCGGAGTCCCTCTCTCGATGGTTGCAACGGTAATCCCGGTCTTGATGATCGCCGTCGGAAGTGCATACGGCATCCATATTATCAGCCACTACTACGACGAGCTGGCCCAGTGCCGACAGCAGGTTGGCCCCGATGAACACCGCCACATCGTATTTGAAACAATGCGACGCATCGGCCGTCCGGTATTCCTGGCAGGTCTCACCACAATAGCCGGCTTCGGCGCCCTCGCGACCAGTGAAGTGGTACCAATGCGCAACTTCGGAATCTTCACCGCCTTTGGCGTACTGGCGGCAGTCATAGTTGCTATAATCTTTATCCCATCTCTGCTGCTTGTTCGAAAACAGAGCCTGCAAGCCTGCCCGGACAACGAAACAGACTCTACCCTACGGCAGCAGCAGAATCACAAGGTGGTTATAGGCCTGTATCACTTCTTCAGCCGCCGCAAACTGCGGGTCCTGCTGCTGGCCCTGGTTATCATCCTGGTGAGTATTTTCGGCAGTACAAAGGTAATCCGCGATAACGCCGTGATAGAGTACTTCAAGAAGGACTCGCCGGTACGGCAGGCCGACCGCTTTCTGCGCGAGAACTTCTCCGGCACCGAATTCTTTGACATCGTCGTGCGCGGAGAGGAGGCGGGCGATCTTACGCATCCGGAAATCCTCAAGTCGATGGACGACCTGCAGCGGCAAATTACCGCCGAATACCCCAAAGTGGCTAAAATCAACTCCTTCTCCGACTTCATCAAGCGGATGAACCAGGTAATGAACTACCCGCCCGTCTCCGCCGAAGCCGGAGCTCAAGCCGGAGCCCAAGACGAAGGCCGCGCCGGGGCTGCATCCGACAGCGAAACTTCCGCCTCCTCAGTCGAAAGCGGATCATCCGCCTTCGGCGGGGGCTTCTCCTTCTTCGGTGAGGAAAACGGCGGAGCCGCCGAAGGCACCGACACCGAATCCGGCGACAGCTCGGAGGAAGCCGGCAGCTTCGACAGTGGTTTCAGCGTCCAGGCCGACAATTCCGAATCCACGGACGAATACAGCGACGGTTTCGGCGGCGGCTTCGAAAGCTCCGACGAAGGCTTTTCGAGCGGCTTCAGCACACAAAATTCGGACCAGGAGTCTGGAGACCAG
>CAZRWN010000073.1:7952-10921 GCA_964603735.1 uncultured Sediminispirochaeta sp. | reverse complement strand
TTTTGTTATTACTTTGAAATATGGATATTCACAGTCTCAAGTGGAGTGTTAGAGGCTAAAAGTCTGCTCTGTATTCAATTGAAATCTACAAGCGCTGGAAAACGATGAAAAAAGCTTTTCGTATCCTCCAACGCGAAAGCTCGTATATTTGGCTGTTATAGGTTTCCATAGGTATAATACTTTTTTAGTCTGTTGCCTGTAGTGAATAGAAATAGTCTTCCGTCAAAACAGGGTCGAGCTTGTTATAAAAGTTAATAGCTAAAGCCACTTTCCTTCTTATTCGATCATATTGCTTAACTATAGACCAAAATTTTTTTTCACCCATAAAAAGTTTACCTGCTATAGAATTAAAGTCATTCTCAACAGTTGATGTCGCATACTGGTGAAGAAAACCCTCCTCATAAAAAGATGTCTCACCTATTTTAGAACTTTTTCCTGTGCGCAATGCTTCTACTCCGCTATTTCCATATTGGAAAGTAGGTTTATTTATATCTTTCCATTCTTCTATCTTTAGATATTCATGAAATTCGCGAAAGAGAACGCTTGAGAACTCATTATGGAAAGTTTCCTCAATCCAAGAATCAGTAAACCCTTTTGAGGATCCTCTATTAACAATGTAAATATTTGTCTTTGAATTTGTACCACCTGCATTTATCCCTTTGAATCTCAGTCTATGCAAAATATAAACTGCTGATAGATTTTCATTTATTACGTGTGATGGATATTTGGAGATTGCCCTGTTCAAGATATGTTTAGAGCGGTCAACCTCATCTTTATCCAGTAATATTTCAGCCTGAGCATCAATCCTCTCAGAAAGCCATGAATCAGGAAATATCTTTGGATTTGATGAACTTATTATTGGTACAGGTTGTGATAAAATAAGTATTTCTTCTGCGTTTACCGGACCCTGTATCAATAAGATTAATACATATATAGATATGATGTTATGATATTTCAAAAATCCTCCTAACACTGTCTTAGTTGTTCCCCGCCACCTTAGTTCGCAATTTCATTTGCAACCACTATCCTCCGGTAGAGGGTAAGCGCTTTTTTCAGGATAAGCTCACGTTGCTCATCCTATACTTCTTTTATTACGCTAGATCTCCACCGAAAGGCGCTTTTCAATATTGCTTATATGAGCTCTAAATGCTTGCATCGCCCGGGTTTCATCACCGGACTTTATAGCTGCTAAAATTTGCCTGTGTTCATCGGCAATTTTTGATGGGTCGTTATAGGTCTCTTGTGACTTGATTATTTCTTCAAACATAAATGCCCTAAGAACCTCATAGATAGATGAGTAAATTGGGTTATGCGTACTCGAAATTATGGTGTTGTGAAAATTGTAGTCCAATTCCACCAGAGCTTCTTTTTGCTGATCGCCACTTAGTGCTTCCATACTTTCAATCAGAGTGTCCAGTTTTTTAAGGGTATCGGTCACATGAAACTTAGTCTCGTGCGTATTCAGGGTCAATTCAACTATACTCCAAAGCTCCAGAGCTCCTCTTATCTCTATTAAATCCCGCACTTCCTTTTTACCCAGTAGAATCGACCAGGAAAGTGCTTCGGTAGAAATATTCGAGCTGTTACGCAGAAAAGTTCCTTTTGCGGCTTTCGATTCGAGGATTCCAAGGTAGTTGAAGATTTTGATGGCCTCGCGGATCGATGAACGTCCGATACCAAACCGTTCGGCCAAGTCGCCTTCGGTCGGGATTCTATCTCCGGGCTCGTATTCGCCAGAGGCAATCAATTCCCTCAGCTGAGACATAACCTGACTTACAACCGTATGTTGTTTAATTTTCCTGAATTCCGCCACAAGTGCTCCTAGATATGAATATCAGACAAACAGTATAATAGATATGGGCTTGTTTTTCTATTCTACATTGACAAATTATCAAAACAATTAAATAATATTATCAGACAATATGAATATATTACTTTTGTCTAAAGGAGACATAAATGATTACTGAAAAAGAAATTTCCGCGCTGAAGGAAAAAGCACTGGAACTACGGGCACTTACTATCGATGCAATCGGCTTTTTGGGTGTCGGACACATCGGCGGAGCCATGTCAATAATCGAAGTGCTCACAATTCTTTATTATCGGTGGCTGCGCATTGAAGTTGCAGACCCCGTAAAAGCAGATCGCGATAGATTTGTCCTCTCAAAAGGGCATGCCGGCCCAAGCCTCTACTCCGTATTAGCCGATAAGGGTTACTTTTCCAAAGACTGGCTGCATTCACTAAATAAAGGTGGCACCCGCCTCCCAAGTCACTGTGACATGAACCTCACCCCCGGTATTGATTTTACTACCGGCAGTCTAGGCCAGGGTGCTTCTGCCGCCGTAGGGATTGCACTTGGGCAGAAACTAAAACAACAAAATTCATACACCTACCTGCTTATCGGAGATGGAGAATCGAATGAGGGACAAGTGTGGGAAGCAGCGATGTGCGCTGCCCAGTACAACTTAGAGAACCTTATTGCTTTTACCGATTATAATAAGCAACAGCTCGACGGGTTTATGCATGATATCATGAGTATTGATGATCTCAACACAAAATGGTCCGGCTTCGGTTGGAAGGTAGAGCGGGTAAATGGACACGACTTTTTCGAACTCGATTCGGCGATAGCCAGAGCTCATCTCACAGAAGATAGACCTACCATGATAATTCTGGACACGATTAAGGGAAAAGGGTTTTATCCCGGAGAAAGAGTAATCGGAAACCACAATATGAGCTTCGATTATGAAACCGCTAAAGAAGCTATTCAATATCTATATGACCAACAGGAGAGATAGAAATGCAAGCAATAGAAAAATATGACGATATGCGCACTGTGTATGCTGATACCATTACCGACTTAGCTGAACAGGATGAAAAGATAGTAGTATTAGAGGCCGATCTGATGGCAGCTTCAGGGACCAAAGTTTTTCAGGATAAATTTCCCAACCGCCTGATTAATATGGGGGTGGCC
>CAZRWN010000073.1:0-7852 GCA_964603735.1 uncultured Sediminispirochaeta sp. | reverse complement strand
GGGGTGGCCTCGGGCCTTTCTTCTATGGGGTTCATTCCCTTTGCAAATACTTTTGGTTGTTTTGCCGGACGACGGGTGTATGATCAGTTCTTTATCTCGTCTAATTATGCCAAACAAAATGTGAAACTTATCGGTACAGACCCGGGAGTGACTGCAAAATACAACGGCGGCACACACATGCCCTTTGAAGACATCGCACTAATGAGAGCAATTCCAAATCTGGTAATCATTGAAGCATCTGATACTATTTCTCTCCATCAGCTAACTAGGCTCTGTTATGAACATGACGGGTGTGTCTACATGCGTCTACACAGGAAAGGCGCCTGTACCCATCACCAAACTACTACCACCTTCCAAATTGGTAAGGGGGTAGTACTCCAGGACGGCGCGGATGCAGCCATCTTTGCCACAGGTATGGTAATGGTCTCCGAAGCCTTAAAAGCAGCCGAACAGCTCAGCTCCCAGGGAATTAATGCCGCGGTAGTTGACATGCACACGATAAAACCACTCGACACAGAACTCATCCTCACCTACGCAAAAAAAACCGGTGCACTGGTTACCTGTGAAAATGCACAAAGTGCCGGCGGGCTAGGCGGAGCAGTGGCAGAGCTGCTCGCAGAAACACATCCAACACCTCTACAGCGAGTTGGCGTAAATGATGAGTTTGGTGAGGTTGGTACACAGGAGTATTTACAGGAACGGTTCGGTCTTACAGCAGCTAAAATAATAGAAAAAACGCTAGTAGCCATACAGCAGAAATGAAAACCAAGATTAAAAAAAGGACTCCAGGGAAGAAAAGTAGACGGTGGATGGACCGCCGCATAACCAGCACTATTCCTCAACCACCATCGGAAATCTAATCCGAAACTCCGTATATGGCCGCCGCGTGAGTTCCACACTACCCTCGATCTGATCTACCAGGGTGTTGATCAACTGCAGACCCAGGCTGGCCGGATTGTGAATATCAACGTGCTCCGGGAATGGGTTCCCGGTATTTGTCACTGTTAGAACGAACTCTTCTCCCGAAGGGTCCGGCTGCATTTCAACCGTAAAGCGCGGCTCTTTTTCCGAATTAAACCCGTGCTTGATCGCGTTGGTTGCCAATTCGTTGATAATAAGTCCGATTGATCCGGCGGTTTTTGTTTCTATCGGTACATGATCCATTCGACATTCGAGCGAGACCGGTAAGGAGGTCAAAGAAGAAAAGAGAGAATTCAGCAAATCGTGTAAATACTCCTTCAAATCGATGTGGGTAACCTCATTTGTTTGAAACAATTTTTCATGCACCATCTGAACCGCTTTAATCTGTCCCATTAAATCGTCCAGATCGGCAGCCTCTCCCAGCTCAGCATCTTTGAGATAGATCAAAGAAGAGATCAGGGCCAGATTGTTTTTCACCCGGTGGTTGAGCTCCGACATGAGGTACTCTTTTTCCCGCTCGGTTTTCCTGCGTTCCGTAACATCATATGAGATACCGATAATACCGATCAGCTCGCCCTCATTGCTATATACCGGAGAATTGGTCACATGGGCCAGAAACTCAACCCCTTGCTTCGTGTGAACCCTGAAATCACCGGCCCAGCTGTCGCCTCGACTGAGTGCCTGCATAATCTCCGCCGCCTGCTGTTGCGAAGCCTGCGGTACAGTCACATTCATGATGTTTTTCCCAATGGCCTCCTCACGAGGCCAGCCATACAGCCATTCGGCACACGAGTTCAGATACAAAACCGTCCCGTCTATATCGGTAGCAATCACCGCCTCATCCAATGACTCCAGCATCTGCCCTTGAAAACGCAGCTGATCATCAGTCTTGCGCTCCTCAGCCTGTTTTTGCTCGGTGATGTCTTTGAACACACAGTAGGTCTGTCGAAAACTGCCGTCCGGTTTATAACCGATACAGCCCTCGAAGGAAATATCACGATACTCACCCTTCTTGTGGCGTATTTTAAACTGCACATCGTTTACATAACCGCGTTGCTTGAAAGCCGGGAAGTTCTTTTCAAAATGGGGTTTCCAGGAAGGATGCAGGAATTCAGCGAAGTTGCGCCCGATGACCTCTTCCCGGGTATACCCAAGGGTCCGCAGCCAGGCGGGGTTCACCTCGATAAAGTTTCCGTCGACATCCAGAGACTGATAAGGCAGAGGTACGTTCTCGTATAAAAACTTATATTTCTCCTCACTCTCCCGCAATTTTATTTCAGTCTGCTTGTATTCGGTTACATCCAGGAAAATTACAATGCCTGAAACTATGCTGCCGTCTTGGTCAAAAATCGGAGCGGCATTGGCCAGTACCACCCGATCCTCCCGCTTGTCACGACGAACAATGAACTGCCGGCTGTTCGTTTCACCGTAGCGCACCGCCCGTGTAAGGGGGACTTCGTCGGTATCCAGCGGCCGGCCGTCGAGATCGAGAATGTCCCAGGTGGCCACATACTGATTAATGTCAATTCCACTCACAATCTTCTCCCGGCTGCCGCCGAGAATCAACACTCCTGCATCGTTCAAATAGCGCAGTTTCCCATCCGGCGCATCGGCAATCGCAATGCCCGCATGGCTGTTATCCAGGGCTGCCATCAAAGTGGATTGAGTCAAGTTCAAATCACGGGCCAGGGAAGAGCGTTCGACCTCCATTCGAATATGGTGCAGCGCAAAGACTAAATCACCCGCTATCTCTTCAAAAAGCCTGATTTCATCCGGATTATCACTGTAAAAGGCCGGCAGAATTACACTTATCCACCCGTACTTGTGGCCGTCATACCCCAGCTGCATTGTCATAGTGGCTTTTTCGCCGTATCCGCAGCTCTGTTCGCTATAGAACTCCTTGAAGGGACATCCGGGGCACTCTTCGGCCGGATTGGAGGTTACCTGTACTTCACCGGTTTCGAATGCATCGCGCGCACATTGCGGCACGCTCCCCTGACTCAGCAGGGTCTCCATCGGCTTGAAGCTGTCATCAAAGCCGGCATGATAGTAGGGCTCAAACGGCAGGCCGTCCTGCAGGAGTACAATCCAGGCCTTATGATAGCCGCTGGTTTCAATCAGGAGCCCGCAGACCTTGTTAAGCAGCGTACTCTCATTCCGCTCCGTGGTAATAACCTGGTTCACATTTCGGATTGACAGCAGCACTCGGTTTATATGCTGCAGACGGCTTTCCCGCGCCTCTATTTCCTGATACGCAATTTTACTTTTTTCCAGATTGTTTTGAGCTTCCTGCTTGGCTTCGAAGAGTTTGTAGGCCATATGAATCGACTCGATCAGGATAAACTCGCCCGAATTCTTCAGCACATACCCGTAACCGGTTATTTGCTTCACCTTATCCACATACTCTTTTTCAGAGTGGCTGGTAAGAAAAATTATAGGAATCTCACGGGTCTTCAGGATTCTACGGGCCGCTTCGGTTCCATCGATGCCGCTGCCAAGATCGATATCCATGAGGATAAGCGAAATCCGCGGATCACTCAGCGCTCGCTTGACTGCTTTTTCCCCGGAATAGACCACTTCAACCTCGAAGCCGTGCTTCTCGATCATCTTGGATTCTGAGAGGGCCAGAATTGCTTCATCATCTACCAGCAGGATTTTACTCGCCATATGTTATAGTATTGTGCAGCGCTTAGGCGCTTGTCAAAAAAGCAGGCCGAATTATTAGCTTTACTCAGACAAATGATCCATGGTAGTTTTTCATCAAAATGAGCAACCGCATTTATAGAATATTTATAATACAAGTAGTCGCATTTAACCTGGCAATTCTTGTCATCTCATATCTCATGTTCCATCAAATTGCGGTGGACAACATGCAGCAGCGGGTCATCTCTAATTACAAGGCCGAGCTGCAGATTTTAGCGGCCGAAATAAACAACAAGGTGCAGATCTCCAAAGAAAAGGTAAAATCCCTCTCCAGCCGCACGATGATTCGCAGGCAGCTGTTTTCATATGTAAGTGGTGAAGTTTCGCTGGACGAGCTGCGCGAGTATACTCAACCGAAGTACCGTGAAGGCGCTTCGGTGTACAGCAACCTTCTCTTAGCCCGCCGTACCACCCGAAAGGGCAAAGTAGTAGCCGAATATGTCAAAAGAGAGTTCCAGCTGCCGGAGACTGACAGCGGTCAGGACATCGGCTTTTTTAAAGCCGGTGAGGAATACCACCTGTATATCCATAATGAAATTGCGCAAAACGGGCAGCACATCGGCTACGACACCGCGGTGTTCGACTTGAGCTCGGCAGTCAATGCTGAATCGAACTTCATTCGAAATATACAAATCAGCACAGAGAGAGTCGTAAATACCGAAATCTCGGCCTACACCTTTTCTTATCCGGTTGGAGAACTAAACTGTTATGTGAGCGCCGAGCTCAACCAGAGCATAGTTGAAAGAGAAAAAAACGATATAAACCAGTCGGTTCTTTTTCTCAGCCTTTTGCTCATAGCCGCCATTACCGTACTCTCCTACTTCACCATTCTCAGGCTCACCTTCAGCCTGATCAAAGAGCGGGATCAGGTGAACCAGCAGTTGAACCAGTCGCTGCAGGATAAAGACAACCTGCTAAAGGAGCTGCACCACCGGGTGAAGAACAACCTCAACCTGATCACCTCGTTTATCGGGCTGCAGTCATCGGAATCCGACAGTCGGGAGTTGGTTGAACGCAACGATGTGCTGATCAGCCGCATCAACGCGATCAGTCTGGTACATGAAAAGCTGCAGGCTTCCGACACCTTTCTCGATTTCGACCTGGGTGTATATCTGCGGGATTTGTGTCAAAAAATCATCGAATCCAACCGCAATGGAGAAGTCTCCCTTTCGGCCGATATTCAGGAGCAGATCATTGTCTCTTCGGATAAAGCGATTACTGTGGGGCTGATCTTCTCAGAACTCACCATCAACTCACTCAAACACGCCTTAGGCCGGGACGAACTGAAAATATATATCAGCCTGTCCGCACGAAACGAAGAAATGGTGTTAACCTACAGCGACAGCGGGACTCCCTTTCCGGCCGACTTCGATTTGAAGACGGCCGATTCACTGGGGCTTATGGTGATAGTTGGACTGGTCGAACGCCTGGACGGCCGCATCGAGTACGATTTTTCCGAAACCAAGCAAATTACGATTATTCTACCAACTCCCTGAGCTGCTCCGCTGTCAGCTCGTGAAAATTGAGATAACGGTACACCTGCGACTGTTTTTCTTTGCTGATCTTTCTCGGCACAATATCGTTATACTCGGCTTTGCTCGGAAGACGGCCCAGCAGCGCAGTTACAGCCGCAAGCTCCGCGCTGCCGAGATACACCTGGGCGCCCTTGCCCATGCGGTTATTGAAGTTGCGGGTGCTGGTCGAGAACACGGTTGCCCTGTCACGCACACGGGCCTGGTTGCCCATACACAGGCTGCAGCCCGGCACTTCGGTGCGGGCACCGGCCTGACCGAAAATTGAGTAATAGCCCTCCTGCAGCAGCTTGCGCTCATCCATTTTAGTTGGCGGGGTGACCCACAGCCTGGTCGGGGCCTGCCCCTCGCCCTTCAGTACCTCCCCAAGGGCCCGAAACAGTCCGATATTAGTCATGCAGCTGCCGACAAAGACTTCGTCTATCTCATGCGGCCGGCTTGCATCTGCCAGCACTTCACTCAGCGTGGCAACATCGTCCGGATCATTGGGACAGGCCACGATGGGTTCGGTAATCTGCGACATGTCGATCTCAATCTCCTCGACGTACTCGGCATCCGAGTCGGCCTGCAGCAGCTCGGGCTTCGCCAGCCAGGCCTGCATCTTCTCTTTACGCCTCTGCAGGGTGTTTTTGTCCTCATAGCCCTCGGCCATCAACTGTTCGATCAGGGCGATATTGGATTTCAAGTATTCTATTACAGGTTCTCTGTTCAGTTGCACGGTACAGGCGGCGGCGGAGCGTTCGGCCGAGGCGTCGCTCAGTTCGAAGGCCTGCTCCACTTTCAGCTGTTCCAGCCCCTCTATTTCGATGATCCGGCCGGCAAAGATGTTCTTTTTGTTGCTCTTCTCCACGGTCAACAGTCCCTTCTGAATAGCTACGTAGGGAATGGCATTGACCAGATCCCGCAGAGTAATACCCGGCTGCATTTCTCCTTTGAAGCTCACCTTCACCGATTCGGGCATGTTCAGCGGCATGCTTCCGGCTACGGCGGCAAAGGCCACCAATCCGCTGCCGGCCGGAAAGGAGACGCCCAGCGGCAGCCTGGTGTGCGAATCGCCGCCGGTGCCGACGGTGTCCGGCAGACACAGACGGTTGAGCCACGAGTGTATTACCCCGTCCCGGGGCTTGAGGCTGACTCCCTGCCGGCTGGTAAAAAAGCCGGGCAGCGTGTGATGCAGTTCGGCATCGCTTGGTTTGGGATAGGCGACGGTGTGGCAGAAACTCTGCATCACCAGATCGGCCCCGAAGTTGAGGGCGGCCAGCTCGCGGATCTCGTCGCGGGTCATCGGTCCGGTAGTGTCCTGGCTGCCCACAGTGGCGGTTTCAGGCTCGACATACATGCCCGGCCGAACACCCTCCCGTCCGCAGGCCCGTCCGACGATCTTTTGTGCCAGGGTGTATCCCTTGCCGCTATCCTCCGGCTGAATCGGTTTGGTGAAGAACTGCTCCGGTCCTAGTCCCAGCGCCGCTCGGGCTTTGTTTGTAAGGTTCCGCCCGATGATAAAAAGAATGCGTCCGCCGGCGCGGATTTCATCGCGCAGGGTGTTCGGCGTCAGAGTGAACTCGCTGACCACCTCATCCTCCAGCAGAATTTTTCCTTCAAACGGCTTGATGGTAACTACATCGCCGGTTTCGAGCTTATCTACATTGGCCTGAATCGGCAGCGCCCCGCTGTCTTCGGCGGTGTTGAAGAAGATCGGCGCGATGATGCTGCCGATAACTACCCCGCCGGTCTTCTTGTTCGGAACACCGGGAATCGACCGGCCGAGGTGCCACTGCACCGAGTTGATTCCCGATTTCCGGCTGGAGCCGGTCCCCACGACATCGCCTACATAGGCCACCGGATGGCCCTTCTTCTTCAACTCAGCAATTGTCTCGAGGGGGGCCTCCATTTTATCGCTCAGCATCGAGTTGGCGTGCAGCGGGATATCGCTGCGGGTAAAGGCTTCGGAGGCCGGGCTCAGATCGTCGGTATTGGTTTCGCCCGGAACCTTGAACACCGTGACCATCATCTCCTCCGGCAGCGGTTCGCGGTTCTGGAACCATTCAGCACCGGCCCACGACTCGATAACCGCCTTTGCATAGCCGTTACCTGTGTCCATCAGGTTTTTTACCTCATCGAAGGATTCGTACACCAGCAGGGTATTCTTCAACTGCTCGGCCGCTTCTGCAGCAACCGCAGCATCTGCGTTGCTCAACGCCTTGATCAGGGGCGCAACGTTATAGCCGCCGAGCATGGTCCCCAGTATTTGAACCGCCTTCAGTTTCGAAATAAGCGCTGTAGAGGCGGCATCGCCGATTATATCTTTCAAGAAGGCCGCTTTCACATAGGCCGCATCGTCTACACCCGGACTGACATGGTTTTCAAACAGCTCCAGTACGTATTCCGGCTCGGGAACCGGATCCTTCTGCAGAAGCTGTACCAGCTCTTCGGTTTGGGCTGCGGTAAGCGGTAGCGGCGGCACTCCGAGCTTTTCTCTTTCGACTGTATGCGCTTTATAATCCTCGATTACACCCATGCGGACACTCCTTCAATCACTTAACTGACGTGGCGTATTTTATCACAAATAGTAACAAAATGAAGAGCCGCAAGGCTAGTTTTTCCGCCCACATCCAGGCGCCGGACGCGGTCTAACTGCTGTCACCTAAGCCAAGCGAAGTTGCAACTCCGAAGAGCGTGGCTACGGTGGCCAGGAT
>CAZRWN010000072.1:0-11725 GCA_964603735.1 uncultured Sediminispirochaeta sp. | reverse complement strand
CTCTATCTTTAAGGTAGATGGAACACTTAGAAAAACTGACAAAAGACTATTTTAATCAGGGCCTGACCGTAGACGATTATCTTGAGGAATTAAGGCATTACCGGTCGCTGGTGCGCAAGTTGATGGAAGCGGTTGCCTCCTCCGATAGCCCCTCGCCGGCCGATGTGGAGTCGCTGCGGGCGGTGGTTGACGGCTTTACCCAGCCGGTCAGGGCCACTGTAAATACCGAAGACTGGTGCGGCGATTGGATCTGCAATCTGCCGATTCTCAAAAAGCTCTTTGAGAAGGTGGAGATACCGTTGCGGGTATTCCGGGGATCTGAGTTCCCGCAATTGAAAAAGCACTATGAGAAGGACGGCGATACGCATATCCCGGCGGTCTCTCTGTGGGATGGCGACGGGAATGAGCTGCTGCGCTGGATCGAGGCCCCGGCCAAGGTTGCGGAGCAGAAAGATGCCTGGAAGGCCGAAAACCCGCGAATGATGGAGCTGTACCAGAAACAGTCGGAAGACAAGCAGGCGGCCAAGGAGTTTGCCAAACTCTACCGCAGCTTCTTAGAGACAATGGCCGGCTGGTACACCAGCGGCATGTGGCACGAAACCGTCGCCGAACTGCTGCAGAAAGCCCAGCAAGCCGCGCACAAGAACGCGCAGTAAGAGGGCAGAGTAGCATGGCCCTGCGGTTCGGCAGCCTCTCCTGGAAGTTCCCCTCCTGGACGGGGCTCGTTTATTCCCGCCAGTATCAGTATGCTGCCTACTATCTGCCGGATATAGCCGCCACTTTAATTGAGGCTTCCCGGCAGGCCCTCGAAAGCAATGGAGCCGCAGAGTAGTTACCCTTTACTCCTCGAACAAGACCAGATACTGCCGGTAGCCCTCCGCTGCCATATCCTCCCTGGGCACGAAGCGCAACGCCGCCGAGTTCATACAGTAGCGCAGGCCGGTTGGCTGCGGGCCGTCGCGAAAGACATGCCCGAGGTGGCTGTCGGCAAAACGGCTGCGAACCTCGATCCGTTCTGAAAAGAGTGCGAAGTCCTCATGATAGGTTACATTATCCGGATCGATGGGGCGGGTAAAGCTGGGCCATCCGGTACCGGATTTGAATTTATCGGTAGAGCTGAACAGGGGTTCGCCGCTGACAATATCAACATAGATGCCTTCCCGCTTGTTGTCCCAGTAGGTATTGTCGAATGCCCGCTCGGTGCTGTCCTCCTGAGTAACCTCATACTGCAGGTCGGTCAGCTCTTCTACACGGGCCTGTTTGTCGAAGTTTTTCCAGCGGCCCTCTTTCGTCTCCAGCCCCTGCGGGGTTTTCGTACTGCTCCACAGTTCGGCAATAAAACTGCCGCGCCCCGAACCACCGTAGTAGCGTGAATAGGCATCCGTGCTTTTTTTGTAATAGTCCTGGTGGTACTCTTCGGCCGGATAAAATGGACCTACCGGTAGAATTTCGGTGACCACTGGTTCTGCAAAGCGTCCGCTGCTATCCAGCGCTCGCTTGGATTCCTCGGCAATGCGACGCTGCTGCTCGCCCTGGACAAATATTCCGGGTGCGTAGTGCTTGCCCCGGTCAACGAACTGGCCACCCTGATCGGTGGGATCGATATTCCGCCAGAACACCTCCAGCAACTGTTCATAGCTGATCACATCCTCGTTGTAATACACGATTACCGCTTCGCGATGGTCGCTCTGTCCCGAGGCCACCTGGCGGTAGGTCGGATTCTCCTTCGTTCCGCCGGTATAACCGGAGATAACTTCCGCCACCCCGACCAGTTTTTCATACGGATGTTCCAGGCACCAGAAACAGCCACCGGCAAAAATGGCCGTGTCGTAGGGTTCGAGGTACTGCAGTTCGGCTTCCGTGAAAGGCGAAACCCGGTTCCCCTGCTTCTCTCCGGCAGAGCTGCCGCCGCCGGAGCTGTTCGCACTTATGGAGGCTTTGCTACCATCTCCCTTGCCCGCTTCGGTGGATTCCATGAACCTTTCAGAGTCCTGTTCTTGCTTACCGCTGCCGCCCACCGGCAGCACCACAAATCCGGCAGTGATGAAGACGATTATAATTATATAAACCATTAATCGGCGCATAAAATCCTCCTTCATATAGTGATTTAAATATACTGCGAAAATGTGAAGATGACAAAAATAATCATATATGATTCTAACTCAGTTCCACTCGATTCCTAGGCCCCCGCCGGCGATTCCGACCACCGCATGCGGCACATACGGTAACTTTCATACCAATTTTCCATACCAGACCTTACGCCGAAATTGTGTGGCCTCCAACAAGCAAGTAATATACAAATTTATGCCAGCCAATTATACACTTGTACAATGCTCCCGGTTTTAGTACCCTTTAAACAGGAGAGGATATGGAAAAAGTTCAGGAAGTAGTACGGATGCTGTTTATGCGCGACCTGCGGACTTCACCGCTTGAAACCGCGATCTTTCTGGGCGTGATCTTCGGTTTTGTCGCTTTCCTGATAATTGCCGGAGTTCTGCGTAAAAAAAGCGAACAGCGTAAAGTCAGTAGATTTCTGGAAAACAAGTGGGATTCACTCTGTCGCATTTACCAGCTGAACGATGAAGAGATTGCGCTTCTGGATGATATCGCCCGTTATCTGGACAATCCTGAGAAGAAGTACCTGTTGCTGGCAAACTATCAGGCGTTTCATGACAGTCTGACCGCCTATGCCCGAGAAAACGAAGTGAATAAAGAGCTGCTCGACCGCATTACCGCCAAAACCAAGTTGGGACAGACCGAGAGCCTTATCGAGGAAATACCGGTTCAAAGGCGGCGCAGCCGCCGCAGACCGGTGCAGATAACCGCCTATATTGCTCCAATTGAGCATAGCAAAGCTCACATTGCAGTGCGGATGTACGACCTGAGCCGTGGAGGCTGCAAGGTGGACAACCCCGATAAACGTTTTTTTCAGGGGGACGACGTAAAGGTCTCGTTCAAGATCGGAGACAAGAACTTTCAGAATGTGCCGGGCGAAGTAGTACGGACCAGTTCATTTCAGAAAATACTGCACATTTCATTCGGACATGTCGCTGCGAACAGGTAAGTATATATCGATTCGGGTACCTCTCTGCGGCGTCGAGTAGATTTCCATATAGCCGGCGCTCTGCCGAATAATAGAGTAGGCCGTAGGAAGTCCCAAACCGGTGCCTTTATGCGGTGATTTAGTGGTGAAAAAGGGTTCCAGTGCTTTGTCGATGGTTTCCGCCGACATTCCGTGACCGTTGTCTTGAACTTTGATGATTAAATAATGGCCCGGCTGCTTATCAGCCGCTTTTACATCTCGATTTTCCGTTCGAATAACAATCTTCCCGCCTTCTGGCAGTGCATCGGTACTGTTCAGTACCAGATTCATCAGGATTTGTTCCAACAGGGAAGGATCCATTTCTATCCGGTCATTCGAGCCTTCCAAAACCGATTCTAACTCAATATTGGAAGGGAGCAGTCGTTGCAGCATCTTAATTGAGCGCTGCAGGATTTTTTCGGCTCGAATCGACTTCTTAGACAGCGGTTCGTCCCGGCTGAAGGCCAGCAGCTGCCGGGTGAGGCTGCTGCCGCTTTCGCTGGCGTGAATGATGGTGTCGACCAACTCCAGTTCTTTGGTATTCAACTTTTTCGAGTAGAGCAGCAGCTGGCTGTTGCCCTGTATTGTGGTCAGAATGTTGTTGAAGTCGTGGGCAATTCCGCCGGCAAAACGCCCGATCGCATCCATTTTGTGGGATTGCATCAGCTGATGCTCCAATCGCGAGCGCATGAATGCGTTGATAATTGCGTTGCCGATGGTCTGCAGAAGAAGAAAATCATCCTCGCTCCACCGCACGGTTTTGCCGGTCGAATCGAAGCCGAGATACCCGCGCAGCCGACCCCCGAAAAACAGCGGTACAATTGCCAGGGAGCAGATGTCTTGTTCTCTCAAAATCTCTTTTTCCGGCGCCGCTTCCGGCGGCAGTTCGGTGAGGTCGGTAACATTGATGAAATGCTCGGCCCTGAGCTCGGTGTCGAACCAGGCAAAGCGATTGACCGGCAGGTCCTGCAGCAGCTCTGTCTGCGGTGAGACATTCGGAGCGCACCATTCGTGGGTATTACTCATTGTTTTTTCGTCCTCAGAGTACATAAACACGTAGCTGCGATCTACTCCGGCGAACTCGCCGATGGCCTGTAACACCTGCCGGATGGCATCATCGATCTCATCCTCTTTCACCCGGATAAAGTTCTGGGAGTGTTCGGCAATTATCTTTTCCAGTTTCAATCTGCGTTCGAGAGTGTGCTGGTGCTGTTTGTAATCGGTGATATCGAACAGCGATACGATTGACTGCTGCACCGTAGCGAGCCACTTAACGGTAATGAAAACCTCGTGCACATTCTGCTGATGGTCTATAAATCTGAACTCATACGCGGAGGGGGGGGCTCCCTCGGCGCGCACCCTCTGCTCATGCCGCTCCAGCATGAGTGCCAGATCCTCCTGATGCAGAAAACTGGTCCACTTCAGCTTTCCCTCGATCTCCTCCTTACGGAGTCCGGCCAGTCGCACGAATTCCTGATTCACTTCCACAATCGTATGGGCGGCATCTATTAGTGCAATCGCAGTACCGGTGTGTTCGAATATATGTTGGTAGTCTATGGGATTAAATAGGGTCATTCTTAAATTACTTTATGGCTATTAGTGCATTCCAGTCAAGTAAAACTTGCCGTTAATAGCCGCGGGTTAAAAAACTTGAGGAAGCATACATTGTCAAAACAGGTCAAGTTCAGTATGGTAGGAGCGTGAAGAACGCAATTCTGAAGGCAATTCTAGTACTGCTCCTGTGCGGATGGCAGCCGACGCTGTTGCCGGCGGATGCGGGGGCTGACGCGGAGTCAGGGCCGGGCGCGGAGCCCGGCCCGGCAGTTGAAACCCCGGCTGCCGAGCCGCAGTTTCTGCAGCTCTCCGGGCAGGCCAGGCTCAAGATGGTAACTATATTTCCCGGTGAGGCGCTGTACTCGATGTTTGGCCACACTGCAATCCGAATCGAGGACCCGCTGCACGAAATAGATTTACTGTACAACTACGGGCAGTCCTCGGTGCCCTTCGATGCCAGCTTCGTTCCGCGCTTTGTAACCGGCAACCTCCCGTTCATGCTGGGGGTGGTTCAAAGCGCGCGAGCCTACGACTTCTATCGCAACTACGAGAACCGCACGATCTACGAGCAGGATTTACTGCTGAACCGGGAAGAGAGGCAGAAGGTATTTGAGTACCTGGAAGTCAATGCCCGTCCGGAAAACCGCATTTACATATACGACTTTTTTCACGACAACTGTACCACCCGGGTGCGGGATCTGTTTTGGGACATTTTCGGAGAGGAAATAAATTTTCAACTGGCGGAGCGGCCGGCGCAGCCGTACCGCCGGGCTATCAGACCGTATCTGAGCGAAAAACCGTTCGTCAAATTCGGCATCAATCTGATGCTGGGCAGTCCGACCGACGGCGTGCCGGGCCGGGAGCGGCGGCTCTATCTGCCCGGGCAGTTGATGCGGGCCGTGGCCGCCGCCGAACTGAACGGCCGCCCGCTGATGGGATCTGAGCGGATTGTGCACGAGGGACGCAACGGCACTACGATTCTGCCGGAGGACCTCAGTCCGCTGAGGCCGGCTCTGGCCGGGCTGCTGTTATGGGGTATCTTGCTGATTGTCGCCCTGCTAAGCATCCGCCGCGCCCGTAATGCAAGCCGCAGTTCTATGGGCCTGCGCGTGCTCGATGCAGGGCTGTTCGCCGCCGCCGGTGCAGTCGGCATGGCCAGCCTGCTGCTGTGGAACTATTCCGGCTACGTCATGACTACCGCCAACTGGCACCTGCTGTGGGCCTGGCCGTCTCACCTAATAATTGCATTTTTATTATTAATGAAACAACGCCCCTCTGCGCTGCGCTGGTACGCAGCTTGTGGAGGCGCTGCGGCGCTTGTGAGCTTGGTGTTAATACCCCTGGCGGGACAGAGCCTGCCCGGGCCGGTAGTGCCGCTGCTGCTGCTGTTGGGGCTGCGGGGCTTGACGGTCAGCGGGCTGTTGAACCCGCGGTTGCCGGGCAGGTGCACCGCCCGGCGCACGGACAGCTCCTGAGCCGCCCTCAGCTCATCTGGTCCGGATGCGGGCCGATGCGGGTGTCGCTGTCCAGCCCGTCCATCCGCGCCATCTCGTCGCCGCTCAGCTCGAAGTCGAAAATCTGGCTGTTCTCGATGATGCGCTCCCGGTGGACCGACTTGGGGATGGTTACCACCCCGGCTGCAGGCAAACCGCTGCGGACGGCGATGTGGGCTGCAGATTACATCGCGGCGCGCTAAGGCGCTTGCTCAGGGCCGCAAGAGTAAAGCCGCGCCAGCACTGACCGCCGCCAAACCGGCCGCTGCAAGGAACAGCCCCGTCAGCCCGATTCCGGCGACAGGGCCCCGGCGGGGCGGGGGAGTGCTCTGAGGCTGTGCTCATATCTACAGTTCGGTATACTCCAGGGGGGTGCCTTCCGAGGCCAGGGTTTTAGCCACCGGGCGTATCTTCAGCCACCACTGAAAGTTCGGCCGCTGCAGCTCCTCATCGACCATCTCGTGGAACTTCTCCAGCGGGTGAAACTTCACCTGGCCGTCGACCAGGCCGCACATGTGGGCCTTGGGCTGCTGCTTGGCCGCCTCGCCGAACAGCATCTCCATGCAGCGTTTGGCCAGGCGGGTGGCCTGGATGCGGTCGAAGGGGCTCGGGTCGCCGCCGTTCTGCTGATGACCCAGGATTGCAGTGCGCACGTCGTACAGCCCCTGGCCCTCCTGCTCAAACACCGACCGCATAAAATCGGACGAATAGTACTCGTTGACGTTTTCATTGCGGATCATCAAACCCAGCCGTTTGCCCTTCTGAAATCCTTTCACCAGGGTGTCGATATCCTCCTGCAGGTCCTTCAGCATGACTCCCTCTTCGGGCAAATAGGCCCGTTCAGCACCGGTGGAAAGGGCACTCAACAGGGCCAGATAGCCGCAATAGCGCCCCATTACCTCCACTACGAACACGCGCTGCGAAGCAACGGCCGAGTGTTTGATCTTATCCACCGCCCCCATAATGGTATTCAGGGCGGTATCCGAGCCGATGCTCAGCTCGCTGCCGGGCAGGTTGTTGTTAATGGTGGCCGGCAGGCAGATAATCGGAATGTTGAACTCAGGATACTCATCGCGCCGGCTGTGCAGCAGATACGACGCCTCGTAGCCGTCCCAGCCGCCGATCATCAGCAGTCCGTTGATCTTTTTCGCCCGCAGGTGCTTGGCTAGCCGCGGCAGCTCCTCTTCGGTAGGAATGCAGCGGTTTGTTCCCAGCTCGCTGCCGCCCTGCGAAGCCCATCCGTCCACGCTCATCCAGTGCATCTCCGAAATAGAACCGTCGATCAGCCCCTCGAAGCCGTTGTGTACTCCGTACATCTGGTGGCCGTTGTCCAGCCCGAGGCGCACAGCCGCGCGCACGGCCGTATTCATGCCGGGGGAGGGCGGCCCGCCGTGCAGCACCGCCAGCCGCAGCCGCTTGTCCTCACTGACCGGATTACGGGGCAGGGCGCTGATCATGGTCCGGAAGGTGTCATATGAGTCGGAAAAACTGCCTCCGCGCATCTTCATCGCCTGTGCGTACTGCTGTTTTTCTATAACCTTTTTAATCGAACGGGTTTCATGCACGCAGTCCATCAGCGGCGAGGCCACGTTGGAGTGCTTGCGCATGCCGATCAGCTGGGCCGGCTCGTCGCCCTGCATATCGCTGATTGTTTCGACCGCCTTGTAGCCCTGCATGGTGCTCATGTAGCGGTCGAAGGCGCTCGGCGAACCGCCGCGCTGCACATGACCCAGGATTGTCAGGCGGGTGTCCGGGGTCAGTTTCTCCTTCAACACATCCACCACATATTCGGCGCTGATCTGGTTTCCGTTGCGGTCGCGGGCCCCTTCGGCCACTACGGCAATTCCGTAACGCCGACCGGCATCGCGGCCCTCCTTCATCACCTCGACCATCCGCTCTTCCCAGTTGTCGATGTCGGGCGGGTTCTCCGGAATCAGCACCCACTGCGCTCCGGTGGCCAGGGCGCTCATCAGGGCCAGGTAGCCGCAGTTGCGGCCCATCACCTCAACTACAAAGGCGCGCTGATGGCTGGAGGCGGTACTGGTAATGGCATCAATGGCTTCGGTAATGCGGTGCAGCGCCGAATCGGCCCCGATGGTCATATCCGAACCGAACATGTCGTTGTCGATCGAGCCGACCAGCCCCACCAGCTTCAGATAGCGGTTGCGCTCCCGCTGTTCATCGGTAATCTCGCCGCGCTCGACCAGAATATCCAGGTGCTCGGCCCACATGCTGCGAAACTCATTCGCTCCGGTCAGGCTGCCGTCACCGCCGATCACAATCAGATTGGTAATGTCCCGCTCCACCAAGTTTTTAGTGGCCCGGATCAGGCCCTCTTTCTCACGGAAGTCCTTCGACCGGGCCGAGCCGAGCACCGTTCCGCCGCGGTGCAGAATCCCGCCGACCGAACTCCAGTCCATCCGTCTGATGTACTTGCCCCCGTCGACCAGCCCCTGGTAGCCTTCGAACACTCCATAGGGAACAAATCCCCACTTGATAGCCGTGCGCACGATCGCCCGCACCGCCGGATTCATCCCCTGAGCATCCCCGCCGCTGGTCAGTACCGCCAAGCCTTTGCTTTCGCCTGTCTGCATACCGTATCTCCCTCTTTTATCTTATTTTGCTACTACAATCATAAACGGCCCGGCTCGGTTCACACAAGGTTTTTTAGCGAAATTGTATAGTCATGTATGTACAGTGTAAATATAGTGTGATATAATTAATTATGCGATTAGAATGGGATGAGCATAAAAATGAACTGAACCGGAGAATGCACAACATCTCATTTGAAACAGCGGTAGAGGTATTCCATGATCCTTTGCACCTCTCCATTCTGGATGCAAGGTTTAACTATTTTGAAGAGCGATGGATTACCTTAGGTGCAAGTAACGATCTTTTACTGCTGGTTGTAGCGCATCTCTATTTCACTTATCAGGGAGAAGAGGTAATTCGGATAATTTCAGCACGGGAGGCAACGGCCAATGAGCGGCGACAATATGAACAAGCCTGAAGATGCATTCGAGATAGCTCCGGAGTACGATTTCTCCGGCGGCCGGCGGGGCCGATTTTATACCCCCAAAAAAGTCACTACCACCATCCGGCTGGATGACGACATTATAATGTATTTTAAGAAAAAGGCGGCCGAGGAAAAAACCGGCTACCAGACCCTCATCAACACGGCCCTGCGCAGGTTTATCCGCGAGATGGACTAAGGCGGTTAATATCCACCATATCGTAGTAGATCAGAGAGATGATCACCGTCCAGCCGACAAAATGAAACAACACATTTCCCAGCGTATCCAGATTCCCGGCGATGGTGTTGAGGGTGGCGCTGATCAGGAAGACCGTGGCAATCAGCTGCAGCACGGCTATCAGGTGGGTAAACAGGTGCATAAACAGACTGCGCTGTTCGCCGTAGCTGCTGCTGGTCCAGATGTGAATCAGGGTCGACCAGATAATCGGAATAGCCACGAAGTAAAGCAGCAGGTTTTCTTCGGCAGGAAATTGATAATCGGCTTTGAACTCGAAGTACCACACCCCGCCGATAAAGATAAGGAGGTCGCGCACGAGCACAACGACTTTCACCGTTGCCCCGGCGACCCCCTCACCGGTAAAGTACCCCTTCAGGTTTCTTCGTTTCATATACCTCAGCGGATGGCCAGCGTCAGGCCGGCCCATAACTGCACCGGTTCATCCGAGAAGGCCGGCTTGGGATACAGGTCAAAACCGGGGGCCACTTCGAAAAACAGCTCGGCGACATTGTCCAGAAAAAGTACGCTCAGACCGAAGGGTAGTCGGGTGCCGAGTTCGAATATATCCTCCGAGTTCTCGACCTTCGGAAACGTTTTTACATAACCGCCGATTCCGAAGGAAAAGTGCAGCGGTCCGGCAATGTGGATATTGTCGATCGGCCGCACATCACCGCTTACAAAGATGAACTCATTCCCTTCGGTGAAATCGTACCCCACCCGAAAGTCGAAGGGTGACGGCCGGTAGATGAACACCGCATTGGGCGATCCTACTCCAAAACCTATCCGGGTACCGCCGTAGGCGCTGACACTCTGTACCGCCACCGCGGCCAAGACTAACATCAGGACAAGAATTATACCTCTGCGTTTATTCATAACACAACTCCTCTGCTTTTAATCTGAATTTTTTCACAATCTTAGCTAAAATACAATAGAAATCGAAAAAAGAGAAGATTTCGAATACCGGCTGTCAGTAATTCGAACTGCTCATACACCCTTGTTGACATCAAAACGCGAAGTAGCTAAGCTGCAACTCGATGCTGTATGGATGCGCAACTCATTAATCCCTTTCTTAAATCTACCATTCAAATATTCAGCCAGATGTTCGAGTTACATGCCGAGCCCGGAGAACTCTACCAGGAGAACCGGCTCAAGAATCATCGCTGGGAGATCTCTGGTATTATCAGCATTCTGGGCAATCATTTCGGACTGGTGGTTATCCGATTTCCCCGCCATCTCTCCAATAAACTGCTGCAAAAATCGGGACTCCGGTATAAAAACGAAGCGGAACGCGAACAGCTGGTCAACGAAATGGTCGGCGAGATAACCAATATTATCTCCGGAAATGCACTCGGCGAGCTGGCCGACAAGGGCTATGACGTGGGGATCTCCCCGCCGGTAGTAGTTCAGGGACGCAACCACCGGCTCGACTGGCCGGTAGACGTCCCGATCATCGGCCTTCCGTTTATCACCGAGAGCGGTCCCTTTGTCGTGAATATCGGCATGAGCTAGGTACTCTATGCGCAGAGATTTCACATCGATGCCGAGTGATCTCAAAGAAAGTAATTTTTTATAGCCGCATCAATACTTATGTTTCCAGCCAGAATGTCTCTATAATAGCGAGCACAGAAATCCTCATATGCATGCGGCCAGTCCGTTTCGGCGGTTGATTTCCGGTAGGTCCGGGCCGCCGGCCCGTACAGCGAGTTGTACCAGTCAACAGTCAGCTCCTGGATGTAAGGGGCCCGGCCGTAGTACTGTTTCAGGTGGGGGGCATATGAATGGATCAGCTGCGAGTAGAGAAAGGAATAAAAGCCTTTGTGAGCCCGCACCGACCTGAACTCCGGCACCAGTTCTTCAATCTGCGAAATCTCGGCGAACTGCCGGTACTCATCATCCGGGCTGAGGAAGAGTGAGTGCAGTTTACGGCGCAGCCGTCGCAGCGGCGAGCGGATAAACTGGTAGCGGCTGTGCTTTTTTATAAAC
Source organism: uncultured Sediminispirochaeta sp. (assembly GCA_964603735.1). Lineage (GTDB taxonomy): Bacteria > Spirochaetota > Spirochaetia > DSM-16054 > Sediminispirochaetaceae > DSBN01. The sequence continues at coordinate 362 of CAZRWN010000072.1, read as the reverse complement.
AGTTGATAGATCTCCCCCAGCCACAGCGAGTCGGGGTCCTCGAAACTGTTCCACAGCTTAATCAGTTCGATAAAAATGTCCGTTTCCAGCTTGCCGGGAAACAGATAGGTGAGGGAGTTCTCACGGATGTACCGGATTGCGTTCTGATACAAGTTTTTATGCCAGGTGCGTACCTGTTCCTCCATGTCATGGGGCGGGCGGTTGAATCTGCGGATAAACCATTCGCGGTTGAATTTGCACAGTTCGGTTGTCAGCCATCGCCAAGTAGCCGGGCAGCGTACGAAGAACTCTTTGTCCGAGAGTATCTGAAATACGCCGGTCTTCTGATTGAACTTATACTTTTCTTCCAGCAGTTTCAGATT
>CAZRWN010000071.1:0-11882 GCA_964603735.1 uncultured Sediminispirochaeta sp. | reverse complement strand
TAGGAATAGTCTTTCCGGTTCATGGCGGCCGGCCCCCAAAATTTGTAATCGAAGCCCTTGAAAACTTGCCAAATATACAAGAAACGTATGTATTTGCCGTCTGTACCTATGGCATCAGTCCGGGGCGCGCCCTTCACAGGGTTGGCGAGCTGGTCAAAGAGAAGGGCGGCACTCTGGCGGCCGGGTTTTCGGTCGGTATGCCGCAGAGCGGTATCGGTTCAAAGCGTGTCGGTGACGAGCGGATGCAGTATCTCTGGCGCGAAGCCCGGCAGAAAACCACGGCAGTTTCACAGTTCCTACAGGAGCGCAGAGGCGGGGTAATTGAATCGCAGAGCGCTTATGGACCTATGCTCAAAAAAGAAAACCTCAAGATGGTCCCGGCGATATTCAAGATGCTGGGTAATATGATCCGTTACGGAGCAAAAAATCTGACCCAGATCGCCGATGAAAACTGTATCGGCTGCGGAACCTGTGCCTCTATTTGCCCCGCGGACAACATCCGCATGCAGGACGACCATCCGGTGTGGCTGGATCACTGTGTAGGTTGCTTTGGCTGTTATCACTGGTGCCCCCAAGGTGCAGTCAGTTTCGGCGGTCATGATATGGACACCGTTCAGTTCCATCATCCGGATGTAAGCGTGGGTGACATGATCGGACACATATGAGAGTTTGAGCCCTATACGGAGGTTTATCGGGATAATGAAGCAGACTCTGAGAAAATCGCTGTATTATCTGTTCATTCCGCTCCTGCAGCCTGCCGAGCGCATCAGGCAACTGACGAGAGATGCCGACCGTGTTCGGTATGCATCGCTTATTCTGTTCTGTACTGCTGTGCTGTATACTTTTACTGTTTTTGTATTATATGTAAGAGGATTTCCCACCGCAGTGGAACCCTTTCTCAGGATTTCTGCAGATAACTACTATTTTTACGAACTGTTTTTTACACTTCCGCTTTTCTTCTTACTGGTAATTCTCTATGCAGGCACTGCGCGGTTAATTGCCGTTTTCCTCGGCGGGAGCGGCAGTTTTCTGGATCTGTATTCCTTCTACGGAATAGTCATTGTGCTGCCCCTGCTTCTCACGATGTGGATTCCCGAGACCCTCTTAGCATTGACTGCTGAACCTCCAGATGAATCGATCAGCCTTATTCCGGCCTGGATTGACATACCACGACAGCTTATCGGTGTCCTGTGGCCGCTCGTGGTGACGGTTATTGGAATCCGGGTGATAGAAGCGCTCTCCTGGCTAAAAAGTTGTGTTATCACTCTGCTCGCCTTTGTGCCGTATGCTATTATTATGCTTGTCTTTATACGTTAAAGGGTATCGAGGAAAAATGGATTATAAACTGTATTACTTTACCGGCACAGGCAATACCGCGCGGGCTGAACCCATGCAGCGCCCCAAAGCGGCTGTGTGTGTAATCGATGGGGGCGGCAGTTTTCAGTGTGCCGATCAGACGCAGCGCATGCTCAGACGGCGTGGCTTTGAAGTTGTGGCCACCGCCCGGGCCGGATATGCCGATAACTGGCGCCAGATGACCAACCCGCCATCCTCGGAGGAGGGGCGAGCTCTATGGGCACTTATGTGTGGCTGGGAAGCCTTGCACGAGGTTCTTCCGGAGGCGGTAGTCGGATTCCCCGCCAGCGGTCTGCTTATCGCAGGAATTTAAATTGGGCTTGTAATTGCGGCCCACTGGCTTGGAGCGGCATTGATGGAACCGCAGCGGACAGGCCTGTTAGAAAAAAGCCCCCCGCTTCGGCGGTTGATGCGGCACTCTTTCAACAAACGGTTCAACCTTCATACATGGGAGGGCTTCAATTGCTGGCAACATTGTGGGTGCTGTCGGACTAAAGAAAGGGGAGCCGGCTTACGGAACCCACTCCTGTACGGCCTCGGGGTTGTTTTGTACCCACTCCTTGGCCACTTCGTAGGCCTCTTTGTCGCTGTCGTTCATCATACCCATCACCCTGCCCAGCTGTTTTCCACCTCGCCGTAGGGCTTCTTCGGGTCCTCGAGAAACTTCAGATCCCAGCGGGCGAACTTCCAGTGCGGTTTCCAGCCGGTTACTAGCACCCATTCGTTTTCATCGATTGCCGATTTCAGGGTGGCGGTCATTACCGGTCCGCTCGACGCCTTCAGGTCGAAATCGAGTCCGTACTCTTCGATGGCCTTATTGGTAGTCTTCATGATACCGGCGCCGGTGTCGTTGCCGACAATATCACCGTTGAACTTCTCTTTGTTCGCATTCAGCTCGCTGATTGAATCGATTTCTACGTACTCGGGCACCACCAGTCCGATCCGGGCGCCCTCGAAGGTTTTGCTGATTTTTTCCAGGTCTTCGCCGTTTTCATCCATGTAGGTTTTGTGGGTGACCGGCGGACAGCAGTACCATCACTGCTACGATAATTGCCAAAAAACTCCGCACTTTTTTAGTGTTTCCCTCAAAAATCACGATATGCTCCTTCCCTTATACACGTAAATTTTTAATGTGTATAACTTAAGGGTTTTAAAAGCAGCTCTGAACGTCAAATTTGCAGCCGCCGGGCCGCCTTGTGTCCGGCACACAAAAGTTTTATCATGCCAATTATGAATATTATAAAAGATGCTCTTCCAGTAGACGGCGGGCCCGCCGAGAGGGAGATGCGGCTTGTCCTGTAGGTGGTTCTCAGTATGTCCGCTGCGCCGGCACGAGCGGCAGGGGAAGATCAGCCCGAAATGGCGGGAACAGTACTGCAACGGCGACTACCGCCGCTGCGAACGTTTTAAGCAGGAGTCCGCCGGCATTCCGCACCCCGACGAGCTGCTGCCCGACGGCAGTTATCTCCAAGAGCGCGGCCGGCCTTAATCGTCCTTCTGCTTAGTCGAGATGCCCAGCAGCCGGTAGAGGGGACAGACCCCCGAAACGGCGGTAAAGACCAGCACCACCGCGGCAATGCCCAGCAGCAGGGCCAGTATGGGGTGGATATTTACTGTGATATTCAGAGCCACGATTGCCACCACGGCCAGGATGCGCATGACTTTGTCGGTTTTTCCCATATTCTCTTTCATCTGTGTCTCCTTACAGCGGGCGTAGTTTGCCGGGGTCGGCGGCGGCGATCATGCCGCGGGCCAGGGCCAGCACTGGGTCGATCAGCGGGGTGCCCTCGAACTCCAGGCCGGGCAGGGCCAGGGGAATCTCCGTGCAGCCGAGGACCAGGGCTTCGGCGCCGGCGGCGATCAGGTCGCGCGAGTAGTCGGCGAAGCGGCTTCGGGCGGTTTCACTGGCCGGGCTGACCGCTTTCAGCCCCCATTCGCGGTGATAGATCGTTGCGTGCAGTTCATCCTGCCGGCTCGCTTCCACCTCAAGCACCGAATAAGCGCTGCCTTCCAGCAGACGGCGCCAGACGCCGCTGCGGCGGGTGCCGGTAGTCGACATCAGGCCGATGGTTTTGGCGGCCGGCGTCCGCTGCCGGATAAGCCCGATGGTCTCTTCGAGCATATGCACCAGCTTCAGGCCCGGCCCGAGCTGCCGCAGCTCGAGGGCGAACTGCTCGTAGATAACCGGTGCGTGGAAGGTGTTGCAGGGCACCCCGACCACCGCCGGAGCTGCCAGGCGCCCGTTGCCGTCCACCAGACCGCAGAGGCCCAGGGACACCGCCGCTGCCATATTGGAACCGGGGTTTTCATGCCCCTCTTCGAGCAGGTAGGCGGTGCGGTCGCCGATAGTGCGTGCTGCCGACACATGCACCACATCCAGGTGATCGGCGTCTCCGGTGGCGATGGTCTGTTCTATGATTTTGCGGTGCAGCTCGACGCCGGCCATCGGCCCGACGCCGCCGCCGATAATCAGGGTAGGATGTCCCTGTGGATCGTAGGTATGCATATCTTACTTGCTCCCAGTTGTGTGATACGGTAAAGTATAGCAGGAGTTGCCAAATGGATAAACAGAGTGTCGTACAACGACTCAAAGAGCTGAATGTGTATCAGCTGTTCAGTTACCGTCCCGAGCTAAAGGTGGTTCCAGCCGCCCTGCCGGAGGGCGAAAGCCTGGAAGCGGCTACCGCCGGTATCAGCAACGGCAAGCGCTGGATGCTGGTCTTCGGGCGGAGCCATGTCTATTTTATTCACGTACATCCGGTTAACGGAACCCACACCCGCAAGGTGCCCTACGCCGAGTTGAGCGGGTATCAGGTCAGCAAGGGGCTTATGTTCGGAAAAATCGTGTTCGAGTTGGGGCAGGAGACCATGAAGATTGAGAACTGTCACCGCCGCACCATGGCCCGGGTACAGGAGGTGCTGGACACCTATGCCGGTTGAGCTGAGCTACGACCGCTTCGACGGCACCGGCGACGGCCCGCAGCTGGTGGTGCTGCACGGCCTGTTCGGCTCGCGGCGCAATTGGCGCAGCGTGGCCAAGGACCTGTCCGCCCGCGAAGACAGCCGCGGCCGGCGACCAACCGTCTTTACGGTGGATTTACGGCACCACGGCAAGTCGCCGAACGAGGGCCCCTTCGATCTGGAGGCGATGGCCGCGGATGTCCGCGCCTTTCTCGAGGGGCCGGCCGGCGGCGGTCCGGTGACCCTGCTGGGCCACTCACTGGGCGGGAAAGTGGCTCTGCTGGCGGTGCAGCGGGCAGCCCGGCTGATCGAACGGTTGGTGCTGGTCGACATTAGCCCCTTCCGGCTGGCGGAGAGCCTCTGCCGCGAGCTGCGCGGGGTGCTGGAGGCCCTGCAGGAGCTGCAGTCCAGTCCGGCGGCTCTGCAGAACCGGCAGGCCGCCAAAGAGCTGCTGGGGCGGCGGATCGCCGCGCCGGAAGTAGTGCAGTTTCTGCTGCACAACCTGCGCCGCGGCGGTGAAGCCGGGCAGGGGGGGATGCACCTGCAGCTGGGAGTGGAGGCGATCGCCGCCGGCTTCGACCAGGCCTGCCGGGCGGTGCTGCCGAACGGTGAGCCTGCGCACTCGGCCGGCCCGCAGGAGGCCTGGCGGGAGGTGCCGCTGTTGACGATTAAGGGCGGCGGAAGTGAGTATATGCCGGCGGAGCATATTGAAGCTCTGGCGCGCTGGTTTCGAATGCATGACACGCATATTATAAAAAACGCCGGCCACTGGCTGCACGTGGAAAGAAAAGCGGAATTTGTTGAGATAATGAATGAATTACTTGACATCTAGATAGCATTATCGCAATATTATAGCTAATAGCGACGACGGAGACGAGTACGAGGGGCTCACTGTCGACAGAGAGGGCGGCCGACCGCATTGGCGGGGGCTGGAAGCCGCCTGGCAGCACCTTCCGAAAACCACTCCCGAGCTGCCTGCGGAAAGTTTTCGAGACGGCCGGGCCGGCAGGGTCAGGCTTAGCGCCGTGCTGGTGCCGAGAACGAGTAAGCGGGGCCGTATTCCCGGCGTAAACGGGCCAAGCGAGAGTCGCGGCCGGCGACTGGCGATGCAGCGGACATCGACCACACAAAGCCGGGCGCGGAAGTAAGGTGGAACCGCGGAAAACCTTTGCGTTTTTCGTCCTTGCACTTCGGTGATAAGGACGGATGGCGTGAAGGTTTTTTTTAGTTATAAAGGATTATGAAAGGAGATAGATTATGGCACAGGACGAACAACTGCATAAAATACGCCACTCGATGGCCCATGTGATGGCCGAGGCGGTGATCGAGAAGTTTCCCGGGACCAAGGTGGCCATTGGTCCGGCGATCGAGGATGGTTTTTATTACGATTTCGAGCTGCCGCGGCAGCTGAGCGAGGAGGACTTGGAGGAGATCAGCGCGCGGATGCAGGAGATCATTAAAGAGGGGCACGAGTTCCAGCGCAGCGTGGTCAAGCGCGAGGAGGCCTACGAGCTGTTCAAGCAGCAGGACCAGGACTACAAGCTGGAGCTGCTGGAGGCGATTCCCGCGGGCGAAGAGGTGTCGCTGTACAATCAGGGCGGCTTCGTTGATCTGTGCCGCGGGCCGCACGTGAAGGATACCTCCGAGCTGAACCCGCAGGCCTTCAAGCTGCTGAACATTGCCGGGGCCTACTGGCGGGGCGATGAGAAGAACCAGATGCTCACCCGTATCTACGGCACCGCCTGGAAGAACCCCAAGGAGCTGCGGCAGTACCTGCAGCGCCTGGAGGAGATGCGCAAGCGGGACCACCGCAAGGTCGGCCGCGAGCTGGACCTCTTTTCCACCCATGAAGAGGCGGGCCCCGGTCTGATCTATTGGCACCCCAAGGGCGCCCGGGTGCGGCTGGCGATAGAGGACTACTGGCGCTCGGAGCATCTGAAGAACGGCTACGAGATGCTCTACACTCCGCATGTGGGCAAGTCTTGGCTGTGGGAGACCTCCGGACACCTCGGCTTTTACAACGAGAATATGTACAGCCCGATGCAGGTGGACGAGAACGACTACTACATCAAGCCGATGAACTGCCCCTTTCACATTATGATCTACAACACCAATCTGCACTCCTACCGCGATCTGCCGCTGCGCTGGGCCGAGTTGGGCACTGTGTACCGCTACGAGCGCTCCGGCGTACTGCACGGGCTGCTGCGGGTGCGCGGTTTTACCCAGGACGATGCCCACATCATCTGTACTCCCGACCAAATCGAGGACGAGATTCTGGAAGTGCTGCGCTTTTCGCTGCATATGTGGAAGGCCTTCGGTTTTAGCGACATCAAGGCCTACCTGGCCACCCGCCCGGCCGAGGCCAAGAGCGTCGGCGAGGACAGCTCCTGGGACCAGGCCACTGTCTCCCTGAAGAAGGCGATCGAGGCCGAAGGGCTGGACTACGAGGTGGACGAGGGCGGCGGCGCCTTCTACGGGCCGAAGATCGACCTGAAAATAAAAGACGCCCTGGGCCGCGAGTGGCAGATGACCACCGTGCAGTTCGACTTCAACCTGCCCGAGCGCTTCGACATGACCTTTGTGGACCACGACGGCAAGGAGAAGCGCCCCTACATGGTGCACCGCGCTCTGCTCGGTTCCATCGAGCGCTTTTTCGGCGTACTGGTAGAGCACTACGGCGGCGCCTTCCCGGTTTGGCTGAATCCGGTGCAGGCGCGGGTAATTCCGGTGGCCGATCCCTTTAACGAGTACGCCAAGGAGGTCAAGCAGAAGCTGACCGCCGCCGGGCTGCGGGCCGACGTCGATGTGAGCGACAACCGCATGAACGCCAAGATCCGTAACGCCCAGAACGAGAAGATTCCCTACATGCTGATTGTCGGCGAGAAGGAGAAGGACGACGGCAGTGTGTCGCTGCGGCGTCGTACCGACCGCCAGCAGGACGTGATGAGCGTGGAAGATTTTATCGGCTTTGCCAACCGGAAAATTACCGATAAGGAAGAGATATAGGCTACAACTTAGCAGCTGGCGCCGCCGGCCGGATGAGGAGAGATTGAATGAGTAAGGCATTTGAACAATTGCAGCAGATTGACAGAGAGATAGCCCTTCTGGAACACACTTCGGCCCTGCTGCAGTGGGACCAGGAGACCGGCATGCCTGATATGGCTATAGAAGAGCGCTCCGACCAGATCGCGCTGATGCAGGGTCTGGCCCACGACCGGCTGACCTCCGGCGAGACCGGCGAGCTGCTGGAGGCGGCCCAGGATGCCCAGGATGCCCAGGCGGCCCAGGATGAGCCCGGGTTTTTTCAGCAGGCGTTTTTGCGGGTCTTCGGGCGGAATTACGTCCGGGCGGTGAAGATTCCGCGCCGCCTGGTTACCGACATGGCGCAGACCACCAGCCGGGCTCAGGCGGCCTGGATAAAGGCGCGCGAGGCGGATGATTTCTCCGTTTTCCAGCCCCACCTGGAAAAGATAGTGGAACTGACGCTGGAAAAGGCCGCGGCCCTGGGATATCCGCAGCAGCCCTACGATGCCCTGCTCGACGAGTTCGAGCCGGGCATGCGTGCCTCGCAGGTCGAAGAGGTGTTTGCCGATTTGAAAACCGAGCTGACACCGCTGGTGCGGCGAATTACCGAAGCGCAGAAGACCGACGACAGTGTGCGGTCGCGGGGCTTTTCGGCGGCCGGACAACGGGAGTTCAGTCTGCATCTGCTGCGGCGGATGGGGTATGATTTCGAACGGGGCCGGTTGGACGAGAGTGCTCATCCCTTTACCACCTCCTTGGGCGGCAACGATGTGCGGGTAACCACCCGCTATCACGAGGACGATCTGTTTTCATCGATTTTCGGTACGATTCACGAGGGTGGTCACGGTTTGTACGAACTTGGAATCGACCCGGCCTATCACGGCAGCTGCCTGGGTGCGGGTACCAGCCTGGGTGTCCATGAGTCGCAGTCCCGTACCTGGGAGAATCTGGTGGGGCGCAGTCTGCCGTTCTGGCAGCACTTTTTTCCGGAACTGCAGCGGATTTTTCCCGCTCAGCTGGGCGATTATGATGCCGAACGGTTCGGACGAGCGGTCAATAAGGTTCGTCCCAGTCTGATTCGCATCGAAGCCGATGAGGTGACCTACAGCCTGCATGTGATTCTGCGTTTTGAGCTGGAGCTTGCTCTGGTGAATAAAAAGCTGGCCGTCAAGGACCTGCCGGAGGCCTGGAACGATCTGACGGAGCGGCTGCTCGGAATCCGGCCGCCTTCGGATGCGGATGGTGTGCTGCAGGATGTACACTGGTCGATGGGGGCGATTGGTTATTTTCCGACCTACGCCCTGGGCAACCTGTACGGCGCACAATTTCTGAACCGTATGCAGCAGGACATACCCGACCTCGATACCAGAATCGAGTCCGGCGATTTGATGAGCATCCGCCGTTGGCAGCAGGAGAATATCCACCGTTACGGTTCGGTGTACACCGCACCGGAGTTGATCCGGCGGGTGAGCGGCGAGCCGCTGAATCCGCGCTTTTTCATCGACTATCTCGAGCGGAAATTCTCGAGGCTGAATGTCTTGTAATGCGGTAGATCTGCAGAATGTTTACTTCTGGCTCGTACTGGCAGCCGGAGGGCTCGGGGGGACGATAGGCGCCCTGCTGACCGCCGGCTGGCGCAGTATGAAGATGCAGTACGGCTGGCGGGGCGGCCTGCTCACCCGCGGTGAGCGGCGGCGCTCCCCCCGGCAGCGGCCCGGGGCCGGTTTGATTGTGAAGTGCAGTCTGCTCCTGAGCTTGGCCGTACTGGCGGTACTGGGGGCAATTGTGTTTCTAGATCTGCCGCAGGTCGAGTGGAACCGGTTTTTGCTCTACTTTTTTCTTTTTACGGTGCTCGGCTGGACAGTTGTGTATATCGGTTTTCGCTGGCTGGTGATCCCTCTGGTGCTGGTTGCGGTGCTTTATATTATGTTTGTGTCGGGTGTCGTGCGACAATGGGGGTGTTGTCAGCCTGGTGATCAGTTGCTGGAGATCAGTGTGATCGCCCAGCAGGCCGCCGGCGCTGAAACGGTCACCAAAGTAGAGCTTCACGGCCCGGAGGACGAGCAGACCGAGTTTCGGGAAATCGATGGAGATGCGCTGCGGGTTGTCCTGAGCACGATCAGATTCGAGCCTTGGGTATTCTATCCGCGTTGTGCATTTCTGTTTCGTGTGCACTCGGTTTCCGGGCTTGCAGAGCCGTCGGGCGAGGATGTGTCCGCTTCAGGTCTCGAGGAGGCGGGATTGCCGTTGGAATTTCTATTGAAAGCCGGTATAGCGGAGCTCGAACTCTTAGAGGTAGTTCAGCCTGAGTTGCAGGTGCTGCGCACTTATTTGCTCGTAACCGAAGGCAGCGTTCCTGAATTCCGCACTCAGCGGTAAAAGCGGCGGCAGCCACTCCAGTTTTTGCTGACCCCTGCCGATAGGAGCAATAGGACGGAGTTATGATTATTCTATTGCGAAAAACCACCCCGCAGGGAAACCACTATTACTATACGCTTCACGATCGTCAGACCGGCTTGTTCGAGATGTATACCCTTACCACCATGTGGGGCTCTACGCCGGACGGCGGCCGCGAGAAGATCTACAGCTTCTCCAGTGCCGAGGAGCTGGATGAAAAGCTCCGCGAACTGATACAGCGCCGCCTCAGATCGGGGTACACGGTTCTGTACAGTTATTCCAGGGATAAAAATTACAGAGCCGTGCTGCAGGAATATCTTGATCACCCCGAGCAGCCCCGGACTCCCCGGCAGCCACACCGCCGTTCGGCCAAATAGAGTGAATTGACAGCTGACCTTAAAACGCGTACAGTTTTCCTATGAACTTACCTAATACTCTCACCATTATCCGTATTACTCTGGCTCCGGTTTATTTTGCAGCCTTCTTTTTCACCGAATGGACCGGGATCGGACAAGTCGCCGCACTAATTGTGCTGGCGACCGTTTTCGTGGCGATGGAAGTCTCCGACCTGCTGGATGGGTATTTAGCCCGCAAGTATGGACTTGTCACCGAAATCGGAAAAGTAATCGATCCATTCGCCGATGTGCTGAGCCGGATGACCTACTTTTTCTGTTTTACCCTCAGCGGGTTGATGCCGGCCTGGGTGTTCCTGGTGCTGCTTTATCGCGAGCTCGGAATAACCTTCCTGCGCATGCTGATGATGCGACGCGGTGTAGCTATGGCCGCCTCGATATGGGGCAAGGCGAAAGCGGTGACCTACGCAGTCGGCGGGGTGCTGGGGCTTGCCTATGTGGTATTCGACCGGCTGAGTCCCGAAGTGTATTTCTTACCTGCGCTCCGGACAATTACCGTGGCTGTTTTTATTTTTGGGGCGGCCTCATCAGTACTTTCTTTTCTCACCTACGTACGGGGTGCTTTGAAGCAGGAGTAATGTGGTGCCGGAGATGATACCTGTCCGCCGTTTAGAGTCTGCGGCGGGAAGTATAAAATTCCTGTTCACCGATGTGGACGACACCCTCACCCACCGTGGGCGCCTTTTCCCCGAAACCTACCAGGCCCTTTGGCGTTTGGCCGAGCACGGCATCAAAATTGTGCCGGTTACCGGCGGACCGGGGGGCTGGGCGCATATGATAATCCGGCAATGGCCGGTGGATGCGGTCATCAGCGAGAGCGGGGCATTTGTCTTCTATCGGGAGGACGAGCAGATAAAAACCATGCTGCATCCCTCGGTAGAAGGCCGTTCGGAGGAAATCCGCACAAAAATCGAGGCTTTACGGCGCAAGGTAGCTGAAGATGTGCCGGGTGTGAAGGTTTCGCAGGATCAATTTGCCCGCATGTACGATTTGGCATTCGATGTAAATGAGACCGCCCCGCCTTTGGATCAAAGGCGGACGGAGAAAATCATGCGTATATGCCGAGAGTTCGGTGCCCGCACGCAGATGAGTTCAATCCATGTGAATGCCTGGTTCGGAGAGTATGACAAAATAGAGACGACTAAGCTGTACCTCTCACGCCGGTACGGCTTGACGCTTCATGAGATGCGGCAGCAGATTCTCTATTGCGGAGATGCGCTGAACGATGAACCGATGTTCGAGTTCTTCGATTTGAGCTGCGGTGTGGCCAATGTCATCGATGTCCAGGAGCGTCTGAAAGCACTGCCGAAATATGTGACCGAAGGACGCGGAGGGCTGGGCTTTGCAGAACTGGCGGAGAGGGTTATACGACTCCGCACGGGGGCTGAGTGAGGGCTCGGAGCAGGGTCGTTGCACCACCGGTGCGGCCACGGTTGTTCTCATGTAGACATCACGATTTTGTAACTAAATTTTAATAGCTGTATTGACATTTCTTGGGGATTCATTTATCTTTGCACACGTCGCAGGGAAGCAGCGGCACGGCTAAAAGGGCAAATAACTTCGCTGATTAGGCTGTCACTGAATTGACAGTTTTTTTATGCGGAGTTATACTGAAAGTCCAGCCAAAAAAGAAATTAGCTTCAACTGACAAAATGTACTTGACATGAGTCAAGTTAATTTGGTATAAAGCTTTCACGCTCCGGGGTGCTGCGGCACGCTGGGACGAAGAAA
>CAZRWN010000070.1:0-12431 GCA_964603735.1 uncultured Sediminispirochaeta sp. | reverse complement strand
CATTGAAGCAATTGCTGAAAAGGGTGTACTGCTCAATTTTGATAATCCAAACAGAAAATTTAAGTACCTTATAGAGGAGGAAACTTATGAATAAATACGATACTGAATTTTTAGATGAAGAAGAAAAGGAGTTAATAGAATCTATTGATGGGCTGGATTATGAAACACTTTCAGAGCCAGAAGTTAAAGAACAGGACAAAATCCAAGCAGCCGCAAGGGATTTTGTGAAAAATGAAAAGAAAATGAACATTAGAATCGACCCCTTTGAACTTGAAAAGATCAAAGAATATGCTTCGAAAGAGGGATTAAAGTATCAAACATTTATAAAAAGTGTTGTTCATAAGTATATAACGGGGCAATTGGTTGATAAAGATAAAGTTGCGGGATAACAAGCACTGGAGTTGACTGGTAACCTCTGAACTGGAAGTAAAACCGGCCGCAAGCAAGACCGTAATTATGCTTGACAAACATAATGTTGACTGCGCATAATATTTATATGAAGAGTACTCGCCACAGATTCGTAAATCGTACACGCGAACTTTCGATTCTCGAAAAAGACTTCCGGACGGCCCGGGTCATTGTGCTGTATGGACGGCGCCGCATAGGAAAAACCCGCCTTCTCAGAAAATTGGGAGAATCGGCTAAGCTTCTCTACACCCAGGCAATAGAGGCGAGCGAACCACTGCAACTGCAGCAGATATATGAAGACCTCAAAGACCATTTTCCGGTGGACATCGCGCCTCGAACCTGGACCGATATGGTAAAACTCTTCTCGAGCATCTCGAATAGGTCAGCCATTGTCCTCGATGAGTTCCCATATCTCGTTGAGAGCAGCCCCGCTTTGCCGTCGATACTTCAGCGCTGGATCGATCATGAACAACCGGATACCTTACCCCTCGTACTGTGCGGCTCCTCCACCGGCATGATGCACAGTCTCTTCCTCGATGCCGCTTCTCCGCTGTACGGCAGGGCAGATCGAATACTCCGCCTCGAGCCGATGGGCTATCCGAGTTTCGCAGCGTATATGCAGGCAGATCCGGAAGATCGTGAGAACTTCATAAAATATTCGGTTACCGGAGGCGTTCCGAAGTACTGGGAATACGTGGAACCGCAGCAGAGCGCCGTCGACTTCATCGATTCCATATTTTCGTCGGAGTACGCTTGGTTCGAGAACGAACCGTATCGGATCCTGAAGGATGAAAAGATCAACGGAATCCGTCCGGTTTCGATACTGGAGGCACTGGGACGGGGGGCGTCCAAACCGTCAGAAATCGCTAAAAAGCTCGAGACCAAGCAAACCGATATCGGACGCCCCCTCCAGGCGCTCCTCGATGCATCGCTTATTACAAGAGAATTGCCCTTCGGTGAAAGCGTACGGAGTACGAAAAAAACACTCTATTCCATTACCGACCACACCCTAAGGTTCTGGTATTCGATCTACTCCCCTCACCGCAGCCGCTGGCATCTATATTCAGAAGAGACGAAACGGAAGATTGTGCACAGCCATGCCGCAGTAACACTCGAAAAGGAGTACCGGGCGCTGTTTCCCGACGCTGCACGGTACTGGGAGGGAAAGGAGCTGGAGTTAGATTGCCTCCGGCACGTCGACGAATCGATGCGGCGCATTATTGTCTCAGAGATAAAATGGAAAGAGCTGAATAAAAAGACACGTACACAGCTCAAGCAGGAGTTGCAGGAAAAATACCGAGCATCGAAACTCTCTAATAAATATGCGCTTGCGGACTGCGAGATTCTCGATTTTGGAGATGTGGTAAAGAAATTACAATCCTCCTCAAAGCAGGTGTAAAATGGACAAAATATTCGACTGTGCTTTAACCACAGTTTCTCATCCCCCATTAACCTGCGCAAACCGGGGGTGCCCTCTTTTTTCTTGCAGGTCAGACGAGGGCTGGTCATTCGCTGACGCTCATTGCTCGCCCATGCAACCAGGGAGAAAAACTTTCTGTCAGCCTACGGAAACTTCTTGCGGCGGGGAACACCTGCCGCGAAAATTCTTTTTTTCCTTTTTCGAAATCGTCTTCATTATTTTCATCACTGGTTGCTGTATTCCGCCTTTTCGACATTTTCTCTTAGCACACTATTCATCCAGTCGCGAACAGTCATATCTTGGGCTGCTGCCACCTTGCGAGCCTTTTCCTGCAGATCATATGGAAGGGTTACCGTTACATCACCCATCGGAGTGAGAAACAGCGAGCCGTTTACTGCTTTGCTCACTCTCTGCAGCAGGTCATAGGCAGGTTTGCCCTTCATCCGCTCCAGCCGGGAGATAGCGCTTTGGGTTGTACCGGCATTTTTGGCAATTTCAGCTTGTTTCAACTTCTGCCAGCCTTTGAGCATCTCATAATCAGTAAGAAAGTTTGCCAATGCTTCCAGCTTTTCTTCACCTATAGTATTCAAAAAGTCCATTCGGTTTCTCTTTATGAGAATTATAGCATTTTTGATATAAACGTCAACTAATTATTCTGCTTTTTTATCCTCCAACGCCTGCCATACAGTGCGGTAATCCTGTTCGCGGTCGCAGCGGTCGAAGGGGGCATGATAGGTGATGGTTTTCTGACGGGGCCCTCCGGGCAGGGTGTTGTCGGTGTAGGTTTTGGTGACGGTTGCGCCGGCCGGCAGGTCCTGCACGTCTTCCCAGCCCAGGGCTATGCCGGTTTCCGTGCGTTCTGGTGAACGGATGCCGTAGCTGATACCGTCGCTCAGATCGGCTTGGCGCTTTTTGCGGGGCAGCCCTACTCCGGTAAGCCCTTTTGAGCAGGTGAATATTATTCTGCCGCGGGCGTCGTACCAGGTGTCCTGCTCATTCTGCCGCAGTACGGGAAACTGAATGCGGTAGATGGCAATTAGCTCCTCCAGGGTAAGGCCCAACTCGCGGGCTACCAGCACATCTATCTCCACCAGGGCCTGCCGGCGGGCAAAGTCGGACCGCAGCGCGCAATCACGATGCCACTGTGGGCTCAAATTACGGAAGAAATCGTTGTCCAACCGCGGATCACACTTCAACCACCGCTGCCGCCGAAACTCCTCAGACCAACACCCCTCCCACAACTCCGCATAGGCGGAAGTAAGGGCGGTGAGGGATAAGGCGCGTAGAATGATAAAATAGACTAATTTATTTCTCTTAAGAATAGGAAGTTGTTTCAACAGCGAAGTGTTCGCGTGCCCCATTCCTGTAGATTTGACCCTGTAATCAATAGGGATTGAAATAGAGGCCGCAAAATAAAGTAGCATGTCATCTAAATTCTTGAAGATTGTCGAAAGACATGTGTGAATATGAGCAACATCTTTCGCTACAATGTGTGTGATCAAAGTTCTCTCGGCGGCCGGCCCAATCATTTCTCTGTTTGTAACCCGATAATACTCCGTCACCCGCTTGCGGCGGCCGTTTTCTTCCCAGGGTACCCGGGGAGTACGCGCCTGGTACTCCGCCGCACCGCAGGCCGGTACATAATTGGTGCGCGGCAGATAGTCGTCGGGCAGGTCGGTGAGGTCCAGAATGTCGTAATGCGAGTTCTGGGTACACAGCTCGCGGGGGGTTTTGTACAAGGGGTTCCCTACATAGAAGTGCGGTCCGCTCAGTATCCATTCATCCGCCGATTCCGGGAACCGGGTCTCCCGGCGGATAGTCCCGTCGTTCTGAGCATTCGTCTCATGCCACATCTCTAAAGAGAAATACTCACCCTTCAAATCGCCCAAGCGGCGCGGCCAGGCGGCAAACTTCTCCAGCACCCGCATCAGCGGCTCGGCGTGCAGGGCCGGCAGACGGGCCTGCCGGGGAGGTGTTCCCTCGGCATCGTACAGCCGGGCAAACAGGGCCAGACGCTCATCGTCAATCCGCAGCATCCGATCGCGGTGCCCCGCCGTGTTCCAGTTGCCCGCATCGTCCTTGATACCCGGCACCGGACCGCGACCGCTGTGGGCCTCGGAGGAAGTAATACTCTTGGCAGCATACACATTCGCCATGTGAATAAAATCAACCTCAGCTTTATCCTCACCGTACACATTGAGTGAATAGAGAGTAGAATGATGAATTTCAGCAAACAATCTGGTTTCATTGGAAAACTGAAAATGATACCGCAGGCGGGGGTAGAGGGCTGCGCGCAGGGCGCCGCCTTTGGGGTCGTCGTAGACTCCCTCCGGGTGGACGAAGCCCTGTACGCCCTGTTCACTGGCAACCCCCCAGGCCAGGGGCAGGAAGCACTTGTACAAGTTTGTCTGGGTTTTCTTCAGCAGCGGATAATTCTGCACCGCGTTTAGGAAGTTTTGGGTGGCCGCCGAGGCGCTGTATTCGGCAAAGTAGGCCTGCCGGGTCGTGGGGTCCTCCAGGGCTTTATCCCGCAGGGCCGCCAGCTTGGTGGCCGACAACTTGCGCACCGTAAACAGGGGGTTGGCGTCGGAGAGCACGCCCCCCTCTTCCCACTCCACCTTAATCCAGGGCGGGTTCCCCAGAATAAGGTCGAACCCGCCCCGCCGGCGGAACACATCGGCAAACTCCAGCTCCCAATGAAAAAAACGCTGCCGCGCGGCAACCTCCGCCACCAAGGCCAGCCGCGGACTCTCGCGCTTCAGCGCCTCCACATCCACCAGCCCCAGCTCGTTGATGTAGCGCTGCTTCCACTCCTCCGACAAACTGTCGGCAAACAAATCGTCCGCCGAACCGGCCGTCACTACATTGCCGCCGGTAAGAATGAAGGACAGCTCCATCAGCCACTCGTCCCGGTTGGGCAGAAGGTCGGTCTTATCCAGCGGCCAGTACCAGAGGGCGCACCAGTAGTCCATCACCAGGCGCAGGCGCACATACTCGCTGGAGGCCCGGGCCCCGTGGCTCATCAGCTCTTCCTTGTATTTGTTATCCTTAAAATCAAGGTCAGTCTCGCCGTGGGACGTATCCTTGCGGCCGAACACATCCAGCCGGTTGGTCGTCTCGCCCCGCACCTGCGCCAGGTGGTCGGCCCAGCTGCGCCACAACTTGTCCGCCGCCGCAGTCAGCTCTCGCAAACTGGTCTCGTCCTCCTGGGAACAAGGCCGCAGAATATCGCGCTTCCAGCGCTTAATCGCCTCCAGCGCAGAAGCCTGCTTCTCCTTCACCACCTTGTTGCTGTACTCAGCCATACCGGGGTCCGGCAGCAGAAAATGAAACACCTTGGCAGTGGTAGTGGCCAGAGCGCTCCCGGAAAAATCGAGGTCCTCCGGCACCGCCTGGTGCCAGGGAACCGCCGCATCGGAGCGCAGGGCCGCCGCCGGAAACACTCTGCGGCGGGCCCCCACCAGCGAATTGCCGTTGCGCAGCTGCAGGCCGAACCAGGGCACAAAGCCGCCGGCATGAATCGTGTTCAGCCACAAACTCACCTCGGCCAGCTCCACCGCCACCGGGTTCAAATCGACCCCAAACACATTGCGGTCGGCAATGAAAGTCTTTACCTTCTGCTTCTCTTCGGTATAGCAATCGTGGGCAATCGACTCGCCCAGCTCCTTCTGCTTGCGCTTCAGATACTCCTCGGCCAGCTGATTGACCGCCTCGTTGATAAAGGCGGCGCTGCCCATGGCCGGCTCCATCACCGTAATATCCAAAATATCGTCGGCCCTTGCCGCCCGCTGCAGCAGCTCCTTCAGGGCATAAGTCACCAGGGTACGGGTAAGCACCTCCGGGGTATAATAGCTGGCGGAGGTCTGGCGGTCGCGACCGGCCAGGCGGTAGATAAAGCTTCCGGCCGGGTGGCGGCGGTACTCGCCCCGGCTGTCCTTTACGCGCTCGCCCTCGCTGTACTGCGCCAGCTCCCGGCGCCGGACAAACAGGGCTTGGTCCAGGTCGGTTTTATGCCCCTGCTGCCCCTCGCTCTGTACCTCAAACAGCTCTTCATCCGCAATAAAACCACGATAAGAGAGCAGTCCCTCATACACCGCCCCCAGTTGGTTGATGCCCAGCTGCACGTAGGAAATCCGTCCCCGCCGGTTCCGCCCGCGGGCCGGCCGGTTTAGGCTCATCAGCTCAATTATTCTTCGCAGCACCCGGTTGGGAAGGACAATGCTGTCTAAGATGGGGGTCGAGTCCTGCTTAAACAGGTGGCTCCGCAGCCCCTCCATCATAAAGCTGTGCTGCCGGCTGCTGCTGCGCCCGCCCGGCGGCACGTGCCCCTCACGAATCAGGCGAAAAAGCAGATTGATCGAGTCGTTCAAGAAGCTGCCTTCCCGCTCCTCACGGCTGGCCGGCGCGGGGCGTTCGGCGTACTCGCGCAGCTGCTCCAGGCTGTAGCCTTTCAGGTACACCGGATTATTCATCGGCGCATAACCCAGCTCCGGCCGCGCCTCGATATAAAAGAGAAACAGCAGGCGGTACATATAGCGCAGACACTCGCGGGTCAGCTCGCCCTCTCCGTCGGGCAGCCGGCGGAAGTAGTCGGCCCCCTTCTGCCGCACCGCCTCATCGCCCAGCAGCTCCACCGCCTCGCGCAAACTGAACTTAAGCTCCTCGGACACGCCGAAAGCGTGCCGGTGGGAGTTCTCATTCAGGGTATCCAGCAGGCTCTCCCCCTCGCCGGGTACCACATTCTGCCGGGATAAAAGGGTGCAGAGGGCCTCGTAATCGGCCGGGTTCTTGCGGTCGTAGATGTCGTACAGATCGAAGCGTAGAAAGCGCTTTTCGTTCCACTTGCTGCGGTCGATCAGCAATATCTCAGTCGGGGCCAGCAGCAGCACCCAGCGCGGCGGCCGCTCCTGGGCAAATAAAAACCTGCTGAGCACCTCCTCCATCCCCAGGGCGGTAATGCGCGCCGCCGAATCGGTTTCGCCCGGATACTGCCCCTGGCGGATGCTCAGCGAGAGGGCATCCTCCTCCAGCGCATCGTGCTGCGGATAAAGCTCCATGGCCAACAGCTCCGGCTGCAGGCTCCCCGGCCGGCGAACAAAAGCTGCCGACGGAAGCTGACTGGCCTCATCGTCGCTGGTCCAGATACTCTGCCCGTCGGCAGCGCCGGCGGCACACGGCTCGTAGCCGAGCAAGTCCAGCAGCTCGCGATACAGCGGTTCAAACAGCGGCTTCTGGTCGCCCCAGTCCTTCATTTTGGGATACTCTCGCAGGGCCTTAAGATAGGTCGGGCGCAGACGGGCAAGACGCTTTACCGGATGCTGCTCGTCCTCCAGCTGCTGCCAGGCCTGCCGGTGTTCATGCAGATCCTTCTCAAGCACCTCAGCCAAATAATGATCGGAGTAAAACTCATTTACGTTCTCTATACCCTGTATGCTCATCTTTGCGCCTCCGGCTCGGCATCTTCACCGCTGCACAAGGCGGCAAACTGAATGTAGGGGCTGTCTTCGGTCTGTATATGGTCCTTGATCCACTGAATGTAATTCTGAAAATCTTCTTCGGCCTGTTGGCTGTGGCTATCCAACCACTTGCGGGCCAGTCGGCTGCCCGTGTCCTGCCGCTGGTCGAACTGCAGCTGCAGCTGTTTCAGCTTTTTCTGCTTCACCTTATTCAGGCGATCGTATTCGGCCTGAATAATGGGGGCGGTGGTCTCATTAAACTCCCGGCGCTTCTCGGAGAGGATATCGAGGGCGCGGCGATAGGCATCCTCCAGCAGGGGGCGGGGCTGCGCCGGTACAGCCGGCCGGCCGCTGTTCGGTACCCGTCCCGCGCTAAGGCCGGTTCTGCGCAGGCTGTGCTCCAGAGACAGCGTCTCCTGAAACTCCCCGGCCCGGTACAACAGACCGAACCAGTGGTGGACGACCGTTTGCCCCCGCCGGTTGGGGATAAGCCCGTACATCAGGCACAGCAGTTCGCCGGAACTCCCCGCCGCCAGTCCCGGCACCGCCAACAACGGGGTTTCGTTGCGGCTGAAAAGGCTCATCAGCTCATCCTGCAACCACTCCATCAGGGGGTGCTGGTCCCACAGCAGCTGCTCCCGCGGCCAGGCCGACTCCTCTTTTCGGCAGCGCACCATCGCATCCATTATCCGCTGTCGATCGGCGGTAAGAATGTAGGGGTCCTCTTTTTCCGGTACCACTTCCCGCGGCAAAAACTTCTCCTGGGCCTTAAAGGCTTTCGGCGGCCAGATGGCCACGGTTTCCCCGGATGCATCGGCCTCGTACTTAAGCTCTTCCCGGGTCCGCAGGCTCGCCAGGGTATGAACCGCCGCATGATAAAAGCTGAAATCATCACGGTACAGGGAGACCTGTGCCGGCTCTTCTTCCTGATTTTCCGCCGGCAGCCGGGTGGCGGCCGGCGGCTGTGCGGTCGTCGGCTCGGCGGCATCCTCCGAAGGTAAATCGGCAAACAGGCGCGCAAAAAAGTCGTCCTCGGCTTCGGCACTTTGCAGGCGCTCCTCGAATTCGGCGGGGCTCTGCGCCTCCTCCATCGCCCGTCCGGTAAGCACCTCCTCGGCCTCCGCCTCATACAAGCCGGTAAACTCGCCGGGGTCGCCGATGTTCTGCTGCACCTGCTCATCCTTTTTAATCAGCAGTTCGAGTATGCGCTGATCGCCCTGCAGGCTTTCCTGTTCGTACTGGGTAAGCAGATAACTGATCAGAGGCTGCTGTTGCTGACCGTATCGATCGATACGCCCATTGCGCTGCTGAAACACCATCAGCGACCAGGGAATATCAAAATGGACCAAGCGGTGTGAGAGATAATGCAGGTTGATGCCCTCCGCGGCCACATCGCTGGCCACCAAGATTCGCACCGGACTCTCTTCCTTTCCAAAATCTTCCACCAGCTGCTGTATCTCCCCATCTGACATGCTGCCATGCAGCTCCCTAATTTGAGCGGCGCTCATCTGGAGGTCACGGCGCAGGGCCGCTGCCAGCTCGTGCATAGTAACTATTCGCTCGGTAAAAATAACTATCCGGTCCCGCGGGTCGTCCTGTGGCCAATCCTCTATCACCTGCAGGAGTCCCTTGTATTTTCCCTGCGCTTGGAAGGGCAGCGCCTGCAGCGCGGACAGCAGTTCTTCCATCTCTTGAATCTCATCCATATTATCCAGGAAGTTGTCCTTTTGCCTGAGGCTCCTCAGCCGGTTCTCCACCGTTTCCCGGCACGCCGCGGGGCTGGAGAGAAAGGCCTTTTCCAGGACGGTGCGAAACAGCAGTGTTCCCCCACTGCCGTGGGTCAATCGTTCACCAAAGCGCAGCGCTTTGATCTTGAGCAGTACCGCTTCCTCCTGCGGCCGGGCCGCGAATTTATATTGATTTATTTTTCTTTCCGGAAATGCCCCGCTGACCTGGTCCTGAATGTCCTTTTTGAACCGGCGAATAAAAAGGCCGCTAATATCCTGTCGCGAGTACTCGGCATCATCTGGCAGGGCGGCCGGGTTAAGCATATTCATCAAGCTGGCGAATGATTCCCGACGTCCGTCGTGAGGCGTGGCCGACAGCATAATCAGTGAATCGCAGCGGGCCGCCAGGCGATCGGCCAGTTTATGACGCTGCGATTTGGTCGAACGGCGGGCTACATTCTGCGCTTCGTCTATAACAATGATGTCCCAATAGGAGTGTTCCAGCCACACCCGGTACTCCGACTCCTGCTTGAGGGTGTCGATCGAAATAATGGTTTTATCGTAATAGTAAAACGGATTGTAGTTGGCCGGTATATGGTTGCGAATCCGGCTAATCCCGGCCGAATCCAAACGCACCAGGGGTATGGTAAAACGTGTCCACAGCTCCTTCTGAAACTGGGTCAGCATGCTTTTGAGGGCGATGACCAAAATTCGTTTGCCCCTGCCGCGGGCAATCAGATCGGAGATCAGCACTCCGGCCTCTACGGTTTTTCCAAGCCCCACCGCATCGGCAATCAGTATGCGGCAGCGCGGCTCGGAGAGCGCTTGGCGGGCCGGGTCCAGCTGGTAGGGCACCAGATCCATCGCGCCCCGATGTCCCCGCACAATCTTATCAGTCCGCGGCGGCATCGTGCGCAGGAGGGTCTCCAAGTACAACCGGGTAGACCGAAACTGAGAGGAGGTATCAACGGTCAGTTGCGTATCCACCGGATCGACATGCTCAATAGTATCTTCCAAACTGGTTAAAAAGAGGGCTTCGCGGTCCTTCACAAAGGGAGAAACCCCCACTGTCTCCAGGCAGTACTCCCGCCCGTCCACCGGTTCCACCCGTTTTATGCGCCATTCAGCATCTCGAATAACGACCCGCTGCCCCGGCGCCCATTGCTGTTGTTTCATACGGACCTCTCACATTTTTTACTTATCTATAGTAAATGAAAACCAGCTTCGGAACAATGAGTTTCTATATGAGTTTCTGTACGAACCGCACTCTCCACAGCCTAACAGCAGCAGGCGAGCACCGTATATCAGGGAAACAAAAAGGATTATAATTGAGCATAGTTCATTGCACTGCAACAGTATCGCCCCTATAATTTGTAAAAAGAACATCAAAGCAGGAATGGTATGTCAAAAAAGATTCTCCTTGTCGAAGACGAGGCCCTGATTGCAATGGTTGAGGCTCAACTGCTCAAAAAACACGGCTATGAGGTTGTACCTGTTTATAATGGTGAGAAAGCGGTTGAGGCGGCTGATAATGATTCTGAGATATCGCTTGTTCTAATGGATATAGACCTCGGAAAAGGGATGGACGGAACCGAGGCTGCCGAAAAGGTTCTAGAGAACCACGATCTGCCTATCGTGTTTCTCTCCTCCCACACCGAACCGGAGATAGTTGAAAAGACCGAAGGGATTACCTCCTACGGTTATATAGTTAAGAACTCCGGAGAGACGGTACTCCTGGCATCGCTTAAAATGGCCTTCCGCCTCTATGATGCACACCTGGAACTTAAACGGCAAAAAGAGAACCTCAACACTGCACTTATACAATACGAACAGACCGCCGAAGAGCTTGCAGAAAGAGAATCTCTGTACCGCAACCTCATGGAAAACAGCATTGACGGGGTAGAACTCTTAGACGAGAAGGGTAATTATCTTAACGTAAACCAAAAAGAGTGTGAGATGCTCGGCTATAGCCGGGAAGAACTGCTTAATATGAAGATAGCGGATATCGACCCTAATTATCCTGAAGAGGGGTTTTACCGTTTCTGGAAAGAGCAGCCGAAGGGAACCTCTATTCTGTTTGAGACACTCCACAAACACAAGAACGGAACCCTCATTCCAGTTGAGGTAAACGGCATCTTTTTCACTGTAGGGGATAAAAGATACATTTTCGGCGTAGCACGGGATATACAAGCGCGTAAAAGAAGCGAAAATGAGATAAAGGCACAAGAAATAAATCTCCGCACTACTCTCAATTCCATAGGCGATGCAGTTATATCCACAGATATCGACGGCAAAATCGTGCGGATGAATCCCGTGGCCGAGCGCTTATGCGGGTGGAGTAGTGACGATGCAAAAGGAAAGGCCCTTACAGAGGTCTTTCATATCGTACACGCCGTTACCCGTAAAAACGCAAGAAACCCGGTTAACAAGGTGCTGGAAACGGGAAACATTATTGGTCTTGCTAACCATACAGTGCTCATCTCCAAAGAGGGAGCGGAATATCAGATAGCCGACAGTGCCGCTCCCATAATTGACGATGCCGGACATACCACCGGTGTTGTTTTGGTATTCAGAGATGTGACGGAGGGTTACGAAAAAGAGCGACAACTTCAAGAAAGCGAAAAACGATACAGGAGCATTGTCGAGAATATCAATGAGTCCCTGATTATCCATGACTTTAATGGGATAATCACCTTTGTAAATGACAAGACATGCCAAATGCTCAACTACACCCGGGATGAACTGATTGGTACATCGGTTGTAGGCCTGCACAGTTATGATCACAGGAATTTGATACAAAAAGTTATTCAGAAAGCTGAATGGCCGGAGGGAGAGCTTTACGAGATAGAGGCCTTAAACAAAGACGGCGTAATAATACCGGTAGAAGTAAGCAGTACAATACTTTCAAGAGACGGTGCCGGAGAGATTCAATCGGTCGTACGAGATATTAGTGAGCGTAAAAAGACGGAAGAATTATTGCTACAAAAAGAACGACAATACCGCTTTATCTATAACAGCTTGAGGGACGCACTTATGATAGTAAATGCGAACCGTGAAATTATAGACTGCAATACCGCTTTTACCGAGCTCTTCGGATACAGCCTATCGGAAGTGCAAGGGAAAACAACGGATATTCTTTTTGCTTCCAAGGATGAGTATGAGCAATTAGGCAGAATGATGCAGCAACAAGCTGAAGATTCCGATTTTTTATATCAACCTCTTTACCGCACAAAAACCGGAGAAGTATTTAGGGGAGAGAAAAAAATACAGTATTTAAAAGATGAGAACAGAAAACCAATGGGGTTTATCGGACTTATCAGAGATATCACCGAACGCAAGCAGGCAGAAGATAAACTTCGTGAAGCACTCAAAGAAAAAGACTTTCTCATGCAAGAGCTCAACCACCGGGTAAAAAACAAT
>CAZRWN010000069.1:0-12553 GCA_964603735.1 uncultured Sediminispirochaeta sp. | reverse complement strand
TCATACTTAATACTATATTATGGAACGCTGTGCCGGTCAATGATTTTAAGTATGATTCCATATTTCGGAACTTTATTCCATTATTTTACATTTTTCTCTTGATCATTAAATACTTCCATAGTTTAATGGAGACAAGAACCAGAATGGAGGAGACGTATGTCTAAGGAATTGATCGTAATTGCATTGGGAGGAAATGCAATCAAACAGGCCGACGAATGGGGAACCACAGAAGAGCAGTTCCGCAATGTCGATATTACCGCCCAGCAAATCGCCAAAATTATCGCAAATGGTTATCGTGTAGTTGTCACCCACGGTAACGGGCCGCAGGCGGGGGCGCTCCTCATCCAGCAGGAAGAGGCTGAAGATTTCGTACCGGCCCAAACCCTTGCAACCTGTGGAGCAATGACACAAGGACAGATCGGATGGGCAATGCAGAACCGCCTCGCCTACCACCTTGCCCAGGCCGGAGTAAACAAACCGGTGTGTACTATCGTAACCCAAGTACTCGTAAGCGACGAAGACCCAGATTTCAAAGACCCTTCTAAACCCGTAGGCCCTTTTTACACAGAAGACGAAGCAAAACAGCTGCAGAAAGAAAAACAGTACATCGTGAAGGAGGTAAAACCCAACACCGCTAAACCGTGGCGCAGGGTGGTCCCCTCTCCCGAGCCAATTGATATTGTCGAGCGGGAATCAATTAACGCCCTGCTCGCAGCAGATAACATCGTAATTGCCTCCGGCGGCGGTGGAATACCGGTTAAAAAGATCGAACAGGACGGACTCGAGGGAGTCGATGCGGTAATCGACAAAGACCGGGCCGGATTCAAACTCGCGCAGGCAGTAAAGGCTGATAAGTTCATGATCCTGACCGATGTAGAGAACGCCTATATCCGCTACAACACTCCCGAGCAGAAAGCACTCGAAACCGTGACCACTGAAGAGATCGAGAAATACATGTCTGAAGGCGAGTTTCTCAAGGGTTCGATGGGCCCCAAAGTGGAAGCAGCCGTAAGGTTTGTAAAGTGGAGCAAAAAAGAAGCTATCATCACTTCACTCCACAATGCGGTCGACGCTCTCGAAGGAAAAAACGGAACTCACATTACTCCGTAAGTTTATATTCTATAATCTTTGCTTAGACCGCCGGGTCAGCGCACCTGAGTGCACGCATGTAGTGCCTGTACTTGGAAGCCTGCACCGGCGGTCTTTTTTTATTATGGGCAGCTTTCGGCACACGAAAAACCGCCCCGGCACCCGAAGGTGCGGGACGGCGGTATTTCACAAAAATCGGTCAGTGGGTGTCCGCTATGCGCGGCCGGTTATCATCGCCAGAAGTGCCATGCGCAGGTACACGCCGTTATGAGCCTGACGGAAATAGGCTGCGTTAGGAAGATCGTCCACATCAGTAGCAATTTCATCAACTCTTGGAAGCGGGTGCATGATAACCATGCCCTTATTCCCGCTTTCGACCAGTTTGCGGTTGAGTACAAAACTGCCCTTCAGCCGTTCGTATTCTGCCGGATCTTCAAAACGCTCCCGCTGAATGCGAGTCATGTACACGATATCGGCCTGGAGGGCTTTGTTGATATCGGAGGTTTGGGTAATGGGAATTGATTTCTTCTTCATGTCCCCGACAATTTCGTCCGGCATCTGCAGCTCGTCGGGAGCACAGTATATGTACTCCTTCGGAGAAAAAGGAGCCATTGCATACGAGAGGGAGTGCACGGTTCGTCCGTACTTCAGATCTCCGACCATGGCGATCTTCAGGTTTTCCAGAGTGCCCTTTTCTTGCAGAATGGTGTACATATCAAGCAGAGCCTGGGTCGGATGCTGACCGGCACCATCACCGCCGTTTATCAGCGGAGCTTCAGCGGCATCGGCCATGATCTGGGCCCCGCCCTTTTGAGGCTGGCGAATGATAATTGCATCTACATACCCATCTACGGTTTTAGCGGTATCGGCCAGAGACTCACCCTTGGAAGCCGATGAACTGGCAGCGCTGGACACGGTAATAGGCTTCGCGCCCAACCTATGCACAGCGGTCTCAAAAGAGAGTCGTGTTCTAGTAGAGGGTTCCATGAAGAGTACGGCGATTAACTTGTCAGATAACAGATCGGACACCTTGTCCTTTTTCACCATCTCTTCCATCTTTTCGGTTACTTTCATTATTTCCAGAAAGTCTTCTTTGCTGAGTTCTGCGGTACTAATAATATCCCGACCTTCAAAGCTCATAGTATCCTCCTAATACAGATATACATCAGGAAGGCTTGTATCCTAACGAATAGGACGCCTTCATCACTTCTTCGGTAACGATTTCGGCAATCTCGTTTAAGTCTTTCTGTCTTATGCGGGTTGTCGGACCCATAACAGACATTGCCGCGATCACATTACCATCTTTATCGCGCAGCGGTGCGGCAACACAGCGCCCGCCGACTTCGACTTCTTCATCATCTACCGCGTAACCATGTTCCCTTATTTTCTGAATTTCCTTCTGGAGTTTGGAAAAATCGGTTATGGTCTTGCTGGTTCTCTGTTTTAACTGGCGTCCTTTCAGAAAGGCAACGAGTTTTTCATCACTCATCCCACTCAACAGCACCTTGCCTCCCGAGCTGCAGTGCAGATCGAGGCTCAGGCCTATCCGGGGTTGGCCACGAATCATATTCTTACTCACAACCTGATCAATATACACAGCGTGATCACCTTCGAGCATTGTCAGCGATGCGGTTTCGCCGGTTTTATCGGCAAGCTCCACCAAAAACGGATGAATTGCTTCTGCCAGACTGAAGTTCTTTTCAGCGGCCTTCCCTAACGCCACTAAACCGAGACCTAAGCTGAAACGCTTGGTGTTCTCATCCTGACGGATCAGATTATGATTTTTCATAGTATTGAGCAGCCGCAGTAAAGTGCTTTTCGGCATCTTTACCTGTTTGGAGAGAGAAGCAAGATCGATGTCTCCGTCCACGCCGGATAAGGTTTCCAAAATGAAAATCGCCTTATCCAAAGCCCGTACGGATGACTCCGGCCTCATATCTCCGTAAGATTCCTCTTTCATACCATCCACTTCCTCATTTTAAGATTTCCCATATTATAAATCATATGTGGTATTTTACAACATCTTACCTTACTGCACTGCCCGTCTGACGCCCAGTTATTATGTAAATCAATGAGACTTCACGGGTATGCATGCACATACCCGTGTTGTACTTATTTGACAGCCTCCTTGGAGAGCATCAATTCGCGTCCGGTGTGAAAAGCCTTTAGGTTCAACTCCTGAACCTTGGCAGGTACGAACTTCTTGATTGCAGTTTCCCAGGCATCCAGCGGCACGTCAATGAAGGCCGACAGAGCTCCGATCAGCATTACGTTGACAGTTTTCACATTGCCGATTTCAACCGCTTTATCAGTGGCATTGAAGCTGTACACCTTATCAACAGTAGCGTTCAAGGCACTGTCGATGGCCTCTGCCTGCGGGTATTCAGCCAAGCCGCTGGATACATCCACCGGCGGAATCTTGTATTCATTGTACACAACGGTACTTTTGCTGTTGAGGTACTCGAGCTGCCGGACTGCCTCCAGCGGCTCGAAAGCCAGCAGATAGTCTACTGTTCCGCGCATTGACATGGGCGCATCAACCTTTTCACCCCAGCGGATATGGCTGACAACACTACCGCCGCGAATGGCAAGCCCCAGGATATCCGATTTTTTGGAATCGAAGCCGGCCAGCATGCCGACCTCCGCCATAATATCACCTGCCAGGACGGTCCCCTGACCGCCTACACCTACTACAAGAAAATTTATGTCTTTCATTCTGCTAATGCCTCCTGTCCTGCTTTCGGTGCCTCAATTGCACCGGTCGGGCACACCTGCGAACATACGCTACACCCGTTACAGAGGGTGGGATCTATACTCGATTTGAATTTTCCAGTCTTTTCGAACTTCTCTTCCGAAAGCACAACCGCCGGACAACCGACTTTGAAACATTTGTGACAGGCAATACACTTGTCTTTGTTGACTGTAAAAGCCGGCTTGGGATCGCGCGATACAAAGATACACTCACCCTTGGTAATCAGCACCGAAGGTCCGTCGAAGTCGAGACACTCTTTGAAGCCCTCTTTAACCTCTTTCACGTTGAATGCATTTACCGTTTTCACCTTCTCTACACCCATTGCACGCACCAGCGGTTCGATCTCGATTTTTTTGGCTGCACGCTCTTTGACAACCTGCCATTCCATGCCGGGGTGGTCCTGATGCCCGGTCATAGCAGTGGTGCTGTTGTCCATTATAACTACTACTCCGCGGCTGCCGTTATGCACCATGTTCACCAATGGGGGCATGCCCGAATGAAAGAAGGTCGAGTCACCGATGGTACAGACCCGGTTTTCAGGGATCTTAGCCAGTGACATACCGTGCAGTACACCGATGCTGGCGCCCATTGCACCCATTGTGTGCTGAGCGTTGAAGGGCGGCATACTACCGAGGTTGTAACATCCGATATCGCCGGCTACCGGCACTTTCAGTTGAGCCATGGTGTAGAAACTCGAGCGGTGCGGACATCCGGGGCAGAAGACAGGAGAGCGGGTCGGAAGACTATTGACCAGCTCGGTGTCCTTGCTTTCAACGATCGATTCCGGATCGATAAGGTTTGCACTTACCGCGAACTCTTTCAGTCTGTCCGGCAGCAGTTCGTAGCACGGAGACAGAATATCTTTTCCATGGCACTCAACACCCATGGCTTTGATCTGTTCTTCGAGAACAGGATCGAGCTCTTCGATAACAATGAGTGTTTTCACCTTGGATGCGAAGTCTTTGATCAGTTTCTTGGGAATCGGATTGATCATGCCGAGCTTGAGGATGGAAGCGTTCGGGAACACATCACGTACATAGGTGTGTACTACCCCGCTTGTAATGATTCCGATCTCTTTGTCATTCCACTCGATCTGGTTTAGGTCAGAGGTTTCCAACCACTCCTCGATATCCAGAATACGCTGTTCTATCTTGGCGTGCATCTCTTTGGCATACCGGGCGGTACAGTTGTATTTGGTAATATCCCGCGGGAATTTGCCCACTTCTTTGGGTACTTCGGGACGTTCACCTAGTTCGACAATGGTTTTTGAGTGCGAAATGCGCATAACACTTCGAATCAAAACCGGGGTGTCGAACTTCTCTGAAATTTCAATACCCTTGATGACAAAATCCTTGGCTTCCTGGCTGTCCTGCGGCTCGAGAGTCGGGATCTTGGCCAGACGGGAATACCAGCGGTTGTCCTGCTCATTCTGCGAGCTGAACAGTCCGGGATCGTCGGCGGTTACTACAACCAGGCCGGCTTCGGCTCCGGTATATACCGCGTAAAGCAGTGAGTCGGACAGCACATTCATACCTACCTGTTTGGTAGTAACCATAGTCCTGCGACCGGAGTATGCTGCACCGGCAGCTGCATCCATTGCTACCTTCTCATTGGTCGACCATTCCGAATATATGTCGTCATTGTATTCCTTTCCGATCGTTTCGATTATTTCGGAACTCGGAGTTCCGGGATAACCGGTCACAACCTGGATACCAGCTTCATAGGCACCGCGAGCGAGTGCCTCGTTTCCTGATAAAATAGCCTTCACGCTATACACCTCCTACAGTGTTGTTTAAAGCAATTTTCATTTTTTTTCTTTCAAGGCTACCAGCGCATCAACCGCTACCACGCCTTTTCCTTCCGGTAAAATCAACAAAGGATTTACATCCAATGCATCTATTCGCTCAGACAGATCCGCTGTCATTTCACCAGCTTTTACAATTACATCAACTAAAGCCTCTACATCGGCTTTAGGTTTTCCGCGGAAGCCGTACAAGAGCTTGCTGCCCTTGGTAGAATCGATTGCCTCTCTAGCCTCTTCACGGCTTATCGGGGGAATGAGCAGTGCACGATCCTTTATTACTTCGACCATGATACCGCCCAAACCGAACACAACCGCCGGTCCGAAATAGGGATCGGATAAAACCCCGACAATCGCTTCGGCTACCGGTTCTTCAACCATCTTGTAGCACAACACGCCCTGCACTTCGGCATCCGGCTTATAAGCCTTGGCATTGGCGACAACCTCATCGTACGCCTTGCCAACCGCTTCCCGGTCTTTCAGCTTGAGTTTCACTACTCCGGCTTCGGTCTTGTGCTGAATGTCATTTGAAATGAGCTTGAGCACTACCGGATACCCGAACTCTTCGGCCTTCCGCTGTGCCTCTTCTTTCGAACCGCAGAGAAACTCCTCAGTCACCGGCACACCGTATTCGGCCACCAGTCGTTTACTGTCATATTCATTCAGCACGACAGCGCCGTCCGGCAGCAGCGCGTGAGCCGCCTTGTTCGGTTCAACCTCGAAATCCGGAGCGGGCTTGCGCAGGAACTCGGCGTAACGAATGAGGTTATTCACCGCCAGCAGTCCTTCCCGGGTACCCTGCAGCAGAGGCACACCGCCTTCAGCCATAATCTCCTGGATCTCATCATTGAAACCGCTCGACTGGTTACTCAACATGACAACCGGCTTGTCGGTCTGACCGGCAACCTTTACCGCCGCCCGGGCGACCACCTTATACTGCTCCACCTGCCGTGGAGACATGCCGCCCGGTACGTCCTGTACCACTAAGAGCAAATCAGATTCAGGCTCACGGGATGCAATCTCAATGCACTGTTCATAGGTCTGCTCGATCTTGCCGCTGCCCCACGCATCCAACGGATTGGCTACACCACTGAAATCCGGCAAGAGAGTCCGCAGCTCCGCTTCGCCACCCCGCGACCACTTCGGAAAGGAGATGTCCAGAGAATCGCTCAGGTCTCCCATTAGACTAATGACCCCACCCGAAAGAGTTATTCCAAACACCCGGTTGCTCTTCGGCAAACGCTGCTTGGTCCGGGCCAGCAGCTCGGCTGTCTCGAACATTTCATCAAAGTCGTTCACCCTGATTATTCCAAGTTTTTCGAACAGGGCATCTTGCACATCGTCGGAGCCGGCCAGAGCACCGGTATGGGCTACCGTAGCCCGCTGGGCCATTGCCGATTTTCCTACCTTTATCAGTACAATCGGTTTCTGCAGTTCCCGCGCCCGTTTAGCCACCTTGACCAGTTTTGCCGGGGTTCGAAACTGTTCAATGAAGGCCAACACTACATCGGTACCCTCATCCTCGAGCATATAGGCCATACAGTCGGTCGCATCCACCACGACTTCGTTTCCGGTGGTACACAACAAGCTGAACCCTATCCCGCGGTTGCTATTAGCTACCGCCAGACCAAGATATCCGCTCTGAGCGACCATTCCGATGTTTCCGGCCCGTATCTCTTTCGGCGCGGGAGCACTGAAGGTTCCGCTTTTGTCGTTGGGGTTAAGATAACCCACACAGTTAGGACCAAGAAACAGCATATCGTTGTCTTTGCACAGGTCCAGCAGCTGTTTTTCGAGTCCCTTGCCTTCATCGCCTGTCTCGCCGAAACCCGCGGCAAAGGCCCATCCGGCTTTCGCACCAATCGTCGCCGCTTCTTCCATAACCGGAATTACATTCTGTTTTCCCAGCAGAATTGCGACCGTATCGACTGAATGACCGGCCGCTTTCACAGCGCTGAGGGATGGATAGCAAGTGAGACCAAGCACATTCTCGTACTTTGGATTTACCGGATAGATATCTCCCTCGTACCCGAGTGCGCGTAGATTTTCGATAACCTGTAATCCGGGACCCGGCTTTTCGGAAGCTCCAACTACCGCGATGGAGGCAGGCCGGAACAGGTATTTCAGTTTTTCATGCACCATTAAAACACTCCCTGGAGTATGTATATACCGCGATGCGGAATAGCATTTCACTTTTTTACTTTAACATGAGAGTGCATTATAGTCAAATAGAAAATCACTTTTTCATTCCAATTTATGATACAATACACCGCAATACGGAATCAAGCTTTTTTTTCGTGGAACCAAGCCAATCTCATCTATTGTTTAATAGCCAATAATCTAATACTGTAACTACGTACATTCAATTATATCTACAGTAAGGAAAAGCTGAGTATGCAAATTTCTACGCACCCCCTCTATGATGCCGCCGAACGAATCTTAACCGAATTAATCGCATTCCCTTCGACTCCCGGCACCGACGGCAAAGAGATACTCGCTTGGGTGAGTGACTATCTGAATGACTTCGGGCTTCAGGTGCACCGATTTCCGTTTCCTCCCGCCGGTCAGGAGAGCAGTGGCGCGGACGCACCGGCCAACCTTTTTACGACTATCGGGCCTCAGCAAGATGGCGGAATCTGCCTTTCCGCTCACTTGGATGTGGTGCCGGCGGCAGCTGAAAACTGGACGTACCCACCCTTTGAGCTGACAATCGAAATGGGCGCCGGTAATCCACATACCGGACAGTCTTCCGCCGGACGCCGACTGTTCGGAAGAGGAACAACCGATATGAAAGGGTTTGCTGCCTTGGTTCTGGCGATGGTTCCCGAGTGGCTTCGTCAGAAGCGCAGCCAGCCGATTCATTTGGCCTTTACCCTGGATGAGGAATCCGGCTGTCGGGGAGCCCCCTTTCTTATAGAAAAGTCGGGCCACCGGGTTCCCCGTCCCGCTGCGGTTATCGTGGGAGAACCGACAGCCATGGTTCCGGTAATCGGACACAAGGGAGGCACCTCCTGCTATACGAAAATACAAGGAGTTCCAGCCCATTCCAGTACTCCTGCCCAAGGCGCAAGTGCAATTTATATCGCCGGCGATGTAATCAATTTTCTGCGAAGCAAGGCCGATGCTCTTAGCCGTGGTACGGCCCGGGACAACCGCTTTCATCCATCCCACTCAACCCTGTCGGTGGGG
Source organism: uncultured Sediminispirochaeta sp. (assembly GCA_964603735.1). Lineage (GTDB taxonomy): Bacteria > Spirochaetota > Spirochaetia > DSM-16054 > Sediminispirochaetaceae > DSBN01. The sequence goes on along the minus strand of CAZRWN010000069.1, from coordinate 3,722 downwards.
ACAATCCACGGGGGGACGGCCCGCAACATCATACCGGAGGAGTGCCGGATTGTATGGGAAATAAGGAATCTCCCGGGTGAGCGTCCGGATGAGATCTTAAATGAACTCGAAGACTTCGTTCAGAATGAGATTCTCAGTCATTATAGACCCCGCTTTCCTGATGTAGACATAAAGACTGTCATTACTGCCGAGTATCCCCCCCTGCTGCCCGACAACTCATCTGTCGCACTGCAGTATGTTCGTAAAGCGGGTTGCGATGCAGAACCAAAGTGTGTAACCTTTGGAACAGAGGCCGGCCATTATCAGTCTGCCGGCATTCCGGCAGTCGTATGGGGACCAGGCGATATAGCCCAGGCCCACATAATCGACGAGTACATTGATGCGCAAGCCCTGACGACGTATCTGGATTGCCTGACCCGCCTATAACTGCCGGACGAAACAGTAACATGAGGAAGATATGAATGACATTTTTATAACCGGACATCGTAATCCCGATATGGATTCCGTATGCGCTTCATGGGCATATGCACAGCTGAAAAAAAAACTCGATCCCGGCACCAGCTATCATGCAATCCGCTGCGGACATATGAACACGCAGACTAAAGAAACCTTGAAAGCAATCGGAATTACCCCTCCGCGGCTTGAAAAAGATGTGCACCCGCGTGTCCGCGACATCGTAACCCGTAATCCACACCGAATCTCCGCTGACGAGCCGACTCTGAATGCAGTTAAGATAATTCACGATTACAACATCAGCATTATCCCGGTATTCGGGCAGGATTCGAAACAGGAGGCAAAGTTCGCCGGCTTGGTCAGTGTAAACGAAATTTCCGATTTTCTCATCTCAGAGCATCTTGGAGGACGGCCCCGTTACGCCTTTCGGACCGATAACTTCGATAAAGTACTGTCCGGATTCTGCTATAAGCAGGGCGACCGGCATGAGTTTACCGCTCCGGTGATGATCGGGGCGATGCCGTATGAAACCAGTCTCGACCGCATCAAGGCCCTGCTGCCGGACAAGCCGATCCTGGTGGTGGGACAGCGGGAAAAAATACTGGAATATGCAATCGAACAGCAGTTTCCGGCGGTTGTGCTCACCGGGGTACGCGAACCGGAGGAGGTATCCATCAATTTCAGTGCCTACCGGGGCACCGTATTTGTCTCGCGTACTGACACAGCCGAAACGGTCCGGCTGCTCCGACTCAGTTCACCTGTTAAGAATATTATGTCCACGGAATATCCTTTGTTGACCGAAGCCCACCATTTTGACGAAGCCAAGAATATGCTGGTGAACTCTGACCTGCGCGGCCTGCCGGTATTTTCTACTGAAGATGAACAGGAGAGCGAAAGGAAATTCGTAGGGGTAGTAACCCGCAGGTGCTTTATCGACCGCCCCAGCCGAAAGGTGATCATGGTTGATCACAACGAAGCCGACCAGAGTATCCGCGGAATAGAAAACGCCGAAATCCTGGAGATAATCGACCACCACCGCCTGGCCGCTGAGAAAACTCGCACACCTATATATGTTGCTGCCAAGCCGGTCGGCAGTACCTGCACTATTGTATACCAGCACTACCTCCAGGCCGGGATACCGGTAAATACAACTACGGCAAAAGTGCTGCTGGCCGGGCTGCTCTCGGATACGGTGATCTTGAAATCACCGACTGCTACTGATGAAGACCGCCGCGCCGCTGCGCAGTTGGCGAATATTGCGGGAATCACTATAGAAGAGTACGGCGAGCAAATTTTTAGTCATACCGCAGTGCTCGGCAAGCAGGATCCGAAACAGGTCATCAAGACTGATTTCAAGCTGTATTCAGAGTTTAACATGAAGGTCGGCATCGGCCAGGTGGAAGTGGTCACTTTTCAAAATATCGACGAGGTAGAGGAGATCTACCTGAATGCGCTGGATGAAATCCGAAAAGAGCAGGGGCTTGACTGGACGATGCTGCTTATAACCAATGTGCTGCATGAACACAGCAAGCTCTTCACCACCCCCTTCCCCGAAGCAGAGGAGCGGGTGGTATTCAAGCAGGAGAAACCGGGCAGATTCGACCTGCCGAACATCCTTTCTAGAAAAAAACAGGTACTGCCAGAGATTCTGCGAGTACTGGAAGAGATGGCTTCCAAGCAGAAATAGGAAATTTACCAGGAAAAGTTATGGAAAAAGATCGGCTGCGCGAAATAGAGGATCTGCTGCAGCGAAAAAAACGGCAGGGCAATCAGCTGTGCTGGTTAAAGTACAACCGGAACTCCGAAATGAAATACGATATACGGAATGCAGAGGAAGATATCCGCTGGATGATCTATGAAATCAAGCGTCTCCGGGAAGAAAACCAGAACTATAAGGAGTTCATAGATTCCATCCGCAAACAGATGGCCAGCGAGCTGGGTATACAAGAAACCATATAATGAATCGTTATTCCACAATGCGGCTTTGTTGTGTTATACTAATACCACAAGGAGATAACGATGACAGACAATGTGACGGTACTGCTGCCGTATGTAAAAATCGAGGATCCGCACCTCTGTACCGATGCGCACGCCTTGCTGGTTATTCGCCGGCTCTTGTTTCCGGGCCTGCTGCAGCACGACGGCACGCGCGGTTACGGCGTTCTGGCTGAGAAATGGGAATCAAGCGAGGCCGGCAAAACTTGGCGATTTACTCTTAAAAGAGGAAGAAGCCTCGAAAACGGAAATGAGCTCACAGCCGAAGACGTGGTTTACAGCCTGAAACGGGCGGCCGACCCGAGTGTGGCCGGTCAGCTGTTTACCGTGACGTACAATGAATACTTCGGCAATGCGGATATATACTCCGAGGACCGTTATACGGTCGTACTGAAAAATCCACAGCCCATTGCAGACCTCGAGGAGCTGTTGCCCGATCTGGCCATACTGCCAAACGGCTGGAAGGACTACGAGGACGGCGCCGGCGCCGGATGGTACCGGCTCCGCGAACAGGATGAGAACAGTGTCCGTCTCGAACGAAGGGTCGATGCGCCTTCAGAACGCGAACTTCCACAAAGCCTCACGTTCGAAGCCGTTGCTGATGCCGACGAACGTGCAAAACAGATCATGCTGGGCAAGGCACACCTGGCACTGGACCCGCCGGCCGAAAGCATCGATACACTCATTCAACGACCTGAAACCATAGTCTTCGGATGGGATACCAGTCTCAGTGTTATATTTTTTATTGACTGCCGGATGCAGCCGCTCGATGACGTGCGCGTGAGGCAGGCGCTGAACTATGCTGTAGATACCGAGGGTCTGATAGAAGCGGTAGCCCTTGGTCACGGAAAAGCGCTCAACGGTCCGTTTTCCGATCGCCACTTTGCCCGTGACCCGCAACTGAGACCTTATTCCTACGATCCACAGAAGGCGCAGGATTTGCTGCGGCAGGCCGGCGTCCCTGAAGATTTTGTACTAGAAGTGCACGCTCCCACCAGCATACCGGAGGAGGGTCCGGCACTGGCCCGGTACCTGGCAGATTGCTATGAACAGATCGGACTACAGACGAAGGTAAGACTCCATCAGGACCGCTCCGAGTATGCCCGTCAAATTACCGCCAAAGAGCTGCACGGCATTTTCTGCTTCGACTCGAGCCCGCTGAGCTCGTATAAAGTTCTGCACGAAAAGCTTGACTCGCGCTTCGGCGGAGTGTGGTGGCAGGGTTACCACAGCGACGAAATGAACGCCCTGATTTCACAGGCGAGCGCCGCCGA
>CAZRWN010000068.1:10676-12780 GCA_964603735.1 uncultured Sediminispirochaeta sp. | reverse complement strand
GCCTGCCGGGTGGGTTCATCAGACATGGTAGGACTTATAATCGGCTTCCACTCGTCGTCTTGCCAGGTACCGAGCTTGGTATGCATGCTGAGGTATTTTTCCGGGATCGGGTGCGTACCGTACACCACCTCGAGCCCGTAACGTTTTTCGATGAAGCTTCGAAAATAGGTGATGTAGGGACAGGGCGGGTACCCGACCACCAGACCGGTGGCCAGATGGATAACACTGGCGCCGTTCTTCTTCATCTCTTCCACTGCATACTCTATATTGCCGCCGGGACATCCGTCGCAGGTAGTGTAGCCGACCAGTTCAACCTCCGTATCCGCGTACCTTTCAAAGGCACCTTCCCGCTTGCGTAAAGAGCGCATGCACTTGCCGCCTGCACACCTGCGATACCGATCGCAAATAATAATCCCGACTTTTACCGCTTCTTCCATCCGTCTCCTCCCTCAGTATTGGTAATACTTTATACTACCATGCTGGCTGCAGTGCTGTCACGGCAAATCATAACGGGTTTGAATCGGGCAACGGTAATGCGGCTGTCTCTGTATAGGGTACAGTTTTGACTTGATCGACAAGGGCCCGTTCGTCACCACCATATATAAGGGCGGCTCCGGTTACATCTGTTCCCAGAGTGCGGAAACGCTGTAGAGATTTTGCCATGTGTGACACATAGGTCGATTTAAAAGCCTCCGCAATGACCATATTTTCAAAGAGACCGCCAAGCAATGAGTCTCGCGATACATGTTCGGGTGTTTCAATCAGAAGCAGCCATGCATATGAGTTAACACTACCTATTCAATGCCCGGCCTACCATGCGGCGGTAGAGTGCCGGGGTGTTGTCGGAGTCGAGCATGAAACTGATGCGTGAAAGTCCGGCTTCCACCGGTTTGATGTAGACCAGCTCCTGGGTCATTTTGATTTTTTTGTCTGCAGAGACGAGTGTGACGATGTGTTCGCGGATGCGGTTGGCAGGCACTTCGACCCGAAATGAAATACTGCTGAGACTTGCGTCGATGGTCTGGCCCGTATAGACCTCCCCGGGGCCGAAATCGAGGCTGAACTGTCGCATTCCCTTGGGAAGCTTTTCGGCGCTGACTCTCTCCCGGTTTCTTCTCTCCTGATAACTGTTGGCTTGATCTTCACCGCTCACGGACCACCTCCTGCCGTTCCTACTTTTCTATGATTTTAGGGGGTACCCCCGTCGCGGTCAAGGCATTAATAATTCTTATGCGAGCGTCTTGTGCGAGAGGCAGAAGGTTGCTACACTGCCCTGCATGACTAATGAGGAATTACACGAACTCAAAGATATAATTTTGGCAAAAGTAAAGCAGATAGAGGACTCGTTTCCCTATCTGGCAGAAGAAACCAAAGCAATCGAGCCCAGCGTAAGTCTGGGCCGCCTCACTCGGATGGAAGCCATCAGTGAGAAGGGCGTGAACGAGTACGTGCTGGCACAGAGCAAGCAGACTCTGCAGAGACTGAACAATGCGCTGGACCGCATGGAAAAGGGAACCTACGGGCTGTGCATGAAATGTAAACAGGAAATACCCATCGGCCGGCTGCGGCTGGTGCCCGAAGCGGTGGTGTGCGTTGGCTGTTCGTCGCGCCGTTAGAATACCATTTTAGTGTGGTACAACCCTCAGCATCACACTGCCGCATCCTCCTATATAGTTTTTAGCTTACCACACTTGACCATCCCGCTGGGTGGTGCAATATTTGAATTATAGACCGAACGTTCTATAGAATTTTGGAGTAAAACGATATGAGTTCACCTTTAGATACAAAAACACGGTTCCTGGAAGCCAAGGTGAGCGTCTGACCTGCGGAGCAGCGATTACATATTGATCTGAAAGGCCCGCCGCTGCAGGTACACAGCCAGCAGTTCGGAGCTGAGTACTATCAGCGGTACGGCCATCAGGTAGCGGATGAGGGTAAACAGGAAGGCCAGGCGGGCGCCTTTGCGCTGCAGGGCGGCGGCCACCGGAAAGGCGATGAAGCCCGGCATCAGGGTCAGGGAGCCGAGCAGCGCAGCCGCAGCGGTCGTCAGAGCCAGATTGTCGCCGCCGAGATAGCGCACGAAGACCTCCTTCGGCAGGGCGGC
>CAZRWN010000068.1:0-10576 GCA_964603735.1 uncultured Sediminispirochaeta sp. | reverse complement strand
AGGGCGGCAGCAGCTTCAGGAAACGGCGCAGGGCTATTCGCAATGCCTGACCGGACTTGGCGGGACTGGCAATCAGCGAAATGAGCAGAGCTGCGATGCTTAAAATGTAAAGAACTATCAACTTCAAGCTCCTCGAGGAAACTTAGCGCCCACGGCGGGGGCGACGGGCTGCCTCTTAAAGATTGTAAGTGCGCTGGCGCCAAGAGCACCACGGGCCGCTGGCCGTATCACACCGCCCCACCCGTTTCGAACCACTGTAAAATCGGGCTCATGATAACATAAAATAAATTCCCCAAAAAGTAAAAGATATGGTCCGCCTGTACGGCTACGGGTTTGCGAAGGCGGGCAGGAGCGACTAGAATAGGTGCTATGTACGATGTATGCATTATCGGAGGAGGCGTTGTCGGCTGCGCGATTGCCCGGGAACTCTCGCGTTACAGGCTGGATGTAGTACTCTGCGAGAAGAGTGTGGATGTCGGAAACGGCGCCACCAAGGCCAACAGCGCGATTGTTCACGGCGGATACACGGCCAGACACGGTACGCTGAAGGGCGAGCTGAGCATTCGCGGGAACCGGATGTACGACCGGCTGAACGAGGAGCTCAACTTCGGACTGCAGCGCTGCGGCTCGCTGGTGCTGGCCTTTTCGGAGGAGGAACGCAGCAGTCTCGAGGGGCTGAAAAACAACGGTGAGCTGAACGGCGTCGAGGGGCTGCGGATCGTGGAGCGGGCCGAGCTCGAGGAGCTAGAACCGAATGTGGGTCCGGAGGCGGTGGCCGCCCTCTACTGTCCGGAAACCGCGGTTACTTCGCCCTACGAGATGTGCATTGCCCTGGCGGAGAATGCGGTTGCCAACGGCTTGGAGTTGCGGCTGGAGAGCGAGGTTGTCGGCATAGAGAAGTCGGGCGGGGTGTTCACTGTGCGCACGGCCCGGGGCCGGCCGGCGGGGGCGGAGTCTGCGGAGCCGGCCGGGGCGCAGGAGCAAAATGCGGAGCCGGCGGAGCAGGATTTTCAGGAACTGCAGGCCCGCTTCGTGGTGAACGCTGCCGGGGTTTATTCCGACCGGATCGCCGCTATGATCGGCGACAAGAGCTTTGCTATTCACCCGCGGCAGGGTCAGTACCTGATTCTGCGGCGGGGCGACGGCCAAATGGTGAACCATGTGGTATTTCAGACCCCCACCAAAAAGGGAAAGGGTATTCTGGTGACGGCCACTTACTGGGGAAACCTGATGATCGGCCCCAATTCAGAGGAGATTCCGGACAGGGAAGATGTCAGCACAGACCGGCAGATCCTCAAATACATTGTCGATACAGCCCGCCGAAGTATTCCCGATTTCAAGCTGAGTCACGTAATCCGCTCGTTCAGCGGTATCCGCGCCACCAGCGATTCAAAGAAGTTCATTATCAACGAGGCGCCGGTCGGGGGATTCATCAATGCGGCCGGGATTGATTCGCCCGGTCTGACTTCATCACCGGCGATTGCCGAGAAGGTGGCCGGATTGCTGCGCGGGGCTGGTCTGAAGCTTGCGGAGGACCCGCAGTTCGATCCCTACCGACCGCAGATCAATTCGCCGGCACCGCTGCAGCCGATTAAAGAGGTGCAGGAGTTGATCGAGCTGCCGGAGGGCAACCCCGAACGGGTGGTTTGCCGCTGCGAGCAGATTCGGGAGAAGACCATTGTAGATGCCCTGAAGCGCGGTATTCCGATAAAATCGCTGGATGCAGTCAAACGGCGCACCCGCGCCGGCATGGGCCCCTGTCAGGGCAGCTTCTGCGGCCCGCGGGTGCGGCGCCTGATAGCTCGTGAAACAGGCATCGGCGAGGAGGAAGTGCTGCCCCGCAGCAGCGGCTCGGGAATACTGCCGGAGCGAGTCAGCGGCAAGGATTTGCGAAAAATTGACGAGGCCGACTCCGGAGAATAGCCTGGCCTAGGGAGGCCTGCTGGCCTTGAGGGGCCGCCTGGCCTGCTGGGCCGCCTGGCCTTGGGGGGGCCGGCCCGGGAGACCGCCGCACCAAAGCCAGCGGTTTTACCCCAGCTGATTCTCCAGCTGCAGCAGGTAGTCCTGAGTCTCCTGCGAAAGCCGGGCGTAGAGTTCCTGTCGAAGGTGCAGATGCGATTCGGCCTTTACATCGCGTACGCCTTTATCGTTTTTACCGATTTTCCGGTTGCGGAAGTAAAGGTCCATGTCTACAAAACGCTTGCCCTTGGCATCGTACTCCAGCCCCAGCAGCAGGCGTTTTATTTTCTGCGGCGGGTCGAGGGAGAACAGACGCACCTGATAGGCCAGTACCGACATCAGCGCCAGTGCATGGTCCCGCGTCCAGGTTTCCGCCAGCACCATGCCGGCATCTAGCTCCGAGAGCACGGCCATCAGCCGTTCATAATGGACTTCGTAATAGTCCGCCGCATCGTATATGTTCACCCGCATTTCATACCACTGTTTCTTCTCCAGAGAGCTGGTAATCAGGTGTACACCTTTACTGCGCAACTCCCAGTACAGACGGTGTGAAGGGTACTTGATAAGTATGGGCGAATCTAAAAAGTCATCTACGCTAATCACTTTGCTCAGCGAGGCATTGGTCAGCAGCAGCACCGTATCCTCTATCTCGCCGGCACTGATCGCCTCCGGCAGTTCCAGACTCTCGGTCTGGTATCGTTGCTTCAGGTCGGCGGCCAGTTCCTCCCCCGACCCGACTACCCGCATCAGAATAAGGCCGGGGCCCAGCTGTACATTGGCAACCCGGCTTTGAAGCCCCTTCTGAAACAGCCGGGAGAGAATACAGGAGGATTCATTCGGCACATGCACGATGGTGTGCGCATCCTCGATACGGGTTTTTTCCAGGCCCGGTTCGGTGAAAAACAGCAGGCTGTGAAATTCGTGAGCGCGGGTCAGACCTTCATCAAAGCTGCAGCGGGTCCCTTCGAAGGCGGTGATAATATTTTCAATCAGAACCTCGGCGGCGGCGGTGCGGATGAACACACAGCGAGGACCTCTTCGAATAAACAACATTTTATCCTCCTTTCAGGCCGATTTACAGGCCGATTTTCGGCAGCAGCTGCTGCCGTGCGCTGTCGGTCCCGCTCGGATAGGGCAGCGCAAACACCTGTTTTGCCGGCAGTGATATCAAATGAATGGCGGGAATTCCGTTTAGAATAACCGTTTTGTCACGGCGAATGTGGTCGGGTGTAAGCGAGTGGCCGAAAAGAAAAAAATCGGCCCCCACCTCGGCCGGTTCATAGTGATGGGATACAAAAAAGTAAGTCTCCTCTATCTCGATCCAGCTCTTTTCGGGCAGTATCTTACTGCGTGTCACGCTCTGTTCAACTGCATTCAGATCATCGTGGTTGCCCGGAATCAAATAAATGGTTCCCGCGGGCTGCGCTTCCAGCTGCTGCAGCAGCTTCATCAGCCGCGGGCGGTACTCCACCAGCTGCCCGGGCCGGTTTTCCAGCTTTATTTCATCGAGGAAGTCGCCGGTATGGATAAGATACTCCGGACGCAGCTTATCAATCAGCCGAAATAGAAACGGGTAGACGCTCCCGGGGGTGTCGCTGATATGCAGAACCCGGGGGCGCGGGCACTCGAGCATCTCTTCCGGTACATAGGGAACATTGAAAAGGCCGTACAGATTTCGGACGAAGCGGTACATTACTCCTGCCATTCAAACTCCACTTTGACCCTTGTGCCGTCGCGGTGCTGTACCTCCAGTTTGCCTTCGATCTGCGAGGCGAGAGTCTGCACCAGCATAAATCCCAGGGAGGTTGTGTTCTCTACATCGAGTTCTTTGGGAAGCCCGACCCCTTTATCGGCCACCGTAATGGTGCAGCGTCCCTCCGCATGAACTGCCGATATGGAAATCTCGCCTCCTTCGCCGACGGGGTAGGCGTGTTCTATGGCATTGTCGGCCAGCTCATGAATAATGAGCCCTACGGGAATCGCCAGTTCGAGTCCCATGTATATTTCCTGGGCCGCGACCCGGACGTCGAAACTGTCACCCACGGCAGTCTTGTTGCGGATAATCTCGTTCACCATACCGTTGAGATACGCCTGCAGATTGATCCGTGTAAAATCATCGGTGCGGTACAGCTGCTCATGGGCCATGGCCATCGCCTGAATTCTGTGAATACTCTTGTCGACCAGCCGCACATCGTATGAATCGCGGTAAAGCGGTTTCTGCAGGTTCATCAGGCTCATAACAATCTGCATGTTGTTTTTTACCCGGTGGTGAACCTCTCTCAGCAGGACCTCTTTCTCCTGTAAAGAGGTCCTCAATTCCTTATTGATCGACTGCAACTTCGCGTTGGCCTGTTCGAGGGCCCGGGTCTTCTGATTAACCTGATCCTCCAGATGCTCCCGATATCTCCGGTTCTCTTCGGCCAGTCGAACCTTTTCCAGTGCCCGCCGGACTGCGAACAGCAGGATATTGAGGTCCTCGACCGGTTTCAGTATGTAGTCCCAGGCGCCCAAATGCAGGGCCTCGATGACGTCGTTTATATTTCCGGTTCCCGACACTACGATCACCGGTATCTCCGGGTGGTTTTTACCGACGTAATCGAGTACCTGCAGCCCATCTACATTGGGCATTCGCAGATCTGCCAGCACCAAATCCGGCCCGGCGCGCTTTATCACCTCGATCCCCTCTCCGCCGTCTCCGGCTTCCAGGGTCTGGTAGTCGTAGTCTTCGAGAAATGATACAAAACTTTTTCTGATTGCCGCTTCATCTTCAATAGTTAATATTCTATGAACCATTATTACCTCGACAGTGAATAGTATAACTCCTGAAAGTGCAATTGCAAATAATTTACAGTTTGGTTAGTATGAAGCTCATGAAGTACCGCACACGCCTTCTAACCGGATTCATCGCCGTGGTTGTTTTGCTTACCGTAAATTGTTCTGCAGATTCAGGCAAGCTTTCCGAATCGTCAAATACAGAAAAAGAAGTGAAAAAGCGGCCCGCAGCGGTATATCCGCATCCGGAGTTCGAAATCACTCTAGGGAATTTAATGGAAAAAATTCAATCAGAACCCGATTCCGTTCGCGAGAACATAAAGGCCCGCCCGGAGTATTTTTTAGAACTATCCCGGCAGTTTCTGGAGCTCCCCGAGTGGGCTCGGGTGCTGGTCGACCGTCAGCATCCGCTTCCGGAGGGCTACCAGCCGGACGATCTGGTTCCGCTGAACACCTACCCCCTCTCCCTCAACCGCTCCAACCTGCAGCTGAGCCGCAGCTGCATGCCGGCTGTACTGGCAATGACCGAAGCGGCCCGCATCGACGGGGTTGAACTGGTCTACTCCTCAACTTTCCGCTCCTACGAATATCAGAAAAAGCTGTACGAAGGCTATGTGGACAGTCACGGCCGGGAAGAGGCCGACCGCTTCTCAGCCCGGCCGGGCACCAGCCAGCACCAGCTCGGCACCACCATAGACTTCGGCAGCATCACCCCCGAGTTCGAAGATACCCCGGCGGGGAAGTGGTTGTTCGAACACGCCTGGGAGTATGGATTTTCCCTCTCCTACCCCGAAGGACAGGAGGAGCTGACCGGATACATGTTCGAAATTTGGCACTACCGCTACATCACGCCTACCGCCACCCGCCTGGAGCGGGAGTTTTTCAACGGCCTGCAGCAGCAGATGCTGGAGTTTTACTCCCGCCACCACAACTTTTTTCTGGAGAATCTAAAAACTAACGGATAGAACCGGAGCTCACCATAAAGAAGCAGGCCATCGTGTACCGGTCGCCGCGGTACATATACCGCCGCCGCTCAGCCTTCTTCACAACCATACCCAGTGCTTCACCCGTTGCTCTGCTTCATCCGCTCGGCCCGGGCGGCCAGCAGCTTCTGCAGGCGGTCACGGTCGCCGACAATATAGCGGGCCACCATAAAGAAAATCAGTCCGCATGGCAGCCACCAAAAGACTGCAAAGTTCATGGTGAACAGGAAGCCCAGCGGCACCAGCAGTCCGCCGATGGCCGGGCCGAAGCCCTGGCCCAAATTGTCGGTAATATTGAACACGGCAAACACCGAACCGCGGTGTTCCGGCCGGTTCACATTCATCAGAATCGCCTTCACATTGGCGGAGGGAACCGAGACCAGAAATCCGCCGATGAAGGCGGCCAGGTTGAACAGCAGCAGCTGGGTGGAAGTCGGGTCGAACAGCGGATAGTTCAGCACCGGGATCACCGGCACTATTCCGATCAGTACCCCTGCTCCGCACAAAACCGGCAAGAGCTTGGGGTTTTTCTGATACAGCCACTCGCCGATTATCGCGAACACCACCGCCCCGATCGTCGCCCCGAGTCCCAGCATCAGATATACGGTAGTAGCTTCCTCTTTGGTAAAGCCGCGCTCCTGCTCGAAGAAGATAATGATCCAATAGCTGAGAATGCCCCACGGAATAGTGCCGGGAATCCCCTGCAGAAAGGTCCACAAATTGGTTCGGTTCGACACAATCAGCTTGAAATCGCTCGGCTTTATGCGGGCGGTGTAGGCCGCGCCGGCCTGTATCAACTCTTCCAGCGCCTTTTCGGTCCGTCCGCGTTCCGGGTCCCGGGCATACAGAGCAAAAATGAGCACCAGCGGAAAATTCGGGACGGCGGCCAGCACGAAGGCGATACGCCAGCCGAAGCTCCCGGTCAGATACCCGGCCAGCGCCGGTCCGCCCATCATGCCAACCGCCCAGGCCACCCCGAGCCAGGCCGAGGCGGAAGCCCGGTGTTCCTCGCGGAAATAGTCCGAAATAAGCGAGAAGGAAATGGGATAAATGCCGCCGATCCCGATTCCGGTCAGAATCCGCAGCAGGGTAAAACTGGTCAGAGTAGGAGTAAAGAAGGGGATCCCGGTCAACAGACAGGGAATCTCGCCGACGAACACGGTGATAATCAACAACTTTTTGCGCGAGATCAGATCGGTGAAATATCCGAACACGATACTGATGAAGGCCCCCACCAGGGTAAAGGCCGAACCTATGAAGCCCAGAGTCCGTACGTCGGCCCCGTACTCGGCCGAGAGCTCCGGCAGTATGGCCGACATAATCCGCTGATCGGCAAACAGAAACACCGACATCAATACCAGCAGCAGCAGAGTAATGATGTCCCGTCGCGTCATTTTCACTTTTTCCATCGGTTTCCTCCGCAAGAATGGTAACCAGTAATCAGCAGATGCGCAAGAATTTTCGGCGGCCTTGCAAAAGCGCAGTTCCGCAGGCTACACTGAGCCCATGAACCAGAGTGCCCGCGCAATCGAATCGGCCGCCGCCGAGCTCGCTCGAACAACCGACAATCTCACATTTCATGGCAAAGTGGCCTTCACCTACAACCCGCTGGTCTACGCTTGGGAGCCGCATGCAGAGTACATACGCCGGTTTGCCGCTGGCCCGCGGGATATTTTGTTCGTGGGAATGAATCCGGGACCCTGGGGCATGGCCCAGACCGGGGTTCCCTTCGGCGAAATCGGTTTTGTGCGGGATTGGATGGGGATCGCGGCCAAAGTACGGCAGCCGGCCCGCAGCCATCCCAAAAAGCCGGTGGAAGGCTTTGCCTGCAGCCGCAGCGAGGTCAGCGGCCGGCGGCTCTGGGGGCTGATGCAGGCACGCTTCGAAACCGCCGAACAATTTTTCAGCCGTCATTATGTAGCCAATTATTGTCCTTTGATTTTTATGGAGGCAGGCGGGAAGAACCTCACCCCCGACAAGCTTCCCAAGGAAGAGCGTCAGGCCCTGTTCGCCGCCTGTGATACTCATCTTCTAGAAATAATCGCCGCTCTCAGGCCGGGCTACGTGATAGGGGTCGGCAAGTTCGCCGAACAGAGAATCCGTGCCGCTTTACAGGCGGCCGAGAGCACAGAAGCCGGTGCGGACGCAGGCCCGGTGGTCGGATCGGTACTGCATCCCAGCCCCGCCAGTCCGCAGGCCAATCGCGGCTGGGCCGAGCAGGCGACTGCCCAGCTGGTGGCGCTCGGCGCCTGGCCGGAAACTACTGGGCGAGCATCCGATTGATCTGCGTAAGATAGTCCTGAGAGTGCCGCAATGCCTGTTTCAACTCCGACTTGAACTCAGGAAACAGCTCTTGCAGGCGATCTGAATTACCGCGCAGGGCCTCCCGTTCGAGATTACGGCTCATGTTCGCCAACCCGTACAGCCGTACTGCCGACAGATTATTTGTCAGAGAGTGAAACATATCCACCGTATGCTGAATATGGTCGGCGCTCAGCTCCGCCTCGATCTCCTCAATTTTTCCCGGTACATCCCGATAAAAGAGTTCGAGCAGCTGTTTTGCAATGTCAAGATCACCCTGATAATCCTGAACAAAAATACTGAAATCGGTAAGATCCTCTTCACTTGCCTGCGAAACCCCGCTAAAAGTATCCTGCTGACCGATAAAACTGTAGTCGGGCTCATCCTCATGGTGCAGCACGCTGCCGATTGCCTGGGCGAGGATATCTCTCGAAAGCGGTTTCGACACATATGCGTTCATACCGCTGGACAGGATGTGGTGCACATCCTCTTTCATTGCATACGCGGTGAGCGCTACTATCGGGATCTGCGGATCAAACCGTGAGCCGTCGGCCTTACGTATGCTGCGCGTAGCTTCCAGCCCGTTCATCACCGGCATCTGTACATCCATTAAAACTAAATCATATTTGTTCCGGCGCAGTTTCTCCAGGGCCTCTTTTCCGTTCTGAGCTATCTCTACGGTATGACCCATTTCTTTTAGAAAATAGGAGATAGACTTTTGATTGAGCATATTGTCTTCCGCCAGCAGAATTGAAAGCGAATAAGTGTGCGAAGGAAAAGCCCCCTTTTGCCGCAGCTCTTTACTCTTTTCACCGTCGGCCAGCATGAAATCAATTGTAAAGAAAAAGCTGCTGCCCTTGCCGGGAAAACTCTCAACCCAGATTTCACCGCCCATAATTTCTACCAGCTGCCGGGTGATCGAGAGCCCCAGGCCCGACCCCTGATGCTGCTTCGAGAAACTGGAATCTACCTGTTGAAAGTTTTCGAAGATGCGCTCCAGCTCGCTTTCAGGAATGCCCATCCCGCTGTCTTTCACCGCAAAACAGAGCTTCACACTGTTACGCAGTTTCTTCTGCAGGCTTATGTTTACAGAAATTCGTCCCCGATCGGTGAATTTGATGGCATTGCTGACCAGATTCGCCAGAACCTGCTGCACCCGCTGGGCATCTCCGATCAGCACATTCGGAACATCCTCGGCAATATTGATATCCATCGTCAGTTCAGCGGGCTGTGTGCCCATGTAAAGGGGAAGGACAGCCTTTTTGACCGTACTGCGAAGCAGGAACGTGTTGTTTTCGATAATAATGTTTCCCGATTCTATCTTCGAGAGTTCGAGTACTTTGTTAATAATGTCGAGCAGTGACTCCTCGGCATCCTTCATGAGCAGGAGCTGCTCACGCTGCTCCGTATTGAGTTCCGAACCAAGCAGAATATCCGTCATTCCCATAACTCCGCTGAGAGGAGTGCGTATTTCATGGCTAATATTCGCCAAAAAGCGGCTTTTCGATTTACTGGCCTCCTCGGCGATCTGCCGGGCCCGTTCAATTTCCTGTACTATTTTGCGGTTTTCAGTGATATCCCTGAAGGTCGCCACGGCGGCATACGGGGCTACCTCACCGGCCCGAAAGAGGGGTTCGGAGTTTACCGACAGCCAACGGTAAGAGCCGTCGGAGCGGATCACTTTTAGCTCGTAATTACGGATTTTCCGTCCTTCTTTAAGCGATACGATACTCGGCAATTTGGATTGAACGGCGGTCTCTCCGTTTCTGTGAAGAACCTTCACATCTTTGAAGATGACCTGAGGATCGAGGTGAGTGTCGTTCCTCAAACCGAACAGCCGTGCTGCCGCCAGATTGTAAAACACGATCTGCTCACTCCGATCCCTAACGATGAGTCCGCTCGGCATAGAGCGGACCAGAGAACGGAACAACTTTTCAGCGCTTTCGAGTTTCTCCCCATTGGAGAGCCTGAGGACAATCTTTCCCAAATAGTCTGCCACCCTGCTCACTTCACTCATCCGTGATTCTCTAAATCTCGGATTTTCAAAAGAGAACAGGGTAAAAATGACGTAGAGCCCGGTTTCATCCTCAATCGGTATTAACAGCATCGAATCAACTCCCTGCTCTCGGAGAAGGGGCGAAATCGGATTCACGTGACTGTTTTGGCTGAAGAACTGCGGACCGCGTATGCCGGCCGCCCAGTCCCGGGAATCATTCATGTGCAGAAAATGCAGGATTGACGCTGGCAGATTGTACGAATATTTGAAATCCAGGTTCGGTTCGTTTTTGCGTTTTATATATACAGCTCCTGCAGAAAAACCGAAATATTGGGCAATATACTTCAGCAGTTCCTGATAGGTTTGCTCAGCATCGCTGGCCGAAACCAGGGCACGGGCCAGTCGGCATTCGATGCTCTCTTCCAACATCTGCTTCTGGTGAGATTCATCTGACAGAAGCACTAAATATCCGTCGGAATGAGGCTCTAAGAGAACCTGCACCAGCACTTTGATGGTATGGCCATCAGCATGACCGATATCTGCGGCAAACTCCTGTCCGCTGTCC
>CAZRWN010000067.1:0-14053 GCA_964603735.1 uncultured Sediminispirochaeta sp. | reverse complement strand
TTGGCTGCTTTCAGGTTTTCAATACCATTATCAAGTTCACTGAAAAGCTGTTCGATTTTAGCCACGATCGCGCGTTGTTCCGGGAGTGGAGGAAAAGTAACAGGTAAGATGGAAAAGGAGCTTGCAGATAGCTCCTTGAAAGTAGTACCGGTAGCACGACTTTCAGCCAACGATTTAATAGATCTAAAATAGTAGTACAAAAAATCGCTTAGAATGAAGCTATAAGGAACGATGCTTTTGAAACCTTGATTCGTTGCCAAGCTGTTAGCTGCAATTACAGTATAACCTACTGGCGCACGTGATGAAAAAAGCACACTGCCGGCAGGCATCAGCTTTGCTGAAGAGTTTGAAAGTCCTTGCTGGGTAATACTCTTTTTCCCTCTTTTTATATACTTTGATTTATATCCTGATAAATCGGCAGGCGTTATCCAGGCAACATCTCCACCCCAGTATTCCGGAATCTTAGTCTTTGGTGTTCCACCAGATACAATTGTACCAATATCCTTGAGTTGACATTCAACCCACCCATCATGCATTATCGACCTCTGTATTCAAGCAAAATCCTCTGTGATACACACATTTCATCATTATATCTGTCTCCGCTAATGGTATTCAGGTTGAGCGGGACGACCGCTGCAGCTCTCGTTCTTTGCCTTACCCAACTTGCAGTACACCACCCCGCTGAAAAACAGGCACAGACCACAGCAGCCCGTTCGCTTGGGCGGCAAGGTGGCGGAGTGAGTGTATCTTACTCCATATAATGAAGCGGCAGGGCTTACACTACCAGCTCTTTGTTCAGCTCGTCTATGATATCGGTCATGCGGTCGCCGAACAACTGGTACATGCGGCCGCGGCCGCCCCGCGCGTCGAAGGGGGTGTAGTCCAGGTCGTCGAGCTCAATGTGAATACTGTTGGCAATCTGGTCCTTCAGCATGCGCAGCCACTCCATCTGCTCGTCGGTGAACTTGGCGCCCGCCCCGGCGTGGGTCTCGAAAATCCAGCGCTGAAAATTGTGGTCCACCGTGCGGCTGTAGGCAGTCAGCCGGTCGTCGATCTTCGTCACCCGGCGCAGGAGGGCGACCAGGGCCGTCAGCTCGTTCTTGGGGCTGTCGCCACGCACATCCTCCAGGCGGGCGTAGGCCTCCCATACGTAGTGCGGAGCCAGCGTGGGTCGGTCGATCTTCAGTTGGTCCAGCACCGATTTAATCATCTTGAAGGTCAGCTCGCGGCGGCGGTAGGGCTGGTCGTAGAAAATGCTCAGGGCGTGAATCTCGTCCTTGTGCGCGGCAATATAGTCGGCGAACTCGCGCACCACCTGCTCGGCCTGGTCCTTGGTAAAGCTGTCCCATTCCGCCCGCAGCAGCCGGTCGCGGTTGACCGTGTCGATAATCTGCTCGTGCACTCGGCGCACGTTCTCAACGTAGTCGTTCAGCGCCCCGGTAAAAGGCGCAGCTGCGGCAGCAGCCAGTTCGCCTTGAGCCCGGCGACGCAGCTCGGCCTCCGTTTCCGGGCTTCGTTCGGTCGGCGGCACTTCGGCCAGCAGCTCGTCGGTTTTTGCATCGATAGCATCCGGGTCATAGGCATTCAACAGGCTTTTGGCCACCGCGTTAATGCTGCGGCCGCCGGACAACTGCTCAAAGCGCCCTTTCTCATCATCGGTCAGCTGTTTTTCCAGGCGCACCAGGCGGTTGGCCAGCGAGGTGTACAGGTCCTCATCTTGGGCCCCTACCGCCACCGCGCCCAGCAGCTCTTTGAGGGAAGCACTGGGCTTGCGCTCCAGCGCCCGGCTGTCGGTTTTCTTGCTCCTGGTGGCGCCGACCGCATCCACTATCACAAAGTGGGTTTTGGTGTGGCCGGCGTTGCGGGTTACCCGTTTCAGGTCGTCGAAGCTGATGGTGCGAGTGCCGCGTCCCTTCATCTGGTCGAAATATTTGATGCTCTTTACATCCCGCATAAACAGCAAAATCTCGAGCGGTTTTACATCGGTGCCGGTGGCAATCATATCCACCGTCACTGCGATGCGCGGGGCCCAGCTGTTGCGAAAGCGGTTTAGCACCGACTTTGGATCCTCCTCAATTTTGTAGGTCACTTTCTTGCAGAACTCGTTGCCTTCGGCAAACTCTTCGCGCACTACCTGGATGATGTCGTCGGCGTGGCTGTCGGTCTTGGCAAAGATGAGGGTTTTCGGCACCTCGATCTCGCCGCTGACATCTACCCGGTCGGGGAACATGGTCGGCAAGGCCGCCTTGAAAGCCTGAATTACATGCCGGATCTGGCTGGGATTGACCACATCCTTGTCCAGCTGTTTCGAAGAGTATTCGAAATCCTCATCCAGCCGCTCCCAGCGGGTGCGCCGCGAGAGCTTCTCGCGCTTGTCGATGTACTCCTCGGCTTTGATATGGGAGCCCTGCTGCGAGATTTCCGTTTCGATGGTGTAGATATCGTAGGGCACATTGACCCCGTCGGCCACCGACTCTTCGTAACTGTATTCGCTGACCACGTTTTCATTGAAAAAGCCGAAGGTGCGCTTGTCCGGTGTGGCGGTAAGCCCGATGAGAAAGGCGTCGAAGTAATCCAGCACCTGCTTCCACAGGTTGTAGATGGAGCGGTGACATTCATCGATGATAATAAAGTCGAAGTACTCGATGGGAACCTGCTGATTGTAAGCCACCGGCACTGGTTCCTTGGGCTGCCAGCTGCGCTCGTAGGGGTTCTCCTCTTCGGCGGCCTCTTCCAGCTCCTCGCCCTTCAGGATGGAATAGAGGCGCTGGATGGTCGAGATACAGACCTGGCTGTCGGAGGCGATATAGCTGGAGCTGAGCCGCTGCACGTTATAGAGCTCGGTAAACTTGCGGTTGTCGTCAGTGGGCTGAAACTTGAGAAACTCCTGCTCGGCCTGCTCACCTAGGTTCTTGGTGTCCACCAAAAAGAGGATGCGGTTGGCATCGGCGTGTTTCAGAAGGCGATAGATGAAGGTGCAGGCGGTGAAGGTTTTTCCCGCTCCGGTGGCCATCTGCACCAGGGCCTTCGGGCGGCCGTCCTTAAAAGAGGCTTCCAGATTTTCAATAGCCCGGGTCTGGGCCGGCCGCAGCCCGCCGGAATCGAGGGGCGCCATATGGCGCAGACGCTGCCGCAGAGAGTTTTCGGTTTTCATCCATTCGGCCAGCGTTTCCGGCCGGTGAAAGCTGAAGACCGGCCGGAAGCGCGGCTTGGGATCACGTTTATCGGTGAATCTGGTGAGGGTTCCGGTAGTTTCGTACATAAAAGGCAGGGGCCGGTTGTTGAGGTGTTTCAGCCGGCTCTCGGCGTAGTATTCGGTCTGCTGTTCATGGACCGTCAGGCGAAAGCCCTCTTCCTCCCGCTTGGCCTCAACTACTCCCACCGGCCGGCGGTCAACAAACAACACGTAGTCGGCCGGGCCGACATCGGTGGGGTATTCGCGCACTGCCACCCCGCGGCGGGCCGAGAGATTGAGTTCGCTTTTCGCCTGCACGGCCCAGCCGGCGGCATCCAGCATTGAGTCTATTCGGTCGCGGGCTCTCTGTTCGGGGTTCTGGTTGTACACTGCCACATGCTTACCTATACATTTATCTATTCAGAATAGTACCACAGGTAGCAGGATTTATGCACCTATGATTTCCCCTCTCAGGGTCTACCGCCGCCTAAACAATAGATGTTTTAGAGTTATAAATTTTATTTTATATATTGACTTAGTTAAATAATGGGATATAATAGTGTGATAAAGTAAATGAATGAAACTGTATTAACGCTAATTCTGACATTATCAATACTGCTGCAAGCCGCAACTGCCGTTATTGCGGTGTGTATGATCAAAACCTCCGGCTATTTCAAGCCGTGGATGTTTATAGCATCGGCCGTCACGCTGATGACAATCCGCAGAATTGTGAGCCTTTGCAATCTGCTTCGTCCAGAGGTAAGCCCGGCCGCGGGAGCACCCGAGTCCGAACTGGTGGCGCTTTCCATTTCGGTTCTCATGTTAATTGGAATGATTCAATTTCGCCCGGTATTTAAAGCGATTCGCCAAAAGCAAAACCAGCATCAACAGAATTTAGAGAGAAGAGAGGCGCTGCTCAAAGAGAGCAACCATCGTATCAAGAACAACCTAATGCTGTTAACATCGCTGATAAATCTAAAACAGCCCGCACCGGAAAACAAATCAGATTTCGATGAAATTTCCAAACAGATTGATACTATCCGCATTATTCATGAAAAACTCTACCGTACCGAATCTTTCGAATCGGTGAAAATCAATGAGTATTTAGAGGAGATTATCACTTCGCTCTTGAAAACACTGTCACATAAAAAAGTCACGGTTCACACGGATATCGAGGATATAGAACTGCCGCCAGATACGGCGCTCACCCTCGGCTTGCTTATCAATGAAATTGCCACCAATGCAATCAAGTACGGCTTCTCAACCGAGGAGCCGCCGGTTTTCTCGGTTGAGTTGAAGCAGTTGCAACAGAATTACCATCTTCAAGTACACAATACCGGCGCTCCATTCCCCGATAGTGTTGACTTCTCCAATCCACAGACCCTCGGGCTAAAAATAATGCGAGTACTCGCCTCGCAGTTAAACGGAACAATTGCATTACAAAAGAGGCCATTCCCGGTATTCGAGATCACCTTTCCACATAACATTTGAAGCTCGGGGCTGCCTAGAACTCTATCGCAATCGCACTGTTCTTTTTACCGACTGCTTTGCACTCGCCACCCATCTGGTCTAACAGCGCGCGGATAATCTCCCCTTCATTCCCCAGTTCTTCGGCGATACAGTCGCTGTGAAAAATATTCGCCTTGTTTCCGGCCACCATGAGTTCCGCAGAACCCTTTCTGCTCCGCAGTCTGATGGACAGCTCGCAATCAGTTGCATCTACCCGGCCCATCAGACTGGAAAGGAAAATGGTGAGCAGCATTCCCAGCGGAAGCGCCACATCTATGTGCTCTTCCCGGTTATCCGCATCTACTTTCACCTTCTGCATATCAAAACAGTATTTTTCGGCAAGATCGATTACCGCCTCCCGCACCAGTCTTCCGATATTGAGGGTCTGCCGGTCGAAATTCATGAAGAACTTGTTATTTATGAAGGCCATAGTGTTTATGATATCTTCCACCTTTTTCAGCCCATCCGCCTTTTCAACGGAATCGTCCGTCAAATACAAGTTGAGGAAGGCTTTAACCACCGACAAACTGTTTCCGATTCTGTGGTGCATCTCGGCTATTAAATACTCGTTCCTTCTCTGTAGAGATTGGATTTTCGATTTCTGTTTGTCGGTATCGGTAATATCATTCACAAAACCGATGCTTCCGGTCATAACCCCGTTCTCATCTACATATGGAGAGGCGGCTACAAACAGATGACGTCGGCCGCGCGTCGGGTGGGCAAAGTAAATGTGATATTCGGACGGTCGCCCTTTGGCACGCTTGCGCATCTCGCTTTCGAATACGCGTCGGTTCTCCTCATCCAGCAAATCGAGCACGCATACGCCGGTATTACGCACCTCTATTCCGAGCATATCGGCGCCGGCCTTGTTCATAAAAGTGACCTTGGCCTCGGGATCGAGAATAATCATACCTTCCTTTATGTTATCGACAACTTTTTGATACTGTGCTTTCGATTTTTCTATTATGCGTTCCGCCCGTTTTTCCTTAGTGTAGAGGCTTTTAATCGTGCCGAAGGAGTAGGCAACCGCGATACTCACCAGTGCGCCGCCGAAGTGCCACACAAATGGGTGCTGTGATATTCCGGAAAAACCATGGAAATAGGTGGCGGCCCACAAATCCGCTACATTTACGCCCGCAATAATCAATCCGGTTTTCATGCCGAGGAAGGAAAATAGAATTATCGGGATCAGAAAGAAGATGGATCCTTGCACGATGAGCTCATAATCTATCCAGGAATAGAGGAGTACTGCCGCATACAGAGCTGTCAGCAGCACCCCGTAGATTTTTTGGTTTTTATCAATTAGATCAATCAGCCATACCATTCAGAATTCACCCTTTGTTATGTAACAAGCTTCGAATGATACACATCTTATCTTAATTTGATGATTTGTCAAAACCCTTCATAGAATTCTTGCGGCCGCCCAATCTTCAGTCCGCAGTCCAGTAATCCGGCTGAACTCTTTGGTGTTGTCAGTAACCAAAACACCGTCATGGGCGGCGACAATTGCTGCGATGCACAAATCATTTGGCCCAATCGGGGCTCCTTTCGCTTCGCATCTGAAACGAATATCGGCATAGGAATAGCTGGCTTCCGTATCAAAGGATACAGTCTTAAAAGGTTTCAGGAACATTTCTACCTTTTTCAGATTATCGTTTCTGTTTCTGCTTTTAAATGCACCAAACAGCAGTTCAGCTTCTACTAATGCCGGAATTGATATCTCATTCGGCGGGGTAGCTAGAAGTTTCTGCTTTACACTCTTGGAGGAACCGTTTAGAAAGTAAATACAGGTATTAGTATCTAAAAAATACACTAAAGCGACTCCCGCCAGGAGTCAAGTGCAGGGCTAATCTCTTCAGGCTCGGTAAATGTCTCATCATCAATCGAACCGAACAAGCGCTCATAACCCTCTGGATATTCGGGGGCTACTTCCAATCGAATGCGTTCAGCCACCCATTTCGAAATAGAAACCTGCTCGCGCGATGCAGCCGTTTTCACTTTCTCAAGAGTTTCATCATCAATATATAAAGAAATTTGCGGCATCAACCCCCCTCTAATAATAATATACCGCATGTCACTCTAATCATCAAGTATACTTGCAAGTATACTTGATGCAATAAAAACAGGGGCCCGAAAGGAGGCACGGGCCCCTGAAAGAATTTACTCGCTGCGTTCCTTTTCCAGGGCGCGCTGCATCAGCACCGCCCCCAGTATCAGGATGCCCTTGATCAGGTCGTTGACGAAGGCCGGCACCTGGAAGGCCGAGAGGATCGCATCGATGGCATAGAGGATTACCGCCCCGAAGACCGAGCCCTGCACGAAGCCGCGCCCGCCGGCCATCGAGGTGCCGCCGATTGCAACAGCGGCGATCACGTCCAGCTCGAACATCTTTCCGGCGGTCGAGACGTCGACAGAGCCGAAGCGGGTGATGTACAAAAATCCGGCCAGGCCGGTCAGCATACCTGTGATAGTGAATATGGCCACTTTCATCAGCTTCACGTTGATACCCGTCAGACGGGCGGCCTTTTCGTTGGAACCAATGGCATATACATAGCGGCCGAACCTGGTCTTTGTCATTACCAGCCATACAAATACTGAAATAGCAATCAAACAGATCACCAAATACGGAATCGGGCCGAGTTTTCCGTAGCCGATCGTCCGCAGCTGAGTGAAGTAGGCATCGTTATCTACTATCAGCGGTCCGCCGTCGCCGAACTGGATGGTAATCGAGCGGTACCCCACCAGGGTCGCCAAAGTCACAATAAAGGCGGCCACTCGCGCTAAGCCGACAAATACTCCGTTGAACAAGCCGAGGACAAATCCCATGAACAGGCTTGCCGCCAGCGAGTAGAAAATACTGGTGGTAGCATTGAAAACTACTACCCCGGTTGATGCGGTCAGCGCCAGCATCGAGCCAACCGACAGGTCGATATTACCCGAAATGATGACCATGGTCATTCCCAGCGAGATAATTCCGATAAACACGGATGATTTCATCAGATTGATCAGACTGGCCGACGATAAAAACTGTTCGCTGGCAAAGCGGCCGATCAGCAGCAGCAGAATCAGAGACAGTATGTAGTTGTGATCAAGCAACAGTTTTTTCATGATTCCGACGGTCCGGGCAGTGGCTGCCGATCCCTTGTTCATTTTGATTTCAGTATCCATACCCTCAACTCACCTTCTTATTAGATCCGGTTGCGTAATACATCACATCAACCTCGTTCATTTCTTCGCGGGAGAACTCCTTGTTGACCTCCCCCTTGTACATCACCAGACAGCGGTCGGCGATTCTCTTGATCTCAGAATATTCCGAGCTAAAGACTATAACGCTCTTGCCTTCCTCGGCTAAACTGGTTATAAGCTCATAGATCTCGAACTTGGCCCCTACATCGATGCCCTGGGTCGGGTTGTCCAGGATGTAGACCTCCGAGTCCAGTCCGAACCAGCGGGAAAACACCACCTTCTGCTGATTCCCCCCGCTCAGAGAGGTAATTGGATTGTCCGGATTATCGGTCTTGATATTGGTAATCCGTTTGTTCTCTTCAAAGCGCTGCCGCTCCTCCCGCTTACTTATATAGAGCTTCTTGTGCTTGCTGGTGAAGTAGGCCATCGAAAGGTTGTCCATGATCGAAAGGTCCTTGAGGATCGAGCGCTCCTTACGGTTGCGCGGGATCATCGACACCCCCGATTTGATCACTTGCAGTATGGAGGCCGACTGAATTTCCTTGCCCTTCAGTTTGATTTTTCCGCCAGTCACCTCTCTGGCTCCAAACAGGCACTCGCTGAGCTCGCCGCGCCCGTCGCCGAACAGTCCGGTTACCGCTACTATTTCGCCCTTGCGCAGGTTAAAACTGACGTTGCGAAAATAGTCTCCGCAGCTCAAGTCCTCCACCGCCATCACGATTTCATTTTCATTCACGATGTTCGACTTTTCGACCGTCTCATGGACCAGAGTACGGCCTACCAGCATTTCGGTGGCCTTCTGCTCATCGATTTCGGCGAAGTCTCCGCTGGCAACGAACTTGCCGTCCCGTAGAACCGTATATCGGTCGCAAACGGCGAACAGTTCCGGCATCTTATGTGAAATATAAATACAGCTGATGCCCTCCGCCTTAAGCCCGCGCATAATCTCAAACAGATTTTCTATTTCCTCGTTCGTCAACGCGGTAGTCGGCTCATCCATTATGATCAAGCGGCATTCGAACAGCAGAGCCCGGGCAATCTCTATCAGCTGCTTACGGGAGGTGTCCAGGTCGCGCACCCAGGCGGTCGGATCTATGTCGAGCTCCAGTTTCTTGAGAATTTCACGGGAACGTTCGATCATCTCCTTTTTCTTCAAAAACAGCCCGGCTGCCACCAGTTCGTTGTGCAGAAAGAGGTTTTCATACACCTGCAGGTCGTTCACCAGATTCAGCTCCTGATGAATAAATCTGATTCCCAGGTGTGTAGATTTCACGGGAGTCAGATGAGAATGATCCTCGCCGTCTATCAGGATCTGTCCCGAATCCTGTTTGAGGATCCCTCCCAGTATATTCATCAAGGTGGATTTCCCGGCCCCGTTTTCACCCAGCAGGCCGTGAATCTCCGCCTTGCCGACGGTCAACGAAACATCCTGTAGCGCCTTGACCGCATCGAAGCTCTTATAGATATTCTTCATTTCCAAATGCATTGAATCAGCCCTTCTCCCTTCCCGGTAAAAATCGGCCGGCAGCATCTGCCGGCCTAATTCATTTCGCAGTTTTATTTAATAGAAAGAGTAGCGCAGTGAGTAAACCGGACCTTCCATAAACTCTTTATAATTGCTGTTGTCCACCATTTCGGTATCCACAAGATGCATTCCGCTGACCTCTTTGCCTTCCAGTACGTCGATTCCCAGTTCAATCGCATCGACGACCATGGCCGGGGAGAAGGAGAAAGTTACAATATCAATGCCCATCTCTTCGTAGCGGTCGTACATATTCAGCAGTTCACGGGGTGCACTTACAGCGGAAACCAACTGTACATTCAGGTCGGCATCTCCGTCATAGCCTTCCAGCGCCGCCAGCAGTCCGAAGGCTACATCGGCATCGTGGTTAAAAATCGCCTGAATGCTTTCAACCGTCTCTTTCGAGCTGGAGTTGAGAAAGGTTTCCAGCTGAGTTTGAGCGGTGTCCTTGCTCCAGTTGGTGACATAGTCGTTTACACGTACTAAGTTCTCATCGGCGGTCTTCCAGAAACCATCCGAGCGCTGTTTCGGAACGCTGGAGTTGTCGCCCTTGAACTCGAGGATGTTGACCTTACCCTTGGCCAGTTCGTCTTTGAAGTATTCGTTGAAGTAGCGTCCGCTCTCCTCACCAATGGTGAAGTTGTCACCCATCAGCTCGGCGGTCTCATCAAAATCGCTGATAAGCCGGTCGTAGATAATCAAAGGAATACCCGCATCCACAATGGTCTGGGCCGAGGCTTTCAGCTCATCGCCGTTGTGCGGCCACAACACTACTACATCGACCCCCTGGGCAACCACAGTGTCGATCTGGTTCGACTGTTGAACTATATCATCTGATACCAGAAAAATGTGTTCATAGCCGCTCTCTTCGGCCAGCTTTTTGGTTGCATGCTCGGCATGTTTAATGCTCTCACCAAGAAACCCGTGATCGGCGCTGGGCATTATAACCGCCAGAGTCTTGGCTTCATCCTCCTGTTGTCCGCCCGCGTATGCGCAGGACAGAGCAATCAGGGCGATAATCAACACGCTGATAATCTTCTTTTTCATCATGTTCTCCTTTTTGAATTCCTATGGAATTCTCTTTTTTTTTATTTATACAGCCTCAGGCTGTTAAATCCTGCATTGTTACGACCGGCAGCTGCTTAGCTTCCGGAAGCTTTAGCTCGTTCCGGCCGGTGAACGCGTAGCCCTGTCCCGTACTGAGCGGCCAGATCATCGGCTTGATGAAGCCCAAGGTCGCCGTAAATCCCTGCTCGATGGCCGCGTCGTTTTCGGTCCCCTTCGAATTAGCCCCTTCGTTTTCAATCGAAAAGACCCCTTCATAGTTATGCTGCATCAGATAGTCGATAAAACGGCGCCAGTCCATCGAATCCGAGCCCCCGAAGCCGGGTAGCATCGGCTCATACGAAAAACGGTCCCACTCATGGACCGGCACTGGTACACCGGCGGCGGCCGCCAGCTCGGCAGAGACCTGCTGCTTTGCGAACACATTGCCCCAGTGAATCGAGCCGGCATCGCGGCGCATGCGAGTCGCCTTCAGGTGAATCGACTTTATCCGCTGCAGATCGCTGTGCTCAAGTACATCCACCGGGTCAACGAACTGCCACACGTCGTGACTGGGGTCGTAGGTCTCGCCGTGGGCCCGGCTGGGAATTAGAGCGTACATCAGCTTTCTGGCTGCCAGAGTGGCCGGCAGATTGTTCATCGTGTTGGTATATCCAGCCGCCCGCCAGCCCTCCATGGGACAGTTTTCATAGACAAGCGTAACGTCCAGGTCTTCGGCGTAACGAATAATCGGTTCGAAGACCCGCTTATACTCGTGCAAATTGCGCTCGAAGGCCCCGGCCTCGGCATCCCACTGATGGTTGTAGCCGACAAAGGTGCCGACTGTAATTCCGTTTTGGTTGCCGCCCATTAGGGCTGCCATCCGAATCAGTTTCAGCAGGTGGTTTTGGTTTTTCAGCCGTTCACCCTCGTCGCCGCCGATCAGGTTTTCGAAGGCGCCGATCGAAAAGCCCAGCCCGTTCTGCTGAAATGTTTCGACGGTGCGCTGGGCCTGCTCCGGCCCAAAGCCTTCATACGGCAGATGGGTAGCCACATGATCGCTGCGGGTTCCGTCGCGTCTGAATACGCACAACTCCAGGCCCTGCAGTCCCATCCGCGTGGCGCCGGCAATCAGCTGCTCCAAGGTCCACTGCGGCAGCGCCGAACTCATCATCCATACAGGGTTGTTCATCCCGTCACCTCCGTGACCGGTTGTACTTCGATCCACTCGTTTCTCTGAGCACTTTCGATAATCGCCTCGCAGAGCAGCATCTCGGCCGTACCGTCGGCCAGCGTCGGATAGTCGGCACTGCTGCCATCGAGGCGCATTCCGAGCAGATCGGAATAAAACTCGCGGATCAGATATTTAAAGGTATCGCCGTAGCCCTCCTGATGCCCGCCGGGAAAGGCGGACATAGAGGCCGATCGTTCATACAGCAGCGAGGGGTCCTTCATCAGTAACTCGTTGGCTGAGTCCCGGTGGCCGATCTGGACTTTATTCGGGGACTCCGAGTTCCAGGAAAAGGAGGCTTCGGTGCCCATCTGGCGAAACTCCATATAGTTTTTATAACCGGCCATTACCTGGCTTACCGTTAGGTTGCCGATTACTCCGTTTTCGAACTCCAGCATAATCTGGGCGTAATCCTCGGTATCCACTTCGTAGGAGACATAGTCCGAGGTATCCTTCTGGCTGCCCTTGGTAAAGGTGAGTTCTTTCCCGACGGCGCTCTTTTTACGGCTATCGTACATCCGGCCGAACCGGGCAAACACCTTTTGGATCTTCAAACCGGTCACGTACTGGGCCATATCCATCCAGTGGGTTCCGATATCGGCCACTGCCCGCGACTTGCCGCTCAGCTTCGATTCCATCCGCCAGCTGTAGTCGTTGTCATGCTGCAGCCAGTCCTGCAGATAGGAGCCCTGCACCGCAAAAATAGAACCGGTCCGTTTTTCGAGGTTCCGACAGCGCATCTCCTGCACCATCGGATAGTAGCGCAGGTTGTAGTTTACAGCCGCCTTCAGATTCTTTTCCGCGGCCAGCTGCATCAGCTCCCGCGCCTCGGCCGCGGTCATGGCCAGCGGCTTTTCGCAGAGTACATTCTTGCCGTGGGTAAGGCACTCTTTGACCATCGGGTAGTGGAGGAAATTCGGCGTGCAGATATGCACCACATCGATATCGTTTCGTTTCAACAGGTCCGTATACTCATCGGTAAAATCGGGAATATTCAACTTGGCAGCGGCCGCAGAGGCATCTTCCATCGAAACACCGGCGATGGCAAGCACTTCTGCCAGTTCGGGGTTTCTTCTCACCGCTTCGGCATGTACCGGCCCGATAAATCCGGTACCCACAATCGCAACTCTCAATTTCTTCATGTATAACTAATCCTTCACTGTTTGTGTATTAACATTACACCTGTATATTTCATCTGTCAACATTTTTGTTTCATTACTTTACTTGTTTGTTTACTAATTGCTTATTGATTTTTTAACCGTTAGGGCATACTATTTAAGCAGAATGAATCCGAAAGAACTTGCTACACCCTATACCACCGCGCAGATCTTCAACATCATCCGTCAAAACGGCGAGATAAATCGAATGGGCATCACTGAGCTCAGCGGGGTATCCAAATCGACCATCTCGCACCAGATCAACAAACTGATGAAGTTGGGTCTTATCGAAGAGAAAGCCCCCTCGGACAGCAGCCAGCGCAAGCTCAAACTGCGAATTAAAGGGGACATCGGATATGTAGCGGGGGTTTTCTTGGGAACCACCAAGCTCTCGCTGATCATATTTACCCTGGATATGCAGATAGTGGCCGAAAAAAACCTCTTACTCGATTCGATCAGCGAACCGGAAAGCTGCAACCGCGAAATCGTCAGCCAGTTGAAGCTGCTCTGTGAACAGCAGCAGATAGACCGCTTGTGGGGCATCGGTATCGGCTTCCCTTTCCCGGTGAACTTCCGCGAAGGAAAACCGGATTCACCACCCAATGTACCTCTGTGGCACGGATATCCGTTGAAAGAACTCTACGAACAGGAGTTCGAATGCCCGGTGCTGGTGGACAACGATGTAAACGTAATGGCCCTTGGAGAGAGCTATTTGGGCTGCACCCAGGATGAACCGAATTTCCTGTTCATTAAGGTCGGCACCGGTATCGGTGCCGGACTGATGGTAGACGGCCAGATATACCGGGGTGCCAACGGCTGTGCCGGAGACATCGGCCACATCGCGGTAGACGGCAGCAACGTCCAGTGCCACTGCGGCAACCGCGGCTGCCTGGAAGCGATTGCCGGAGGCAAGGCTTTGGCGGCGAAGGCCGAGGAAAAGGCCCAGAGCGGAGAAAGCCGGTTTCTTGCCGACCGTCTGCGGGCTAAGGGCCGCCTCGAAGCAGTGGACATCAACGACGGCGCGATTGCCGGCGATCTCACCTGTATTAAACTGATCAAGGATGCCGGACACACCATCGGCGAGGTATCCGCAAAACTGGTCAATTTTTTTAATCCGTCCTCAATTGTAGTCGGTGGCGGCCTCTCCGGTTTCGGAAATCTCTTTATCGGCGCCATTCGTGAGTCGATCATCCACCGCTCCCTCCACCTGGCCACCTACGAACTAAATG
>CAZRWN010000066.1:0-14686 GCA_964603735.1 uncultured Sediminispirochaeta sp. | reverse complement strand
CTTCAAATCTCACAAGATTTTTTACACTACTATTGTCATTTCTACAGACAATAGCTACTATCCACTAGTATATATGCCGCAGAGTGGAATGCATTACAGGCGAAAGCTCAAGGAACTCACCCTTCTGTTTGAAATTAGTCAGACGCTCGACCGTAGTCTGGATCTCGATCAGGTGATATTGCCAGTGCTCAGACAGCTGAAGGAACATATGGGGCTGTCACACGGTACGGTTACATTGCTGAACAGACAAACCGGGCTGATTACGGTAGAGGCTGCCTACGGTATCCAACGCAATTCCCAGAAACAGGTAGTCTACCGTCCCGGAGAAGGGGTAACCGGAAAAGTAGTGCAGTCTGGTCAGCCGATGATAATCCCCAATATTAATGAAGAGGATGAGTTTCTCGACAAAACCGGTGTCCATCGGGAAAGCGATGGACAGGACGTAGCGTTTATTTGCGTTCCCGTTATGACGAATAAGGATATTCTTGGCGCACTCAGTGCAGACCGCACCGACGGCAGCCCGCAAAGTCTGGAAGACGATGTCAGACTGCTATCGATCGTAGCATCAATGATCGCCCAGGCCGTAAAACTGCGCCGAAGTGTACAGGAAGAACGCGAGCGGCTTATGGATGAGAACCGCCGCCTTAAAGACCAGTTAGAAGAAAAATTCAGACCAAAAAATATAATCGGGAACAGTACTGCCATGAAAGAGGTGTTTAACCTGATGGCCCAGGTATCCGGAAGCGAAGCCTCGGTATTGATTCGAGGAGAAAGCGGCACCGGAAAGGAGCTGATTGCCCAGGCCATTCACTACAACAGCCCGAGGTCGGAAGGACCCTTCGTCAAAGTGAACTGTTCGGCTCTGCCGGAAACGGTAATCGAAAGCGAGTTATTCGGACATGAGAAAGGCGCTTTCACCGGCGCAGTGCAGACGCGTAAGGGGCGTTTTGAACTGGCCGATGGCGGCACGATTTTTCTTGATGAAATTGGTGACCTGCCCTTGTCGATTCAAGTGAAGCTGCTGAGAGTTCTCCAGGAGCGTGAGTTTGAACGAGTCGGCGGAAATCGTACCCAGCGCGTCAATGTGCGTGTAATAACCGCAACCCACCGAAATCTTGAGGAGATGATTCAAAGAACCGAGTTTCGCGAAGATCTCTACTACCGGTTGAATGTATTTCCCATACACATCCCGCCCCTCAGGGAAAGAAAAAGCGATATTACCCTGCTGGCAGATTATTTTGCGGAAAAGTACAGTACCAAAAACAATAAAGAAATAAGAAGAATCTCCACACCGGCCATCGAATTACTGTCTTCCTACCACTGGCCGGGGAATGTTCGGGAACTGGAAAACAGTATCGAACGAGCGGTACTGCTCAGCACTGACGGGGTAATCCACGGGCATTTGATGCCACCGACACTGCAGTCGGCCGAATCTACCAACACCCTACTGCATGGGACCCTGGAGGAAGAAGTGGAAAGATTTGAAAAGGAGATCATCCTAGATGCACTTAAATCGAGCAAAGGTAACGCCGCCCGGGCTGCCCGTATACTGGGGCTCACCGAACGAAAAATCGGGCTCCGAATTTCCAAATATGGCATTGATTCCCGTCGCTTTCGCTCTTAAAATTTTAGTAATGTTAAAAACCTTGTGGTGACGAGAAAAAAAACACTACATATGGACACTGAAGCGGTAACTACCACTATATGTAGGGTGCCTCAAAGTCAAACCACAAGTTTTTTAACACTAAGGGAGAACCCATGAGTAATACAAGAAAAGAAAAGGATATGAGTACACCCGCTCTGCCGAAAGGTGCACACGGCATTCACAGCAGCCGTTACGGAAAGGACGAAGCATCGGTGAGCTGGGGTTTTGCCGAACATCTCAAATATACACTGGGTGCGGACCGGTACAACGCAACATCCCGCGACCAGTTTATGGCACTGGCATATGCTATCCGCGACCGAATCATGCATCAGTGGCTGAAAACCAAACAAACCCACTACCAGAAAGACGTGAAAAGAGCCTACTACCTATCCATGGAGTTTTTGATGGGCCGGGCTATGGGTAACAACATTATCAACATGGAGTTGAAGGGTGAAGTTCGCCAAGCCCTGGAGGAACTCGGATATTCTTATGAGGAATTGGCCGAACAGGAGGTCGACGCGGGGCTCGGCAACGGAGGACTCGGTCGGCTGGCGGCCTGTTTTCTCGACTCAATGGCAACCATGGATCTGCCGGCCTACGGATACGGATTACGCTATGACTACGGTATCTTCAGACAGCAGATAGACAATGGATATCAGATCGAACAGCCGGACGACTGGCTGCGTTGGGAAAATCCCTGGGAGATAGAGCGGCCGGAGCACTCGGTAGAGGTTTACTTCGGGGGGCGGGTGGAACCGATGCTCGAGCACGGCAAACGGGTGTTCCGCTGGGTCGATGCTCAGTCGGTGATCGGCATCCCCTACGACATGCCGATAGTCGGATACGGCGGTGGAACAGTAAACACCCTGCGACTATGGTCGGCTCGGGCAGCTGAAGAGTTCGATTTCGAGGATTTCAATGCCGGAGATTACGTGGAAGCGGTCAGTGCAAAAGTGATGGCAGAGAATCTGACCAAAGTGCTGTATCCGAATGACAAACTCTATCTCGGAAAAGAACTACGGTTGAAGCAGCAGTACTTTTTCGTTTCATGTTCGCTGCAGGACATTCTGCGCCGCTTCAAACGCGGGTCCCACAAATGGGAAGAGTTTCCGAAATACGCGGCTATTCAGCTTAATGACACCCACCCCTCGCTGGCTGTACCCGAGCTGATGCGGCTGCTGATTGATGAAGAGGGGCAGCGCTGGAACCAGGCCTGGAACATCACCACACGAACCCTGGGCTATACGAACCATACCCTCATGCCCGAGGCTCTGGAAAAGTGGCCGGTACCGATGCTCGATCATCTGCTGCCGCGGCACTTGCAGATAATTTACGAAATCAATCACCGCTTTTTGCAGAAGGCGATTACTGTATTTCCGCAGAATATGGAAAAAATCCGGCAGGTCAGTCTGGTGGAAGAATCGACCCCCAAGCAGATTCGGATGGCTTATCTGTCGATTGTCGGCTCACACTCCACCAATGGAGTCGCCGAGCTACACACCAAACTGCTGAAACAGCGGCTGGTACCCGAGCTGGCAGATATTTTTCCCGAACGTTTCAACAGTAAAACCAACGGTATCACTCAGCGACGCTTCCTGCTGCACGCGAATCCGCCGCTGGCTGAACTGATTAGCAGTGCAATCGGGGACGGGTGGATCACCGATTTCTCGAAAATCGCCGACCTGAAGCAACACATCGACGATCAGGGCTTTCGAGAGGCCTTTGGCAAGGTGAAGCGCAAAGCAAAAGCAAAACTTGCCGATCACATTCACAAAGAACATGGCTGGATCATAGACCCGGACAGCTTCTTCGACGTGCAGGTAAAACGGATTCATGAATATAAGCGTCAGCTGTTGAATGCGCTACACATTGTGATTCTATACAACCGTATGCGCCGGGGCAATCCGGACGATTTCGCTCCACGTACATATCTGTTTGCCGGCAAGGCGGCGCCGGGCTACACCATGGCTAAGCTCATTATCAAGTTTATCAATAACGTCGCATCGGTAATCAATTACGATTCGAATTTGAAGGGCCGGCTCAAAGTACATTTTCTGCCGAATTACAGTGTGTCGCTGGCCGAAAGAATCATTCCGGCCACGGACCTCTCCGAGCAGATTTCAACTGCCGGCACCGAAGCATCCGGAACGGGTAATATGAAGTTCATGTGCAACGGAGCTCTGACCATCGGTACGATGGACGGGGCGAATATCGAAATCGTCGAAGAAGCCGGCCGCGAAAACGCATTCATCTTCGGACTCTCTTCGGATGAAGTGGTCGAACTTGCTCCGAACTACAAACCGCTCACCTACTACACTGATAATCAGGAAATCAAAGATGCCGTCGATCTGATTTTTTCCGGACAGTTCAACTTCTCGGAACCGGGGATCTTCGAACCGCTTCGACAGGCGCTGTTCGAGCAGGGGGATCAGTACATGCATCTGGCGGATCTGCAGTCCTACTGCGACGCACAGGATGCGGCTACCTCGCTGTATCGCAATAAGCGGGACGAATGGTACCGGAAAGCTCTCATTAATATAGCATCTTCCGGTAAGTTCTCTTCCGACAGAACGATTGCCCAATACGCACAAGAGATCTGGGATTTGCAGCCATGCCATGTAGACAAGGATATAGATCCCTGCGACACCTTGGAGAATGCCAAGCAATTCGAAAACGGGCGGCGTTGAGGTGTTTTTGGCTTGGTAGGGTTCGTATGTGCCGCTGCTCGCTAGAATGAGAACTGCTGTAAAAACGACACTACATACGGGTCGAGGGTTGTAAAGACCAGCACTACCAACAGGGCTGGAAGAAAATTGCCGGTTTTTATCTCGCGTAGGTTCAGCAGATTCATCCCGATCATCAAGATGAGGATTCCTCCGGTTCCCGATATCTCGGCTAAACCGAGATCGCCGATGAGCGGCCCGATTACACCGGCCAGCAGGGTGAGTCCCCCCTGATAGAGGAGGATGGTAATCACAGAAAACATAACTCCGATACCCATAGCGGCCGAAAACATAATAGCCATAAAGCCGTCCAGTACCGATTTCATGAGGATGAGGTCATAGTCGCCTTCGGCTCCGGCTTTTATGGAACCCACAATTGCTAATGCTCCGACACAGAAAAGCACAGAGGCATCCAGAAATCCCTGTGCGAAGGTCGCTCCGCTTTCCGCATTCTTGGCAAAAGTCCGCTGCAGCCAGCTGCCGAACTTGATGATTCCGCCTTCTATGTTCCAGGCGGTACCAATCATGCCGCCGAGAATTACAGCCAGGGCCATATATACAATCCGCTGCGACTCGAATGTCGACTGCATTCCGATGGCTAATGAAATAAGGCCGGCTCCGGTGTATACAACTTCTTTAATCTTAGGGCTCATGTTCTTATGCACTAACAGCCCAACGGAAGATCCAATAATTACTGCGATGCAATTGACTATAGTGGCTATCATGGCGGCTATTGTATAGGATCAGCCAAATTGTGTGAATAGATATATCACGGTTGCGCTGTACGAATGCGCAGAAAATCGCTACACTCAGCATATATGCAGCAGCCCGAACAACTACCGTTTGATTGTGTTATTCCCTGCGCAGGGCTTTCAAGCCGGATGAAAGTATGGAAGCCGCTCACAACATACCGCGGTCGTCCTCTTATCTTCAGTTCGATTGAGAATGCACTTGCATCGTGCTCAAGGATTATTCTGGTGACCGGGTTCCGGGCCGCCGAACTGGAGGAGATGGTAAAGCAGGAATATGGAGTTTCATCACGAATCCAGCTGGCGCGCAACAGGGAGTACGAGCGGGGCATGTTCAGTTCGATCCAAACCGGTGCCGCCCGCACCCGTAGCCGCTGGTTTTTTGTGGCCCTGGGAGACATGCCGGCGATACCGCCGCGGCTCTATTTCAGGCTTGCCGAGTGGACGAACTCATCCGCTGTTTCGGATACGCCCTATGACATCATCCGCCCATTCCATCGCGGACAACCCGCCCACCCGGTATTGCTGCACAATAGAGTGGTACAGACCTTAATAAAAATGCCGGCGGCGGCCACTATGCAGACGATGTTTAGCCTGCACAGAGCCCAGACCGGCGGTGGAATTATGGAAATTGAAACAGACGAAGCCGGCAGCCGAATAGATATCGACACCAGTGAGGATCTGCAAAAGCTGCAGCCACAGGAGGAGTAAAGTATGCAACTGGAACCTTTCAAGTTGGAACGTTTTTTTGCCAAATATGAGTTCAATGTGGAACATCAGATGAGTGCATCTGACTGCGAACCCGTAAATGTGGGCAAGCTGCTGGAGATAGAAGATAAGCGCCGTGGGCCGGCCGCTTCCGACTCCGCAGTCCAGCATATGGAAGAACTGCATCTGGGGTATACCGAGTCGACCGGAGACCAAGAGTTGAGAAGGGCCATCAGCCGGCTCTACAGCGGTATTTCACCTGATGGGATTCTCGTGGCAGCTCCGGAAGAGTTGATATTTCTCCTGTTGCAGGGCCATTTATCCGAGGACGACCATGTGATTGTAACTACCCCGGCGTATCAATCACTGAGCGAGATTCCCCGTTCCCTGGGATGTAAGGTAACTAAATGGGAGGTGGAACTGAAGAACGGAGAGTGGCAGCTCGATTTCGAGTTTCTGAAGCAGAAGCTCGACTCACGGACTAAACTGTTAATCATAAACCTGCCGCACAATCCCACCGGCCTGGCGTTTACTCGGGCTGAAAAGGATGAACTGGTCAGGCTGCTGCGCCGTAATAATACCATGCTTCTGGCCGATGAGATGTACTGGCAGCTCGAGTACGGCAAGGGTACTGATACAACTCCCTTTTGCGATCTATATGAAAACGCCGTCAGCCTCTCGGGGCTTTCGAAATCCTACGGACTTCCGGGCCTTCGGATCGGCTGGCTGGCCACCCAAACACCGGAACTCCTGCAGAGAGCGGCAGAGTTGAAGGACTACACCACCATCTGTAATTCCGCACCTTCCGAATTTTTGGCGCTGCTGGCCGTACGCAACAGCGAACGGTTGGTGAGCCGCTGTAAAAATATAATCTCCGTCAATCTCAAACTGTTCGAACAGCTTACCCGGCGATATCCGGAGAAGATAGAGTTACTGCCCGGGGGTGGAGGATCGATACTCTTCCCGCGCTTCATTGACGGCCGATCGGCAGAACGGGTATCCATGCAGCTGATCGAAGAGCAGAACCTGCTCATGTTGCCTGGACCGTTGTTCGAGATGCCGGAGCGGTTTTTTCGAGTCGGTCTCGGCCGCGAATCGCTGCCCATTGCATTGGCAAAATTCGAGGAGATTCTATGAGTATAGACATAAAGCGATACTATAAGAAAGCGGATCTACCGCAGGCGCTGCGTGAGCTGAACGGGCGGCCAGTTGTTGTTTTCGATCTGGAGACGAACGGGCTTTCCAACCGCAACAGTGTCCTTTCGTGCAGCGCATTCAAGTTCAGTATAAAGAGCGCGAATTCCAGCCGGCCGCGGCGAGGAGCCGCGGCGGAAGCCCGCACCAGTTATCTTTTTCCCGACAGCGGTCCACTGAAGCTCATCGGCCGGTTTGAACGCTACTATTTCTCTGAGGAACCGGAGAATTTCGAGGCTATCCGCATCAACGGCTTGAGTGAACAGGTGATTCGCCAAAAACGCGAACTTCAGGACTGGCCAAAGTACTTTTCCGAAGATGAGGAGTTCATAGCTTTTATAAAGGATGCCGGCCTTTTTATCGCTCATAATATTGATTTTGATGCGCAGTTCGTCCCCTTTTTGTACGACAAACCGCTTTTCTGTACCATGAAGAGCAACGCTGCCGGCAAATATCCCAAACTTTCCGAACTGGCACGACGCTACAGCATCGACATTGATACCAGTCAGCTGCACGGCAGCAGTTACGACACCTTCGTTACTGCCCTGGTGTTCAACAAGATGGTCGAAGACGCGTTGCCGGACTCCAAACAGAATGAGATGTTTTTCTGAATCCGCCATTGGCAGACTGACAGAGACAGTTGCACATCGGCAGTGCCGGGCGATGAACTCAGCTGTCGCAGCACCGGCTGCTCACTGCGAGTAAAAACGGAAGTAGGGCGGGCACTCGCAGCGGGCCGTCTCCCAGGCCTGCTGATAGGCGTCCACCACCGGCTGCGGCAGCGGACCTGCTTGTGCGCCGGTCAGATTATCCATCAGCTGATCGGTTGTGCTTGCGCCGAGTATCACACCGTCCCCGGAAGCCGCCGAGAGAGCTGAGTGGTGCACGATCCATCTCAGGGCGGAGTGGGCCATTGGTATCTTGTGTTCGTAACAGACCTTCTCCAGCTCTTCGAGTGCTTTGAAAACACTCTCTTTCCAGAAGCGGTCGAGGTAGAAGGGCATGGCGGCAAAGCGGCCGGCCTCCGGTTTCGTGTTGAAATTATTGTACTTGCCGGTAAGAAGCCCTCCGGCCAGCGGGTTGTAGGCATAAAACTGCATGCCAAGATCGCGGAGAGCCGGAAACAGTTCCGCCTCAGCTGCCCGGGTAATGCCGTTGTACATCCCCTGATACACCTGCGGCCGCGGCCAACCGTGTTTTTCGCAGAGGTACCACACCTTTTCTACCAGCCAAGCCGGATAGTTGCTGAGCCCGAGCCGCTTGAACTTTCCCTCTTCATAAAGCTCCGCACACATCTCCAACGGATCCTCAACCGGATGGTTCAGATCCGGCTGGTGCAGATAAAACAGATCGACAGAGTCAAGGCGCAGCCGTTGCAGCGATGTTTCGAGTTCTTTGCGCACGGATGCTGCATCCAGGATTCCGGTGACCCGGGGATGTGCTTTGGTCGCGATGCTCACCTCGGCGGGGGCGTTTTCAGCAGTCCAGGCTCCTATTATTGTTTCAGAAGCACCGTCGTTGTACACATAGGCGGTGTCCAAAGAAGTCCACCCGGCAGCGATAAACTCCGCAAGCATCCGACGGCTCTCCGGCTCATCTGCCCGTGCTCCACACATCATCGTACCGAGAATCAGTTCTACCTGCGCCATTGCAAACCTCCGCTCCCTTCTATTGTATGCAATATTTTGTATTTATGTTATACTTACCCTAATTATAGTTGATTGGAGTAAATATGTACACAGTAATTACCGGAGGATTCGGGCACATCGGTTCATGGACCGCCCGCGGACTTATCGAACAGGGTAGCAGGATACTCATCCTGGATACCAGTTCCACTATTCCCGATTGTCTGCGCAACCTCGAACACAGCTTTGTGCATATCCCCTGCGACATCACAAGATTCGAAGAGCTGGCAGGTGCACTGCGGCAATACGCCGATTCTATTGAGGGGATAATACACACTGTTGGTATAATGGGAGAATTCGTGCAGGCGGCTCCCCACCGAAATACGGAAATCAACGTAAACGGATTTCTGAACACCCTCGAGGCGGCCAGAATTTTCGGTATTGGAAAGATAGCCTATACCAGTACCGGTGCGGTGTACGGAGCCATGCAAGGAATCGCCTCCGAGTCCCGCGATCTTCCGCAGCCAGCCGACCTCTACAGTGCCACAAAAACTTCCGCGGAGATGATCGGGCTTCAATACGGTTCGACGTTCGATCTGGATGTGAGGATTGCCCGGGTTTACTTCATATACGGACCGGGGAAATTGCCTTCACAGTTCATTAAACTGTACCGCACTACATTCGGCGTGTTGGAAGGGCTGCCCGACCTGCAGATGGAACACGGCTTCGATCAAAAACTTGATTTTACCAATGTACAGGATGCGGCACGGGGCATATGCCGGCTGTATAGTGCTGCTCAGCTTCCCCGGAAAGTCTACAACATTGCCACCGGACAGGCCTCATCGGTAGGTGAGGTTGCCCGCATGGCGGCCGAAATTGCGGGGCGTACACCTCCGGAGATCGGCCCGGGAACCCTCATGCCGCGCTGTGAGGCGCTGTCCATCGAGTTGGCCCGCGAAGAGCTGGGCTATGAACCTCAGATCGAACTCGCGGAGGGTTTGCGGGAGTATTATGAGTGGATAAAAACCCGGACAGGAAAATAACAACCTGAACATACAGCTTCGGGAAACTCTGTCGGCGCCGTTCAATTAGCGGCTTGAGGAGCATCGCAGTTCTGTTTCAGCTTCTCTTTCGACCTGAGGTGGTGCTGGATAATCATCTCCTGGGCTTGGAAGCCGTCGCGGTCTCGGATGGCTTGCACTATTGCATGATGCTCTTCTAATGTTTCCTCCGGAGGACGAATCAAACCCTTTTGATAACTGCGGATAACATATGAATAACTCATATTCATATCTCGAATCATCTGGTTGGCCGAGTACTCGACAATTGTAGTGTGGAATTTTTTGTCCTGTTTGGCATACCGGCGCTTGTCTTCATCTGACATGGGAAGTGAAAACCCGGCAAAAAAACCGGCCAAATGCTCGAGTTCCTCTTCACAGCCATTTTCGATACAGAGACGGATGGCGATTCCTTCTAAACCGGCCCGCACCGCATACAGATCCTGCAGTTCCTTGCAGTCGAAGTCTTTTATAAAAAAGCCGTAGCGGCTGCGCTGTTCGATCAATTTCTCTCCCACCAACCGAGAAATGGCAGCATTGATGGGAGTGAGGCTCACCTCGAGCCGATCCACCAAATCGTTTTTATTGATCTTGCTGCCCGGTTCGAGATCTCCGTTCAGGATCATATCCCGAATACTTTCATATACGTGATCACTGAGGATCTTGTTATCAATTCTCGGCATAGAATGCTAACCTCTTTTTTAAGCTCAGTTAAAAGAACTCGCTATGATATCGCGAGAACTACTCAGGTGTTCGCGCATGGTTGTTTCAGCTCTCTCGGCGTCGCCGTTCCGGATTGCATCGAACATGCGCTCATGTTCGGTTATGCTCACATGATAATCCTTCGGAAAACCCTCCAGATTGGCAATGACAATGATATTAAATGAGGAGGCCATCTGATACAGAAACTGGTTTCCACTCATCTCCATTATTTCCATGTGAATGCGGTAGTCCGCTTCGGTTATATGTCCGAGATCGTCGTGGTCTGAAGCCGCCCGAAACTCCTCTATACGCTGTTGAAGATCCTCCAGCTGCTCTGCAGTTGCATTTTCTGCCGCTTTTCTCGCACCCAGCGGCTCCATACGAACTCTTATATCATAGATATCGAGCAGCTCCTTCTTCGAAAAGTGGCGGACATAGGCGCCTTTGCGCGGGAGAATCTCGATTAACATCTCCCGTTCCAGTTTCGAAAAAGCGGTGAGTAATGGAGTCCGGGAGACACCGAGCTGTTCGGCCAAACTCTCCTGCTGCAATTTTTGTCCGCTTTTCAGCTCTCCGCGTAGGATCATATCCTTCAGGGCTTTGTACACTTTCAGCGGCAAATCTTCATATTGGAGCTTTTCCATCGATCCTGCCTGTAATTGTAAGTCTTATGATATTGTATTCAAAACACAAGGCTCTGTAAAGAAACATTGCATCCTCTGGCGGGTTCAGCTGTTCAGACATAGCAGTTCCCGTGCCTGCGATACATCGGCAAGCTCATAGCCCAGACGACTGATATAGTCACGCAGAGCCGCAACGAGGTCGGAATTCCTGCTGGCCGGGGTGCCATACACATCGTAGGGGCTGTCTTCGAAGCCTACCCGTATCCAACGGGCACCCAGCGCGATCGCCGTCGCTACCAGGCTCGGTTCGGTACGCCCGTGCAGCATGAGCCCCCAGACAGCAGCATCGGGGATGAGTGCGGCGGCCATATAAATGAAGCGAGGGTCCAGTGGAATCGCCCCGGGAATACCCATACAGAGACTGAAGCGCAGCGGTGCCTCCAGGATACCCTCGGCGTGCAGCCGGAGCGAAGCCGGAATCATAGTGAGGCTGAAGAGCTCCAGTTCGGGAACTATCCCTCGTGCCTGCATGTCGCCGGCCCAGTAGCGAATATCGTCGGGAGAGTTCACATATACCCCTCCGAAAAAGTTGGTCGATCCCATGTTCAGAGAGGCCATCTCAACTGCCTCATTGCTGAGCACCACGCAGCGTTCTGCAGCGCTTAAGCCCTCTACCCCGCCGGTGGAACCCTGCAAAATAAGGGAGGAATCCATCCGGAGAGCTTCTACCGTTGCATTGAAGACACCCATATCGGTAGTCGCTGCACCTGTCTCATCGCGCACATGCAGATGAACCAGCGCGGCCCCTTCCTCCTCACACCGCCGTATATCCTGTGCAACCTCTTCCGGAAGGTATGGCGAGTGGACACCAAGCACTGGCCACGCTCCGATCGGCGCCAGAGAGATAATTATCGGCCCTTTCTTCATCCTAAGCCCTCCTTTTATTGACAGCTGATGTATATTGTGTTATAAATATTGTATACAATATTATTAGGTAGGTCAAATGATTGGTGTATCCCCGGCATACTTTTTGTCACTCTTTTCACCGAATTTCACTCCGGTTGACATAGAACAGTCTCTGGAACGGATTCGCAAAACCGGGTTTCAATCTCTGCAGCTGGAAACTTTCACTCCAGCACAGGTTTCACATTGGGATGCGGACACCTGCCGCCGACTCTCTGCAGCCCTCGCGGATGCCGGGCTGACGGTTTCACAATTCGTCGCCCATCATCTGCTGCCCTACTTCGCGTCGGTAGACGGACTTCGTTCCACAGATCTGAGCGCCGAATTCAGAAAGGTGCTGAGGATCGCCGAGCAGGTCCATCCCGGTGGAATCGTCACCATCCCGCAGCCCTGGTTTGAGCTGCCGCAGGATAAGAAGTGGCCGGTGTACTCCGCATTGTGGTCGCTTTACCTCGATTCACTGCATAAACTGCGGAACATGGCCGCGGAGGCCGGCTTTACCCTGGCGGTGGAGGTACTGCCGGGATCGCTGCTGGGAAGCAGCGAAGGCTTTTTACGCATGACCGAAAGCCTGGGTGCTCCCTACATCGGTCTGAATCTCGATACCGGACACGCCTGGGCCTGTAAGGAAAAGCTCGAACTGATTCCTCTCAAGGCCGCACGATACATCTGTGGAACTCATCTTGCGGACAACGCGGGGAACGAAAACCTGTCGCTGAGTCCCGGACAAGGCACAATTCCCTGGGATGCATTTTTTCATGCATGTCGCATGGCCGGCTTCAATGGGCCGTTTGATGTTGAGATACGCTGTACGCCGGAGGAGGTCGATGCACAATACTCGGCGGCGTATCAGTTCCTTAGTCAATATACTATACAGCAACTGGAGGTTTGAAATGCAGCCACACGGAGATGGAAGGAGTTTCGACGAACGGGTCGAGTTCCTCACACAGAAGGCCAGGGAGGTGCGGTATCACATTGTCGATATGGTGTACACCGCAAAATCCGGCCACATTGGCGGTTCAATGTCCGCTGCCGACATTATGACGGCGCTTTACTTTGATATTCTCAATATAGACCCTAAAAACCCGCGCTGGTCCGACCGCGACCGGATGATTCTTTCGAAAGGACACGTATGCCCCGTGCTCTACACCTGTCTGGCACTGCGGGGGTATTTTCCGGTGGAAACCCTCAAAACCCTGCGGCAGTTCGGCAGCATCCTGCAGGGCCATCCCATCAGAAAAACCCCCGGCGTCGATGTCAGCTCGGGCTCACTGGGCCACGGTTTCGGACAGAGCATCGGAATCGCCCTGGAAGGCAAGTACCTGCGCAAGGAGTACTCGGTGTATGTGGTCCTCGGCAACGGCGAAATTCAGGAGGGACTTATCTGGGAGGCCGCCGCAGCCGCCGACAAGTATAAGCTGGATAACCTGGTAGCGATTGTCGACGACAACCGCATGCAGAATGACGGGTTTACCGACGGGATTATGCCGATGGATCCGATCGACAAGAAGTTCGAGGCCTTCAACTGGGAGGTCATGAAGATCGACGGACACGATATGGGGCAGGTGCTCGCGACCATCGAGAAGGCAAAGGCCTTCAAGGGCAAACCGGTCTGTATTGTCGCCAATACCATCAAAGGCAAGGGCGTCGGATTGATGGAAAACCAGCAGCGCTTCCACGGGAAACCGCCGACGGACGAAGAATTTGAAATTGCACTAAAAGAAATACGGGGGGAGGCATAATCATGGAATTGAAAGCGGCAAAAGTCCCGACACGGCGGGCATTCGCAGACCGTTTGGTGGAATACGGAGAGATCGATCCCGAACTGATCGTCT
Source organism: uncultured Sediminispirochaeta sp. (assembly GCA_964603735.1). Taxonomy (GTDB): domain Bacteria; phylum Spirochaetota; class Spirochaetia; order DSM-16054; family Sediminispirochaetaceae; genus DSBN01. The sequence continues at coordinate 861 of CAZRWN010000066.1, read as the reverse complement.
TCGACGCCGACATCGGGTACTCGACCTATACCTACCTGTTCGGAGACAAGTATCCGGAGCGATATTTCAACATGGGCATTCAGGAACTGAACGCCGTAGATACGGCCGCCGGCATGGCCGCCGAAGGGCGCACAGTGCTGATGGCCAGCTACGGGGTGTTCCTGACCATGCGGGCGATTGAGGCGATCCGCTCGTTTGTCTGTTACCAGAACCTGAACGTCAAGTTCCTCTCCTCCCACGGCGGGATTACCCCGGCCATCGACGGCGTGACCCACCAGGCGTCCGAGGACATGGCCGCCATGACCACCATTCCCAACATGAAGGTGCTGGCGCCGGCCGATACGGAGTCGGCCAAACGCAGCGTCGACATAGCGATGCAAACCCCTGGCCCCTGTTTCGTGCGGCTGATGCGGGACCCCCTGTTCGATGTCTACGGGCCGGAGGAAGAGTTTAGCATGGGCGGCAGCAAACTCGTGCGGGAGGGCGGCGACATTACCATCGCCACCTACGGCGACATGCTCTTTCAGGCCCTGGAGGCCGCGGAAACCCTGGCGGCCGGCGGAATAGAGGCGGAGGTGCTGGATCTTTACTCTGTAAAGCCGGTCGACTACAGCGCCGTGCGAAAATCGATAGAAAAAACCGGCCGGCTGCTGGTGCCCGAAGACCATCAGAAGCGTAACGGCCTGGGCTACGAGCTGGCCGCCTACTGCCTGCGCGAGTATCCGCTTCCCTTCGACCATATGGGGCTGGAGGACACCTTTGCCGAGAGCGGAGACTACTACAAGCTCCTGGATAAATACGGACTCTCGGCCACCCACATAGTTGGGCGGGCGCAAAAATTGATGAAGAAGAAATAAGGAG
>CAZRWN010000065.1:0-14917 GCA_964603735.1 uncultured Sediminispirochaeta sp. | reverse complement strand
AGCGCCGCCGAATCCAATTCATTCAGCTTTCCGAGTCCGACCAGGATAATTCGCCGTTGACCCGCAAAAGCAGCACTTTCGGTCTCCCCCGCCTCACCCTTGAACCAGTCTGCTGGTAGAATGCTTTCAGCAAGCTGAGCAAGTTCGACCGGTTTTTCACTGGAAAGGGTCTCTTCGAGGCCGAAAGGCTCCTGATAACAGCCGATAACAGTTGTATCGGCACCCGGCAAGACCTCATTCGGGCAACTCCACACTACTTCCATCACATTCCCTTACTTTTCAATCGATTCCTGAATCTCGACCTGATACCCTTCCGGATCATCGAAGACGAAGGCTTTGATTTTCAGCTCATCGCTCTGGAACATCCGGGAGAGATTCTCTACTTCAATGCTCTTGCAGTACTCGTACCACGCATCAGCATCGGGAACCCGGATGCAGATCTGCAGGGTCTTGGTTTCATGCCATTTGTGCATACCCCGAGTTTCGTCGACTACGCCTACGTAACCGGCTTCTGAAATGCGGTAGATTTTACTCCAGCCCTGATCGATCTCGAGGGGAAAACCAAGCACCCTTCCATAGAAGTCCATTCCCTTCTGCAGGTCCTTATAATAGATAAAGGTAATCAGTTTTTCAGCTTTGCCGTTTGGCAGTTTCGGTGGTTGCATATGCAGCTCCTTCAATATAAGAATTAATAATGAGTAGTTCCCCATAGATTCCGTGGGAGTTCTGCGGCCCCTTCGAATCCGAGCCGTTTCAACGCCAGCCAGGCCTCGTCGGCCGCCCGGCTGAGGATTTTATCTTCATCAAGCGCAAATACTTTGCGCTGTTCCATCAGTACTTTTCCATTTACGATTACCGTATCAACATCATGCCCCGATGCCTGATACACCATCCGCAGAGGTTCGTGCCAGACCGGATACAGATGCGGTTTGTGCATATCCACGAGTATCATATCGGCCAGCTTACCGGCTTCGATCGATCCGAGGCGGTCGTCGAGCCGCAAAACGCGGGCGGCATCTATAGTTACCATCTCCAGCAGTTTTCCCGCCGGAAGGATACCCGAATCGTGAAAATGCACACGGTGCAGGCGGGCGCCTATACGCAGCTTTTCAAACAAGTCATACGTACGATCGGGTGCGCTGGCATCGGTGCACAGGCTGACAATACAGCCGGCATCGATCAGTTCCACCACCGGGCAACGGGCCTTTATGTATGAGCCGGTACTCGGGCCGCTGCACACGGAAGTACCGGTGGCGGCCAAAATCTTCACCTCTTCTTCACTGATGCCGGTACAGTGGGCCAGCGAAAGCCACGGCCCCAACACAAAGGGAAAATGGCGGTAGGCGAACTCGATGTCGCCGCCGTAAGAGTGTGAGTGAATCGGTACATCGAATTCCTCGGCAATATCCCTCATTGCCCGGTTCTGGGCAATTTGCTGTTCTACGCTAAGGGGGTCGCGCCGCCCCACCCCGGAAGGAGTCGGATAACACATAGACAATCCGTCGTTGGCACTGCGATGCAGACTCACCGCCCGGCGCGTTCTCTCGAACGAGTCGGCATGACTCAGCGAATACTCGCTGTACGTCTCGGCGTTTTGCCATTTACGGAATATCTTCGGAAATGGAGGGTTAGGAGTACCGATACCGAGGATATCCCGGATACCGATCTCGGCCATCCCCTCTACATGCGCCGCCCAGCACTCCTGGTCGTCATAGCGCGGGTACGAGCCGAGCATGCTCATTCCGGTAGTAACTCCGAACTTAAGCTTCTCGAGCCCGCTCAAAAGTGCTTCGGCCCGCCAGAAATCGGGGGTTGAGCCGCGGAAATAAATCCGTTCCATAAACTCGTCCCACTCCAGCCCCATCGGCTGACCACCCTCACCAAGCGTCTTTGTTAAACCGTGGCCGGCATGGGCATGCGTGTCAATTAATCCGGGCAGGACTACTTTGCCCTTTGCGTCGATAATCTTGTCTGGGCTGTAATTTTGCAGACGGGCAGCCGCTTCCTGAACCGTGTCTACGAAATCTATGTAGTTATCTCGGATCAGAAGAACCGCATCGTGCAATACACGACGCTGCCGGTCCATAGTAATCACGGTTGCATTTTTTATGAGTAGGCGGTATTCTTTCGGCACTTATTTCTCCATAAAACATATGTTCCGCATTGCGAAATTATGTTTTATAATATTGTATAGTAGTACTATTGCAGTGTCAAATAAAAGTTTTCCCAAGTTTAACAAACAGCATGCTGCTATTCCCATTGCGGAGCAAATTTGAGGGGGCTTGCTGTTCCTAAACTTGTTAAATGTTATCTAAACTCATATAACCGGAGCTTGATTATGAAAACAATTACAACAAATGATATCTGGAGGGCACGGAAACGAATATCCGGCTTTATCGCCGCTACCCCGATCATTTATTCCGCTTCCCTGAGTTCTCGGCTCGGAGCCGAAGTGTATCTTAAACCGGAGTGCTTTCAGGTAGCCGGCAGCTTCAAAGTGCGGGGCGCCTGTAATAAGATAGCTTTAATAAAACAAGGGGGATTGAACCTGCCCCTGGTTACCTGTTCGAGCGGAAACCACGGTACCGCCTTGGCCTATGCTGCTACACGGATCGGTTACCCGGCACCGGTAGTCTTTGTGCCGGAAGATGCCGATTCAACAAAGGTAAACCGCATCCGCTCCTACGGTGCCGAGGTACGCGCCCGAGGCGGTGATTTTTCGGAAACCTTCAGAATTGCACAGGACTATGTGCAAAACAGTGGCGGACAGTACGTGCACTCGCACAGCGATAATGAAATTATTGCCGGTCAGGGTACCATCGGTCTGGAGCTGCTCGAAGAGCTTCCGGACCTGGATGCGGTGGTAGTTCCGGTCGGCGGAGGCGGCCTGATTTCCGGAGTAGCGACCGCGGTAAAAGCAGGCGCACCTCAGGTCGAGGTCTTCGGGGTAGAGGCGGCGGCGGCCCCCGGGGCCTATCTTTCGTTCCGTGACGGCCGCTGTCATGAAAGCATCACAATTCAGCCATCGCTTGCCGACGGTCTGCTCGGTACCCTGACGCCCCTCACCTTTTCCATCGCCGCTCGGCTTGTGAGCGCCATTCACACAGTGGAAGAGGCGGAGATAGCCGCTGCGTTGAAACTTCTACTGGAACATGAGCAGATCATTGCCGAAGGATCTTCGGTAGTCGGGTTGGCCGCCGTACTTTCGGGTAAACTCGATTTGGATGGGAAAAAGACTGTCTTCATACTCAGCGGCCGAAACATCAGCAAAGAGAAATACCTGCGGGCGGTTACCGGCTGATCGGCAAGAGGCCTCATTATCTGCACACCAAATAAAATTGGCCGCCCCAGGACGAATCCCGAGCGGCCGTATGTTAAATCTCAATAAAGGACTTATACGTTTATCTGCCGTTTCATGCCCTGCATCTTGTGTTCCAGCATTCCCGAGAACTTGGTCAGGGGTACAAACAGAACCAGGTACAACACGGTTACGAAGATCAAAGGCGAGGGGCTTGCCAATAGTGACTGCTGAGCCACGCCAGCCTTAAGCAGCTCGATAATCGATATCGAAGATGCCAGGGCAGTGTCCTTTGAGCTGGCAACATAGTTCCCGACCAAGGGGGGAATAACAACCTGGAAGGCCTGCGGGAGAATTACCAGTCGCATGGTTTGCATCGGATTGAGCCCGAGAGCACTGGCCGCTTCGATCTGCCCCTTTTTAATGGACAGGAATCCGGCTCTGAATATCTCCGCAACATAGGCGGAACTGTTCAGTGCCAGGGCAATAATACCCGCTGTAATCGCATTAAAGCGCATGTTCATAAACGGGAACGCATAATAAATAACCATCATCAATACGATGATCGGAATGGCTCGAAACACATCGATATAAAGTATTATAAAGAAATTGAGCACCGGGTTGTTAAAAGACCTGAACACCGCCAACAGCAGCCCTATGATGGTACTGAAAATGGCCGCGGAAACGGCCAGCAGCAGAGTAGTCCAGAAGCCTTTTACCAGATACGGCCAGGCCTTCTGAATTACTCCTACATTGAAAAAGAGGTGGACCATCTCACTCCAACGGGCGGTTGAATAGCGGTAGTAGAGCCATCCGAGTACTATCAGTATTCCGAAAGCTATGGCCGTTTTCAGAATGTCGGACTTTAACTCATCAGTAAAAACCATTGCAGCCCACACTAAGACCAGTACCACAAAAAGGAATACCAGCGCTAAGCCTACCGGTCCGGGGGTTCCTTTTTCAGGCAGCAGTACCAGATCGTAAAATACCAGGAAGGCAAGGTAACTCCAAATAAACTTTGATCTACGTATAAGCGGAATATTGCCGACCCTATCCTTCACATCCTGCAGCCTGGAGGGGGTCTTCGCTCTGTTCGTTTCCTGTTTCATTTTAATCCCACCTTCCTACTGATCACAGAATCTTGCTCAGAAAGTCCTGGGTACGGCGATGCTTAGAGTTCTTGAAGATTTCATCGGGACTTCCCTCTTCTACAATTACTCCATCGGCCATAAACAGAACTCTGTCGGCTGCCTCTCGAATAAATCCCATTTCGTGACTGACAACAATCATGGTCATACCCTCTTTGGCCATAGCCCGCATAACATCCAGTACTTCACCTATCATCTCCGGGTCGAGCGCCGAAGTCGGTTCGTCAAAGAACATAATCTGCGGCTGCATTGCTAAGGCACGGGCTATCGCCACACGCTGTTGCTGTCCGCCGGAAAGCTGCTCGGGATATGCATACGCCTTATCCGACAGTCCAACCTTCTCCAGCAGCTGCAATCCACGTTCAGTGGCCGCTTTGTCAGAAATTTTGCGTACGTTTACCGGTGCCAGCTTTATGTTTTCAATGGCGGTAAGGTGCGGAAACAGGTTAAAGTTCTGGAAAACCATTCCGATCTCGGTTCTTACCTTGTTGATATCGATATAAGGAGCCATGATATCAATTCCTTCTACATAAATGTGTCCGGAGGTCGGCTCTTCCATGCGGTTGAGACAACGCAGAAAAGTACTCTTACCGCTTCCCGATGGCCCCATCACGGCAACCACTTCTGAACGCCGCACCTGAGTATTTATTCCCTTAAGTACGTGCAGATCTTTGAAATATTTTTGAAGATCTACGGTTTCAATCATTACATCTGATTTGCTCATCTTATTTTAACCCTCTTCTCAAGCATATTTACTAGCCGTACCAGCGGAACCAGCACGACGAGGTAGATCAACGCCGCAGCAATCAGCGGAGTTGGGTTTGTCTTACTTGTATACAATTCACGGGCCCGTTTCAGCAGTTCGGGGGCGGCAACTACCGAGGCTACCGCTGTTTCTTTCAGCATCGCCACCAGGTTCCCCGTTAACGGCGGTATTACCACCGGAATCGCCTGCGGTAATACGATCATTCTGATCGTCTGCCAACGACTAAGTCCCAGAGAGCGGGCCGCCTCGATTTGTCCGGTATGTACGGATTCGAGCCCCGCTCTGAAGGACTCGGCAGCATACGCACCGTAGCCGAGAGAAAGCGCCACGATTGTAGTAATGATCGAGCCCAAACTTATGCCGGCATACGGCAGTGCAAAAAAGATCACAACCATTACTACGATCATAGGTATTGACCTGAAGATGTCTATGTATGCCTTCAGAAATATATTCAGAGTCGGGCTTCTAAAAGACCTTAAAATCGCCACAATCAAGCCGATTATCACTGTGAAGACCGCTGAAATTCCAGCCAGCATCATAGTCACGCCTAATCCTCGGAATAGTGTAGTCCAGCTCCCGGCCATTTTTTCCCAGTTAAAGAAAAAACCGAGTAGTTTCTCCCATTGGGCTCCTGAATAGTTATAAAATAGCCAGCCGAGGACCCCAATTAGAAGCAGCGATACTGCCATTTTCAATGCTTCCGATTTTTCTTTGTCCGCGAGAATATTTGCACTCCAAGCCAATACAAGAATTAAAAAGCCGATAATACTGGCATACATTACAGTCGGAGCTACCGTTTCACGCCCCGGAAGCAACACAGCATAAACAGACAACAAAAGAAATGTTGCAGCGACAAACCATTTTCGGCGTATAACTTGGAACCAAAGGGGGTGTTCGCGCACAAACCTATGTTTTTGACTACCGTTCACATTAGTTGTAGAATTCATAACCGTTCCAATTCACCTCATTTTATATATGTGCCCGACAAGCTAACCTGTCGGGCACATGTGTAGATACGAAAGCTCCGTTTACAACTTAGTTAATAGGAGGCTTTTCATTCGGCATGTACGGACCAATCTTGTTGATTGTTGAGCTGTCAGGCGGAGGCTCAATTCCGAACCATTTCTTGTGGATTTCAGCCATGGTTCCGTCATCTTTCATGTCGTTCTGAATTTTGTTGAACTCATCACGAAGGGGAGAGCCCTTTTTGAAAGCTAGTGCCTGTCCGGCTTTGAAATCGGGAATGTACATTTCCATCTTGAGGCCTGAGTCCGGGTGTCTTTTTATATAATACAGAGCAATTGGATCATCAACTACTACACCGTCGATTCGACCGGCTTCAAGGTCGAGTGCTGCATCTACCCAGTAGTCATAGCTCTTGATTTCGTAAGGTCCGTATTTGTCCTGAGCTTCGATCAGCCAGGCCTCGTTCATCGATCCGGTATCAGAACCGAAAGTCTTGCCTTCCATGTCTTCGAAATCGCTGAGTCCGTCTTCGCGGGTCATCATACCAATACCGGAGTCATAGTACGGGTCGGCAAAATCCATTACCTCGGCTCGTTCCGGTTTGATCCAGATAGAGGACATGGCGATATCCCACTGGCCGGACTGAACACCGGTAAGTACTGTTGAAAAGGGAGCACCCTTGTATTCAATTTTATAACCGGCACGCTTTGCGAACTCTTCGAGAATGTCTACTTCGAAACCGGTCATTGTACCGTCATCGGCGAATACCCACGGGGGGTTCTCGCTGTTTACACCCACGGTCAGGGTTTCTGCACCGCCGTCAGCGCCTTCTTGTTGTCCACCGGCATAAACGGTGAGCGAGAGCACTACTAATAGTACTAGCAGTAAAATACCTCTCTTTTTCATAACACCTTCCTTTTGGTTTGGTTTCAACCTTTCCTAAGGTTGTAATTTATTATAAAGTACTTTTTCAAAAAACACCATATTAATTTCACTTTTTTTTTGAACAGCATTCCACAATACGGTTTTTATACGTTCTTCTGATCTATTCCACTGTGAAGGACGCTGTCCCAGAACTATATCTCCTTGTACCAGTTTTCAGGGAAACCGTCGGCATCCTCTACAGTCGGCGGAATCACATCGATCTCAGTGATCTCGGTTACGTAGAAGGCCATAACGCCTGCAATCTTAGTGCCTTCGAAAAGATGCCCGCCGAAAGGTGCGCAATCCCAAGCCCCACCGGACACAAAGTGCAGTGCGACAAAAGACTCTTCTTCTCCCTGGTAGTTCTGCTTCACACCGATCATACCCGCACAGGAGAGCAGCATTGAAAGATTTTCCACAGTTGCAATCTCTTCATTGTGCCAGTTCTCCGGATTCTTGGTATCCGGTGCCCATACCAGATATTTAGCGGGGCGGAAAGCGCCCATCCAGGCCGCATGCACCTTTCCAAAACGAATGCCCTTATCGGAGGCGAACTTCGCAATAGCTTTGAGTGGATCCGCGCCGTCTGGCAGTCGTACTAAAAACTCTCTTCCGCGTCCGCCTTTGACACAAAAATAATCTTCCGGCGTCTTAGCCGGCATTTCCCATGGGTTTTTACTCATCTAACGCTCCTTGGTTCAAATATTGATGTTAATCGCCGTAGGTTCCCTGCAGGGAGGCTACCGCCTTGCCGTACAGCTTTACTTTGGTGATATTCTTCGGCTCGCCTTCCAGTTGGATTATTCCCTGGCCCGGTCTTCCGAGCAGATGTCCCTGCTGACACACCATCTTAGGACTGGATATGACAGCGTGGTGGTAAAAGAACGATCCCATACAACCAGTGGCCGATCCGGTGTAAGGATCCTCCCCGGCATTGTCAGGATCCATGAGACGAGAAAATGTATCGCCCTCTACGGTAAATCCGTTGGGCGTACACACAAACATGGCATTCAAGCCGAGCCCCTGCAACAGTGTTCTGACTTTCGGGCGGTTCATTTCAGCCTTTTTCACCAGTTCCACCGATTTGAGCGGCACCATCAAGAATGCAACCCCTGTATTCACAACCTGAATCGGTGCTTCTGATACGAAATCCTCACTTTTCAAGCCCAGCAGCGGGGCAAACTCGGCAAGCTTCACAGTCTCTCCAAAGACCGGTTTTTGCTGCTGCATTCCCACCTGCTCGATTGTGCCGTTCTCTCGAGCCTCCACTTCTACAGGAAGCACGCCAATGTTGAACTCGAACTGCACTACGGTTTTTTTGCCATTCAGCTTGATCATCCCCTGTTCGGCCAGTAAAAAGGCAGTTGCGATTGTCGGATGTCCTGCAAACGGGATTTCATTGCGGGGAGTAAAATAACGCACCTTGAAATCTGCCGTTTCGGATGTCATTACAAAGGCGGTCTCCGGTAAATTTGTCTCTTTGGCCAGGTTCTGCATTTCCTGCTCGCTCAGTCCGTCGGCTTCAGGAAATACCGCACAAGGGTTTCCTTCGAAGCGCTTGCTAGTAAAGGCGTCCAGGTAGTAGAATCTATACACTTCTATTCCTCCATATACGCTATCAGTTCAATTTCCACGAGTGCATCTACATGCGGAAGCGCGCTGACACTCACGCAAGAGCGAGCCGGTAACCTGTTGGTGAATTTGTCTCTGTAGGCTGCATTCATTGCATCAAAATTCCGCATATCCGTTAGGAAAACAGTTGTTTTTACAACAGAATTCAAATCTAATCCATAGGTTTTTAGTTCTTTTTCGAGATTTTTTATAGTTTGATCAGTTTGGGCATTTATGTCACCCAACTGAATCTTGCCGTTGTCAGGGTCGACTCCGATCTTACCGGACACAAAAATGTACTTTCCGGCTTTTAGAGAAGAGGAAAAAGGGAAGTCTTCACTCATGTTCTGTTACTCCTTGTCTAGTTTTTATGTATCATCTCAGAATCGCATCGATATCCAAGCGATTTCGAAGCCTGCAGTACAAACTCTTTCACCTGGGAGGCAATTTTCGGAAAATCCTTCTGACGAATTCTTGTGGTGGGTCCCATGACCGAGATAGCCGCAATCGTATTACCGTTTCTGTCCCATAAAGGAACCGCCACGCAGCGTCCCCCGATTTCGGCCTCCTCATCGTCAACCGCGTAACCTAGTTCACGGATTTTTGAGATTTCGCGCTTCAGCTCCTCAGGCTCGATAATTGTTTTCTCAGTCCGCGGCTTCAGCACCTTGCCAGCCAGCATACTTGCAATTTTGGTATCATTCATTGCGCTCAGCAGCACCTTGCCGCCGGAACTGCAGTGTAGCTCGATGCTCTTGCCTATCTGGGGCTGCCCGCGAATAAGTCGTGTACTTACTACCTGATCGATGTATACCGAACAGTTCCCTTCTAGAACCATCAGGGAAGCTGTTTCGCCGATTTTCTCCGATAATTCAACGAGAAACGGGTGCATATGCTGCACCAAGTTAAAAGAGCGTTCGGCTGCTCTTCCCAGTGCAATCAACTGCATTCCCAGTCTGAATCGCTTCGTCTTTTCATCCTGATAAATGAGATTGTGTGAACTCAACGTGTTCAATAGTCGCAACATCGTGCTTTTGGGAATCTCAGTCATCTTAGATAAAGCTGAAAGATCTATGTCGCCGTCAAGAGTAGCAATTAGTTCCAAAGCATTGATCGCCTTATCCAAAGCACGTACTGATGATTTCTCCTTCTCCTCGGGTAATACTTTCTCCATAATATTTTGCCGCCTTTTTATAATTCCGCATCACGGGATGCTGTTTCATTAATACTGTACCATGAAGCGGGTGCGCCGTCAAATAAAAGTCAAAAAAAACGCGCGGACTGGTACGGCTGTTTGTGTACCACGAGATCAACCGCCGCCATGCTGATAGGAGGCTACCGCCTTGTACGGACTGTTCCAGTTCTTGTACCAGCCGACTATCCGGCAGCCTTCATCCTCGACCACCACCGTATCATAGGAACGGACCAGAGCGCCTGAGGAGCCTGCAACCGTCGGGTTTATTACCAATACCATTCCGGATCTAAGTTCGGTTGTGTCAGAACCGTCGATAAACGGCGCTTCTATCGGTATAACACCGACTCCATGGGCAAAACCGTGCTCGCTTCGAACCGGAATGGATTCTGATTTACAGAAGCTGCTCAGCTCCTCGGCAATCTCACTGCAAACTGCCCCCGGCTTGATCAGTCCCACTGCTTTTTCTCTAATTGCCACCACTTGCTCATACGCATGGCTCTGATCAGCGCTGGGATTACCCATTGTCAGCATTCGGGCAGCATCCGACCAGTACCCGTTGTAGCTCGCCCGTATTTCCATCCGTACCAACTCGTTTTCCTGCAGATATTTCCCCAGACCGACTCCATAGTACGGTGCTTCCGGCCAAGGAGTGACGGCGTGTTCCCCCGAAGCGCCGATGGACAACGATTCATATCCGACCATGTCGAGTCCGCGCTCGATGCAATGCACCCGTATAATCTCTGACAGTCCCTTTTCCGGACGGGCCGCATACACCATCACATGGTGGGCTGCTCCACAGATACCGTGATCGGTTTTGCGGGCTGCCTCGATCAGCTGGCACTGCTCATACTCCGTTTTCACCATCCGCATTTCAGCAATCCACTGATCACAGGCTGTAAAAGCTGCTCCGGGCAGTACTCCGCGCAGTTGTGAAACCAGCGCCGGACTTACTCTCCGTTCGGTAATACCGATTTCCGATTTCTCCGCACCGGCTTTTTTCAGTACGGAGAGCAGGGTGCTGCAAAAAGCAGCTACTCCATCTTCTCCGGAAGCTGTATACACCTGCACGTTTGAAATCGAACCCAAATTGCGCAGGGTCGTTTTCAGCCAGGCCGGGGCACACAAAATCGGGGCTGCGTTGCGTTGAACAAGCACCGCCACCGGCTCGGTAATGAGGTTGCCAAGGGGCGGCAGAGAGACTCCGGCAATGTATCTGATATTATCAACACCGAACAGGAGAACCCTTTCAAAACGGCTTTTTTCCAGTTCAGTTTTTACTTTCTCAATCACTTCATTTCTATTCATGCTTCTATCCTCTTTGTTCAGTTATGCGGTTACTTAATGTGCCGAGCGAAAACCGGTGATCTCGTAGAGTCCGTCCCAGTTATGATAACTGCTCAAACAGACCGGACCCTTTTCACTCAAGTAATAGGTATCCTTACTACACAGCAGTTCCTTCCGTGGACCTTCGGTATACACTGCAACTACGATACACATACCCGCCGACAGCACCGTCTGATCGTACCCATCCAAAAACGGAGCCTCCCTTTCACTCGTTCCAATGCCGTGTCCGGCCCCGAAATCACTGCAAAAGTCTATCCCCTTTTCAGCAGCCAAATCGACCAGCTCTTTGTGAATGATAGCGGATTTGACCCCCGGATTGAGCATAGACACAGCAGTCTGTTTGAGCAGCAGATTCTCCTGATACGCCCGCTGCTGCAGCTGATTGGCTTCGCCGATTACTATCATTCTGGCAGTATTGGCCCAGTAGCCGTAATACCGCGAAGTGGCCTCCAGACGAACCAGTTCACCGGCTGTGAATTTGCCAGACGGCTTATCGTACCACTGCTGAAGTCCGCTGCCGGCGGCAGCTGCTGATAGGCCGCTGGCCGTGCCGCCGGTTTCATATACGTGCACCCTGATCCGCTCGCAAAACTCGGACAGGGTGTATCCGTTTTCTTCCAGACTGCCTTCGAGATGCTGAATAGCTCCGATAAGTCCGAACTCGAGCTGTTCGGCCGCATCTCGTAGTAGGGTAATCTGAGATTCGTTTTTTTCCATCCGCAGCGAGTGCATTTTTTTGTCCGCCGCAGTCCAGTGTATTTCCGGACAGAGTACCTGCAGCTGTGAAAAGAGTTCATAAGATATCGACTCCGCTTCATAGCTAATCGTATCGACTGAGCGCGAAGAAGAAGAACAGAGTTCGCCGATTGCCTCGGCAACTACTTTCAACGGATCTCGTTCTCCGTCGCCGTAGGTTATCAGTGTGCCGCTCCAACCCTGCATACGCAGCGCGTCACACCACTCGTAAGGACAAATCATCGCTGCCGCCTCCGAGTCTAGAATCAGGCAGGCTACCGGCCGTTCCGGGAACGAACCGGGAAAGGGAAATTCAATTCCGGTAACATATGTGATACTATCAGGATTGGACAGCAGCACTCCCGTGTTCTCGAACTGGTCCGATATACTTTTTAGATCGATGCCGCATTCATCTGCTTTCATTACTTCCACCTCGATTTACTATTGACATGAGTCCACACTCTGGAATATCGTTCCATATTATTAAAAACCTGAAAGGTAGACGTGTCAAGCGGAATATATGCAAGGTGAGGATGGGATGCAGATGAAAAGACTTTGTGGAAAAACAGCATTGGTAACCGGGGCCGCTTCGGGGATAGGCCGCGCAATTGCTCTTAAGTTTGCAGAAGAGGGTGCTAAGGTAATGGTGGCCGATATCACCAATGAAGTGAAGGAAGGCGGAGCGCCGACCGCCGATCTCATACAATCGCGGGGCGGTACCGCCGAATTTTTAAAAACGGATGTTTCGAGTTGGGATGACATGGATGCCTTGATCAGCAAAGCCGTTGAGATGTTCGGTTCCGTGGATGTGATGGTAAATAATGCGGCGATTGGAGTGGACAAACCTCTTCTCGAAACAAGTGAAGAGGAGTTCGACCGGGTAATGGCCATCAACACCAAAGGTGTTTTTTTCGGCTGCAAACGCGCTATCCAACAGATGCTCACACAGGAAATTCGCGGAGAAGCCCGCGGTCGTATAATAAATATCTCATCACAGCACGGAATGATCTGTGCGCCTAACAATTTTGCCTACGGAGTAGGCAAAGGTGCGGTTGTGTATATGACTCGACAAATTGCTGTAGACTATGCCAAAGATTACATCATCTGCAACGCTGTCGCTCCGGGACGGGTCCTGACGGGAAAACCTGTCTCTGCCGCCGATCCGTTGGACTACTCAAAAAACCGAACACCCATGCCGCGTTTAGGAAAACCCGAGGATATTGCCAATGCAGCGCTTTTTCTGGCCAGTGAGGAGGCAACCTATATTGCCGGTGTCAACCTAATGGTGGACGGCGGCTGGATGGCAGGATAGAGTCCTCCAAATCAACCAGCATTTAAAGAATCAACCTTCTCAATTCTTTTAATCCCCTTTCCGTCCACTATCAGCCGGATTCGGTCGATGAACGCGGCGTCATCCCCCTGGTACCACGCAATTACGTTGAGATGATATATCCGTTTGACAGGTATAAGCTTTTGCACGCGGCCTGATGAGACTATAGGTATCTCCCTGCGCTGGACTTTAAGGTACCGCAGCAGCCTTTTGAGGCTGATAATGTTTATGTCGGCCACTCCTTTGATTCTCGAATGCAATCTTTTGATGGCCCTCGCATTGAGCTGTACATTTTTTTCGTACACCAGAATCGTCTCGGAGGCAGTAGTAGCTAAAAATTTCTCAAAAGAGCTGCGGCTGCGGATTTTCTGAATTTCTTTCGGCAGTCGGGCAAAATCACTGAATGCAACTCTCTCTTTTACATAGGCCATTTTCCGTCTGGTCCGTGGGTCATACACCTTCACCCCGCGGTTATAGAAGAAAGACCCGATTGACCGGCTGAACAGATCTCTGAAAATGTCTTTGATTCGGTCCTTGAGCATGTAGCTGACTACCAGGAGAATGAACAGAGAGGTACTCAAGTTGCCAAACCAGGTCTGACCCATAAAAGCTATAGTCGTTGCAATAAACATCGCGATTCCGGCGGCTACCGCATACAGCACATGCTCCACCCGCTTTCCCTGCTGTTTGCGCCGTACATTAAAAAACAGAACCTCGCTGCTGTACCGTTTCAGTATTTTGGCGCGGTAGGCATATTCCTCATAATCATCCGGATTTTCACTGCTATCGCTCACGGATGCATATCCGGAGCGGCGCCGGTACTCCATCTCCGTGCTGACAACCTTTTCCAGCTGCCGCACTATGGCCGAACCACTGCGATATGTATACATAAGATCCAGCAGCCAAAGCATGTACTTTTCCAGCTCGAGTGAAATATATTCATCTATCAGGATTGTGTGATAACGAACCTTCTCGGAGAACTCCTCGACGCGGCAGGCGGAATCGTGAAAATGGCCGGCCACTTCGACCAAAGCGTCGATCATCGCGGAGATTTCGTCACGCCACTCCTCCGGCTGCTCCCGTTTCACCTTTTTGCGGGCTCTATAATAGGAATCCCGCAGTACGGACTTGAAAACACTTCCGCAGAGTTTGGTTTCATATACATAATCTCCGATATTCAACTCCTCAGACCGGCCGTCGACATGGGTAAGCATCGAACGAACCCGGACAAACGGAGATTTCTCCTCCGAGATAAGCTCATGCAGAGAAAACACAGGGGTGTTAAAACGCAGGTAGAGCTTCTGGTCTTCGTAAAAATGCTCTTTGGGATAACTCTTCGGGTTGATATTGAAGGAATATGGAAAAAACAGGTAAAGCCTGATATTGAAATAGTTTTTGCGCTGC
Organism: uncultured Sediminispirochaeta sp.; assembly: GCA_964603735.1. Lineage (GTDB taxonomy): Bacteria > Spirochaetota > Spirochaetia > DSM-16054 > Sediminispirochaetaceae > DSBN01. Next base: position 196 of record CAZRWN010000065.1, on the reverse strand, counting down.
TTGTGCCTGCTGTGAATGAGGTAGCGAATTTTTAGTTCGAGAGAATGGCGACCATGTTGTCGGTAAAGAAAGCGCTTCATATCCGATTAGAATACACCTAAATGCCATAGAAAGGAAAGCCTGCATCATACACAGAAATAATTAGCAATTCTTTAGTAAGACGACTGGTACGCAGGTTTTTCCGCCGGATTTTTTG
>CAZRWN010000064.1:0-15289 GCA_964603735.1 uncultured Sediminispirochaeta sp. | reverse complement strand
AAGCCGGCCGATGAAAGCACCGAAGAAAAAACGGCCGGGGCGGATTGGAAGATCGAACTGAGTGGTGTGCGCAGCGATTCGGTTTCGGCGCAGGGTTTTGCCGAGGCGAAAGAGCACAGCTCGCATTACCGTGAAATGAACGATTTCATGGCAATGCCGTTCTGGTATCTGGTGGCAATGGTTGATGGTGAAGATTCCAGGCACCCATGGCTGTTTGATGAAGAAGCCTGGCAGGCCGGCTACGATATCACCCTGACAGCCTCCGATGGATATGCGGTTACCTTTTCTACCAAGGATGTGGCGGCGGATGCGCTGTATCTGGCCGACCAGGTGAACGGTGAAATGATACCCCCTCGCATTGTAGGCGATGTTTCGAGCAAACTGCAGCTCAAAGACCTCGCCAAGGTCGAGCTCGCATTAGGTGAGTCCGCGGTTCAGAAAACCTTCGAGCTCGAGTTAGAGATTAACGGCGACATTACCGCCTTTACCCGCGAGGAACTTGAAGCTACGCCTTACTACATGGAGGGCACCGGCAGTTACACCACCAGCGCCGGAACAACCCATACTCATGAGTATGGCGGAGTCAAATTTGCCGATTTTCTGCGCAGCTATGTAGATCTTTCCGCGGAAACTAGCGTAAAGGTGGTTGCGATGGACGGGTACTCTATGAGCTACAGCGGTGGAGATTTGATGGATGAAAGCGACGGCACCTGGATCCTGGCATTCAAGAGCGACGGCGAATATCTTCCGCTGGATCCCGGTTACATCCGTTCATTGAAAGTCGGCCCGTCACAGCCGAACATTGACGGCCACAGCTCGGCCAGGATGATCAAAAAAGTGATAGTGAGCGGCGAAGAGTACAAGGAGTACGAGCTGTTGATCCGCGGCCGGATGGAGAATGTCCTCGACCGCCAGACCATCCAGTCGGGTGTGAGCTGCCATGAAAAGACAGTCGCTTACTACGACCGCAAGAGCGGGCAGGTGGAGAATTATACCGGAATCCCGTTGTGGATGCTGCTGGCCTTCGGTGACGATGCCGAGCATGCCCCGCATCGTCAAACCGATAAGGAGATCCTCTCTTATAAGCAAGACGTGGCGCAAAGCGGGTATGCTGTGAAGATTGTGGCCTCGGACGGCTATTCCGTCACATTGGATTCCCGCCAGCTGGACAAGAACGACGAGGTTATTATTGCCACTCAGAAGGAAGGTGAAACCCTACCCGAGCGTGAATGGCCGATGATTTTGGTGTGGGACCGGGATGCAGATCGGGTTCCCGAAGGGATAAAGGCCGTACGCAATATTACGGAGATCCAGCTTCTGTTTGACTGAGGCCGTTGGTGTTGAAACCACGTAAACCAGGTCTCAGTACCGGCTCGCGTGCAGGGCTGCTGCTGCCCTTATTGGCGGTGGCGGCTCTGGTCGGGGTGGCGCCCTTCCTCGCGGCGCTGCGGGGCTCCTTCCTGCACGACTATTTCGGGCGGATCTTACCGGCGGGACTGAATAACTACCGTTACATCCTCGAGGACAAAGCTTTCTCCTACAGCCTCAATATCACCGTGCTGTGGGCTGTACTGCAAACCGCTCTTACGGTCTCTTTCGGTCTTCTGATAGCCTACCGCTTGTGGCGGCGCGGAAAACGGGGGCGGTTGCTGCATGTGGCAGTGCTGGTTCCCTGGGGTGTGCCGGTCTACATTGCGGTGCCGGTGTGGCGGGCGCTCATTCATGGAGACGGGGAGCCGTTCAATCTCCTGCTGCAGCCGCTGTGGGGATTTCTGTTTCCCCTGGTCGTGAGTGTCTGGCTGACCCTGCCGGCTACTGTTTTTATCCTCTACAGCGGATTCAAAAAAATCGGACGTCGGATGGTGGAGGCGGCTGCCCTTGACGGGGCGGACGACAGCACAATTGCCTTTAGCATCTGTTTTCCACAGCTGCGGGAGATCCTGCTGTCGGTGGTGCTGATTAACTTTGTAAAAGCACTGAAAGAGTTTAATGTGGTGTTTCTGATGACCGCTGGCGGTCCCCCGCTTCTGCAGGGAATTACCGAGCGCTACATTATCGGGGCCACGACTACCCTCAGCATATTTCTCTACGACCTGTTTACCGCCTCTACAGATTACGGTGTGTCTTCGGCATTTTCAGTATTGCTGTCGTTAGTAGTGATAACCGCCACTCTTATCTATCTGATTGGGCGGTCCCACAATTCGCGTTCTGCGAAACGGCTGCTGCTCGGACTGCCGGTAGTGGTTCAGCTGCTGACAGGCGGTCTCTTAGCCCTGCCGCTGGCAGCGCTCTACCTCTTGGTTCTGTGGCGGCCAGGCAGTTTATCCTGCTTGCTCGGACTGCACACTCTGGCCATGGGGGCATTGTTGTTTTTTCGGGGATTTCCGGAGGGGCTCCAGCCGGCCCTGGCCGTGAGCCTGGCGGTGTGGCTCATATTCCGGCGCGATGGTACTGCCGGCAGCAGGATCGGCCGTATCGGCAGCCGGCAGCCATTGACTTTAAAGTCGGCGGTTTTCAAGGCAGCCTGGCGGGGCAGCCAGTTATTACTTCCGGCCGCTATGATAGCTGCTGCGGTAAGCATGGTGCTGGCTCTTCTGTGGCTCAGTTTCTCCGGTTTGGATGCGGTTACCTTCGATTCCCTGCTGCCGCCGACTCCCGGGCTGCGGGCCTACCACCTGGCTTTCGGGCCCGAGCAGATCCATAGGTATTTCTACAACAGTTTTCTGGTCGCCCTTTCAACTGCTCTGCTGCTGCCTTTTATCGCGTTCCCGGCTGCATGGGTAATTGCCCGCGGACGGGGGCGGACGGGAGCGCTCATCCTGGCAACGGTACAGCTGTTGGGGACTGTCTCCGGCATGCACGCCTTGATACCGCTGTACATTATTTTCCGTTCGATGGGTGTGATCAACACCTATATCCCTCTGGTTCTGATTTACCTGGAGCACAGTTTTGTGTTCAGCCTGTTTACTATGAGCGCTTTTTTGCGGAATCTGCCCTCATCACTGCGCGAGGCGGCGCTCCTGGAGGGTGCCGGCTCCATCTATTATCTTCGGAAAGTGCTGATGCCGCTGAGTCGGCCGGTTCTGTTCGCTACTATGATTGTGGCCTTTCTCGGCGCCTGGAACGGCTTTCTTCCGGCACTGTTGTTCATTCGAGATGACTGGAAGTACACCATCGGGGTGAAAATTTATACCTTTGTCGGCAGCATCGCATCGGGCTCGCCGCAGTGGAGCGTCTTTGCCGCGACTTCGGTGATAAACATGCTGATCCTGGTGCTTCTGTTTATGTTGATGAAGCGCTACGGCGGATCGACGGCCCTGGCGGAGCTGGAGGAGTAGCTACTCCTCCGGCTGTGCATACTGTTTGTAGAGAAAGCGTTTGATTTTGTCGCTGGCGGTTTTCTCAAACGGTTCGGAGCGGATGTAGGTTCGCTCAATCTTCTGATGACTCTCGAGCCGGCGGTTTACTTTGGCGATTTCCGTTTTGATCATCTGCTCTATTTCCGTAGCCGTCGGGAGCCTGCCACCGTTGACCTCTTTCAACCCCTCGTAGTCCGGGACACAGACGGCAATGACCCTCTCGCCGCGGCTGTTTTTCAGCTCCTGTCCCATAATCAGGACCTCTGCAATAGGCCCGCCCTCCGGGAAGAGTACTTCGATTTCCTCAGGAAAGACATTCTTCCCGCCGGAGGTGACAATCATGTTTTTACTGCGTCCGTTGATAAATAGAAAGCCGCGCCGATCGAAGTATCCCAGATCCCCGGTTTTCAGGTATCCGTCTGCGGTGAAGGCCGCTTTTGTAGCCTCAGGATTACGGAAATAGCCGAGCATCAGGGAGGGGGAGGTGACCTGGATCTCGCCAATACCGGCGTTATCCTTATCGGCGATGCGGATGTCCGTGTTCACGACCGGCAGCCCGGCACTGCGGTTATCACAGCGCTTCTCGGTGTTGGTAGTGATGAGCGGACCATTCTCGCTCATCCCATAGCCTTGAACAATCTTGAAACCAAGTTCCTCGAAGAACAGGGCGGTTGTGTGCGCCAGCGGTCCGCCGCCGGAGACCAGCAGCCGCAGAGAGTTCAGGCCCGCCTTTTCGCGCAGCCCCTTGAAGAGCCCCCGGCCGAGGGGAAGACCGAGCTTTAAGCCCATTCGCGAAATGCTGCGCATCAGTCTGATCAGATTCCGTTTTACCGGCGGCAGCTGCTCGAGCTTGCCGCCGATTCCCTTTTTGAGTTTATCGAAGAGCAGCGGAACTCCGATGATAATGCTGCCGCGGCTGTCACGGATATCGGCAATGATCTTCTGCCCGATTATTTTCTCTACGATGGTGACCGCACCGCCGACCGAGAAGGGCGAGACGAAACTGCAGGTGGTCGGATAGGTGTGGTGAAATGGCAGAACGGCCACGAAGTTATCATGCTCGTCGATCGGCAGGCTGGCTTTTGAGGCGTTCGAATTGGCAATGATCCCGTAATGGCTCAGAGTAACCCCCTTCGGATTGCCGGTAGTGCCGGAGGTAAAAATGATGGCCGCCGGGTCCTGTCTTTCGAGCGGCGGCAGTTCATCGGCCGCGGCAGCTGGCTCCGTGGAAAGCATGTCCGCAAGAAAGTGAGCAGAGCTCCCGGAGGTTTTTTCCTGAGCCTCGAAAGATTCGCGGTCAAAGTGAATTTGCAGGCTGCAGTCGGGTGCGGTCCCGCTCATCTCCCGCGCCTGTTGCGAGTATTTTTCCGAGAATGCGATTCCCTTCAGATCGGCGAACTCGGCATACACAGCCAGCCCCTGCTGAGAGGTGTGAATATCGAAAGGAACCACTACTATTCCGTTATATACGGCGCTGAGGTAGGTGAGGGTCCACTCTATTCTGTTCTCGGAAATCAGGCCGAGCCGGTCACCCTTGTGCATACCCAATGCGGTCAGAGCGGCCGCATAGCGATGCACCCGCTTCTTCACTTCTGCAAACTCGAGCTCATCGAAGGCCCCATTCCCGCGGCGCATTCTGAAGGCAATGTTCTGGGGGTAACGATCGCATACATCATCTATAAGTTCTCTAAAATTGGAATATTCCACGATTCATCACTTTCCTTTTGTATAGACTTGCTACAAGTATATTCAGGATTTTGCGGTAAGAAAAGAGGCCTCTATTGTTGAATTATTTTACAAGTGTAATTAAATGCAAAACTTTTTAATTGCTTACAATATAATATATAATATATGCTTAGTGTATGGTTGAGGTGATGTTAAGTATGAAAATAATTACAATTCTAACTAATTGACATGAATATATATTTCGGTGTATGATAGCCATATGGAAAATTACCGTTCAAGACACAACGAACTCACCAAGAAAATCGACTCCGAAGCGAATTTAACGAACTGGCAGGACTGGCAATGGCAGTTGCGCAATTCGATTCAGAAGATATCTACATTCGAAACCCTGACGGGCATTCGCTTTGAGGCCGAGGAGCGTAAAGTTCTGGAGCAGACAATCGAGAAATTCCCGCTCAGTATTACACCCTACTATCTCAGTCTGATCGAAACCAACGATTATAAGAACGACCCGATATTTTTACAGTCATTTGCCGATCCCCGCGAGTTGATCGTACAGGAGTGGGAGCAGGCCGATCCTCTGTCCGAGGACAAGGACAGCCCGGTGCCCGGAATTACCCACCGCTATCCCGATCGGGTTCTGTTCCATGTGAGTAATGTCTGCTCAATGTACTGCCGCCACTGTACCCGTAAGCGCAAGGTCGGTGATGTCGACTTTATTCCGGCCAAAGACCAGGTGCAGCAGGGGCTGGACTACATCCGGACAACTTCCAAAGTACGGGATGTGCTGCTCTCCGGTGGAGACCCCTTCATGCTCAGCGACGAGTATCTGGACTGGATCTTAACCGAGCTGCGGAAGATCGAGCATGTAGAGGTAATTCGAATCGGCTCGCGGATGCCGGTGGTGCTCCCCTATCGCATTTCTGATGAACTGGTGGCGGTGCTCAGAAAGCATCATCCGGTGTGGATAAACACCCACTTCAACCATCCTCGTGAGCTGACAAGCAGTTCGCGCAAAGCCCTGGCCAAGCTGGCCGATGCGGGAATCCCGTTGGGCAATCAGAGTGTGTTGCTGGCGGGAGTGAACGATTGTCCGCGCCTGATGAAGAGTTTGGTGCAGAAACTGGTATACAACCGGGTTCGCCCCTACTATTTGTATCAGTGCGATCTCTCCGAGGGGCTCAGCCATTTCAGAACTCCGGTGGGCAAGGGGATTGAAATAATGGAGAGCCTGATCGGCCACACCAGCGGTTTTTCTGTGCCGACCTACGTGATAGATGCCCCCGGTGGAGGCGGTAAGATTCCGGTTATGCCGAATTATCTGCTCTCGTGGTCGCCGCACAAGGTGATTCTGCGCAACTTCGAAGGAGTCATTACCACCTATCAGGAGCCCAAGAACTACGATGATCCGGGCTGCGACGGGAAATGCGATGAGTGTACCCTGCAACTGAAGTTCGACGATGCAAATGAGTATAATTCGGTAGGTATATGGAAACTGCTGTCCGACTGGGACGAAACCTACTCTCTGACTCCTGAAAACAATGAACGAATGGAACGACGCGAAGGGGCGGCTGATGGAATGGGACAAGATTGAGGAGCACCAAGGGGCTCTGATTCAGCACGGACCCAATAATAAGCGCACATATCTGATGAAACTCGGAAATGCCGATCCGGTGAATGTGGTGAAGCATTTACACGAGTTGTGTATCCACAACGGCTATACCAAAGCCTTCGCCAAAGTACCCAACTCCAAAGCCAGCTGCTTTCTGGCGGCCGGCTGGAACATCGAGGCATTCGTGCCGGGGCTCTACAAGGGAGAGCTGGACGGAGTCTTTTTAAGCCGCTACTACGATCCTGAACGGAGGAAGGTGGAACCGGGCCATTTTGATGCCCTCTGCGCGATGATGGGCACAGTCGGCCGGGAGGGCTCGCGCCCGCTGCCCGAATCGCTGCACGCGCGAGACTGTACCGCCGAAGATGCGGTCAAGATGGCCGCCCTCTACAGCGAGGTCTTCGAGCGTTACCCCTTTCCTATTCATGAACCTGATTATCTGCGGTCGACTATGGATGACAACATCGAATATTTCGGCATCTGGGAGGGTGAGAACCTGGTCGCCCTCTCATCGGCTGAGAAGGATGTTGCACACGGTAACGTCGAAATGACCGATTTTGCCGTCTCGCCCGATTACCGCGGCCTGGGTTTAGGGCTATTGCTGCTCAACCAGATGGACGCCGCAATGATCGAACGGGGGATCAAAACCGCCTACACTATCGCCAGAATGCGCTCCAAGGGGATGAATGCGACCTTCCTGAAAGCCGGCTACCGGTTCAGCGGCACGCTATTCAGGAACACCTTCATCTCCGAAGGCCTCGAGAGCATGAACGTGTATTATAAAAAATTGCAGTAGACTAACGGCGGCCTACTGTGGCGGCCTACGACCGGCGACCGGGTCGACTCACAGGCCGGGCACGGCGGCGCCGTGCTATGAGCTGGCCGGCTGCAACAGCTCGTAGTAACGGGAAATTTTCTCCTCCAGCTGATCTATACTGAAGTAACGGGCAAAACGGACTGTCTCTTTTCCCTGTACAAACAGAATGACCGCCGGAATCGTAAAGACGGTGTAGTTCCCCGCCGCCTCGGGGTGCTGCTCGAGATCAACGAACCAGCTGTCCACTCCCGGATATTCTTCGAGCAGTGCCTCGACCCGGGGCCTGAGGGCATCGCAGACTCCGCAATCGGGTCGTGAAAAATATACACATACCATATCACTCTGCTGCGGCAGGGTCGCGGCATCACCATTTACAAACTCTTTCATCATGTGAATATAATAAAAATAGCATATTGAGTCAAAGGTCTACAAAATAGCGGTTCGGATCCTGCGGGATGAAATAGACCTTCACATTGTCCAGTTGCAGCTGCTTGCCTTTGGATACCGGGTAAGGGTCACTGTAAAAATTGAGTTCTTCACTGTCGGTACTCTTCTTCCAGGTGCAGTGAATGCGTACAACCGGAATTTTCATCAGCCACAGCAGTTTCACCGTTGCGTTTTCTAACTCGGTTGTGTGCGGGTTCACTCGGCGTCCGTGTTCCTGAATAAATTGCTGTTTCGCGTTGTGAAAAATCGACCGGATGAAGAAGCGGAAGCCGAGGCCTCCGATTACAATCCCGAAGAAAATGAGATACTCAGCTCGTATGAGCGGAGGCGTCTGCAGCACGAACTCCGCCGGAGCATACTGATTGTAGTGTACCAGCAGCTTATCCCCAGGAGTGAGCGCTGCGGAGCTTGTGACAACACCGGTGCCGGTGAAGCTGTTTACCCCCGGGATCGTGTATTCCACTCTGACTTCGTATTGTCCGGCCCCGGTCGGTCGGGCAGTTGCCACAATGCCGCTCGTGCTGTAATAGAAGTCCTCAGGAGGCTCAACCGATTGCATCACAAGCACACTCCAGCCGATGATCACTGCGCCGGCACAGAGTAGGAGAGTATATATAAGCTGCAGGATCTTTTCCGGAATCAGCGTGAACAGCATAACTTTATTAATATAAGTTTTTTTAAGAGTGGATTACAAGCATAATCGGTTTTTTTGCATTTTTGGATTCTCTCTTTTATACTTTTAAAAAAGATCAAAACAAAGGAGTTTTGTATGGATCTAAAACAAGCGTTTGAAACAGCCATTAAAGGCGAGATGGAGGGGCGCGAGCTGTATAAAGCCGCCGCTGAAAAAACCGACGACCAAAAGGCGAAAGATGTATTCCAAATGCTCGCCGATGAAGAGCAGTCTCACCTGGATACTCTAGTAAAGCTTGCCAATGAGTACCAGGAAGGCAAGGATGTTTCGATTCCCGAGCTGCCCAAGCCGACTTCGTTCGAGGATGCGGAAAGTCCTATTTTTACCCGGGAGTTCAAGGATAAGGTAACTGACAAGCATTTCGAAATGGCCACCCTCTCAATCGGAATCAAGCTCGAGCTCGAATCGGAGAAATTCTACAAAGAGATGGCGCAGTCCGCCGATCAGCCCAAGCTGAAGGAGTTCTTCAACTACCTGGCTGACTGGGAAAAGGGGCATTATGACTACCTGAACAAGCAAATTGGGTTTCTAAACAGTTACTACACCAACAAGTACAGCTTCTTCAGATTTTAGTAAATAACAGGGTGAATGCGGCAAAAAGCACAATCAACTCGCCTGTCCAAATGCTGATATATTACTGATTTTTTTACTAATAATTATATTTACTCTAATAAATTACAAAAGTCGAAGCTGGTAAAAAAAAGCTTGACTTCAATGGCCTCCTGTATTTTAATGATCATATATATTTTACGGGAGGTTTTATTGTATGACTACTCTCATTGTTGTAGTCGGTTTAGCTGTGTACGTCCTGCTGTATCTTACCTATGGTAAGAAACTCGAAAGAGACGTAGTGAAAGCTACCGACGATGAGACTCCGGCGAAGAGAATGTTCGACGGAGTGGATTATGTTCCTGCTAAGGCGCCTGTACTGTTCGGGCACCACTTCGCCTCCATCGCCGGTGCCGCACCAATCGTTGGTCCGGTTCTTGCAATGGCTTGGGGATGGGTTCCGGGGCTCTTGTGGGTCTGGTTCGGTAACATTTTTATCGGTGCTGTACACGACTATCTGGCTCTGATGTCTTCTGTTCGTTATGACGGCCGGTCGGTACAGTTCGTCGCATCCGACGTAATAACAAAACGTACTGGTAAAACCTTTTATTGGCTGGTGTTCTTCCTGCTGATTCTGGTTATCGGTGCGTTCGGTGCGGTTCTCGGAAATATGTTTATCGGTAACGGATCAATCCCGAGTGCATATCTTCTGAAACTGGTTGCAGCTCTCATCCTGGGAGTGCTGTTGTATCGTGTAAAAATGAACTTTACAGCAGCAACTCTGATTGGTATTGCCCTGCTGGTACTGGCAATTATCGGTGGTCATCTGATGCCAATCAATGCCAGCTACGGCACCTGGATGGCGGTTATGTTCTTCTACATCATCATTGCATCGGCAGTTCCGGTGAACGTACTGCTGCAGCCGCGTGATTACCTGAACTCTTGGCTGCTGTATATCGGGCTCATCATTGGTGCTCTGGCTGCTGTATTTAGTTTCCAGGGCTTCACCGCTCCGGCCTTCACCTCTTTTGCACCGATCGTATCCGGCGGTCAGCCGTCCCCGTTCTGGCCGGTTATCCCGCTGATCATCGCCTGCGGATCTCTGTCAGGGTTCCACGCACTGGTCGGTTCCGGTACTTCCTCCAAGCAGCTCGAGAGCGAAAAGCACGGTCTGCCCATCGGCTACGGGGCTATGTTAACTGAGGGCTTTCTCTCGACTATAGTAATAATTTCTGTTTCCGGTTTTGGGCTCTCGATTATTCAGGGTGCCGGCCAAGATCTGACCGTTGCCAACTGGGGCAATGCCTACACCGGCACAATGAACGCCAGCTTTGGCGCTGCTTCTACTTTCACTAACTCCTACGCCGCTATGGTCGATTCCACCTGGCTGCGTTTTATGCCGACTGAGATCGTAAAGGTTATCGCCGGTATGTGGGTTGCATCCTTTGCTATGACCACCCTCGATACCACCAACCGCCTTGGCCGCTACACCCTGAGTGAAATTCTCCTGCCGATAAAAAACAAAAATGAAGGAATGTTCAACTTCCTGACCAACCGCTGGATCGCTTCGACCATTCCGGCTCTTATTGGTATCTACCTTGCCTGGAGCGGTAACCACTCAGTACTGTGGCCCTCCTTCGGTTCCGCCAACCAGCTAATTGCTTCAATTGCACTGCTGACCGGCGCTGCCTGGGTAAGCAAACGGCTGAAAGCCAAGAATGTGAACATCGTGCTGATTCCTGCATATCTGTTGTGGATTACCGTAACTGCGGCAATTATCTGGTTCTCCGCTGTTGTACTACCGGGAACTATTGAAAATGATCCGACCACCGGAATTATCGTACTGATTATTGAAATTGTGATGTTGATTATGAACATTCTGTTCATGGTCGACTTTCTCAAGAACAAGAACAAACCTCTGGAAGCAGAGGCCTAAACGAATATGAATGGCGGGAGAGGCGGCGTGTTCGCCCGATTTTTCGGTTACATACGTTTTTTCTTTTCCGCCATGGATCAGTCCCATCGAAGCAAGGTCGTCGAGGTAACCGAGTTCGAAGTCAAAGAGCTCGAAAACCTCTTCGTCCTGCTGATGATGGGTTCGTTTACCGGGGTTCCGTCGCCGCCGTCGTTTGTGGCGGCGGAGCTCTTACCTCACCTGGATCACGAAATCAAAGTACTGAACGAGCGTGCTAAAGACTCTTTTGATTCCCTTTCGGATATGGCCAGTTTGCTGGATATCGACTAATACTATGCATGACAGAAGGTTTTAACTCATGAAAACAATCTTTTTTACCGGGAAAGGCGGGGTTGGCAAATCGACCTTATCCTCTGCGGTTGCCTGGCAGCTGATGGAAGCGGGGTATCGGGTGCTGCTGGTTTCTTTCGATCCAGCCCATAATCTTGGTGACATCTTCCATATGAAGCTTAGCCACCGTAAAAAGCGGTTCAAGAAGACCAACCTCTTTTTACAGGAGACTAATCTGGAGCAGGCGGCCAACGACTACATCGAGGCCAACATGTCACTGCTGAACGAAGTCTACAGCTACATGAAGCCCTTCAATATGGACAACTACTTCAATGTGCTCAAGTACTCACCCGGTGTAGAGGAGTATGCCGCCATAACTGCTATGGAAAAACTGTTCCGCGAAGAACAGGACACCTATGACTACATCGTAATCGATACGCCGCCGACCGGGCTTACGCTCAGGATTCTAGCCCTGCCGAGAATTACCGTAGCCTGGATCGACCGGCTGATCAAGCTGCGCAAACAGATCCTGGAGAAACGCTATACGATTCACAAGATTACCGGTAAGTACAGTGAAAAGGGGACCAAACTGGCGTATGAGGAAAAGGACGACACGGTTATGCGAAAGCTGTATGATATGCGCCAGCGCTACGATGCAGTTCAGCTGAAACTGGAAGGTGATGAAAATTCAATCTGCGTTGTTTTCAACCCCGACTACCTCTCCCTGCGGGAGTCGCAGCGTCTGATGGACGGGGTCGAAGAGCTGAACCTGCCATTACGTGTGGCATATCACAACAAATTGAAGGATCCGGAAAACGAAGTAGTGCAAAAAGTGGAGCACGAGCTCCTGGACGGACGTTCCGGGGTAAAGCTGGAGCACGTCTATACCATAGATCATACCGAACCTACCTGTTACATTATGGACACTGACTTAATTCAATCTTTGTAGGAGAATACTAATCATGGGCGAAGTCGACGTTACTCAGCAACCGATTTTTTACCTTTTTATTGCATTTACCATTTTACTTACACTCGGCTACAGCTGGGGCCGCAGAGGAAATAAACGAATTTTCCTCTCTGCCTTCAACGCACTGGTGGATACACTCCGCCCGAAAGATCAAACCTTTACCACCATCGGGGGGCAGACCGGCTATCATGCCAACCTGATCCCGAAGAAGAACAGTCTGATCCGCAGGGTCGACGCAACCATCACTCTGCTGCCGCGGCAGTCATGGCTGTATCTTCCCTTCTCTCTGCTGACCTTCCGCTTCGATCGACTCTTTCTGACCATGCTGTTTTCTAAAAAGTCCATGGGCCTACTGGAAGAGGGGCATCTGATCGAGGAGAAATACTCCCGGTTTCGCGGTCCGAAGATTACCAACGAGGAAAAACTGCAGAAAGAATCCTTCCGATGGGGCGAGCGTGATTTCCTTTTGTATTATGCCGACGAATCGGTGAAAAATGACCTACTCGATCTCAAGGAACGCCTGAAAGAGCCGAAATATCTACGGCATATTGCAATTGTGCCCGATCGTGATCAAGCCTTTCTCTTTCTGATTCCTAAAAAAGGGTATGTGGCCGAGGTGTTTCCGGTAATCTTCAAGTGGCTCAATAAACTGATCGAGCGGCGTCGGGCCGAAAAGGCCTCTTGATCTCAGGCCTGACCTGTGGGCAGACGGTTATGTGTTGCGCCCCAGCGGTGGGTTTTAGCTAGGCGGTTCAGCGGCGACCGCCCTTGAGTTGTTTTGAAAACGAACGCTTTCGACCGAATATGAAATCTTCATACTCATGCAGCATTCCGGCATCGATATGTTTGTCGTAAATCTGGAGTTCTTTTATCCAGCCGAGAGTACTGCGTTTGCTCACTTTGCCGTTCTGCATTACCAGCAGCATTGATTTGGGAATATACAGCAGCAGCTGACCGTCGCGGTAGCGTTTTCCGGTTTTCTCATCCTTTAAGATTGAAATGAGCGGAATATGAGAGTCGAGATAGCTGTGGACTTTTCCCACGTAGAGATGTTCGCTGCGGCGCTCTCCTGGATACAGAAACACCAGTTCGCCTTTTCGATACGGGGCCAGAATCGCGAGAAACTCTTCGACTAAATTGGAATCGAAACGGGCGTGCGTGCCGGGCGGGGTTTTGGCGGGTGCATACTCATTGCTCTGGCTGCGGAGGTAGCGAATAACATCCATCCGGTTATATGCGGTTCTGCTAAGAACGGGATTGGTCATCTCATCGTACGTTCGTACAATCTGAAACAGGCGCACGAACTCGTGCAGAAAGCGGTTCTTGAACGGCGGCGGATAGCCGGTGGCATCCGGATAGTCGAACTGCCGTGTCACCATCATGCGGGCAATAGAAGAGATGTCCTCGCGGTCTAGCAGATGATGCGCGACATAGACGCTGTGTTGAAGAGTACGGATTTTTTTCAGATCGGCCCGGTTAGAGGCATCGAGATAGGGTGAGGGAATGAGCTTGTGCACCTCTTTGTGAGCCAGACCCACATTCATCAGAGCGATGCCAAGTGCCGCTTCTTTGATGAAATCCTCGTCGTAGCGGTATACATCGCCGGTGCCCTTGTCCAGCTCAGGACGGTATTTAGATTCGGACAGCGGTTTGCCTTCTATAATTCGTTTTTTGTTGAGGTTCACCATGGCGTGCAGGAACATCAGCATAGTATCGGTTGCCTGAGCAGCCAGAGCATCCCCGACCGAGTTAATCCGCTCACCGTCGTAATGGGTGTGCAGCCGCACCGAGCTCAGATGAAGCCGCTGGATCACCTTGCGTTTTTTTCTGGTTTCCGGAGTGAGGGGGTCGCGATCGGATAGAAAACTGTAAAAAGAGTTGATGAACTCGCGGGTAAAACGCAGTACATTTGCATCAACCACTGCGGCACTGCCGGCTTCGGTATCGTCGCGGACGAGAGGATTGAGATTTTTTTCCAGCAAATCTCCGCGGCTGATCTGTTTCTTTCGTTTGCGGTTCTGAAAACTGCGGTCCTCCTCGCTGTAGGGGAGATAAATCGTTTTCAGGTTTTCGATCAGATGCTCTCGGAGTTCATTGAATTCGCGGCGCTGATCTTGTAGAATCAGTCTTCGCAACCCCTCGGCTGCCGCCGCCAAGTCTCCGCCGGCGGCAACGATCTCCTCCTTAGTTGAGCGACCGGTTTCCACATAAGGCGCCCTCCGTTTGGCGAGCTCTCCTATCACATGGTCTGAAACCGGCTGTCCGGCTTTGAGCAGGCTTCCGGCATTGGTATATAAAATTTCATTCGGCGTCAGACGCTCTATGCTTTTTCTCTCGATTAAGGGCATATTTTGATTATATTAAAAATATACATAATTGTAAGCAAGCTCAGGCTATCACATTTTATTTTTTTCTGAACTGTTGCCCTGGCGGGGCTCGAGGAGAGAGGTTACATATGGAAACAATTCGAATGAGGCCGATCGGCTACGTAGCTACGGAACATTCCGCGGTGCCGCGCTTCTATACAATATCCGATGTACAGGGCGAGCTGATTATCGATGAAAGCCTGCAGGACGGACTGCGCGATATCGAGGTCGGCAGTACAATTATCGTGCTGTTTTACTTCCATCAGAGTCCGCAGTTCAGGGCAAGTGATCTGCGGGTGGTTCCTCCCAGCCGGCAGGATCTGCGGGGCGTGTTCAGCACCCGTTCACCCGTCCGGCCCAACCCCATCGGGCTGTCCAGGCTCACCGTCACGTATGTCCGCGGCAACCGTATCGGGGTGCTTGGGCTCGACATGATCGAAGGTACTCCCATTCTGGATATTAAGCCATGTAGTTAGTGTTAAAAATCATGTGAGAATTGAAGCAAATAAGCACGAGCACCCCTCTATTAGAGTGTAAGCACTTTTTT
>CAZRWN010000063.1:11105-15960 GCA_964603735.1 uncultured Sediminispirochaeta sp. | reverse complement strand
CCGCAGCTTGACGACTGAAGAAGGGCGGTTCATATTAGGTGTGAGGATAAAAAAATGGCTGCAACACCACGGGAGAAAGGCGAACATTTTAATTACCGGGATTACCTTGCATGGGACGATGACCGGCGCTTTGAGCTCATCGACGGACGGATTTATGATGTGAGTCCGGCACCCAACCGTGCTCATCAGGAAATTCTGATGGAGTTTGCCGCTTTGTTGCATGAGTTTTTCGTTGGCAAGCCCTGCAGAGTGTACCCGGCGCCCTTCGATGTACGCCTGCCACGGGCCGGGCAGGACGATATGGAAACCGATACGGTAGTGCAGCCCGACATCAGCGTGGTCTGCGATCAGAATAAACTCGATGATTCCGGCTGCAGAGGCGCACCGGACATCGTGGTGGAGATAATTTCGCCGGCCACCGCCTCAAAAGACCAGGTGCGTAAACTGCAGCTGTACGAACAGCATGGCGTACGTGAGTACTATATAGTGCATCCGGCCGACCGCCTGGTACGGGTCTACCGTCTGAACGAAGACAGCCGGTTTGGCCGGGACGAAGTGTACGATCAGCAGGGTGAGATAGAATCCGGCGTAGCCGAAGGCCTGCGGATCAAAGTAGCCCAGCTGTTCAAGAACCTGCCGCCCATAGATGAGGCGAAATAGAAAAGGTGGTCGAAGCAGTGCGCCCCGCAGGTCTGCCCCGCTGGCTCTGGTGGTTCAGCCGCACGCACGGCTCTAACTTAGTGCATCTTTAATAAAATTATGATAAATCGTATCGTGGGTTGACCAATGTTAGCAATAATGCTAACTTTCATAAGATAAAAAGAGTCATCAAATTCTAAAGAAACTCTTCTGATAGATGCCCTACTGAAGAATTTTTAGATACATTATCAGAGAAAGTTCTTATAAAGGTCTTGGCAGTTTTCAAACTTGTTGAGGAGTTGGAAGTTATTCCCGTAAGGAGAAACAGATGAGTGACGTAGAAAAATACATAGATAAAAAAGAAGCTGCCTCGCCTGGTTTCAGAAAAAAAGTCGATGAAGAATATAAAAACCTTAGAATTGGGGAACTCATCAGGCAATTACGACTATCCCAAGGTATGACTCAAGAGGAGCTGGCGAGAAGACTCTCCACCACCAAGAGTGCCATTTCAAGGTTGGAGAATCATTCAGAAAGTGTAAGATTGGCAACCATTGAAAAAGTAGCAGAGGTGTTCGGTAAAAAACTCATTTTGGATTTTCAATAGGCACCAAGAACAAACCATAACAGCATGTACCCGGTTCTAGCCGTCCGGCCGGCGCTATTAAACTACATCCGCATCCCCACCGCCACGCTGAAGACGGTGCGGTCGGATTGGAGGTTGTAGGCTACGTCCACGCCCAGGGCGGGGATGGCGATGCGGCGCAGGTAGATGCGGAAGCCGGCGCCGGGGCCGTAGAAGTCGAACTGGCCGACGGCGGAGGAGCGATACCAGCCCTGTTCGTAGAAGCTGCTGATGACCATGGCGCCCCAGCCCTGCGTGAGGACCGGGATGTCGTAGGCAACGGCGGCGCTCCAGTAGTCGTCGGCGGTGGCTTTGCCGAAGGGCAGGCTGCGGAAGCCGTCGCGGCCGGAGACCGGCTCTTCGGAGATGACAGAGCGCTGGCCGTAGCCGCCGGCCGCCAACAGGCGCAGACGCTGGCCGCCGGTGGTCGGAAGGTTGTAGGAGGCCTGGGCATCGACAGAGGGTGAGTCCTCGACCAGAGAATAGACGGCGCGGGCGGCGGTTTCGAAGCCCTGCAGCAGTGATCCGTAGGGCACGGTGGCGTCGTAGCGGGCCTGCAGGCCCAGCTGCTGCTGTAACTCGCCGATTTCATCGGTCAGCTGGGCGCTGCCGAGCCCGGTGCTCGCCGGGCCGGAGATGCCGCCGAGCTCGTGCTGCTCGATTCGGACGCGCAAGCCGGCCTCGAAGCGGTTGCTGAAGCGGTAGCCCAGGCCGAAGGAGCCGCCGTAGCTGTTGTTGTCGAACTCGAGGGCGGTTTCGCCGTCGGGGGTGGCGATCTCTTCACTGCCCACCCCGCCGCTGGCGCTGAGGCTGAGCTGCCAGTTGCTGCCCAGCAGGGCCGGGTCGGCAAACACGGCGAAGCCGGACAGGCCCTCGGTGCCGCCCATCGCCCCGGAGATGAGCTGTTTGCCGGTGCCCAGCAGGTTGCTCTCGATGGCGATCAGCCCGCCCATGACCGAATCTCCGTCGCTGGAGAAGAAGGGCACGGGGATCAAGGTCCATTTGTCCTCCACCGCGAGGATCAGGCGTACGGCTTCGGAATCGGGGGCCCCAGCGGAGCTCTCGTCCGGCCGGCAGGCGGCGGCTTTGATGGCGACCTCTGCGAAGAGTCCGGACTTTTTTAAATTTATTCGTGCTTGATCTACCGCACCTTCGCTGAGTAAGGCGCCGGTTTCGATGTCTGAGATGCGCTGAACCGTGGCATCGAGGGAGCGGCGGTTCCCCCTGACCTCGATTTCGCAGATCCTCCGGCCGTAGAACTGTGCCGGATCGCTGCCGGTCACGGTTTCAGTTTCGGCGGTTGCGGCGCCGGCCGCCCATACGAGCATGGTCAGTACCATCAGGATAAGCAGAAGGGGCCGTATAGTAAATTGAGTGTTCAAAATTAGATTCCTCTGTATTTATTTTATTGAAGCTACAGTATTACAAAGAGTTAACACCTTGATCATAATAATCAAGAGTTAAAACGAATATTTTATAAAGTTTTCAGTTTACCTGCGGAGCAGGCTCTCCTATACTAATTAATATCCGGCAAGGCCAAAGTAAATGAAAAAGTATGCTAAGCAGCTCACAGCTGAATTTCTCTCTGCAGAAACGGTACAGAAGTTTTTGGGCAGCGACCGCCCCCTGTCAATCGGCAACGACATTGTGGCCGTGCGGCGCATCGCCGATTTGATGGCCCGCCGGGGCAGCCGCTTCATCGAGCGCTGCTTTACTGCGGCCGAAATCGGCTACTGCCGCAGCAAGACTAACCCCGCTCTGCACTTTGCCGGCCGCTGGGCCGCCAAAGAGGCGGTCTACAAGGCCCTGCAGCTGAAATGGAACCGTCCCTTCAGTTGGAAAGAAATCGAAATCGCCCCGCCCGGCGCCGAGGAGAGCTCCGCCGGAAGCGCCGGCCCGCCGCAGGTGAATCTCACCAATAAGCTTCGGGACAGTCTGTCTGACAGCGCCGCCGGGGCCGGCGGGTCGCCCCGCATACTGGTTTCCATCGCCCACTGCAGCGACTACGCCTTTGCCACCGCCTTGGCGGTGTATGATGTTGCGGAAGCGCACCCACACTAAAGGAGGATGAGGATGTTGGTTCACTCTTTGTTGGAATGTACGAGCCGGAGGTTTTCGGACAAGCCGGCGGTTTGGGAGCGGGGCGAATGGATGAGCTACGGGCAGATCGAGGGCCAGGCCAACCGGGTGGCCAATTTCCTGGTCGCGCAGGGGCTGCAGCGCGGCGAGCGGGTGACTTTGCTGATGGAAAACTCCTGCACCTTTATCACCGCCTACTTCGGAATCATGAAGGCCGGCGGGGTGGTGGTCGGGCTGAACACCGAGATTACCTCCGAGGACCTGGAGTACCTGGTGCAGAACTCGGATGCCCGCTTCCTCTTCCTGAACAAAGAGCGGCTGCGCCTGTACGAACCGATCAAGGCAAAGCTGGGCGGGCTGCACTCGGTGGTGGTGAGTGGAGGCGTTCCGCAGGGCGGAGGCTCTGATTACGTGAAGTTCGAGTCGATCGCCGCCGACTACCCGGCTGAACTTGATGCTGCGGTGGCCAAAAACCGGCCCATCGACATCGATCTGGCCGAAATCGTGTATACCAGCGGCAGTACCGGGGTGCCGAAGGGGGTCATGCTGAGCCACCTGAACCTGAGCAGCAATATGCAGTCGATTGCCGAGTACCTGCACCTGACCTCAGACGACCGCATCATGGTCATTCTGCCCTTTACCTACATCTACGGGAAATCCCTGCTGCTGACCCACGTGCTGGTCGGCGGATCAATGGTCATCGACAACCGCTTCGCTTATCCCAACAAGGTGCTCGAGACCATGCAGACAACCGAGGCCACCGGATTCGCCGGGGTGCCCTCCACCTTCTCTATTCTATTGAACCGCTCCTCCCTGCGGGACTACTCCTTTCCGCAGCTGCGCTATGTGACCCAGGCCGGCGGGCACATGGCCCCGGCCCAGCAGAAGGAGGCCCTGGAGGCCTTTTATCCGGCCCAGCTGTACATCATGTACGGGGCCACCGAGGCGGCCCCCAGGCTCTCCTACCTCGAGCCAGCCATGCTGCTGCCCAAGCTCGGCTCCATCGGCACCCCGGTGCCGAACGTGGACGTTTTCATTGCCGATGAAAACGGACGGCCGGTCCCGCTGGGCGAGGAGGGCGAGATAGTGGCCCGCGGTTCGAACATCATGCAGGGCTACTGGAAAGACCCGCAGGGCACCGCCGAGGTGCTGAGGCACGGCCTCTACTTCACCGGCGACCTGGGCAGACAGGACGCGGACGGATACCTGTACGTGGTGGGACGCAAAAAGAACATCATTAAGGTGAAGGGCTTCCGGGTCAGCGCCAAGGAGATCGAAGAGCGTATCCTCGAAATGGAGGAAGTCATCGAGACGGCGGTGATCGGGGTGCCGGACGAGGTGCTGGGCGAGGCAGTCAAAGCCTACATCGTAGCCCGCGACGGTGCCAAGCTGACTCAGCAGGATGTCTTGGCCTACCTGAAACCGCACCTTGCCGCGTATAAACTGCCCAAGTTCGTGGAGTTCCGCGAGTCGCTGCCGAAAAATAAATCGGGCAAAATCATGAAAACCGAGCTG
>CAZRWN010000063.1:0-11005 GCA_964603735.1 uncultured Sediminispirochaeta sp. | reverse complement strand
CCGCCCCTACTCCTCCATCTGCCGCTGCAGCAGCAGGGTGGACAGCACCGCCGTCACGGCCATATTGTCCGCGTTGCTCATGCCCGCGCCCTGGCGGCGGCGGCACTTGGTCAGCAGCTGCTCCACCGCCGGGCGGTTGAACAGCCCGGAGGCGTCCAGAGACTGCGGGCTGGTCACATCGTCGACCCAGTCGACCTGCACACCGAAAAAGCTGGCCGCATCGGGGGCGCGGTAGGGCTGCTTGGGGCGGTTGAGGATTTCCGGCGGCAGCAGGTCGGCAAAGGCGTGTTTGAGCAGGTACTTTTCATCCAGGCCCATTACTTTGTAGCGCGGCGGAAACATGGCCGCCTTGTCGATCAGCTGCGGGTCGAGGAAGGGGAAGCGCCCCTCCACGCCGTGGGCCATCAGCATGCGGTCGCCCTGCGAGGCCAGCAGATAGCCGGAGAGCAGGGTCTGGGCCTCGATCCACTGGGCCCGGGAGAGGGGGTGCCAGCTGCCGGCGTCGGAGGGCATGCGGTCGATGAAGTCGGCGGCCACGTCGTATTTGGCCACCTCTGCGCGGGCGTCCTCGGAGAGCAGCCGGGCGATGGAGGCGGCCGACTGCCAGCGGGGGCGGTGCGAGAGGGCCGGATCGCCGGCATCCAGGGCCTGGCTGAAGAAGCGGCGGGCAAAGGCCGGGGCGCCGGCGGGATTGCGCTGCAGCCAAGGGTACAGCAGCTGGATGATCTCCTTGCGCCGGCCGGAGTGCGGATGGCGGGCGATAAAGGCGCGCACCACCGCCTCGCGGAAGATGTCGTAGCCGCCCAGCATCTCGTCCGAACCCTCGCCGGTGACCACCACCTTGTAGCCGGAATCGCGCACCAGCTTCGACAGCAGGAACATCGGGGCCGGAGCGCTGCGCAGCAGCGGCTTTTCGGCGTGCCGCACCACCTGCGGAAATACTTCTGCAATGTCGCGGCCGCTGACGGTAACGGACTGGTGGTCGGTCCCCAGCCGCCGGACCATCCGGACCTGAAAATCGCCCTCGTCGAACTCCGCATCGGCAAAGCGCAGGGAAAAGGTCTTGAGCGGCGAGTCGGTAAACTGCTGAATCACCCCGGCGGTGACCGACGAGTCGATTCCCCCGGACA
The DNA here is from genome assembly GCA_964603735.1 of uncultured Sediminispirochaeta sp. Classification (GTDB taxonomy): domain Bacteria; phylum Spirochaetota; class Spirochaetia; order DSM-16054; family Sediminispirochaetaceae; genus DSBN01. Next base: position 9,875 of record CAZRWN010000063.1, on the reverse strand, counting down.
GGTAGGCGGCCACCGGCACATCGCTGCGGGTAAAACGCAGTCGCGTGGCCTCCACGAGCAGCTCGCGCAGCTCCGCCGCGTACTCATCGGCGGTGCCGGCGTCGTCGGTGCTGTAAGGCGGAAAACAGTGGCGCCAGTAGCTGCCTTCGGTCACCGAACTGCGGCCGAAACAGACCCAGTGGCCCGGCGGCAGCGCGCGGATTCCCCGGAAGGGGGTCTGCGGGGCCACCGTGGTCCAAAATGTGAGGGTTTCGGCCAGACCGCGCATGTCCAGCTGTCGCGGCACCGCCGGATCTTGCCACAGCGCCTTCATCTCCGAGGCGAACAGCACCCGCCGGCCCAGCCGCGTGTAGTACAGCGGGCAGATGCCCACTCGGTCGCGGCAGAGCAGCAGCTCCTGCCGGCGGGAGTCCCAGATAGCCACGGCCCACTGCCCGTTCAGCATGGCGAAGAAGTCGGTGCCGTACTGCTCGTAGCCGTGCACAATGACCTCGGTGTCGCTTTCGGTACGAAACTTGTGGCCCTTTTGCTGCAGCAGCCGCCGCAGTTCGATGTAGTTGAAGACCTCGCCGTTATAGCTGATCCAGAGCCGGCCGTTCTCGTTGCACAGCGGCTGGGCTCCGGTTTTAAGGTCGAGCACCGCCAGGCGGGCATGGCCTAGACCGACCGGTCCATCTATATGCAGGCCCCGCTCGTCCGGCCCGCGGTGCTCCAGCGCGTCGGTCATCGCCGCGAGGGTGCCGCGCTCGGCCGGCTCTCCGTCGGCGGAGAACATCCCGCAGATTCCGCACATCTCAGCCCGCCCCCATTTTGCGCAGCACGAAGGCCGCCAGATCGGCGGCCGGGCCCAGCTGCTCGGCGGTCATTTCGGTGTCGTCGATCTCGATGCCGAAGACATCCTCCAGAAACAGGGCCGTTTCCAGGACCGTGTCGGCCCCTGCCGGCTCGCCCTCATCAGAACCCCGCCGGCGCTGCATGGCCCGGAACTCGGAGATGCGTTGGGAAATAATTTTCTTTGGCAGCTTTTTCATTGTATCCTGCCCTACCTCCGCCGGTAATTGACCTCGATCCAGTTGCGGTATTCGCCGCTGCGCACCGCCTCGCACCAGGGCCGGTTTTCCAGGTACCAGTCGATGGTCCGGGCGATGCCGGTCTCGAAATCGGTGCGGGCGCGCCAGCCCAGCTCGGCCCGGATTTTAGAGCTGTCCATGGCGTAGCGGCGGTCGTGGCCGGGCCGGTCCTTTACGAAGGTGATCAGGCGGCTGTAGTGTTCGGCCGACTTGCCCTGCCGCGCGGCCATCTGCGCGCACAAGCTGCGCACCAGCGAGAGGTTGTCCAGCTCGCAGTCGCCGCCCAGGTTGTAGGAGGCCCCCGGCTCGGCCTGCCGCAGCATCAGCCAAATGGCCTCCACGTGGTCCTCTACGTACAGCCAGTCGCGCACGTTGCCCCCGTCGCCGTAGACCGGCAGGGGCTTTTCGTCCAGCATGTTCAGCAGCATCAGTGGAATCAGCTTTTCGGGGAACTGGTACGGCCCGTAGTTGTTGGAGCAGTTGCTGATGGTCACCGGCAGCCCATAGGTGTGGTGGGCCGCCCGCACCAGGTGATCCGCCGCCGCCTTGGAGGCCGAGTACGGACTGCGCGGGTCGTAGCAGCTGCTCTCGGAGAAGCGCCCCTCCGCCCCCAGGCTGCCGAACACCTCGTCGGTGCTGACCTGGTGGAAGAGCTTGCCCTCCTCCGCTGCCGCGGGCCCCCACACTTTGCGGGCCGCTTCTAAGAGGGCGAAGGTGCCGTTGATGTTGGTGTCGATGAACTCGCGTGGGCCGTAAACTGAACGGTCGACATGCGACTCGGCGGCGAAGTTTACAATGGTGTCGATCTGGTATTTTTCCAGGATCCGTTGCACTGAGCTACCGTCGCAGATATCAGCGGCTAAAAAAATGTAACGAGGGTCAGTCGAGGGGCCGCCGGACGGGCCCTCCGCGTCGGGGGTGCTCCCCACAGTCGCACCGTGGCACTCCTCGATTTCTTTCAAATTCAAAGGATTCCCCGCATAGGTGAGTTTATCGAGGTTGATGATGCGCCCGGTGAACTCCGGCCGGCTGAACAGGTGCCGGATGAAGTTGGTTCCGATGAAGCCGGAGCCGCCGGTGACCATTATGGATTGGAGGGGGCGCGTCATGGGCTGTTCCTTTCGCTTTTGATGGTGAGCAGGTAGGAGTGCAGGGCGTCCTGGTAGCTGCGGATGTCGATGTCGAGGGCGTTGCGGATTTTCTCGGTGTGCAGGATGGAATAGTGCGGGCGGCGGGCTTTGGTGGGGTATTCGCGGCCGGGGACCGGGGTGATGGAGCTGCCGTCGGAGACCAGCTCGAGCTGGCGGGCCTGGGCGTAGATTTCGCGGGCGAACTGGTACCAGTTGGTGATGCCGGTGTTGGTGAAGTGGTAGATGCCGGGGGCGGCCCGGCCTTCGGTTTGGATGAAGCGGTGCAGGGCTTCGGCCAGGTCGCCGGCATAGGTGGGACAGCCCCACTGATCGTCGACCACGCGCACCGGCTGGCCGGCTTCGAAGAGCCTGAGCATGGTGGCGACAAAGTTGGGGCCCCGTTCGCCGAACAGCCAGGCGGTGCGTACGATGTAGTACGGGATGCCGGCCCGCTGCACCGCCGCCTCGCCGGCCCACTTGCTGCGCCCGTAGATGGAGATGGGGCGCGGGCTGTCGCTCTCGCGGTAACCGGCCTCCTGCTCGCCGTCGAAGACGTAGTCGGTGGACACATGGATGAGGGCGGCGCCGTGTTCGGCTGCCGCGATGGCCAGATTTTTCGGGCCCAGGGCGTTGAGCCGGGCGGCCCGGTCGGGTTCGTCCTCGGCCTGGTCGACGGCGGTGTAGGCGGCGCAGTTAACCAGCCACCTGAGCGGGCGCACCCGTGACCAGTGGGTGTGCAGGAACTTCTGCACGGCGTGTGAGTCGGTTATATCTACTTCCCGGTCGGAGGAGACGTACGACTCCCCCGCTTTGCGCAGCTGCTCCTCGAGGGCGCTGCCGAGCATTCCGCGGTTCCCTACCAGCCATATCATGATTCAGGCCATATTATATCACAAGATTTTTTTCTGACCAGAGTCACTTTCAAAAATCGCGCTGCACTCGGGTGTTACTGGCACTACACGCGCACTGCACACACACTGCACTCGATGCTTTACAGTTCGTTGGAACGGGGCTACACTTATAAGCAGAAACACACGGGAGGAGACAGTGAAGAGAATTGTAAGCGGGCTCTTTGCACTCCTGTTCTCGATTGCAGGGGCGGCCGCACAGGAGATGCCGCCCGGAGAGACGCCGTCCCCGATCGAAGCGGAGCTGGCGGCCGCTCAGATGGAACGGGTACGTCTGGCAATTTCGAACACAGATTATCCGATCACTCCCGGCGATATCTATGAGCTGACCTACTACTTGGCCGGAGCCCCGGTAATCCGCGAAATGACAGTTACCAGCGATTATACTATCGACCTGGGTATCTTCGGCAGAATGAATGTAATCGCAATGGAGTTTCCCGAACTCGAACAGCGTGTCGAAGCTATGATCGAGGAAGCCTATCCGAAGAGCCAGCCTACGCTCACCATCACATCGGTAGGGTCGTTTCAGGTGCCGATCCTCGGTCAGGTACGTGAGACCGACTACATCAGTGCCTGGGGCTTGACCCGCTTGAGTGAAATCTTAGAAGGCCGGCTGACCCGCTACGCTTCTACCCGGGACATCCGCATTGTCGACTATGTGGGACGCAGCACACGCTACGACTTCTGGAAGGCTCAGTATCAGGGCTTGCTCGATCAGGACCCCTACGTAAAACCGGGCGACCGGGTGGTTGTCCCGCAGATAAAGCGGGAGGTCACCGTCCGGGGTGAGGTGTTCCGTCCGGGCCGCTACCAGCTGCTGGAGGACGAAAATATCGACGACGTGCTGGATTTCAGCGGCGGCTTTACTCCGATGGCCGACCTCACCCGCCTGACGGTCGAACGCCTCACAGCGGGCAACTCGGAACTGCTGGTCTTCGACTACACTTCGCAGCGCCCACCTCCCTCTTTTCAGGACAGAGACATCATCACCGTCCCTTCTAAACAGTTTCCGGACCAGTTGATTACGGTGGTCGGGGCTGTGAACAACCCGGGACGCTATCCCTACAAACCGCCCGAGACCTACCACTACTATGTAAACCAGGCCGGCGGGTTCAATTCCGAGCTGAACACGCAGGAGGCGGTGGTCATCACCGACCGCTACGGCAACGAGCGCGACCCGTACCTGCCCCTCATGCCCGGCGACACGATCAATGTGCCGACCAACGACTTCGTCTATAACTTCAACCGCCACTTTCCGATGGTCGCCGGCGGCCTGGCCTTCATTATCACTTTGATTGAAATTGTAACTCTGTCGAATCAGTGAGCGGAGGCTTAGTCCTGGGCTTTTTTCTTGGCGTAGCGGACAGTTCCGCTTTTCTTGCCGGTTTTACCACCGTATTTTTTTCCGCCGGCTTTGGGACCGGGACGGCCGGGTTTGCCGCCGTATCTGCCGCCGTGTTTTGGCCCGGATTTCGCACCGAAGCCGCGCCCTTCTGAATCCGAAGCTCCTCCCCCCAATTTCGCAGTGAGAGTACGTCCCTCAAAAGTAAACCCGTTCAAGGCATGCGCCACCTCGGTTGCATAGGCCTCTTCGATCTGGAGATCGCTCCAGGAGGTATCGACTCTAATTCGCCCGATGTTGATGTCCCGGTTGCGGGTACTCTGATTCACCAGACCGATCAGCTGCGGCGGGGCTACGCGGTCCCGCTTGCCAATATTGAGGCTTACCTTCACAAATCCATCTTCCACTCCCTCAGAGCGTCCGCCTCGGCTGCCGGAATATTTTCCACCGCGCTGGCCGCCTCGGTCCGACCGCCTATCTTTTTTGGAGAACTCCTTTTCGTGGATCGGAGTGAGATCGGGCATATCATCGTAATATCCCAGCATTTTTTCAAACTGCAGGCTTACGATTTTCTGTAGTAGTTCCTCGTGGCTTACGTCGGCAAGCTCTTCCTGCAGAGCAGCTAAATAGGGTGCTATTTGCTCTTGGTTAACTTCGGTTTCCTTGAGTCGTTCGGCAAAATCCAGGAGCTGACGTTTGAAAATATCCTCTTCACCGGGGATTTTCCCGGCCTGGATGTCACGTTTGATTACCTTTTCGATATGCAGCAGCCGGCGTTTTTCGCGGGCTCCGACGATAGCGTAGGAATTACCGGATTTTCCGGCCCGGCCGGTCCGTCCGCTGCGGTGGGTGTACATCTCGATTTCGTCGGGCAGGTCGTAATGGATTACGTGCGAGAGGTTCTGCACATCCAGCCCACGGGCGGCGATGTCGGTTGCCACCAGCAGCTGCAGGTCTTTGCGGCGGAACTTGTTCATTACGAACTCACGCTGCGACTGGGAGAGATCGCCGTGCAGCGCTTCGGCATCGTAGCCGTCGGCGCCCAGCTGGTCGGCGATTTCCTGGGTAGATGCCTTGGTCCGGCAGAATACAATTCCGTACATATCCGGATGAAAATCCACCAGCCGCTTCAGTGCGGCGTATTTCTCGTTCCCCCTGACCAGAAAATAGGTGTGGTCTACGCTTTCGGCGGCAGCGTTGCGCCGCCCCATGGTCATGGTTTGCGGGTCCTTCATATAGTTTTCGGCAATTCTGGCGACTTCCTGCGGCATGGTGGCGGATAGCAGTATTGTCCGGCGCTCGGCCGGTGCGGCTTCCAGGATTGCATCGAGTTCTTCTTTAAAACCCATGTTCAGCATGATGTCGGCTTCATCGAGGATTACATACTCGAGCATGCTGAGGTCGGCTTTGCCTTTGTTGATGAGGTCGAGCAGACGGCCGGGTGTGGCGACTAGGATGTGCAGTCCTCTTTTGAGGGAGCGGATCTGTTCGCCGTAGCCGGCTCCGCCGTAGACTACGTCGATGGCTACTTTGGGCAGATTTGCCGAGTAGGCCTGCAGCTCTTTGGTGATCTGGATGGCTAGTTCGCGGGTCGGGCAGAGGACCAGGGCGCCGGTCTCCCGCGGATTGTCCCGCAGTTTTTCCAGCAGGGGCAGTCCGAAGGCTGCTGTTTTGCCGGTGCCGGTTTGCGCCAGGGCTACTATGTCCTGATCGTTTTCCAGTATTGCCGGGATTACGGCTTCCTGTACTGGGGTGGGCGTTTCGAAGCCCATTTCCGCTATTGCGGAGAGAATTGAGTCGTGTAAGGGGAATTCTGTGAATGTCAAATGAGTTTTCCTTTGTAGGTTGGTCTGTGCTCACGGCCTCTGGTTGGCTCCAGTCTCTCGGCCGCGTTTTCCGATATTAGGTGCGTCTAAACAAGATTGAGTTCAGAGCCGCCCTATCGACCTACAACTCGTTCTCGTTTAACATTTTGAATCCAGAATATACGCTTTATTCCGCCCCCTGTCAACCCTGCTGTCCGAAGCTTGGTGCTATCCGGTCTCTAATTACTTATTAAACAGAGGCTTGGGTTTGACGCTCCTTTAAATAATAGTTAGCTTTTACACAAGCGTTGTTTACAGACAATACAGCACCAATTTTCGTACAACAGAGGAGACAGAGGTAATGTTGAAGAAGATATCGTTTTTAAAACTACTCATACCCGCAAGCGCACTCATACTCGCGTTGAGCATACCCCTCGGATGCGCCACGCAGCCCGAAAGCGCCGAGGCAGCCCATGCAGCTACGGCCGCGGGAGCAACCGAAGCTGCCGGAACACACCAGGCAGCCGAAACAGACAACCTCGAGCTCAACCCCGCGGTTCGGCACGGAACCCTCGAGAACGGACTTACCTACTATGTGCAGCAGAACGACCGGCCGGAAGACCGGGTGCAGCTGCGGCTGGTGGTAAACGCCGGGAGTGTGCTCGAACAGGATGATGAGCGTGGGCTGGCCCACTTCGTCGAGCACATGGCCTTCAACGGCACGGAAAAGTATGAAAAAGACGCCATCATAGACTACCTGGAAAAAACGGGAATGAGCTTCGGCCCTGACATAAACGCTTCAACCAGCTTCGACCAGACCATCTACAAACTCAATCTGCCATCCGGCAGCAAGTCCGAACCGAATACGGACATCCTCGAGACCGGAGTGGATATCCTAAAGGAGTGGGCCTTCAACATCGCTTTCGCACCCAAAGAGGTTGAAAAGGAAAAGGGTGTCATAATAGAGGAGTGGCGCGGGGCCCGCGGAGCGGCGGCTCGTATGCGGGAGGAATATCTGCCCGTACTCTTCCGCAACTCCCGCTACGCCGAGCGGCTTCCGATCGGCGAAATGGAAGTGATCAGATCGGCCGCCGCCGAAGACCTCGAAGATTTCTACAAAAAATGGTACCGGCCGGAGCTGATGGCGGTGATTGCCGTCGGGGATGTGGATCCAGAACAAATGGAACAGCTGATCAAAGCGACCTTCGGCCACGGCCAGCCCACCGGTGCCGACCAGGCTGCCGGCCGCAGCAAAACCTCCGACCAGACCACCGGCGGTGATCAGCAGCCCGAACGCCCCAGCTACTCGGTGCCCCCGGCGGAGGGACGCCAATTTGCAATCGCCACAGATTCCGAGGCCGAGCGAACCCAGATACAGGTGCTCAGCCTGCACGAACCCTTCCGGCTGCGCAGCGAACAGGACTACAAAACCTCGCTCATTCTCAGCATGTACAACCAAATGGTCCGGGCGCGGCTCTCGGAGAAGACCGAGCAGTCCGACCCGCCCTATGTAAGCGGCTATTTCACCACAACCAACTACCTGCGCAACAACGATGCCACTGTGTGGGGCGCTCTGGCCCGGGAGGGACAAATCGAGCGGGCCCTGACTACACTGCTGGAGGAGGAGCGCCGCATAAGCCTGTACGGATTCACCGAGAACGAGCTGCAGCGCGCCAAGGACAACCTGCGCAGCAGAATGCAGCGTGGGTACGAGGAGCGTGATAAAACCGAGTCGAGCAGTTTTGCCTCGGAATATATCCGCCACTATCTGGCCGGGGAAGCAGCCCCGGGAATAGAGAAGGAATGGGAACTGACAGAAAAATATCTCCCCGAAATCACCCTTGCCGATATTAAGCAGGTTCGCAAGCAGTTGATGCGCTCCGGTGGTGCAAAAACAGCAATAATCACCGGTCCGGAAAAAGAAGGGCTCCAATATCCGGACGAGCAGGAGCTGGCAAAGATTTTCGAGCACACTGACAGCGCCCGGGTTGAGCCCTACCGCGACGAACTCGCCGGCGAGCAGCTGGTGGACGAACTGCCGGAGCCCGGCAGCATTGTCTCCGAAGAGACAATCACCATACCAGGCGAGGTGCTCGGCCCCTCAGCCTCCTCTGACGATAATGACGACGCCGTTACCTACCACCAGTTTACCCTCGCAAATGGTGCGAAGGTTGTGTACCGCCGGACCGACTACAAGAACGAGGAAATCCTCTTCTCCGCCTTTAGCCCGGGCGGCGCATCGCAGGTCGAAACCGAAGACTACTATGCCGCTGCCATGGCACCATCCTTCGTACAGGCCGCCGGCCTCGGCGATTACTCTCCCAGCCAGCTGCGCAAGTTGACCGCCGGAACACAGGCCCAGGTCAGCCCCTACATCAACGACCTTACCGAGGGCTTCCGCGGCAACGCCCGCCCCGAGGACCTCGAGCTCCTCTTTCAGCAGGTCTACCTCTATTTCACCGCCCCGCGCCGCGACTCCGATCTGTTCCAGTCGTACCAGCAGCGCCTGCAGGGTGTCCTGGAAAACCGGCGCAGCAATCCGCAAGTCCTTCTCAGCGATACTGTCACCAAGCTGCTCTTCGACGATCACCCCCGCCGCCAGCCCTATACCGCCGAGCGCGTCGCCGCAATAAGCGAGGAACAGGTCTACCGCATTTTCAGCGAGCGCTTTGCCTCGCCGGGCGATTTCACCTTTACCTTCGCCGGAAACATCGACCCGCAGGAACTGCAGCGCCTGGCCGCCCTGTACCTCGGCTCAGGCGGTTCTGGCAGCCAGGCCGCCTCCGACTCCGACTCCGAAACCGACGCAACACACGAATCCTGGATCGACCGCGGGGTCCGCTATACCGACAGCGACATACGTGAGGAGATCCGGGCCGGAATCGCTGAGAAGAGCTCCGTCACCCGCATCTACGCCGGCAATTACGACTGGAGCCTGCGGAACAACAGCACCCTGCAGTCTCTGCAGCAGCTGCTGGAAATCCGCCTGCGCGAAAAGGTCCGCGAGGAAGCCGGCGGAACCTACGGTGTCGGTGTCTCAGTCTCCCCAACCCGCGACCCGGTTGAACGTTACACGATCGCCATCCGCTTCAACTGCGACCCCGAGCGCGTGGAGGAACTGAACTCGATTATCGACAAAGAACTGGCGGCCCTGGCCGAGAGCCTCGTCGACTCCAGCTACATCGACAAAGTCCGCAGCATTCGCACCAAGTCGCTCGAGGAGGCCCTGCAAACCAACGGCTTCTGGCGCGACAAACTGGAAAGCATCCAGCTCTACGACCTCGACCCGCGTACCGCCCTGGCCGTGCGCCGACGCATCGATTCGACCTCCGCCGAATCACTCCGCCAGGCAGTTCGCACCTACATCAACGGTGCAACCACCATCGAGGCCGTCCTGTACCCGGAAAATTTTAAGGAATAAAACGTGTTATAATCCCGCGGCCACCGCTGCCCAAAGCTGCAGCCCCGCCGCGGGAGCCATTCTTCGCCCGCCGGGTCGCCCCTCCCACAACCTTTGAACCACTCGACAAAAAAAACAAAATTTGTTGAAGCAGATGTCCCGTTGCCGGCCTCTTTATAATAGTCGAGAGCTTGCCGATCGGCGGCTTTCGTAGTATCCT
>CAZRWN010000062.1:0-17080 GCA_964603735.1 uncultured Sediminispirochaeta sp. | reverse complement strand
GCCTCGATAATTGCCATAACTCGAGATTATCCGCAATGAGCTGGGTTTGGGTATACGTAAAACTACTTATTTTACCGGATTATTACATCAAAGAGCGTAAGATTCCGCCGTCAATCACAAACGAGTGCCCGGTTACATAACCGGCCGCCTCGGACAGGAGAAAAACCGCCGATTTTCCGAACTCGTTCGGGTCGCCGTCTCTGCCCAGCGGAACCGACTTCTGCCGCTCCTGCGTCATCTCCTCCACTGCAATGCCCCGGGCTTGCGCATTTTTCGCATCCAGCGATTTCAGACGGTCGGTGGCAAAATAGCCGGGTACGATGTTGTTGACCCTGATTCCGTATGGGGCCAACTCGTTGGAAACCGACTTTACCAGACTGGTAACACCGGTGCGCATCACATTCGAGAGAATCAGGTTGCCGATCGGCTGCTTTACCGATATCGAGGTAAGGGTGAGGATCGAGCCTTTACCCTTGTTCTTCATGATCGGGGCTACCTCGCGGATGAGGCGAACGGCCGACATCAGCGTCAGCTGAAAAGCCTGTTCCCACTGCGCATCTTCAAAGTCGAAAAAGGTTCCGGACGGCGGGCCGCCGGCATTCGCCAGCACCGCATCGATGGTGCCATAGAGCTCCAGCGTATCGTGAACCCAGGCCTTGATCGCTTCGGCTGAGCTCATATCTACCGAAAACCCGCGTACCGCAGCACCTGTTTCCGAGTTGAGCGTGTGGGCCGCGGTCTCGATTTCTGATTTTGTCCGGCTGCAGATAGACAGGCGCGCGCCCTCCCGGGCGGCCATCTTGGCCACTGAATAGCCCAATCCGCGGCTGGCGCCGGCCACCATAACTACTTTGTCTTTTAATTGTAAATCCATACTCATAAGTGTAGTAAACTGCCGTTCGGGAGTGCAAGTATCCACAAGTATTTATGATAGAGCTTGCAAAAAACGCCTTTCAATGATAGCAGTAACAAAATGGAGCCGCAGCATGCACAATGACATAATTCTTGCTCACATCGAACAGCCCGATCATCTGTTTGTGTTTCCCTCTGAGGTTGCCGGTGAGTTCTGTCAGCGGGAGGTGCTGCAGAGTTCTTCCAGGCGGGCCATTCGCCGCGACCGGTTCATATCCTGGGACAGACTGAAGGAACGGGAATTCTCGCCGGCACAGACCCGCAGCCCGGCAAACTCCGTCTACCGGCTTTTATTTGCCGCCGGCCTATTGGACGAACACCGGCAGCGGGGACCGCTGCTGCACTACCTGCTCGGCGATACTGGTGCCGGCGGGGAAGCCGATTCCGGTGCCGGAGAGGCGGCCGCGCGGCCAGGGGCGCCGACCGGCTTTCAGCGTCAGCTGGCCCTTTCCCTGCCGCAGCTGCAGCACACCTACCAGACTATCGAGAGCCGCCCCGGGATGGTGCCCGCAGAGCTGGAACAGGACATCCGCACGCTCTATCAGCGTTATCGGGAGTTTCTCGACAGTGCCGGTCTGTTCGAACCGGCCTTTGTGCCGCCGGAGGCCGCCCGGCCGCGGCATGTGTACCACATTTTTTATCCGGAATTGATCGAAGACTACCGGGAATATCAGCATCTGATAGACGGCGATGAACATTTTATCAGCCATTTTACGGAGGCGTCCCCGCAGTCGGCTACCTGTGTGAGATTCGAGAATGCGCGGCAGGAGCTGGATTACCTCGTTTCGAAGCTGGATAATCTGCTGGAAGACGGGGTTCATCCGGCCGATATAGCCGTCACTCTGCCCGAGTTCGATGAGTGGATGCCGTATTTATCAGAAGAGGCGGAAATACGGAATGTGCCGCTCGATTTCAGGTCGGGCCGTACGCTGGCCGAATACCCGGCCGGCCGCCTTTTCTCGCGGGTGGCAGCCCTTTCGGCCAACGGTTTTGGGCTGGAGCATCTGAAGCGGGTGGTCCTGGAGCCGGCCTATCCGTTGAAGGATAAGGCGAAGTGGCACGAACTGGTCCGCTTTGCAATTGATCACTACTATGTGCGCTCCTGGACCGGCGACGGGGCGGTCAGTGACGAACTTGACCGGAAGCTCAAACTGAACGGGCGGCAGGGGCTGCGCTCTCTGTATCGCAATTTCCGCCATCAGATTGCACTGCTCATCTCGTCTCCCGATTTCGAGGAGCTGCAGAAGCGGGTGCACAAGTTCATGCGGACCTTCTTTGACACCGGAGCCTGGGAGCCGGAAACCGAAAAGGTGCTGCAGTACTGCCTGCTGGTGCTCGGAGAACTGCAGCGGGCGGCCGAGAGTGTGGGCGGGGTACAGGTGTCCGACCCCTACGGCCTCTGGCTGAGCCTGCTGAACGAACGCATCTACGTCTCGGCGGTTCGCAAGGAAGCGATTCCGGTGTACAAATACCGGGTTTCAGCTGGAATCACCCCGCAGTACCACTTTATCCCGGGGGCCGGACAGGCACAGACCCGTGTACGGCACGAGGAGCTGACCTTCCTGCGTGAAGATTACCGTTCGAAGCTGCTGGAGGGCGATCCGGTGGATATGTCCGCAGCCTTCCTGTCGACATATGCGCAGTCCGGCGGAACGGTCGAATTCAGCTGCAGCGACACCGGCTTTGCCTCTCCGCAGCTGCCGCCCGGAGAACTGCTCGCCGCCGAATCGGTTGTGGATGCTCCTTCGGCCGGCGAAGGTCCCGCAGCAGCCGACCTGTTTGCCCGGGAGGAGGCGTACTGGAGCGGGGCGCAGGATTTTCCACCGCGGCTGTATCCCGTTCAGCAGCGGGGCTTCGATTATATGCGGCAGACCGGCTTCACGGCCAAGGGCAAGGATTACAGCCGGCAGGCGGTCGATGAGCCGCAGCTGCTGGCCCATCTGTTCGAGGTGGCCCGCGGAAAACCGGGAGCCCGGGACGGTCGCTTTTGGTTCTCACCCTCGTCTTTCGATCAGTACGCCGGCTGTCCGTTTATGTACTTTCTGAACCGCGGGCTGGGAATTGAGCCGCTCGACTTCGAGACCATGTGGGATGACGCCCGTTTTGTGGGTAAGATGCTGCACCGCATCATGGCCGCACTGCACGGGCAGGTACAGAGCAGGGACGGACGCTGGAAGCGGCTGAATCAGCTGCAGTACCGCAGCATAGCTCTTGATGTGTGTGAGGAGGAGTTCGAGCGGCAGAGCCGGTTTGGGAACGACTTCGTGTATCCGATGTGGAAGGAGCTGAAGGAGTGGACCCGCAAAGCCATGGAGGCTTATGTGGAGCAGGAATCGACCTTGTACGACGGATATGAACTTTTGAAAAGTGAGGATTCCTTGCAAGCGGTTATTGATGAGGAGTGCGGGATTCAGGGACGCGTTGACCGAGTTTCACAGAAGGACGGCCATGCGGTGATCGTAGACTACAAAAAGGGAACTGCGCCTACCCGAGCCGAGGTGTACCAGGAGGAGATGCTGCCGTCGACCTCGCAGCTGCCCCTGTATGCCTTTGTGGTGCAGCACGACGGGTACAAAGTGAGCAACGCCGCCTACTACAGTGTCCGCGACGGCAGCTATAAGCACATGCTCCTGGATTCGGATGCTCCTATCGAGATACCGGGCAAACCGGTCAAACCGCTGGTCTCCCCGGAGGAGTTCGGCAGTTTGACCGAAAGAATTGTAACTGCGGTAACGAGGGCGGCCGAACAGCTCAGCCGCGGCCACTTCACCATAACCGACAGCTGCAACGGCTGTGATTTCAGAGCGGTGTGCCGGAGAAAATACGGGGTGCGCCTGCCGGAGGTTCGCAATGCCTAAGCTGGATGCCTATCAGCAGAAAGCGGTGTATGCCGATACAAACACCGTGGTGACCGCCGGGGCCGGCTCTGGAAAAACCACCGTCCTGGCCGAGCGCTTTGTTCATCTGGTGGCCAGCGGACGGGCGGCGGTGGACGGAATTCTCACGCTCACTTTTACCCGCAAGGCTGCCGCCGAGATGTACGAACGGATTTACCGGCAGCTCATTCAGCGGGCCAGAGATGAGGATGAGCCGCAGCGGAAGGCACTCCTCGAACGGGCGGTCAGAGATTTCGATTCGGCCCACATTTCCACCCTCGACAGCTTCTGTGCCCAAATCGTCCGCGGGGGCAGTATCAGATTCGGCGTTGCGGGGGATTTTCGCCAGGACGAACACAGCGCCGCACTGATGGTCGAGGAGAGTGCCTTGTCTTTCCTTCTCAGTCACTCGGATCATCCGGCACTGGAACGGATTGTACAGGATTTCGGGTCCCGGGCGGTGCTGGAGCGCCTGCTGATACCCTTGGCCGCGCGCGAGTTTCATCTGGCGGTGGAACACGATTTCGAGGCGATGTTGGAACGGCAGTTCGAGTATATGCAGCAGCAGGCCCGCAGCCTGGCGGAAAAGATGCAGGCGGTACAGGACTGGTTTCTCACTGAGGATCTGCCCGCTAAGCCCAGTGTGCAGAAGGTTGTAGCAGCGCTGAAGCCGCTTCCCGCTCCGGCCTCTGTGGCCGCGGCGCAGGAGTGGCCGCGGCTGGCGGATATCTGTGAGACTAAAGTCTCCAAGTGGGGCGGAAAGACCAGCGACCCGCTGCTGATAGAGGCCAAGGATAGGGTCGGCCAGTGGCAGACGGCCGTAAAGCAGTTGGGCCCCATTCTGATGCTGTTTCAAAACAGGCAGCTGTACCGCCGCCTGTACTCACTGCTGAACGAGTATCAGCGAGAGATTCACGCGGCCAAGCGCAGCAGCGGTGTTCTGACCTTCAGAGATGTTGTGGAGATGGCCGTTACGCTGCTGCAGGAGGATCTGCAGCTGCGTGCGCACTACAAGAGTTTATTCACCCACATCATGATCGATGAGTTTCAGGACAACAACGACCTTCAGCGGCGGCTGCTGTTTCTGTTGGCAGAACGGCCGGAGCTCGGCCGCACTGACGGAGCGCCGCGGCCGGAGGAGCTGGAATCGGGCAAGCTGTTTTTCGTAGGAGATGAGAAACAGTCTATCTATCGTTTCCGTGGTGCGGATGTGCGGGTGCTGAAGCAGCTGCAGACCCAGATGGAGGCGGCCGGCGGCGAGTCGCTGCAGCTGCCGAACAACTACCGCAGCCACTCCGGCCTGATACAGTTCTTCAACAGTTTGTTTGCCGAAGTGATGCAGCCGGCGGGGAAGCGTACTGGCGATATTGCGGCTGCAGAGACGGCTGGCGAGGGGGTCGGCTTCGAGGCCGATTTTATTGCCCTGGCAGCTCCGATCGCCCACCGGGCATTTTCACCGAAAGTGCGGCTGCTGTACAAGCCCTACGATCGGGAGGATGACGGTGATGATGAGGAGGCCCTGCACTCGAAAGAGGCCGAGGCGTGGTACATCGTCAACTATTTGAAGGAGATGATCGAAAACGGGCGGTTGCCGGTTCGCGATAAGAGTAAGCCGTCCGGAGCCGGTGAGCCGGAGCCGACCCGTCCGGCCACCTATGATGACGTAGCCATTCTGATGCGCAGCTCGGGTAACCAGATCAGCTTCGAGCGCTATATGCGGCATCTGCAGATTCCCTACACGGTGCAGAGCACCCGCAGCCTCTTCCTGGAAGCACCGATTAACGACATGTACCAGTTTCTGCAGCTGGTGTTGTATCCCTACGACAGCCTGGCGTATGCAGCCCTGCTGCGCTCCCCGTTCATGAATCTGTCGGATGAGGTGGCGGCCCGAATCCTGCGGACCCCCGAGCCCGCCGAGCCGCCTGAAACTGTCGAAACTTTCGAAACTGCCGAAACTGCCGGAAGTCCCGAGCAGGACGGTCGGAGTGCGGCGCTGCGGGCGTTCTGCTTGCACGGCGATGAGGACCTTTTCGGCCAGCCGCAGGAGGCCCGCAAATACAAGCGGGCGGCCGAGGTCTACCGGGTGCTGCAGGAGCTGGCCGCCACCGCCCCGATCGAGGAGATGATCCGTTATCTGTGGTTCGAAGCCGGCTATCGCTATGTGGTGCTGCGGAACCCCGATTACCATGCCTACCTGGAGTTCTACGACGCACTGATAGAGCTGGCCCGCCGCAGCGACCGGCGGGGAGAGGGGCTGGCCGGTTTCTTGGATTTCATCCGTTCGAACCTGGGGCAGTACGAAAAGCTGGAAGATCTGGAGATTATTCCGCGGCGAACCGGCGGTGTAAACCTGATGAGTATCCACAAGTCGAAGGGCCTGGAGTTTCCGGTGGTGATAGTGGCGGATATGGGCAACTCCGGGAACACCGGCGGAGACGGGAATCTGTACCTGTGGGATGAAGAGTTCGGCTTGGCGCTTTCCGGCGGAGAGCGGGGTTCGCGTATGAAAAGCTACTTTGCCGAAGCGGCCCGCGAGGTGGAGGAGCGGCAGGACTACGCCGAGCTGAAACGGCTGCTGTACGTAGCCTGCACCCGCGCCGAAGATCATCTGATTTTATCCGGATACCACCATTCCAAAAACCGCAATTTGGAAAAGAGTTCGGGACGGAATGTGCTGCTCAACATTACCCTGCAGGCCCTCGGCTGGGACGGAGCGGGAGCAGTCGAGGAACTGACCCCGGACAGCGGCTGCAGCCTGGAGTTTATCCCGGATGTAAGCGAGGAGACGATCGAGCAGTCCCGCAGCGGCGGGGGAAGCCGCAGTATTCCGGCCGCCGTCCGCAGGTTCGATTCGGCGGAAAAGGTGCAGCGCAGTTATCCGCAGCGCGAGCTGACGGCCGTAGAAATCAACCGCCGGTACCTGGAATCGCAGTCCGCTGCACATTCCACGGCTGAATCCGCAGCGCAGCCGGGGGGCGGGGAGGCACTGCCGGCCATCGCGGTCGATCAGCTGCTGGCGGACCGGAGCGCCGCCGCCCCCTTCGGCGAGCTGGTACACCGGATGATAGAATACAGGCTGAGCGGAGTGCCGGGACGGGTTCCGCTGCCGGCGCTTTTTACCACTCTCGAACCGCAGCAGGCGGCGGAAATCGAAGCGGAAGCCGAGCAGATGGCAGAGGCTTTCCTCGACTCGCCGCTCGGCAGGGAAGCCCTGGCGGCGGTTGCGGCGGGGGACGGGCGGCTTGAGTCGGAGCTGCCGTTTCTGCTGCGGATCGGCTCTGTTGAGGGCGGCGAGATGCTGGTTCGGGGACAGATCGACCTCCTGCTGCAGCGAGAAGCGGAAGTTCTGATTATCGATTTCAAAACCGACCGCACATGCAGACCCGCCGAATACGCGGCGCAGATGGCGGTGTACCGGCAGGCCGCCGGCGAACTGTATGGGCGGCCGGCCCGCAGCGTACTGGTGTATGTGCGGGGAGCGCGGGTGGAAGAGGTTTCCACGGAGGTGGAGCTGGCGGAGTTGGTCGAAGGCTGAGCTCAGGCGGTCTGTTCTGCGTAGGCAACCGCGATGCCGGCGGCCAGGGCGGCGTTGTTTTTTACCAGTTCGATATTGGCGCTGAGGCTCTCGCCGCCGGTGAGCGCTTTGATTTTTTCTAAGAGAAAGGGTGTGAGCTCTTTGCCGGAAATACCGATGCGGCGGGCCTCTGCCAGGGCTACCTCGATTGCATTGTCGATTTTTTCTTTCTGCATGGAGAACTCTTCCGGAATGGGATTGGTGATGAGAACCCCTCCATGCAGACCGCAGGTCCACTTTGCTGCCAGAACAGCGGCGACCTGCTGCGGCGTGTCTACCCGGGAGTCGACCTTCAGCCCGCTGCTGCGGGAGTAGAAGGCGGGCAGCTCATCGGTGCCGTAGCCGAGCACCGGAACTCCCAGGGTTTCGAGGTATTCGAGGGTCAGCTGCAGATCCAGAATTGCTTTTGCGCCGGCACAGACCACTGCAACATCGGTGCGGGCCAGCTCCTGGAGGTCGGCGGAGATGTCGAACGTGGTTTCGGCGCCGCGGTGAACACCTCCGATGCCGCCGGTGGCGAAAACCCGGATTCCGGCCATGGAGGCTGCGATCATAGTGGCGGCGACCGTGGTGGCGGCGTGCGCACCTTCGGCGATGATGACCGGGAGGTCGCGACGGCTGGCCTTTTTGATGTTGTCGGCCTGGCCGAGAAACTCTATCTGCTGCTTGCTGAGTCCGATTTTGATGCGTCCGTCCAGAACCGCGATGGTGGCGGGAGCGGCGCCGGCCTGGCGGATGGTGTCCTCGAGAGACTGGGCGGTCGATATGTTTTCGGGGTACGGCATGCCGTGGGATATTATGGTGGATTCCAGGGCGACTACCGCCTGTCCGCGCGAAAAGGCCCGGGCGACTTCATTTGAATAATCTATTGGTAATTGCGTTTTTTTCATCCTCGTGCTCCTTCACTCCAAATGTAATTGGAAAGGTTCTATTCGGCAAGCCGCCGGCGGACGGCTGACCGACTCAATTCCGCGGCAACCGTGTGCTGCGATTCGAGGGTTATGGCGGCGGCGGCCTGTCCCCAGGCGATTGCATCGGCCACCGTCAAACCGCCCGTCCGTTCGCCGGCCGGCTGCGCGGTAAAGGCGGCGGTGAATCCGGCCAGAAACGCATCGCCGGCACCGTTTGCATCGGCTACTTCGGTGTCGAGGGGCGGGTACCACCACGCCCGCCACCGGCCGGGTGTGGACGGGAGCGGCTCTTTCTGGGCAGCGGAGGACAGGGCCCGCTGTCCGGGGCACTGCGGGTTGCGGCTGAGCAGCAGCAGCCCGCGGCTGCCGAGGGTGACCAGAATGTTGGGGTTGGGGCCTGCGGAGCTGCGTGCATCCAGGGCGGCCCCCATGTCTGTCCCTATGGTGCAGGCTCTTCCGGGCGTAGAGGCAGCGCATCTGATTGCATCTATTATAAGAGTTTTATTAATGGAAAACAGTGCACTGAGTTCGTCAATGTTGGGGCTTATCCAGCTGCAGTAGTCCAAAACGGGGGCCAGGCGCCGGGCTTTTTCGACGGAAACCGGTTCGACGATGCAGGGAACCCGATGGCGATGCGCCAGCTCGGCGAGGTAGCCGAGGGCGGCGCTGCTGAGATTAGTGTCGAGAATGAGGGCCGCGGCGGCGATGATGCGCGTTTCGATGGAGGCCAGCTGGCCGGGGGTGAGGGCTTCCATTATTTCCATGGATGAAACGGCTGCGGAGAGGTCGCCGTGTTCGTCCTGGATGGCCAGGTAGGCGCCGGTTTGATACTGCGGGTACGTGATGACCGCGGAGGTGTCTACTCCGGCGGCGGCGGTCGATTCGATTGCCGCCCGCCCGGCGCTGTCGTTTCCGGCGGCGCTGCAGAGTACGGACCGGCTGCCCAGGAGGGCCAGGCAGTGGGCGATGTTGCGGCCGACCCCGCCGGGGGCGCGGTAGATGCGCCCCGGGTTCGAGGTGCGGGCGGTGAAGGCGGAGAAGGGACGGGCTTTGATGTCTTCGTTTAAACCTCCGGCTACGATGACCTCCCGGCCGGGTGAGAGATTCTGCTTCACACCTTCACTTCTCGCAGCAGTCGGCAGATTTCATCGACATCCTGGCCGGTGATGCCCAGGTGAGTGACCATGCGGATGGCCCGGTCGCCGAAGGCGCTGCACAGGACCCCCTTCTTTTTCAGTTGGGCGGCAATCTGCTCGGCCGGATGGGCCGGGGTGTCGAAATAGATGATGTTGGTTTCAACGTTCTTCATGTCTATATTGGCCCAGTCGAGTCCGGAGAGGGTTTCGGCGATGCGCTTGGCATTGTCGTGGTCCTCTTTCAGCCGTTCGATGTTGTGCTCCAGGGCATAGATTCCGGCTGCGGCGATAATGCCGGCCTGCCGCATTCCCCCGCCGAGCATCTTTCTTATCCGCCGCGCTTCGGCAATGAATTTACCGGTACCGCAGAGCACGCTTCCCACCGGCGCTCCGAGCCCCTTCGACAGACAGAAGGTGACGGTATCGACCAGTGAACACATCCGCTTGACCGATACTCCGGTGGCAAGGGATGCATTGAACATGCGGGCCCCGTCCATATGCAGCGAGAGATCGTTTTTGCGGGCAAAGTCGCTGACCGATTTGATCTGCTCGTAGCTGTAGCAGGTGCCGCCTTCGCGGTTATGGGTGTTCTCGATTTCCACCATAGTCACCCGCGGCATTACGTAGGACTGCGGCCGCAGATGCTTTTGGAGTTCCTCGGTCCGCAGAATTCCGCGCTCTCCCTTGACTGCTACCGGCATTACTCCGGCCAGGGCGGCAGCGGAGGCCAGTTCGTAATGAAAAATGTGGCTGTTCATCTGGGCCAGAATCTCATTGCCCCGTCCGCCGTTGATGTAGAGCGGAATCAGATTGCCCATTGATCCGGAAGGGATAAACAGCCCCTCTTTTTTTCCGGTGATTTTGGCGGCCATTTCTTCCAGGCGGTTGACGGTGGGGTCTTCGCTGTACACATCGTCGCCGACATCGGCTTTGGCCATGACTTTGCGCATTTCCCGTGAGGGAAGGGTTACAGTATCACTTCGCAGGTCGTAGGTTTTCATATTGTATAGTCCTCTCTTTTTCCGGGTATTGTAGCATATAGCCCCGCTGCGGGGCTACATTTTCTTGCCGGGCTGGCCGTTTGGGTTTGCCGGTGGGCTTGCCGCGGGCCGGCGAAGTTCACTATGCTCTAGGCATGTGTATGCTGTTGATCGGACAGGATGTCCACCCCGAGTACAAGCTGATTATTGCAGCCAACCGGGACGAGGATGTGCGCCGGCCGACCGAGGAGGCCCACTGGTGGAATGAACCGGCCCGGATCCTGGCCGGCAGGGATGTGACCGCCGGCGGCACCTGGCTGGGGATAAGCCGGCAGGGCCGCCTGGCCGCCCTCACCAACTACTGGGGAGATATGCCGACCCGCCCCAATGCTCCCTCCCGGGGAGGGCTGGTGAGCGGCTTTTTACGCAGTACCCTTTCGGCGCCCGACTACGTGCGGCGCCTTGAAGAACTCGGCGAGCGGCATGCCGGGGCTGCCCTCGGCAGCCGGTACAACGGGTTCAACCTGATAATGGGCAGTGTGGACGAGCTGTGGTATTATACGAATGCTGAGAATGTGAAGAGTGCCGGGCCGGGATTTCGGCCGCCGGCGGTGGGAGAAGCCCAGCGTCTGAAACCGGGCATCCACACCCTCAGCAACGCGGTGCTGAACTCGCCCTGGCCGAAGGCCGAACAGGCTGCGGCTATGTTGAGGGATTTGATTCGCTCCGGCCGGCTCGGCCCGCACACACTGATGGATCTGCTTACTACCAGCGAGGATGAGGACCTGCAGCGGAATCCGCTGCTGAGCCGCGAACAGGCTCGAGAGTTGGCGAAATCCTCGATTCGTATTCGGTTTCCCCGTTTCTCCACCCGCTCTTCTACTGTCGTGCTGGTCGATCGGAGTAACCGGGTTCGTTTTATCGAGAGAACTTACTCGCCGGCGCGGGTCAGCGATTTTTCCTTCAGGGCCGCGTAGTATTCACGCCCCTTCTTGGTGAGATCGAGCAGGTAATCGCTGCCCTTTAGTGACACAATTACCAGTCCGCGTTTGGCCGCCGCATCGGCCACTTTTTTCAGTTTAGAATAGCCGTGCTGCCGGAAGTCGATTCCGGCTTGTTCCAGGCGGGTGCCGATATCCTGCAGCTTGGCCTTTTTCCCTTCGCTGGTGATGGTCTTTTCGGCCGCCTCCCGCAGGGCTTTGACGAAGGCCGCCAGTATGGTCGGCAGGGCCTGCTCGCTCGGAACCTGGGCATGGGGAGTGAGGTTCAATACGAGGTTGCGCTCCTTGAAGCGCGTGTGCACCATGTCCCGCCGCTCGGCCTCGGCCAGATAGCTACGCCAGGACTCGAAGCCGAGCCGCTTTTCATCGAAGCGCTCGTTCATCAGCCGCAGCCGTACGTACACCGACTCGGGGGTCGGAGTTTTGTCTTCGTTTTCCAGGTAGAGTATGGCTTCCCGCAGCAGATTGAACGATTCGTCCAGGCCCAGGGTGGGTTTTTCGGCGGTCTGGATATCATCCTCCAGCGGGGCGATCGTCAGATCTCGGAAATCCTTGAAACTGTCGGCCAGGTTCAACAGGTTTTCATCTGCATTCTTGGAGTCGCAGATGAGGGTGGTTTCAACATCGTGTTCGCGGATCTCTTGCAGCACCGGAATGAGCTGGGCTGATCCGCTGACCAGCAGCAGTTTGCGGATATGCGGGGCCCGGCTGATGAGATTCAGCACCTGGCTTCCGAGAATTACATCGCTCTGGTCGCGCTGCGAGCGGGGAATATGGATCATCTGAAAGGAGTCTTCGAACAGCTGTCTGGCCGTAGATTCGCGCCCCTCCCGGCCCCAGTCACCGTACACGCAGGCAAGCGACAGCCTGCCTTTCGTGTTGGCATACTCGAGCAAGCCTTTCATGAAAGTAGAATTGATACTCGGAGTAACATTTTCGATATCCCAGACTATGGCCAATGCATCTCTGTTCATTCTGCCGCCCACCTTTTCCGCGAGAGTTTAGTGTGTCTTCACATTATAGCCGTAGATAGCAACAAAACGCAACAACTAATCGGGTGTTCCGCCGGCCCTCCCGCGCCCGCTTATAGGGCCCCCCTCGGGGCGGCCGGCTCTTCGAAAATTTCCACCCGTCCACCGATCGCCTCCAGATGTTTGTAGAAATCGGGGAAGGTTACTGCCGCTGCCGCCGCATCGTCGATGCGTACCGGCCCCGCAGCTGCCAGGGCGGCAATCGAAAGTGCCATAATAACCCGATGATCGTCATGACCGCTTACCGAACCGCCCTGCAGGCCGCCTTTACCGCGAATAATCAGCCCATCCTCCAGCTCTTCGATATCGGCGCCGAGCTTGCTCAGCTCCTGATGCATGACGGCGATGCGGTCGGTCTCTTTCTGCCGGGCCTGGGGTACGTTTCTCAGCTCAACCGTCTCCCGGCTGAAACAGGCTGCTACGGACAAGGCCGGCAGGGCATCGGGAATATTGTTCAAATCGAACACGCCGCCGGACAGGCCTGGGCCGCCGGCTAAGCCGCCGCCGGTCAAGCCTTGGCCGGCAGCCGAGCCGCCGCCCGACTGTCGCCCGCCCGGACGGTCCGCGCCGGGCCCCTCAATAACAATTCCCGCATCGAACTGCTCGACCCGGCAGCCCATCTGCTCGAGCAGAAGCACCACCTCTTTGTCGCCCTGGGTATCCTGCATATCGAGTCCATTCAACTCTAAGCGGCTGCCGGTAACGGCGGCCGCGGTCATAAAGAAGCTGGCCGAAGAGAAATCTCCGGGAATACGGCGCTCAAAGCTGCGGTAGTGCTGCCCGCCGGGCAGGGAAAAGCTGCTGTAGTTGCTGCGGCGGTAGCTGATCTCCTGGCTATCCAGCCAGTCCAACGTCATGTCCACGTAGGGCCGTTCGTACAGCAGCGGCACCTCGATGCGAGAGTCGCTGGCGGCCAGGGGAGCGGCCAGCAGAAGACTGGAGAGATACTGGCTGGTCGGGCATTCGATCGACGTCGAGCCGCCCTTCAGCGGACCGCGAACGGTAAACGGCGCGCAGCCCTGGGCGGCCGATTCTACCTCGACCCCTAAATCCTTCAGCGCCGCCAGCAGCGGACCGGCGGACCGCCGGCAGATCTGCCGGTCTCCGGTAAACTGAACCGGAAAATCGGCCAGGGCTGCCATCCCGGCCAACAGATACAGGGTCGTACCGGAGTTGCCCACATCAATCGGCGTGGCCGGCGGGCTCAGGCGGCCGCCGGTACCCGTAACAATCCACCGGTCGGCCTGCATATCGATTCGTGCGCCTAAAGCCCGGCATGCCCGCATCGCCGCGATGGTGTCGTTCGACTCCAGCGGCATTCTGAGCGTGCTGTTTCCGTCGGCCATACTCGCAATCAGAATCGCCCGGATAGTGTGAGATTTCGAAGCCGGAATCGGCACACTTCCACTGATCGCAGAAGGGTATATTGTTTTTTTCACCAGTATGCTCCGCAGTAAGGATTTTCTTAGTGTATTTTAGAGGGCAGGGGGGGCAGTGTCAAACTGTGGGCAGCCGGCCGGCTGACGGCTGCGACACTTGTGCTGCGCCTGGTTACCTTAGTTACAATTTTTTAGAGTCGAATTCCCGGAAAACCGGGTCCCTGTCAAGCTCCCCGGCAAACCATTCGGCCAGCGGGGCCATCGGATGCTCGATTTTGATTACCCGCTGCAGCGTATACGCGCACCAGGAAAACTTGTCCCGGGCCACTTCGGCGGTACCCCTGCGGCCGGAGTGCTGGTAGTTGAAAAAGCCCCGCACCCCGTCCAGAAACAGCTGTTTGGCGTAGTTGTAGTTCTTTATCTCCCAGGTGGTGGACAGAAACTGCAAAGTGTGCCGGCTGTAGGCGGAAAACAGATGCGTGAAATCGGCATCGTACAGGCGACTCCAATGGAATATGCTGCGCAGGATACTAGTATTGCGTCGTTTCAGACCGTGCATCGCCCGGATGCGGTAGTTGTGCATACCGCTGCTGAAAAAGGCCTGCAGACCGATATACAGACAGCCCCGCGGGGGCATGCGGTGGTCGTAGCCGGCCTCCCGCACCAGCTGCAGGGGATCGAACTGCGGCGGGCGGGCCGGCGCATACGTCCGCCGCTGCGCCGCTGCCGGCGCCCCCTGTACGGTCTGGGCGGCGACCAGGATTCGGGCGGCTGCCTCTTCGTATACCTTGCGCAGCTCGATGAAGTCTTCGCCCGTACCGCTGCCGGTGGCATCGGGGTGGCAGCGCTTGCTCAGCATCCGGTAGAAGCGGTCCAGCTCGCGCAGGCTGTAGTTGTTTTGTGAAATCAGAGATCTGAGCAGCTCGGCGGGGGAGGGCCTCTTTTCCATAGCTGTAAAAAAGAATACCATATTTTTTAGGAGGATGTAATGCGCTACTATATCATAAGCGGAGCAAGCCGCGGAATCGGCGCCGGAATTGCCCGGGCGCTGATGCAGCCGGACAGTGTGATTTTCGCGCTGGCCCGGCACGAGAGCCCCGAGTTGAAGCCGGCGGCCGAGAAGGCCGGATCAGAGCTGCATTTTCTCTCAGTCGATTTGGCCGACACGCCCTCGATCGAGCCGGCCCTCGACCGGATCTTTCGGCAGATCGATCCGCAGCAGGCCGAAGGTATTTACCTGGTGAACAACGCCGGGGTGCTGAAGCCCATCGGCCCGCTGGAGACCCACTCCCTGGAAGAGGACGAGTTCCATTTGCGGGTCAACCTGCTGGCGCCAATGCGCCTGACCGCCGGGTTCATCCGCCGCACCAACGGGGTCGCCGCCCGCAAGGTGGTGGCCAATATCTCCTCCGGCGCCGCCCAGCGCGCCTACTTCGGCTGGAGCAGCTACTGCAGCGGCAAGGCCGGCCTTGAGATGTATACCCGGGTAGCCGGCCTCGAACAGCAGGACGCCGAGTTTCCGGTAGTAATCTACGCAATCGCCCCCGGCATCGTCGACACCGACATGCAGGTGCAGATTCGCCAGGCCGACGACGCACAGTTCCGCGACCGCCCGAAGTTTCTGCGCTACCATGAAAAAGGGTATTTGGCTTCCGCTGAAGCGACCGGCCGGCGCCTGGCCGCGACCCTGGACGACCCCGGGATTCAACCCGGCGACGTGCTCGACATCCGCGATCTCGAGCAGTAAGCATCACCTTATAAGGAGCAACACGTGGAACAACAGGCGGCTTTTATCATTTTTGTCCTGGTCACAACCTTCACACCAGGACCCAATAATGTCTCTTCAGCGAATCTGGCGGTGCTGTACGGCTTTCGCCGCACCAATCACTATCGCTTGGGAATCTTTGCCGGATTTGCCCTGTTGATGCTGTTGTGCGCCTTTCTCTCCAGCACCATCATGCAGTACTTTCCCCCCGCCGAGGTGTATTTGCGCTACATCGGGGCCGCATACATTGTGTATCTGGCAATCGGAACCCTGAAAACCAGCTACCAGCTGGATGAATCCGCCGCCGCGGTACCGAGTATGCCCTTCATAAAGGGAATGCTTCTGCAGCTGCTCAACCCCAAAGTCCTGGTCTTCGGCATCACCGTCTACTCAACCTACCTGGCCGCCCGCCTGAACGCCGCCTGGATGCTGCCGCTTTCGGCCCTCCTGCTGGCCGCCACCGCCCTCTGCTCGACCTCGCTGTGGGCCCTGGCCGGCAGCACTATCGGTCGCTTCGCCTCCCGCCGCTCGGTCCGCCTGGCCCTGAACGGCGTGCTGTCCCTGCTGCTGCTCTACTCGGCCTATCAGTTGTCGGGATTAAAAATTATTTAGACGGGCTTATGCTCAATCGAGGCGCTGACAATCAGAATAACCGTAAATAGGGGAATGATTTTTTTTTATACTGCCCTCCACGTTGTTTGAACTATAGCGGCGTATATGAAAAAACAATAGAAAGGCGCAGCCCGACGGCAAAATCAGGAGGAAGCTTGACCGTTCGGGCTGCACGGCGCTGTTCAGCAGAGGCTGCCGGTGTAGTAGCTGCGCAGCTGCGTGGTTTTAGCACTGGGGGCGGCCGGTCGGGCGGTTCCCATGGTACCGGCAAATTGCGGGCTCTTTGCATATGTAACCGGTGCTGGGCGCCCTTGGCCCTGGCCCGCACTGCCGGCGTTGGAAGATAATCCGTTTGCCTGTTCATGTGTCTGTACTCTGTTTTTTTCCATAATAAAAACTCCTTATGTGCGACCCCTGGGGGCGCCGATTGTGCCGCCGGCGATATTGCTGCCGCCGGCGCGGTAAAAAAAAAAGCCCGGAACCTTACAGGCCCGGGCTTGTGCTTGCCATAAAAAAACCGCGGGCGGTAACCTCTAACTGAGAGGATCACCCGCGGCCTTACCGGAATACGCTTTGATTAGCGTGGGCCAGAACGCGGTGCCTCTCCGCTGTTCTGCCACCACCAAGAGTACATGGATAAAATGTTTTCAAAAAAGACTCTCTTGCTCATCGAGTGTTACTATACATAGATACGTAGGTTTTGTCAAATAGTTTTTTTGAATTTTTTTGTGGGGTGTGGGGGAACGACTTTGTGCAGCACGATGCGGTTGGACGGAACGAGCTGAGGCTTCGAGGACAAGGGATACCTTTTCTCAGCGGCTTGGCTGGTTGTGAATCAGATCAAGGTTTTGAAGATCTCTACCGCCGGCTCGATGATTTCGTCGGGAAAATCGAAGCCGGTGG
>CAZRWN010000061.1:6475-17141 GCA_964603735.1 uncultured Sediminispirochaeta sp. | reverse complement strand
AGGGGCGGTGGTGCTTATTTGCTTCAATTCTCACATGATTTTTAACACTATATAAGGTTTAAAGCTGTACTTTTTCTTAAATTTTAATAATTAAAACGAAGTATTAAATAGTGAAATTTTCCTTGACTTCTGCTGTATCTCCTCTATAATTTAGATGAGGAGCATTCATGCGAGCTGTCCGTGAAAATGTAGATGTACTCATCATCGGCGGGGGTACCGCCGGGCATATTGCCGCTATTCAAGCCGGCCGGGCCTTGCGAGGGGCCGGCCCGGCTGCGGACCACACTCTTGACCACAGGCCGGAGCACTACTCGCGGGTAGCCGTAATAGAAGCCGGCAACATGCTCGGCGGAACCATGACCGAAGGCGGAGTCTTCATGCCTAACCATTTTCACTCCCCCAACGGTCCGGTGGTGCAGGGTATTCCATGGGAACTCTATGAACAGAGCCGTATGATCGAGGGGGTTACCCCAAAACCTGCTGACAGACGACGGCCCGTGGACACACCGGGATATTACAGCCACATCAACGTACCCATTTATGCAAGCGTTGCCGAGCAGGCCGCTCTAGAGGTCGGTGTGCGGCTGCATTACAGCGAGTTCGTCGGCGAGGTGGCTGCTGCGGAGGGTGGATGGGAGGTCGTTTCCTACGCCCGCGGTATCAAGCGCATTACCGCTGCGAAAGAGGTAATCGATGCTTCGGGAGATGCCGACGGAGCCCGGGCAGCCGGGCTGGCAGTCGAGAAGGCCCCGACCCGGCAGCCCGGAACACTGCAGTACCGGATAGAGGATATAGATCTGCAGCAGGTGTGGAAAGGTGAGGTGCAGCAGCTCTACGAGGAAGCGCTGGCGGCAGGCCGGCTTCAACCGGGTGACTGGGCCTATTTCGAAACTTATCCTTTTCTGTGGTACCTCCAGATGGGGGGACACAACAGCACCCACATCTACGACTGTGATACTTCGGATGGCGATGGACAAACCGATGCCAACATACGCGGCCGGGCAGCAATGCTGCGGATGTATCAGTTTGTGAAAGAGGAGATTCCCGGGGCTGAACGGGCAGTGCTCAAGACGATGTATGGCCGGGCGCTCTCGAGAGAAGGATACCGGGTAGTAGGCGAGCATCGAATTTCATATGAAGAGTTTATGCAGGGCCAATCATACCCCGATCAAATCTGCAACGCCTTTAACTATATCGATCTGCACAATGAGGATTCGGGGTGTGAAGAGGAGTTTCATGTTTCGGAGGATATCCTGCCGAAAATACCCTACCGCGCCCTGATTCCAAGGGGAGTTGAACGGTTTTTAATTGCCGGGCGGATTCTTTCTTCCGAGCGCCGGGCTTTGGCGGGACTGCGGTCGCAGTGTACCTGTATGGCCATGGGTCAGGCCGCCGGTGCGGCGGCGGCCTTGGCCGTGCAGAGAGGTATCCCTTCGCGCGAGATCCCGGCAGAGGATATCGTGGCATTGACCGTGGAACACGGCGCCGTTGCCGTGTAGCAGCGGCTCCGTTTCGAGTTATTCCAGCGGTGGGCTGGTGAAAGGTGCGGTGTGCCGGGATACAAAAAAAGCCAAACCACTAAGTGATTTGGCCGGATTAGCAGGGGCAGGACTCGAACCTGCGACCTCCGGGTTATGAGCCCGACGAGCTACCATCTGCTCTACCCTGCGTCGACATTGATAAAATACAAAAGTATTTGGATTTGGTCAAGGGGCAGGACATTAATAATGACGACCGTCGCGATGGCGCTCACGGTGACTATTGTAACGTGGGCACCGCCGACGGTTCTAAGTATGTGAATCGTATCGGCCGGAACACGGCGCGCATAGAGGTGCGTCACCGACCGAATTTTCCTTAGGAGGAATATATGGAAAACAAGATTAAAGAGATTGAAGAAATTTTGTTAATGGGCCCCGGGCCGTCGCTTACCCATCCCAGGGTCTACACAGCCATGAGCCGGCCGACCCTGGGGCATCTCGATCCGTATTTCATCGAAATAATGGACGATATCAAGGCTATGCTGCAGAAGCTGTTTCAGACCAACAACAATTTAACCGTTCCCATGTCCGGAACCGGTTCGGCCGGAATGGAGACTGTCTTTGTAAATCTGATCGAAAAAGGCGATCCGGTCTTGGTTTTGATCAACGGCGTGTTTGGTAAGCGCATGCTGGATATTGCCGAGCGGCTGGGGGCCGATGCTGAGGCGCTCGAGTTCAAATGGGGAACTCCGGTTACCACCGACGAGGTCGAGACACAGCTGAAGAAAAAACAGTATAAAATTGTGGCGATGGTGCATGCTGAAACCTCGACCGGAGTATGCAGCCCGGCGGCCGAGGTCGGAAAGCTGGTAAAGGATCACGGTGCGTTTTTTATTCTGGACACCGTCACCAGTCTCGGTGGAATGGAGGTAGCGGTAGACAAATGGCATGTCGATGCGGTGTACAGCGGCACACAAAAGTGCCTCTCATGCCCTCCGGGCCTCTCGCCGGTCTCCTTTTCCGACCGGGCGGTGGATGCGATTATGAGCCGAAAAAGCAAAGTGCCTAACTGGTACCTGGATATCAGCATGATTGCTAACTACTGGGCCGGGAAGAAACGGGCATATCATCATACCGCCCCGATCAATATGCTGTACGGCTTGTACGAGGCACTTGCGGTAGTCTTAGAAGAGGGCTTGGAGAATGTCTACAAGCGGCACCGGCAGATGCATGAAAAATTGGTAGCCGGGCTCGATGAACTCGGTATAAAGATGGTAGTCGAAAAGCAGTTCCGTCTGCCAATGCTCAATTCGATCTGGATTCCGGAAGGCATCGATGATGCTGAGGGACGAAAATCTCTGCGCTACGATCATCATATCGAAATCGGCGGCGGACTGGGAGATTTTGCCGGAAAAGTGTGGCGGATCGGCCTGATGGGCAACACCGCCCGTGAGGAGCATGTGGACAAGCTGCTGTCAGCCCTCAAAGAACTGATGCAAAAGTAATTTCAATGACGGCCGCGCGCGTCCCCAGGCTCAGGCCGCGGGCGCGGCTGCGGGCCGTTTCTGCCGGCGTTCTGTTGTCAGATTCGTCCGTTCCGCCGGTCGGCCTCTATCGCCTTGTGATGCAGGTGCGAAAGTGAGCGCAGCGACCACAGCAGCAGCGGAAAGGTAAGAAATGCGAATCCGCCCCCGATGAAAAGAAAGAAATCGTAGGCGCCGTGGATCATTACTGCAATGAACAGGCCCCGCTTCCAGGCATCGGCCCGCTCGAACTTCGAAATGCCGAGGTAATAGCCCATAATGCCGGAGGCCACCGCATGCAGCGGGACGGCGGTAAGACCGCGGATAATCAGGGTAGCCGGACTGCCGAAGCTGTAGAATATGTTTTCGAAAAAAGCAAAGCCCAGGCTGGCGGTGACGGTATAGATGATACCGTCCATTACCTCATCGAAGGCTGGACGGTTCAGGATAAAGCGCTTTACCACGAACAGCTTAACTCCTTCCTCTACCAAGCCGGCCACTATAAAGGCGCGGAAGGTCAGCTGCAGCAGCGGCGGATAGGGCATCCCGAGGGGATCAATGATCATTTCGAGGGCGGCCGCCGGAACTACGGCCACGAAGCCGAGAAAAAATGTAAAAATAAGCAGGCCGGTTGGTTCGCTGCGGGCCCGGTCCCAGCGGTTGAAGTACCACAGTATAATTAATGAGGGCAGGGCGGCCAGCGCAATATTCAGCAGCAGCAGACCCATTGCTTATTCGGCTCCATTGTCCAGGCCGCCCTCAGCGGCCCCATCGTCCGGACCCGGCCCCTGCTTCGGCCGGGGCGGATTCTGTCGCATGTATTCGTGCTCCTCTCGCACTTCGATTATCAAATCACGCAGTTTCCAGTCCAGATTTGATGGGGTGGAGGTGGTAAAGGCGATCCCCTGCGGGTCCCCGCTCACCGATTTTGCGGCGCGCATAATTGCGATAGTCTCTTCGCGGGAAAATCCGTGGATTAGTATTACTCGTTCGTCCTGGGCTGCATTACTCATAATTACTCCTCTGAGGCTGGTATTATTTCGTTTGACCGTTCAAAAGCTTCGCAGTATTTTAAAGGTACCATTTAATTCTAATGAATAAACAGGGATATTAAAATACATTTTTTCGAGGTAACATAGATGCGATATGACAAAATGACTCACAAAGCGCAAGAAGCGCTGCAGGAATCTGACAGCCTGGTCGGAAAGTACAACCACAGTACTATCGATGTCGATCACTATCTGATGGTGCTGCTGACGCAGCAGGACGGAGTCATACCCCCGCTTCTGGACCGCATTGGCGTAAACCGCGATGTCCTGGCCCAGGAACTGGATAAAATACTGAAGGACAAGCCGCGGGTGTACGGATCCACGGCGCAGGTCGGCATCTCTCCCGAGCTGGCAAACGTGCTGCGGCAGGCCGAAAGCGAGGCAGCCTCGCTGAAAGATGACTACATCAGTGCCGAACACATCCTGCTGGCTATTCTGCACCAGGCCAGCCGCAGCAGCGAGTTGCTGAAACGTCACGGGGTTACCCGTGATGCGGTCCTGTCGGCCCTGAAAAGCATTCGCGGCAACCAGCGGGTCACCGACCAGAACCCGGAGGGCCGCTATCAGGCCCTCGAGAAGTACTGCCGCGACCTGACCGGTCTGGCCCGGCGCGAGAAACTCGACCCGGTCATCGGCCGGGATGAAGAGATACGGCGCGTAATGCAGGTACTCAGCCGGCGGACCAAGAACAACCCCGTCCTGATCGGTGAGCCGGGTGTGGGTAAAACCGCCATCGCCGAGGGTATGGCCATTCGGATAGTCTCCGGAGACGTACCCGACAGCCTGAAGGACAAGCGTCTGCTGGCCCTCGACCTGGGCTCTTTGGTAGCCGGTGCCAAGTTTCGCGGCGAGTTCGAGGAGCGCCTGAAGGCGGTTATCCAAGAGGTCTCCGAGTCCGACGGCCAGATTATTCTGTTTATCGACGAGCTGCACACCCTGGTGGGCGCCGGAGCGGCGGAAGGGGCTATGGACGCCTCCAACCTGCTCAAGCCCGCTCTGGCGCGGGGCGATCTGCGGGCTATCGGTGCCACCACCCTGGATGAGTACCGCAAGCACATAGAAAAAGACCCGGCCTTGGAGCGCCGTTTTCAGCCGGTATTTACCAGCGAGCCGTCGGTGGAGAGCAGTATCGCCATACTACGGGGTATCAAAGACCGCTACGAGGTGCATCACGGGGTGCGGGTGCGCGACGAGGCGCTGATCGCCGCCGCCACGCTCTCCGACCGCTACATCACCAGCCGTTTTCTGCCGGACAAGGCCATCGACCTGGTGGACGAGGCGGCGAGCCGCCTGAAGATGGAGATCGAGAGCCAGCCCATCGAGCTGGACAAGATCCAGCGCAAGATCCTGCAGGCGGACATCGAGCGCCAGGCCCTCTCCCGCGAGGAGGACGAGGCCAGCCGTGAGCGGCTGAAGAAGCTGGAAAAGGAGCTGGGCGAACTGAAGTCGAAACGTGACACCATGCATCTGCAGTGGCAGAACGAGAAGCATATAATCGATGAAATCCGGACCCTCAAAGCGAAACTCGAGGAGTACAAACGCGATGAAGCCCGTTACGAACGCGAGGGCGACCTGACCAAAGCCGCCGAGATAAAGCACGGCAAGCTCCCCCAGACCAAAGCCAAGATTGAGGAAAAGGGCCAGGAGCTGGAGAAGCTGCAGAGCGGGTCGCAGCTGCTGCGCGAGGAGGTCTCCGAAGAGGATATCGCCCAGGTGGTCGCTACCTGGACCGGTATTCCGGTTTCCAAAATGATGGCCAGCGAGGTGGCCAAGTTCCTCAAACTGGAGGACACCCTCTCCAAACGGGTAGTAGGGCAAGCGGAAGCCATTACGGCAGTGTCGGATGCAATCCGGCGCAACAAGACCGGCCTCAGTGACGAGAACAAACCGCTGGGCTCCTTCATCTTCATCGGTCCCACTGGTGTGGGAAAAACCGAGCTGGCCAAAACCCTGGCCGACTTTCTGTTCGATGACGAGCGGGCGCTCAAACGGATAGATATGAGCGAATACATGGAAAAGCACTCGGTCTCGCGCCTGATCGGGGCCCCTCCCGGCTATGTGGGCTACGAAGAGGGCGGCCAGCTGACCGAAGCGGTGCGCCGGCGTCCGTATTCGGTGGTGCTGTTCGACGAAATCGAAAAAGCGCACCCGGATGTGTTCAACGTACTCCTGCAGCTGCTGGATGACGGCCGCCTGACCGACGGGCAGGGCCGGCTGGTGGACTTCCGAAACACCATCGTCATCATGACCAGCAACATCGGCAGCGAGCTGATTTTGCAGGCCAAGGAGCTGGAAGATGTGAAAGAACAGGTGGAAGCCATGCTCAAACAGACCTTCAAACCGGAGTTCCTCAACCGTGTAGATGAAATTATCACCTTCCGCCGGCTGGGAACCGAGCAGATCCACGATATCGTCCTGCTCGAGCTGGAGCGGCTGAAAAAGCGCATGATCTCGCGCAAAATCGAGCTGGAGATCGGCGAGGATGCGGTGCAGCACATCGCCAAGGTCGGCTTCGACCCGGCCTTCGGTGCTCGCCCGATCCGGCGGACCGTCCAGAACCTGGTGCAGAACCGCCTGGCAAAGCTGATGCTGGAGGGCAGCATCAAGGAAGGCGACACCGTCAAGGTATCCATGGGTGCCGCGGAGCTGGAGTTCGAAACGGTGCAGAGCAGCGCCGCATAGACAATCGGTCCCGCGCCCCGTACACCTCCCAACCTACAACGACCGCCCGACTGACACCTCAGTCAGGGCGGTTTTTTCTTTAGTGTTAAAAATCTTGTGGTATCCGGTACTGAGCCACTATATGTGGGGTACTTTTTATACACACCACACTACATATAGTGGCTTCCGAGAACTCACCACAAGATTTTTAACACTACCTTTGAGTTTATATCCATTTATTCTTATGTTTTTAGTAAGGAGAAAGAAAAGTATGAATAAGGTAAAAGAGTTGAAAGCGAAGGATGTCCGTTGGACATGCTCGGATGATTGTTTTTCTTTTCAATCTACCAAAGATCTTACAAAATCGCATGGAGTAATCGGACAGAACCGGGCTATCGAGGCCATTGAGTTCGGAATGGGAATCGACAGCCATGGGTTCAATATCTATGCAATGGGGCCGACCGGCGTCGGGCGCACCTCGATAGTCAAGCAGTTCATCAATCAAAAGGCCCTGGAGAAGCCGGTTCCGGACGATTGGTGCTATATCTACAACTTCGATACCCCGAACCGCCCCAAGGCGATCAATATGGCCGCCGGCCAGGGGCGCCAGTTTCGTGATGACATGGAGAAGTTCAAAAAAAACCTGAAAGAGGATATTCCCAAGGCCCTGGAGCAGGAGAACTACGAGAAAGATCGCAACCGGCTGATGAACGAAATGCAGCGCAAGCAGACCGAGGAGATGAACCGGCTGGAGCAGAAGGCCCAGAAACAGGGCTTTACCATTCAGCGCGGGGCCCAGGGATTCGTGATCATGCCGCTGAAGGAGGACAACCAGCCGATGAGCTCGCAGGAGCTGGCCCAACTCTCCGAAGAGGAGCGCAAGAAAATCCAGAACGAAGGCCAGTCGATCCAGAACGAGCTGCAGGAGGTGCTGCGAAACGTGCGCTCCATGGAGAGCGAGACCAAGGAGAAGCTGGAAGAGCTGGAAAAAAACACTATATTATTCGCAATCGACCACCACCTCGAAGATCTCAAAAACAAGTATGGCGAGTACGGACGTCTGAACGACTACTTCGATTCGCTCAAGGACGATGTAGTCAAGAACGCCCAGAGCATAGCCCAGGCCGCTCAGCAGGGCGACGGCGCCCAAGCCCAAGCCCAGATGAACCCCCAGGAGCAGGTCATGGCGATGCAGCAGGAGAACGTGCTGAACCGCTATACCGTAAATCTGATCGTCGACAACTCCGAAACCGAGGGGGCCCCGGTCATCTCCGAAATGCGGCCCACCTACAACAAACTGATCGGTAAGCTCGAGCGCAAAGCCCAGCTGGGCATGCTGTTTACCGATTTCAATATGATCAAACCGGGAGTCCTGCATCAGGCCAACGGCGGCTACCTCATCCTCGAGGCCATTCACCTGTTTCAGTACCCATTTTCCTACAACGTGCTGAAGCATGCCCTCAAGGAGGGCGAGGCTAAGATCACCGACCAAATGGAGATGTTTCAGGCCATCAGCACCGAATCGCTCGACCCGGAGCCGATTCCCCTCGACATCAAGGTGGTGCTGATCGGCAATCCGCGCATCTACTTTATCCTGCAGCAGCTGGACGAGGAGTTTCAGGAGCTGTTCAAGGTGAAGGCCGATTTCAACTCCTTCATGAACCGCAGCCAGGAGAGCATCGACATGTACGCCAGCTTTCTGGCCGGGCAGTGCAATGAAGAGGGCTGGCGCCCCTTCGACAAATCCGGGGTGGCCCGCATGGTCGAGTACGGCATGGAGCTGACCCAGGACCAGGAAAAGCTGACCACCCGCTTTCTGGATGTCTGCGATCTGGCCCGCGAGGCCGACTACATCGCCGGCCGGCGCGGAGGAGATTCGATCTCCCGCGACGACGTATATGCCGCCATCATGGCCAAGCGCCGGCGCTCCAACCGCATCGAGGAGCTCATCCAGGAGATCATCAGCCGCGGCGACATCTACATCGACACCGACCGGGAGGTCACCGGCCAGGTAAACGGCCTGTCGGTGATGAACCTGGGCGACTACATGTTCGGCCGCCCCTCCCGCATCACCGCCCAGACCTTCGTCGGCCGGGCCGGCGTGGTCAATATCGACCGCGAAGCGAAAATGTCCGGCCCCATCCACAACAAGGGCGTGCTGATCCTCAGCGGCTACATGAACGGCACCTACGGCCGCCGGCGCCCGGTATCCCTCTCGGCCAGCCTGGTCTTCGAGCAGCTGTACGAGGGGGTGGATGGCGACAGCGCCTCCTCCACCGAGCTGTACGCCCTGCTCTCGAGCCTGGCGGACATCCCGCTCAAGCAGAACATCGCCGTCACCGGCTCGGTCAACCAGCGCGGCGAAATCCAGCCGGTCGGCGGAGTCACCCAGAAAGTGGAAGGCTTCTACGACATCTGCAAAGCCGTCGGCCTGACCGGCGACCAGGGCGTTCTCATACCCCGGCAGAACGTCAAGAACCTGATGCTGCGCGAGGACGTCGCCCAGGCCATCGACCAGGGCCGCTTCCACATCTACCCGGTCCAATCCGTGGCC
Source organism: uncultured Sediminispirochaeta sp. (assembly GCA_964603735.1). Lineage (GTDB taxonomy): Bacteria > Spirochaetota > Spirochaetia > DSM-16054 > Sediminispirochaetaceae > DSBN01. The sequence continues at coordinate 7,876 of CAZRWN010000061.1, read as the reverse complement.
GAGGGCATGGAAATCCTGACCGACCGGCCCTTCGGCCAGCGCCAAACCGACGGCAGCTTCCCCGAAGGCACACTCAACCACGCCGTCGAGCAGACCCTGGAGCAGTACGCCCAGGCCTGGGACATGTACGGCAAAAACGATTCGGCCGACGAATAGCACTTCCCGCCAAAGCGTCGTGCGGCTCGGCCCCGCGGCGCTTTTTCAAATTTTATTATAAAACGATCTCAATGAGCTAGCGCACCGAACAGCCCATCATACTGCTCTCTCAGGGTGGTCCAGCTGTACCGCCGCATCGCCTCCGCCAAACCGGCCGGCGCCGGTTGCCCTGCCCGCAGGATTTCGCCCAGCCGCCGCTCCAGCTCCGCCTCGTCTTTATACAGGCAGGCGGAGTGATACTCCGGCGGGATCAACTCGGGATAGGAGAGCCTGCGCGGCAGCAGCGGGTAGCAGCCGGCAGCCGTCGCCTCGGCGATCGAGAGGCCGAAGTTCTCCTGATAGGCGGTGCTCACCACGATATCCGCCTGCCGCAGCCAGCGGTAGTAGGCGGCCCGCTCTCCCACATAACCGAACTGCACAATCTTCCCGCCAAGCCGCTCCCGGGCCTGGTCGAAAACTTGCGGGTAGCGGCTGAACTGTTCGCCGACCAGCGCCAGCCGGAACTGCAGTCCGCGGTCGGCCGCCGCCGCCAGCACCCGGAAGAAGCCCTCCGGGTTTTTGTCGTGCTCCCAGCGGTGGTTCCAGAGAATCAGCGGCGGCTCTGCCGGCGGCCCGCCCGGCGTGTGGGTGGTTTCGATGGCCGTGGCCGCAATACCCGGATGGCAAACAAGGCTTTTATTAATTAATTCTTCCACCACCCAGGTGGGCTTCGTGTCGGGCATGCGGCTGATGAAGCCCGGGAGCTCCTCGAAAAAGGCCGATTTGTGGTAGTGTGAGTTGAAAACGATGCGGTCGGCGGCCAGTCCGGTGGTAATATCGGTAAAGCCGTAGTGGAAGTCGCGAGTTTCGCCGGGGCTGAGGGGGTAGTTGAGCTGGTTTTCGTGGAAGTAGCTGATCAGCGGGGGGCAGGCGGCGCCCCACAGGGCCTTCAGGTCGGCCAGCGAGAGCATACTGGCCGCCACGACCAGGTCGAAGCGGTCGGGACTGGGGATGCGGCGGACCACTTCCAGAGCCGCGCCGCGCATACGCCACTTCCAGAAGCGGGCCGGCAGGGTGAACAGGGTGAAATTGTGGCGCGAATACCGCGCCAGTTCGTCGGCAAAGGCCTTGTGGGAGCCTCCGTAGAAGGGTTCGATAAAGAGAATCTCGAGCGTCGGCATGCCTGCAGTATAAAGCAGAGCGGAAAAATGCGGAAGTCCAGGATGCAACGCCGCGGAATCAGCCCAGAATCGGCTGAGAATCGGC
>CAZRWN010000061.1:0-6375 GCA_964603735.1 uncultured Sediminispirochaeta sp. | reverse complement strand
AGAATCGGCTGAGAATCGGCAAAAAAGCATTTGACAAGGTGCAAATTCATGATACAATATATTGTATACAAAATACTTTATGTAAATTGGATTTAGGAGGTCATTATGAAGAAAATTCTGCTCGTTTTAGTGCTGGCTATGTGTGTAGCCGGTATGGTATCGGCAGGAGGGGAACAGGAGTATCCGGCCCGTGACATTACCGATATTGTTGTGTGGGGTGCCGGCGGCGGAACCGATGTCTGTAACCGGGTGATAATGGGCGAGATGGCCGAAATTCTTGGTGTAAACATCAATGTTACGAATGTGACCGGCGGCAGTGCCGGTTCGGTCGGACTGTCTACCGCCTATGCCAAAGAGCCGGATGGTTACACCCTCTGCGGTCTTTCAGAATCGAACACTACAACTGCAGTCATGGTCGAAGACTGGGATCACACTGTGGATGTATGGGATTTTTTCCTGGTCGGCGGTTCACCGGACGTAGTGAGTGTTACACCGGATCTTCCCTATCAGACCATCAAAGAGCTCACCGAAGCTGCCAAGAAGGATCCCGGCAAGATCAAGGCCGGTGCAAGTGGTGCAGGCTCGATTCACCACGTTAACCTGCTGGCTTTTGAAAAGGGCTCCGGTGCCGATTTCCAGTTCATTCCCTATGACGGCTCGGCTCCTGCCCAGAATGCGGCTATGACCGGTGAGGTCCAGCTGGTAATCACTTCAGTGGCTGAACAAGCTCAGCTGATTCGGTCCGGAAAGCTGCGCCCGCTGGCAGTGCTGGTGGAAGATCCCTTTACCATCGGCGGTGAAGAGATTCCCTCAGCCTTCGACAGCATGCCCGAATTGACCGAAACCCTGCCGATCAAGCAGGCCATAGGCTTCGCTGTTCGTGCCGATGCCCCCGACAATGTAAAGGATGTACTGCGGGATGCATTCGACCAGGCGATGAAAACCGATGCTCTGGCAAAGTTTGCCAAAGAGCAGTTCTACGTACTCTCCGGTGCAACCGGAGCAGAGGCGCTGGAAATTATGCAGGGCCTGCAGTCGAACCTCTCCTGGGCGCTGGCCGAGAACGATCTTGCAGTTGAAGATCCTGCCGAGCTTGGTATTCCCAAACCGTAGTTTCCCAAAAAGCGTATTTACACGAAGAGCGGTATGAGCTGAAAGGTTCATACCGCCTGATTTTGAGTTTCAATGCTATAATCTATACATCCAGTGATGAGCGGTAGGGTTATATAGTGTTAAAAATCTTGTGGTACGCCTTTCGAAAGCACTATATATAGCGTCTTGCTGGCTAACTAAACACTATATGTAGTGTGTTTTGAGTGGAGACCACAAGTTTTTTAACACTACAAAAGGGGTATTGAACCTATGATGGAGACAAAGAAACTTCGCCAAGCCGATTTTGTTACCAGCATTTTGTTGATGCTGTTCGGGGCTTGGGTTTTATTCGAAACATTTAAGATGCCGATGAAGGGCACCTACGGCGGGGTGAAGAATGTGTGGTATGTGTCACCGGCTCTGCTGCCGTTGATCATCGGCGGAGCGCTGCTTGTCCTCGGCGGAGTGTTGCTGGCTTTTTCAATCCGTATCGGAGGCGCGGCCGACTGCCTTCAGACTTTGCGGAATGTAAAGCTGCATACCAGCGTGCAGCTGGAGCGCTTTTTAGCAATCGTAGTTGCTTTCGTGGTGTTAGTCTACCTTTTCATTCCGAGGGTGGATTTTTTTCTGGCGGTGTGGTTTTTTCTCAGTTATCTCACGATCGGGTTTTATCTCGACACAAATGAGATTTTGAGAAAGATGAGCCTAACCTATGTGCTCATCAGTATCATCTTTCTGGCACTCTTTTGCTGCGGATTAGCCGATAGGATAAACGCTGTATTCGAGTACAGCACCGATGTGGCGGCCCTGCTGGGAATAATCGTTCTGAATTGCGGCGCATTCAGAATGGCGCGCCGGAGTGCGGATCAAAAGAAACGGTTTTTGGTGGCCGCTCTGATTAGCATTCTCGTGCCGCTGGTTCTGGCACCGCTGTTCAGGTACGCGCTGCTCGTGCCTTTGCCGCATGAGGGCGGGATTATCGACCTAATGAGCCTAATCTACTACTTTGTGAGGTAAAACGTATGGCTTTTATTGACTCTTTAGGCCTTTTTTTTCTCAATTTCTTCGATTTAGCATGCCAGCCCGGAAACATACTGATGTTGTTCGGATCGGTAATTCTGGGAATCATTTTCGGTGCTACCCCGGGCCTCACGGCCACACTGGGAGTAGCGCTGCTCACCACGCTGACCTACGGGATGAACCAGGCCACCGCCATGATCGCCCTGCTGGGTATCTATGTGGGCGCAATCTACGGCGGCTCGTATTCATCCATTCTTATCAACATTCCGGGTACCGCCGCGGCGGCGGCCACGGCCTTGGACGGGTATCCGCTGGCCAAGGCCGGCAAGGGCGGGGTCGCGCTGGGCTTAACCACGACTGCATCGGCTATCGGCACCTTCGTCGGGATGCTGTTCGTGGTCAGCATGTCGCCGCTCATCTCGGCGCTGGCCCTGCAGTTTACCTCTTTCGAGTTCTTTCTGCTGGCTTTTTTCGGCATAATGATAAGCGGAACCCTGACCAGCCCCGATCTCACTTATAAAGGCTGGATCGCCGGCTTCCTGGGCCTATTCCTGGCGGTGATCGGTCGTGAGAGCCTGCAGTTCTACGCCCGCTTTACCTTCGGTTACTCGCAGCTGGAGGGCGGTATCGAAGTAGTTCCGGTCCTGATCGGCGCCTTTGGTATTCCTCAGATAATTCAGGTTCTTAAGGAGAAGTTCATTGCCCGGGATGCGGCCAAGTTCGAGCGTATTCTGCCGGAGTGGCGTACCATCGGCAAGCACGCCAAGCACATCTTCCGTTCGGCTCTGATCGGGGTGGGAATCGGAGCTGTGCCGGGTATCGGCGAAGATATAGCCGGCTGGGTGAGCTACGGGGCGGCCAAGAACTCCTCGAAGCATCCGGAAGAGTTCGGCAAGGGTTCTTACGAGGCGGTGGTGTCTACCGAAACGGCCAACAACGCCTGTATCGGCGGTGCAATGATTCCTCTGTTGAACCTTGGTGTTCCCGGCAGCCCCCCGGCGGCCATGCTCTTAGGGGCGCTGATGCTGCACGGCATCGCCCCCGGCCCGATGCTGCGCATCGACCACCCCGGCTTCATCGAAGAGATCACCGCCATTCTGCTGATGGCCTCGATTGCCATGTGGGTGGCCGGAATGCTGCTGGCAAAACAGGTGGTTAAGGTGCTGCGCATTCCTCCGTCGATCTTTATGCCGATTATCGGCGTGCTCTGCATTATCGGCAGCTACGCCCTGGGCACCAAGGTCATCAACCTGTACCTGATGCTGCCGGTCGGCATCATCTGCTACTTCCTGACCGAGATGGGCTACCCAATCGCTCCGCTGGTGATCGGAGTCATCCTTGGCCCGATGGCCGACTCCAACCTGCGCCGCGCCCTGATGGTTTCCGAAGGCAGTTTCCTACCGATGTTCACCCGCCCGGTATCCCTGGTACTGGTGCTGATCATCATCCTGCTCATCCTGAGCCAGATCCCGGCCTTCCGGCGGCTGCTAACGGGGATAAAAAACAAGCTGTTTTCAAAGAAGCAGAAGCAGAAGCAGAAGCAGGGATAAAAATAGTACCGGACCGGGGAAAGGACATAGAGAGGGTATCCAGCAACAACCACTATATTGGGAATATGGTGGTTGTTGTTTTTATTCTACTCCGTCAAAAAAAGCTGATTGAATTATTTTGCGGTTGAGTTTTGACAGAAATTTGATGTGGTCCTGTTCCCAGGTAGCAAGTTTTTCGTACAGCTCCTTTTCAAGCTGATAGTCCGATTCTTTAGCGCGTTGTGAGTAAAGCTCGTATGCATTGCGCTCTATCCCGAGGGTTGCACTCAGTGCTGCAGATTCGTGACTTGCAGATTTAATTTCTTCCTTAATATCTTCTGAAACGACATGGGAGAACAGTTCGCTGTGTTCTCCCAAGTTTTCGAGGTGATGTAAATTCCCGTCCTCGAGAAAATGTTTGTACTCCTCGAGCAGGGATTGCTCGTGTTTTCTTTCTTCTCTAGATCGTTGAGAACAGACGGGAAGGTTGCTCTGCCCTTTTGACGGTCGAGTCGAGAGGATTTTCCCGCTTTGATTTGTTTATGTTCACCAGTACCGGTTTTTGCTTGTTAGACGATGGCTACTGCCGGTGGGTAACTCTGATCCGAGCATTATTACAGCGTTGGGTAAAAAAAAGAACCGAACCGGGAAAAAGGAGGAGAAACCCGGTCCGGTTTATGTTTTTTGCAGCATTCTCTTTTTATTAGACAACAATCAAAGCTGCCGGAGGTTACAAAATTTCCGGATTTACACAATCCGGTGGGGTTTCGCCGGCTATCATTGCGCTCAGGTTGCGGGCCGCCTTGAGGGCCATGTTAGTACGGGCCGCCTCGGTTGCCGAGGCGGTGTGGGGCGTGAGCACTGCGTTTGTCAGGTCAGCCAGGCCGGCGGCCATCTTCGGTTCGGCTTCGTACACGTCCAGCCCCGCTCCGGCGATTTCGCCTGCCTTGAGTGCCTGCACCAGATCGGTCTCGTTGATAACCGGGCCCCGTGAGGTGTTGATCAGGTAGGAAGTGGATTTCATTTTCTTGAAAACCTCTGCATTGAACAGGTGCCGGGTAGAGTCCATCAGCGGGACATGTATGCTGACAAAGTCCGATTCGGCCAGCAGAGTGTCGAAATCGACCCGGCGGGCCTTGCACTTTTCATTCAGTACCTCATTCTCCACTACGTCGGTGTAGAGTACCCTCATATTGAATCCGGTCGACTTCAGGGCCATAGCGGTGCCGATGCGGCCGGTGCCCACCACTCCGAGGGTCTTGCCGCTTACGTCACCGCCGATGAACTGCAGCGGTCCCCAGCCGCCCCATTTACCGGCGCGCATATGCCCGTCCGATTCCACCACCCGGCGGGCGACCGCGAACAGCAGGGCCCAGGCCATTTCGGCGGTGGCATCGGTCAGGACTCCCGGTGTGTTGGATACGGGAAGCTTGCGGCGGGTGGCTTCCGGCACGTCGATGTTGTCGTAGCCGACTGCGTAGTTGGCCACGCCGCGCAGCTGCGGGGCGGCGTCGAAAAACTCGCCGTCGATTTTGTCGGTCAGCAGGCAGAGCACTCCGTCGGCATCCTGCACGGCGGATAACAATTCGGCCCGGCTGAGGGCCCGGTCGTGCGGGTTCACTTTGACATCATATTTTTCCTTAAGCAGATCTATTCCGGCCTGCGGAATTCTGCGGGTGATGTACACTTTTGGTTTGGCTTTCATTTTAGCTTCCTTTCTCACTCTCTCTACATAGTTCAACATGGCCGGGCCGGTTCATTTCAAACCCAGCAGGTTCTCTTCGATGAAGCGCCAGGTCTGCATGTAGTCATCGCCGTGGATGAGGCCATCCAACTGCTTTTCATCGATCGAGTCGAGCAGCTTCCAGACCTTGTTGGTCAGGCGGCTGTTGATCTCGAAGGTGTCGCGGATCGGCCAGCGGGTGGGGGAGGTGTCGGAAGTCAGATAATCGTTGTAGCCGATCTTCCGCAGGTAGTAGATGAACTCGATGTACTCAAGAATATGTTTGGAGCCGGCGAAGAAGTCCCAGTCCCACAGGGCGTTGTTGTCATTAATATGTACGTACAGTTTGTAGGGGCTGTTATGGACTAAGAGTGCGGCTTCGGATGGATTCTCATTTCCGTAGATCGAGTGGCCGAAGTCGAGGGTTATGCCCATGTTCGGGGCGTCGACCTGGTTCAGCAGCAGGATGGTCTTGGCGGTATCGTTTACAAAGCAGCGCCCCCGAGTCTCGCTGGGCTTGTACTCGATGTACAAGGGCATGTCCGGATTGTAGCGGCCGGCCTCGCGGAAGGACTCGACCATGTTGTTCCAGTACTGCTGGTAGTCCAGCTGAAAACTGAACTCATACCCGTCGCCCAACGGGCAGCAGGTAACCTTGTCGGCGCCGACTTCGGCGGCAAAATCCTTGGCCTCTTTTATAAAGCGTACCGCTTTTGCTCTGATTTCCGAGTTCGGGGAGCTCACCCCGCCGTTGCGGAACTCCGGCTCACCCTTCACGTTTACATTGACGGCGGCCAGCGATACGCCGTATTTTTTCATCAGCTTTTTTACCGTATCGACATCGCTGACTTCATAGGGATATACGATCTCGAGCCCGTCATAGCCGTCTATTTCGCTGAGGCTCTTGAACTTGCCCTCCAGGTCGATGGCCTGGTTGTATTCGTGAAAGCGGTCCTTCGTTTTTCCGAGGAAGCCTGCAATAATTGCCATTTTAAGCATAATCTGTCTCCT
>CAZRWN010000060.1:0-17896 GCA_964603735.1 uncultured Sediminispirochaeta sp. | reverse complement strand
TGCGCCGGTGTTTCGGACTCAGAACCGCCACCGTCACCGCCTTCGCCGACAACGACATCGGCCGCCTGGCGGAGGACTTTATTCTGCAGGGCGGCGTGGATACCCGCTTCATCAAATGGCTGCCCTACGACGGCGTGGGCCGCGAAGTGCGCAACGGCCTCAACTTCACTGAGCGGGGCTACGGGCTGCGGGCGGCCAAGGGAACCTCGGACCGCGGCAACTCGGCGGCCAGCCAGTTGAAGCGCGGGGACATCGACTGGGAGGATATCTTCGGAACCCACGGTGTCCGCTGGCTGCACACCGGCGGCATCTTCGCCGCCCTCTCCGAAACGACCCCGGATGTCATTGAAGATGCGGTGAAATCCGCCAAAAAGCACGGCACCATCGTCAGCTACGACCTCAACTACCGCGCTTCGCTATGGAAGAGCATCGGCGGCAAGGAGAAAGCCATCGAGGTCAACCGGCGCCTGGCCCCCTACATCGATGTGATGATCGGCAACGAGGAGGACTTTACCGCCGCCCTAGGCTTCGAGGTAGAGGGGATGGATGAGAACATCAGCAACATTCAGGTCGAAGGCTACCAGAAGATGATCGACTACGCCGTACGGAAATTTCCCAATTTCAAAGTGATAGCTACTACCCTGCGGACCGTGAAAACCGCCACCGTCAACGACTGGGGCGCGCTCTGCTGGCACGCCGGAGAGTTTCACGAGGCGGCCCACCGCGAGAATCTCGAAATCCTGGACCGGGTCGGCGGGGGCGACAGCTTTGCATCCGGGCTGATCTACGGTTTCCTGACCTTTAACGATGCCGCCAGGGCGGTGGAATACGGGGCCGCCCACGGGGCACTGGCCATGACCACTCCCGGCGACACCAGTATGGCCAGCCTGGGCGAGGTGGAGCACCTGGTAAAAGGCGGCAGCGCCCGGGTAAAGCGTTAAGCCGTTAAATTTCTTGCTATTTCCGGCTGTGTTTATAGAATAGAGGGCAAGGAGCTGCGCATGTCAAATATAAACCGCCTAGAAATCGAAGGACTCAAGGATGTGTTTCTATCTTCACACCCTCTGGAACAGATAAAAGACGGTCAGGATACCCGCACACAGGTAGACGAGTTTATAGAGGAAATCAAACAGAAGGGCGTCGGCACAATAGTGGTGCTGCTGCCCTCGCACGAGCTGCACGATCTGTACGGTGACGTGGATCTGCTGGCCGAGTATGAACAGCACCAGCTGGAGGTAGTGCATTTTCCGCTGGAGAACTTCAGCGTGCCCGACAAGATCGAACTCTTCGACCAGCTGATCAGCCGGCTGGTAGAAATCTTGCGGGACCGGAACCTCCTGATACACTGCATGGCCGGCTGCGGACGCACCGGCATGGTAGCCGCCGGAGTGCTGGTCAGGCTGGGCAGCTCGGCTACCGCGGCAATCGAGCAGGTGCGGGATAGCCGGCCGGGCAGTATGGACGTGCTGAAACAGATACTGTTTCTGCGCAGTTACCAGCGCTTTCTACACGGGGAGAGCTGAGGGCCCGCCTGAAAAACCGCCGTACACCTGCTATGCGGGCGGGCGGCTCTTAAAAATTGTAACAGAAGTGCACCCGGCGCTATAGGCTGGGTGCACTTTTTTAGGCTAGGCGTTGTAGGTACCTGAGGACACATCCTCCATACCTTTTCCCGTCCAGTTGGTATGAAAGAACTCGCCCCGCGGAGTGTCGATGCGCTCATAGGTGTGGGCGCCGAAGTAGTCGCGCTGGGCCTGCAGGAGGTTGGCCGGCAGGCGGGCGCTGCGGTAGCCGTCGTAAAAGCTGAGGGCGGTGCTCATGGCCGGGACGGGGATGCCCATTTCGGCGGCCCGGGCCACCACCCGACGCCAGGAGGCTTGGGCCTCGTCGATTACCCCGCGGAAGTAGTCGTCCAGCAGCAGGTTGGAGAGGTCCGGCCGGCGGTCGAAGGCGTCCTTGATCTTGCCCAGGAAGACGCTGCGGATGATGCAGCCGGCCCGCCACATCAGGGCGATGCCGCCGTAGTTGAGGTCCCAGTTGTAGTCTTTGGCGGCCTGGCGCATCAGCATGAAGCCCTGGGCGTAAGAGATGATTTTGGAGGCCAGCAGGGCCCGGCGGATGTCTTCGATGAAGGCCTGCCGGTCGCCCTCGAACTGCGGCTCGGGGCCGGAGAGAATCTTGGCCGCCGCCTCGCGCTCATCCTTGAGGGCGGAGAGAAAGCGGGAGTAGACCGCTTCGCCGATCAGGGTGACGGGAATGCCCATTTCGAGGGAGTTGACGGCGGTCCATTTGCCGGTGCCCTTCTGACCGGCGGTGTCGAGGATTTTTTCCACCAGGGCCCCGCCGTCCTTGTCCTTGAAGGCCAGGATGTTGGCGGTTATCTCGATCAGATAGCTGTCCAGCTCGCCGGTGTTCCAGTCGGCGAAGACCCGGCTCATCTCGTCGGGGGTCAGGCCCAGGCCGGTTTTCATCAGGTCGTAGGCCTCGCAGATCAGCTGTATGTCGCCGTACTCGATGCCGTTGTGCACCATCTTCACGTAGTGGCCGGCCCCGTCGGAGCCGACCCAGTCGCAGCAGGGCTCGCCCTCGGGGGTTTTGGCTGCCACCGCCTGGAAGATCTCCTTGACCAGGGGCCAGGCCTGGGGGTCGCCGCCGGGCATCATGGAGGGGCCGTGCCGGGCGCCCTCTTCGCCGCCGGAGACGCCGGTACCGATGTACAACAGCCCCTTGTCCTGCAGGTACTTGCTGCGGCGGATGGTGTCGGGAAAGTGGCTGTTGCCGCCGTCTATAATCAGATCGCCCTCTGCGAGGTGCGGCAGGAGCATCTCGATGAACTTGTCGACCACCTCGCCGGCCTTGACCAGCAGGATGATCTTGCGGGGCCGCTCCAGTGCGGCGATAAACTCCTCCACACTGTGGGCGGGGATGATGGTCTCGCGCCCCCGGGCGGCGTTCTCCATAAAGGCGTCCACCTTGGAGACCGTGCGGTTGAAGACGGCCACGCTGTAGCCCTTGTCGTTCATATTCAGGACCAAATTCTGGCCCATTACGGCCAATCCGATTAAACCTATGTCGGCTTGCTTACTCTCTGCTTTACTCATTTATTTTATCCTCCGATGCAATTTTATAGTTTTCCACCTCTGCATTTACAAAATGCGTGTGCCGGCAGTCTTTAATCCAGTTCGCGGGCGGTCCACAGGCCCAGGGCGGGGTTGCGGATAAAGTAGATCTCCTCGCCGTCGGGCAGGCGGTTGTAGCCGTCCCGCAGTTTTTCCGGATTGTAGCGCTGCAGCGCCTCGTCCGGGTCGCGGTACTCAAAGTGTACTGCCTCGATCTGCTCGCGGGTTAGATGACCGGGACAGTAGGTGATCTTGAAGCGCCCCTCCGAGCTGCCGTGGATTAGGTGGGCCATGGCGCCCAGGCTCTGCTGCAGCTCGGGGGTTTCATCCACCAGCTGCAGCACCTTCGGGGTGCCGCAGTAGCCGTAGCGGCGAATGATCTTGTCTATGTCGGGGTCCTCGCCGAACTCTTTTACCCCCGGGGCCAGGACGATCAGCTCGCCGCCGTCCTCTATAGCCATGCGCGAGCGGTAGACCGCCTTGTTGCCGATCCAGGTGCTGCGGAACTCGCTGGGGTCCATATAGGCCACCACCTTTTTCACCGGTTTGTCGAGATAGACGATATTCACCTGCTGGGCCAGGGCGGCCGCCTTTTCGTAGCACTCCTGATCATCGCCGATGTACAGCCCTTTAGTGGCAATGCTGCCGTCCGCCTCCACCGCCACCACCGTCAGTACATACACTACCGGAAGATCCCGGGCGAAGTGGTCCGAGGCGTAGTTCATCAGATCACGAACCGGGGTTTTGATGCGCCCCATAATGCGTTCGGTGCCGTAGACCGCCCCCAGGTAGTGACTCTTGTTTATACCGTCTTTGCCGCCGGTACCTACGAACAGGTTTTTGTTGTAGTTGGCCATACCGATTACTTCGTGCGGCACCACCTGCCCGATCGACAGGATCAGGTCGTGTCCGCCGCTCACCAGGCGCTCGTTTACCTGGGCCGGCCACTCGAAGGCGAGCTTGTCCTCGGAGAGTTCGCGGATGACCTCGGAGGGTACCGTGCCGAGGGTGGCCAGGCCGCCCCGCCAGTCATGGGCCCGGAAGAGGGCGCGCGGAGTACTGCCGTACATCGTTTTGATTTCTTCATCGGTCATGGGAAAGTGAGTGCCCACGGCCGGCAGCACGTCGGTCAGTTTGTCGCCGTAGTATCGCCAGGCCTGTTCGGTCAGATAGCCGGCCCGGGAGTGATACCGCGTGATATCCGGGGGAACGGCGATTACCCGCTGGGCTGTTCCGCCCCTGCCCAGTGCATCGAGGGCCGAATACAAGCCTTCCTGCAGATCCTCATTCGTAAGATTTTCATCTCGTCCGCCGCGTGCATAATACAGCATAGTTCCTCCTTCTTCGGAATTCCGTTCAGGAATCCCAGCTCGGCTTTTCGGGCAATGAAGCATCGAACTCTGCGGCCAGCCGCTGCTCGTACTCACCCTTGAAAGTGCCGCTCAGAAAGCGTTTGAGGCCCTCTTCATAGAACCGCTGCCAGGACTGCTCCTCCCGGCCGGGAATGATCGGATAGAACAGTGCACGATTGCTCTGCGCGGCCCGCAAGTCGCCGGGGGCGTCTCCTATCATTAATATATGATCGGGCGGGTATTTTCCATCCGCCGCCAGGGCAATATGTTCGCTTTTGGTGCCCATCTCCTGTCCGGCGATCAGCCGGGTGTATCCGTCGATATCGTGCTCCTGCCACTCACGCTGCAGGGCTTCCAGCGGGGTCTGCGAGACGACAATCACGTCCGCCTTTCCCTGCAGCTTCTGCAGGCTTTTTGTAAGATAGGGAAAGGGCGGCAGGTTAAACACTATCTCCTCCACACTGCGGTTGACCCCGTGTGACCATTGCAGCGCTAATTCCAGGTCGGGGTCGGGATTCTGCTGCAGCTCGGCCTCGAGTGCGGGATTGCCGAGTTTGCTTTCGCGGCGGATCCACTCCCGCAGCCCCTGCATCTCAGGAATCCGCACTCCCCGCTCCTGTACCTCGGTCCGTTCACGCAGCAGATCCAAAGCCACCAACACCGCCTTAAAGCGGTTATACCCGCGGGTTTTCGAATAGAGATTCACGAAATCCCAGGTCTCCCGGGCATATTTCGAAACGGCCTGCAGACCGAAGTGCTTGATGAAGTTGGGACAGAAACACTCCTTGTGTTTGAGCTCCATAGAGTCGAAGGCGCAACCGTCGGAGTCTATTCCAATAAAGTAATCATGCTGTGGGTTGAGGTCCCGGAGCTGCTGAACCGGATCAGACATAGTTTCTCTTCCTTTCGTTTTTGGATACTATACGAAAACTATTAGCATGAAAAAGCGGGGCGGTCAAGACAAATAGAAGGTTTGACAAGTAAAAACTTTCGATATATTATGAAATAATAAACAGAACGAAAGCGGATAGAGTATGGCACAACCGACACGACACGATCAGATCATAAATATCATTACCCGGCGCCGGCAGGTTTCGGTACAGGAGCTAACCGAACGGCTGGGAGTTTCCGAGGTTACCATTCGAAAAGACCTCAGTTTTCTCGAGGAACAGGGGTATCTGATGCGGACCCACGGCGGTGCCCGTCTGGCTGAGGACATCAGTCGCCTGCAGACGATCAGCGCCCGGCGGCAGGCCCATGCGCAGGAAAAGCACTCGATTGCCCAGGCCGCCGCTGCGCTGATCAACGAGGGTGATACTATTCTGATAGACGCCGGCAGTACCTGTGCCGCACTGGCCCATGCGGTGCGGGATATGAACCTGCGGGTTATCACCAACTCTCTGGATGTAATGGTGGAGCTGGCCGACTCGCACTCGATATCCCTGCACTCCGTAGGGGGCAGCTATCGGCTGGATGCCGGTTCATTCATCGGACCGGGTGCCGAGGAGGCGCTGCAGCAGTACCGTATCGACACCTGTTTTATCGGAACCCCGGCCTTCACCAGTGACGGAGTATTCTCTTCCCAAAACACAATCGAATCGCACTTCAAGCGCCAGGCGTTAAAAATATCGAACCGGAGGGTAGTTCTCTCGGATCATTCCAAGTTCAACCGCACCACTTTTTCCGTCTTCAGCCGGGCCGACGACATCGACATTCTGGTGGTAGACCACTCTTTCGAGGGCATTGAAAGGCTGCGCGATCTGGGAATCGAAGTACTAGTTGCGGATGAAGTTTGATAATATAGCTCGGTTTGAAGGTATGGCCTTACGATGACCTGCGGAGCCGGGCCGGGTATACAAAAATGAGCGAAGGAGATAAGTATGTTTGATGTAAAAGAGATGTTTGATTTGAGCGGCAAGACGGCCGTAATTACCGGCGGCGGCGGGGTGCTGGCCGGGGTGATGGCTGAAAGCCTGATTGCGGCCGGGGCAAAGGTATCCCTGTGGGGCCGCGGACGCAGCGCTCCGGTAGCCGACATAATAAAAGAGATGGGCGCGGCAACCGGCCGGCCCGAATTGGTGCACGGGGTTACGGTCGACACCAATGAGAAACCCGCCGTTGAGGAAGCCCTGCGGAAAACCGAACAGGAGCTCGGTCTGCCGGATATTCTGGTAAACGGAGTGGGCGGAAACCTAGGCAAGAGCGCTTTCGTGGATGCCGAACTGGACACCTTCCGGAAAATACTGGACATGAACATCCTGGCCGGTCTGGTGGTTCCCACACAGGTCTTCGCCAAACGGTGGATCGAGACCGAGCATTCCGCTTCAATTATCAATATGGCCTCGATGGCCTCCTATATCCCACTTTCGGGTGTCTGGGCTTACGGCGCAGCCAAAGCGGCGGTCATGAACCTGACTATGGCCACCGCCAAAGAGTTTGCCCCCAACGGGATTCGAGTAAACGGAATTGCCCCGGGCTTCTTTATCGGCCATCAGAACAAGGCGCTGCTGATCGAGGACGAGGCCAGCGGAAGACTCACCCCTCGCGGACAGGCGATCATCGACCACACCCCCTACGGGCGCTTCGGAGAGCAGGGCGACCTGGCCGGTACCACCGTGTTCCTGGCCAGCGAAAAGGCCTCCGGCTTTATTACCGGCGTTACTATTCCGGTTGACGGCGGCTATCTGGTTCATAATGTGTAGAGGGGGTAGATAATGAAAACCTTCATAACCGACGATTTTATGCTGCAGAATGATACTGCCGGCGAGTTGTATCATTCTTATGCCAAACAGATGCCGATATTCGACTTCCACTGCCATCTGCCGCCGCAGGAGATTGCCGAGAACAGCGGCTACCGTTCGCTGACCGAAGTGTGGCTGGGCGGCGACCACTACAAGTGGCGGGCCATGCGCTCGGACGGATTCGAAGAGCGGCTGATCACCGGCTCTGCGGACGACTGGGAGAAGTTCAAGGCCTGGGCAGCCACCGTCCAGCACGCCGTTGGCAACCCGCTGTACCACTGGACCCACCTGGAGCTGCTGCGCTACTTCGGAATCGATGAAGTCTTGACCCCCGATTCGGCCCGCCGTGTCTACGACCAGGCCAACAGCATGCTGCAGCAGGAGGATTTCCGGGTGCGGCCGCTGCTGAAAAGGATGAACGTGAAGGCGGTCTGTACCACCGACGACCCGGCCGATTTCCTGGAACACCACCAGGCGATCCGCAGCCTGGGCGGCGCCGAAGCAGGCCCCGGCTTCGACACGGTAGTAGTGCCGACCTTTCGGCCGGACAAGGCACTGGCCGTCGAAGACCCGCAAGCCTACCGGCAGTACATCGAGAAACTCGGAAAGGCCGCCAGCCTCGAGATCAAGAGCTACCGCGACCTGATCGAGGCGCTGGACTCGCGGCACGCCTTCTTCCACAGCCTGGGAGGCCGGCTATCCGACCATGCAATGGAACTGCCCTTCGCCGAAGAGTGCAGCGAGGCCGATGCCGGCCGCATCTTCGCCAAGATCATGGCCGGGCAGAGCATCGACCGCTACGAGACGCTGCAGTTCAAAACCGCGGTGCTGCGCGAGGTCGGCCGCATGAACTACCGGCGCGGCTGGACCATGCAGCTGCACATCGGCGCCCAGCGCAACAACAACAGCCGGATGTTCAAGGCCCTCGGTCCGGATACCGGCTTCGACTCGATGGCCGACGGGCGAGTAGCAGCACCGCTGGCCCGTTTACTGGATATGCTCGACTCGGAGCAGCACCTGCCCAAGACGATCATCTATGTGCTGAACCCCCGCGACAACGACCTGATTGCCAGCCTGATCGGCGCCTTCCAGGACGGCAGCGTCCCGGGCAAAGTGCAGCTTGGTTCAGGCTGGTGGTTCAACGACCACAAGCAGGGGATGCGGCGGCAAATGAGCGCCCTGGCCAACATGGGGCTGCTGTACCGCTTTGTAGGAATGCTGACCGACTCGCGCAGTTTTCTCAGCTTCCCGCGCCACGAATACTTCCGCCGGATACTCTGCAACTTGATCGGCGAATGGGTTGAACAGGGCGAAGCGCCCAAAGATATAGATTTTCTCGGCCAGCTGGTGCAGCGCATCAGTTACAAAAACGCTGAAGAGTTCTTCGGCATCCTGACCTCCGGAGGGGAAGCATGAAAAGAATTATACGTCTAATCAAAGAAAAGGACCTGATGTCGAAAACACAGGCCGAACTCGACCAACTAAAGCAGTATCCTAAGAACTTGATACAAGAGGAGGACATGCGGCTGTATCCGAAATCCTTCTATCGTAAAAACGAAGCCCTCTACTGCATTGCGATGCTGGATAAAACCAAGCAGCTGTACCGCTTCTCGAACGCGCCGGTGCATGACGGACTGGAAGGGGCCGAAGCAAAGATAGAGGGGCTGCATGTGCTGGAAGCTCCGCTGTCAAAGCAAAACGCCCATGCACTGCACAGTCTGTTTCCCTTTACCGCCCCGGAGTCGCTGCGGGAGCAGCGAACCACCGTCGGCTGCGGCGACCGGCTCGGGCTGGCCACCGCCGCCCATCTGCGGGCGGTACGCAAGTTCAAAGCCTATCCGGTCCTGGCCCAACAGTCTATCCGCGAGCTCAATTTCACCGGCCGCGACTTCGAGGGCGTAGTGGCCGATGCCTCCTTTTTGGTGTTTCAGGAGGGCTATGAGGACGGATGGGGCGCCGACGGCGACCATCTGAAGAGCATCGAGGATATCGATGTGGCCCTGCAGGCCAAGATGCCGATGATCACCCTCGACCTGACCGAGGTTTTGCATCCGGAGGCGGCCGATTATTCCCAAGACCGCATGCAGGCCGAGTTCGAACAACTGGCCCCTGAAATCCAGGAGTACGTCGAAAAGTACTACAGTAATCGCATTTTCAACATCGGTGCAGGGACTATCTCCTTCAGCGAGCACGAGGCCCGGAAGTGTGCCCTTATGTACTGGGATGCCCTGGAATTCGCCGCCAAAGTCGACCAGCACCTGCGCCGGCACCGCGGCGATAAATACGACTTCGAAATCAGCATCGACGAGACCAGCTCGCCTACCCTGCCGGCCCACCATCTGTTCATCATCATGGAGCTGCAGCGGCGCGCTGTAACGGTAAACTCGCTGGCCCCGCGCTTTATCGGAGAGTTCCAGAAAGCGGTGGACTACATCGGCGATATAGAGGAGTTCGAGCGGCAGTTCCGGGTACACACCGATATCGCCAAGGCCCACAGCGACTACAAGATTTCGGTGCACTCGGGCAGCGACAAGTTCTCGGTGTATCCGGCCATCGGAAAGCACACCGCCGGCAAACTGCACCTGAAAACCGCCGGCACCAGCTGGCTGGAGGCGCTGCGCAGCATAGCCCAGGCAGACCCCCAGCTCTACCGGCTGATACACCGCAAGGCCGCCGAATATTTTCCGGAGGCCCTGAAGAGCTACCACATTACCGCCGACATATCGAAGCTGCCCGATCTGGATTCCACTCCCGACGAGGAGCTCGGCAAGTTTCTGGAGATCAGCGAATCGCGGCAAATGCTGCACATCACCTACGGGGGGCTGCTGAACGATCCGGAAGTACGCGACCGCTTTTTTACCACCCTGGCGGAGTACGAGGAGCTGCACTACGAGCTGCTGGAAAAACATTTTACGAAACATCTTGAGAGATTGGGCATAGAGCGCGTACAATAGAGGCTGATGAGGGAAAACCGCCGAGCCCTGCTGATAGACGACGATACCACCGCACTCGAGCTGATAAAAGATCTGCTGGAGCCGAAGGGTCTTCAGGTCCATCTGGCCGATTCGGTGGACCGGGCAATTGAACAACTCACCTATAACAGCTATCAGGTAGTGGTAACCGATCTGAAAATGCCCGGCAGAAGCGGAATGGATATGCTCGACTACTGCCGGGTTCACTTTTCGGAGATCCCGGTAGTTATCCTGACCGGTCACGCCACTGTTCCCAGTGCGGTCGAGGCCCTGAAGAAAGGGGCTTTCGACTACATCTCCAAACCTATCCAAATCGACGAACTCGAACTGGTTATCAACAAAGCCATTTCACATGAAAAACTGAAAGCCCAGAATACCTTTCTGAAGCAGGAGCTGGAGAAGCGGGATGAGCTGCTCTACGACACCTGCAGTCCGGAGCTGCAGCGGGTGTATGAAACCATCCACAACCTGCACGACATCAACTCGACCGTGCTGCTGTCCGGCGAATCGGGCACCGGCAAGGAGGTTGTGGCCCGGCTGATCCACCGCAGCAGCAGCCGCGCATCCGGCAGCTTCGTGCCGATCAACTGCGGTGCAATCCCCGAGCATCTGATCGAATCGGAACTCTTCGGCTACGAAAAGGGGGCCTTTACCGACGCCAAACAGCGGACTAAGGGCAAGCTGGAAGTCGCCGACGGGGGTACCCTGTTTCTCGACGAGATAAACGAACTGCCGGTCAAGGCCCAGGTGTCGCTGCTGCGCTTCATTCAGGAGCGGGTGGTAGTGCCGCTGGGCTCCAACCGGCAGGTACATGTGGATGTGCGCATTATCGCCGCCAGTAACAAAGATCTGGCCCAAAGAGTACGGAGCGGCGAGTTCCGTGAGGACCTCTTCTACCGCATTAATGTAATCCCCTTGACCCTGCCGCCGCTGCGCCGCCGTACGGAAGATATTATCCCGCTGGCCGAGTGGTTTCTGCGGAAATTCGACCGCGAGTACAACCGGCCGGTCCGCAGCCTCACCCCGGCAGCCAAATCGGCCCTGCGGAACTACGACTGGCCGGGCAATATCCGCGAGCTGCGCAACTGCATCGAACGGGCATCAATAATCACCAACTCGGAGAGCCTGGAGCCGGCCGACCTGTTTCTACCCGGACCCGATAGCGACCCACAGGCGGCACAGGCGCACTGCCGGGGCTGTTTTCAGGACCTGGGAATCATCCCGCTGAAACAGCTGGAGGAGGAGTACATCCGCTATGTGGTGCAAAAGCTGGGGGGCAATAAGAGCCGCGCGGCCGAACAGCTGGGCGTGTCGGTGCGGGGCCTGCGGTATAAACTGAACAATGAAGCAGATTCGCAATAGACTGTTTATTCAAATTCTCATTCCCACCATGATTATCTTTGTCCTGGTCATCGGCGGAGGTCTGCTGTACGTTAACCGCTCCTTCGAGCAGCAGGCGATGCAGCAGAAATCGAACGAACTGACCAAAGCCGCCCGGGCCATTCATAACTGGCTGGTGGCCCGCATCTCCAACCTGATTCAGCTGTCCAGGACACCGCTTATCAAGGACGACGGACGGCCGGAGGTACGCGAGTTTCTGCGCGAAGAGAAGAAGCGCCTGTCCTTTATTTATGATGCCATGTACTACATCCATCCCGACGGTACTTACTGGGACACTACCGGGGCCGCCGGCCGCTTGCCCACCGACCTGCCCCTGTTCGAAAACCTGATCGAAGAGAAGCGCCTGTTTTATTACCACGGACCGGTATTAAATGATGAAGTATTCTCGGATTCTATCCTGATCGCCGTACCGATCGAGGACGAAGGCCGCCGCACTGCTATTCTGGCCGCCACCATCCCCATTCCGACATTTCAGCGGATGGTCGGATACTTCACTATGGAAGAGTTCGACCGCTTCATGATGGTGAATCCCCGCTCCATCATCATCGTGCACTCCGACACCGGCATGATCGGCACCAGCGAACGCGGAGAGTACGGCTCCACCTTCTCCTCTGATACTCGATGGAAAGACGATATGGTCTTCGTCGCGGTACTGCGCACTACCTGGAAGCTGGTCGGCTTCGTCAGTCGTGACAAAATGCTCGGTCCTATTTTTCAGATCAACCGGATTGCCACCGTGTTTCTTATTCTGGTACTGATAATTATCGGCTCGGTTTCACTGGCAATCTCGTATCATGTGGCCCGGCCGATCCGCCGGCTCACCGATCGAGTAGAGTCGATTATGGAGGGCAACTACCGCCAGAAAATCGAACTGCATACCCAGGACGAGCTGGAAGAGCTGGCCACGGCCTTCAACCGGCTCAGCGACCGCCTGATCAGGCTGCGCACCGACGACCGTTTCGTGTTTCTGGGGCATGTCTCGGCGCGGGTGGCCCATGAGGTTCGCAAACCGCTGCACATCATCCAGCTGGCAGTGCAGACCATAAAGAAGGACTGCACCGAGAGAGAGAAATATCTGCAGATGATCGAGAACGAGGTAGAAAACGCCGACCGCTTCGTCGGCGAAATCCTCAAATTCGCCCGTCCGGCACGGATCAACCTTACCCGTTACGACCTGCATACACTCCTGGAGAAGATAATCCGCAAGTACCGCATAATTACCGAGGAAGCCGGCATTGAGCTGCGCCTGGAGGTGCTGGAGAAGGTGCATCCCCTGTATATGGACATCATCAAGATGGAGGCGGCGGTCAGCAACCTGCTGATCAACTCGATCGAGGCGCTGGAGCAATCTGAGCAGGCCGGCCCCGCAAAACGGATCAGCGTGGCGCTGTACACCGCGGGAGACGAAATCGTGATTGCGGTGGAGGACACCGGCCCCGGATTTCCGGATGCGGACATCGACAAGCTGCTGGATCCCTACTTTACCACCAAGGACAATGGGACCGGCCTGGGTCTTTCGATTAGCTACCGCATCTTGACCGCCCACGGGGGCAAGCTTATCCTGGAGAACACACCGCAGCACCAGGCCCGCATCCTGATCAGGCTGCCTCTGTAGGCAACTTTTTCCGGCAGATAGGAAAAGTTTGCCGACCCCGCGCCGCCGGTGGTACAAAGCTTGTGGACAGCCGCTCCGCCTGCACCGCAAAAGCGCAGCGCTTCTCTCACCACTGCAACAAATTACAAAACCGATAGCCCGATTCGCTTTGGGCACTCACGGATGGCATAAAGATTGCATCTTTAAAATAAAACCATATAAAAGGAGTGTACCAATGAAAAGGTTTTTCACTGTGCTATTGGTCCTGTGTATTACTGCGGCCCTGTTCGCCGGAGGCCAGCAGGAAGCGGCCGAGCAGGAGGAACAAGCCGCCGAGCAGGAGGTAAAAACCCTGCGGGTAGCGGCTCCGCCCTGGATTTATCTGAAGTTTGATCTGGAAAATTTTGCCAAAGAATTCGATAAAAACCACCCCGAAGTAAAACTCGAGCTGATTCGCGCCGACAAATGGGGCGGCCCGACCTACATCACTGAATGGAAAAAGGGCACCACCCCCTTCGATGTGTTTGTGGGCGGAAGCGGCTCGATGCTGGCGCCTCTGATTGCCGGCGGCTGGACCGAACCGATGGATTCGATGTTTACCGGTGATATGGCCAAGGACGAGTTCGTCGGCGGGTTCCTCTCGGCCGGCCACTACAAAAAGCAGGACGGCAGCGGCACCTACTACCCCTGTATCCCCTTTGTCGGCGAGGTAGCCATTATCGGTGTGAACACCTCCATTATGAAAGACGCCGGGCTGTGGGAGGACGACAGCCCCAAGCCGATCCCTAGCTGGGAACCGGAAGCCTTCCGGAACTGGTTCGGCGCACTGAACGAGGCCTCCGACCTCGGAGCCCATGTGCAGATCTGGGACCGCGAGTTCATGCAGTACAACTACTGCGGGCCGATCAAGGCGATGACCGGTACCTTCATGGAAGAGGACGGCAAAGGGTTTGATGTAACCAGCGATGCGGCCAAACGCTGGCTGACCTATCTGCAGGAGATGCACGAAGAGGGCGTGTCCGCCTTCACCACCACCGACGACCAGGGCTACCAGAAATGGAAGACCAACGCCACTGGGTCTTTCTATGCCGCCCAGGGCCACATTATGGAGCTGGTCAGCGTGACCGAAGACGAATCCGACATCGCCTACCTCGGCTGGCCGGATGCCGACCAGAACGGCAGCATCATCTGGACCCACTCGGTGTGGATTCCGAAGGTAGCCAAGAACAAAGATCTGGCCAAGGCCTTCATTCGCGAAGTGGTCTTCAGCAAGGAGATGCAGCAGTGGAGCTTCAACAACTACGGCAAGTTGCCGGTTATGAAGGACTACTACGGCGACGGAATTACCTGGTTCCAGGACCAGATGCCGACCATTCTGTCGGTGGCCGACGCCTCCAGCCCGATTCCCCTGTTTGCCGATCTGCAGAAATACCTCGACATCCTGTATAAATACCTGCCCGAAGCGGCTTTTGGTCGCATGAGTGTCGACAAGGCCCTGGAGAAAATTCAAGACGAATCCGAAGATCTCGACTTCTCCGACCTGCGCGCGCAGTAAAGCAACTTACCACATCCACATGCCGGGCGTCTTCGTCGCCCGGCTGCTTTAGTATTAATTTCTTGAGGTGGCATTCATGAAACTACAGCTAAAAGACAGCCTGCGGGACCGCGTCAACCTGCTGATTTTTCTCCTGCCGACACTGCTGTTTGTAATAATTTTTATCGCGTTTCCGGTCCTGTTTTCCGGATATCTCAGTTTGACGGAATTCAACTACGCTTCGGACTCTATCCCGAAGTTCGTCGGATTGCAGGGCTACATCGATATGGTCACGGGAGATGGCTTTTTTCATACCGCGCTGTTCAATCAGATGCGCTTCGCGGTGGCCTATTTCCTGATAGCCTTTCTGGTTTCACTGGTTTTGGCAATCTTCGTCAATGAGCTGGAGCGGGGCGTGCAGGTGTTTCAGGTTATTTTCTATATGCCGATGATCGTACCGTTGTCTCTGGTCGGCATCACTTTCGCCTGGATCCTCTCTCCGGACCTGGGAATCTTCAATCACCTACTCCGGACCATCGGTTTGGGTCACATTACCCACGACTGGTACGGTGAGCCCAGCACGGCCCTCAACAGCCTGGTGTTGGCCCGCACCTGGAAGATGATCGGCTTTACCCTGATAATCTTCCTGGCCGGTCTGCAGGGCATCTCCAAATCACTGAAGGAATCGGCCCGGGTGGACGGTGCCAATTTCTTCCAAGAGATTTTCTTTATCGTGCTGCCGAACCTCAAACCCTACATGCTGATCGGCGGTATCTGGATCCTGATCAACTCCCTGAAGGTCTTCGTCCTGCCGCAGGTGATTACCGGTGGGGGCCCCGGCTCGGCCACCCTGACCCTGTATCTGTACTCCTGGAAGCTGGCCTTCGAACGGCTGGAGATGGGCGAAGCCTCGCAGGTGGCCTATCTTACCGCATTCATCATCCTGATCATGACCTGGGTGCTGAATCGAATCTTCAAACCCGAAACAGCTCAAAAAGGATAGGAGGAAACCATGCAATTAACCCGCCGACGTGAGACTGTCCTTTTTATTATTGTTGTGATATTCGCCGCACTGTTCCTGTTTCCTATTATTTGGATGTTTGTCACATCTATACGCACTACTCAGGATCTCTATAAATATCCTCCTACATTAATTCCCCACGCGCTTACCTTGGAAAACTTCATTTATATATTTACCCAAATGGCCGGTTTTATACGATATGTGATCAACAGTCTGGTGGTCACTCTCTCCACCGTACTGATCGTTTTGATTTCCAGCGCCATGGGGGGCTACGCCTTCGGTATGCGAACGTTCCGCGGCCAGAACATTCTGTTTATGATGATCATTGGTGTACTGACTATCCCGTACATTATGTACCTCATCCCGATCTACCTGATGGAGTACGAACTCGGTCTGCAGAACACCTGGCTCGGACTGATCTTTCCCTACGTAGCGCTGAACTTGCCCTGGGGCCTGCTGATTATGCGGGGCGCTTTTTCCACCATCCCGCTGGATATCCGCGACGCGGCCATCATCGACGGCTGTACCGAGTTTCAGATGTGGCGCAAGATCCTGGTGCCGATCAACCGCCCGGCGCTGGCAGCCACCACTATCATCACCTTTGTCTTCGCCTGGCAGGAGTACATGTTCGCCAGCACCCTGATGACCAAAAACGACTGGCAAACGCTGCCGGTGGGAATCGTGTGGATGCGGGACGAACTGCAGACCCTGGTAATGGGCCGGATCGGTGCGATGGTCGTTGTCACCATTCTGCCGGTACTGATTCTCTTCTTTGCTTTCAGAGACTTTTTCATCGAAGGCTTGAGCGAAGGCATGTTGAAAGGGTAAACTTGAGTTCCTATGAATCGAAAAACGTTGACACTGCTGCTGCCGATGGCCGTGCTGCTGGCGGCAGCGGCAATCTGGTTTGCATTTTTTTCTCCGGCTCGTTCTTCCGGCCAGAACATCGTCCTGAAGGCGGCCGACGACCATGAACTGACCTACCCGACCACCCAGGGGCTCATTAGGATAGGCGACCTGCTGAAGGAGTGGACCCGCGGACGGATCACCGTACAGGTCTACCCCTCCGCCCAGCTCGGTTCGGAAAAAGAAACCATCGAGCAGACCCAGCTGGGGGCCATCGACATCAACCGGGTCAATATCAATCCCCTCACTCAGATAGAACCAAACCTGAAGGTCTTCTCCCTGCCTTACCTGTTCCGCGATGCCGAGCACATGCACAAGGTGGTGGAGGGGCCGGTGGGCCAGGAAATGCTGGAAAAGCTGGAGTCCAGCGGCTTGGTCGGGCTGGGCTACTACGATTCGGGGCAGCGCAGTTTCTACAACTCGGTCAAGCCGATCCGCTCGATCGAAGATCTGCAGGGGCTGAAAATCCGCGTGCAGAAGGCCGAGATCATGCACGACCTGGTGCGAGCGGTGGGTGCCGAACCGATCCGCCTGGCCTTTGAAGAGGTGTACACCGGCCTGCAAACCGGCGTGATCCACGGCGCGGAGAACAACTACCCCTCATGGATCACCAAGGGGCACTACGAGGTGGCCAAGTACTACACCATGGACGCCCATGTCCGTACCCCCGAGATCATCCTGTTCAGCAAGAAAACCTGGGACCGCCTCGCGGAGGAGGACCAGGAGCTGATCCGCCGTGCCGTTCAGGAATCGGTTCCCTACCAGCGCCGGCTGTGGAGCGAAAAAGTTGAGGACTCCATCGAAAAGGCCCGCGAGGCGGGCTGCGAAATTATTACCGATATTGATATATCACCCTTTCGTGAAGCCATGGAACCGGTGTATACTACCCATGGAAAGAACCTCTCTGAATACATCGAGCGTATTCGGGCGATGGAATAAAGCCCGGGAGAGTGATCCATAATTATTTCCGCAACCTTTACACCAAAGGCCACACTGTTCGCTCCGATTCTGTTTACCGGCGACATCGCCGAAAGCCTCAAACAGATTGCCCATATCGGTTACTCGGGGA
Source organism: uncultured Sediminispirochaeta sp. (assembly GCA_964603735.1). GTDB lineage: Bacteria > Spirochaetota > Spirochaetia > DSM-16054 > Sediminispirochaetaceae > DSBN01. The sequence continues at coordinate 187 of CAZRWN010000060.1, read as the reverse complement.
CCGAACTCTACGTTTCAGACCCGCACCGGGTCGATACCGAGCAGCTGGCCTACCTGCTGTCCAAGCACAACCTGATGCTCACCTCCATCGGCACGGGCCTTTCGGCGGCGGAGGAGCAGCTGTTCTTTACCAGTGACGATGAGCCCGTCCGGAGGGCGGCCATTCAGCGTGTTGGCCCAAGTGGAGT
>CAZRWN010000059.1:15372-18241 GCA_964603735.1 uncultured Sediminispirochaeta sp. | reverse complement strand
CGGCCGCTGACAGCCGGCGGCCGGCGGCCATTGGTCGCGGCTGCCCGGTCAAGGCTGCCCGGGCGGCCGGCTTGATTTAATCTATCCCGTTCATATACATTTGCTATATGCCGGAATTCAGCAAGACTCCTGTAATCGGAGCGCGCCATATTTACAAAACCTACGGCCAGGTAAAGGCCGTCCGGAATGTAGGGTTCACCATACGGAGGGGCACCTGCGTTGGATTTCTCGGACCGAATGGAGCCGGGAAAACAACTGTCATGAAGATCCTCTACGGAAAGGGCGAGCCCGATCAGAATCCGGACACAGAGATCAATGTGTTCGGCTACGATCCCCGCAGCCATCAGCTGCACATAAAACAGCTCTCGGGAGTAGTTACACAGGAAGACAGTCTCGACGAAGAGCTCAACGTGGAGCAGAATCTGCAGGTGTACGCCAGATTCTACGGAATACGCCGCCGCCGGGCCGCCGCCCGCATCGATGAACTGCTTGAGTTCATGGAACTCGGCGAAAAGAAACGCTCCCGTATCAAAGAGCTCTCCGGTGGAATGAAACGCCGCCTGGTAATTGTAAGGGCGCTGCTCGGTGAACCGTCCCTGCTCATTCTCGATGAACCGACCACCGGCCTCGATCCGCAGGTCCGCCAGCTGATCTGGGACCGCCTTCATCTGCTGAAAAGATCCGGCGTCACCATTCTCCTGACAACACACTACATGCAGGAAGCGGCCCAGCTGGCCGACGACCTGCTGATAATGGATCACGGTAAGGTCCTGCTCACCGGTGCACCGCAGCAGCTGTTGACGGAACAAATCGAACCTTACGTACTCGAACTAAAAAACAAACAGAGAGCCGGCGAAATCGAACCCAAATTCGGCAGCGAGAGGATTCGCAAAGAGGAATACACGGAACGGATTCTCTACTATTCCCACAACAACGGCATGCTGAATTCGCTCATCGGCGGTCTGTCGCCCAGCGAGTACCACATCCGCCAATCAGACCTCGAAGACCTGTTTCTCAAAACAACCGGGAGGAAGCTGAATGAACTCCAGTGATCAATCGGCAGAATCCGCCCATCCGGCCCCCGCCGCCGCAGAAGTCCATAAAGAGTCCAAGCTGCCGCACATCCAGCCGGCAGAAGTGCAGAAACCGCCGCTCTGGGCACGCCTGTATGCGGTCTGGTACCGTCATGTGCGGGTCTATGCCCGCAACATCATCAGCAACGGTCTGCCGCCCTTCCTCGAGCCCCTGGTCTTTCTGGTCGGAATCGGAATGGGACTCGGCGCCTATCTCACCAAAATGGAGGGCGTTCCCTTTCTCGAATACCTGGCTACCGGCCTTCTGATGACCACCGCCATGTTCACCTCCGCCTTCGAATGCTCATTCGGCACCTTTATACGCCTGGAGTACGAAAAGGCGTACGACGGAATGTTGGCTGCCCCGATTACCGTATGGGATCTGCTCATCGGTGAAATCCTGTGGGCCGGCACGAAAGGATTTTTCTTCACGCTTGCGGTTCTGATAGTGATTTATGGATTCGGCATTCTCCCGATCGGCCTCTCTCTTATAGCACCCATTATCGGTTTTTTTACCGGCGCGATGTTTGCGGCCCTCTCGCTACTGGTTACGAGCTTTGTAAAAAACATCAATCACTTCAACTTCTACTTCTCCGGCTTTATCTCCCCCATGTTTTTCTTTGCCGGCGTGGTATTCCCAGTGACTAATCTGCCCGCAATCGTCCGCCCGATCTCAGAAGCACTCCCGCTTACCCACGCCGTGCGTCTGACCCGCGCCTTCAGCTTCCCCGGAGAAGTACCATTTCTCTGGGCGGATGTAATTTACATACTCATCTTCACGCTGTTGATCGGCATTCTCGGAGTCCGCCGCCTGAAACGCCGGCTCATCGATTAAACACTTTGCGCCGCATAGCCGTGGCCGAGAAAAAATTTGACGCCGGGCGCCAGGTCGACTATCATCTCTACCTATGACACTCCAAGGAAAAACCGCTCTGATCACCGGAGGCGCCAAAGGCATCGGCTACGCCACCGCCGCCCGCCTCATAGACGAAGGCTGCTCGCTGATGCTATGGGACATCGACGAAACAGCTCTAGAAACCGCCCAAAGCAGCTTATCGCAACAAACAAAAACAAACTCGAACCGGCCGTCCCCCCCAATTAATACCACGCCGCTCGTACACACCGACATCTGCGACGTAAGCAAGCCCGAAGAAGTCCGCGCCTGCGCCCGTACCGCCCAAAAAGCCCTCGGCCGCATCGACATCCTCATCAACAACGCCGGCTTCATGACCCCCGGATACTTCACCGATCAGGAGGTCTCCGCCTGGCATCGCACCATGGACATCAATCTCAACGCAGTGCTCAGCGTCACCCACGCCATCCTCCCGGAGATGTACCGCCGCAACTTCGGCCGCATCGTCAACATCTCCTCCGCCGCCGGCCTGGTGGGCGTCCCCGGCCTGGCCACCTACAGCGCCTCCAAGTGGGCCGTCTTCGGCCTCACCGAAGCCCTGCGTGCCGAAGCCCGGGCCCTCGGAAAAAACGTCCGCTTCTCCTCCGTCCACCCGATGTTCCTCAAATCAGGCATGTTCGCCGGTGCGGAATTAAATATATTTGGAAAGGCTTTGTTTCCGAACGTCAGCGATCACGACCAAATCGCCAGGGCCATCGTGGTAGACGCGCTCAAACGGGGCGCCCGCTGTCCGAAGCGCCCCCGCTCCCTACGGCTGATCCCTCTGCTCCGCGGCCTGCTGCCCGACGCCGTCTTCAACGCCCTCGGCCGCCTGATGGGCCTGCACCGCAGCATGAACAGCTGGACCGGCCGCCCCGCCAGCCCGTCAGCCCAGACCGCCCAG
>CAZRWN010000059.1:0-15272 GCA_964603735.1 uncultured Sediminispirochaeta sp. | reverse complement strand
GCCCAGACCGCCCAGGTCGACCAGGTCGACCCACATTCTTCGAACCAAGAGCACCCAGGAGCACCATGATGAGTAACCAAACCTCCCCAGACACCCTCTACAATCCGGCCAATGGCCAGGCAATCGGCACCATTCTTCGACAGAGCCCCGAGGATGCCGCCCGAGCTGTGGCTGCCGCGCGGCGCGCCCAAACCAAATGGGAATCACTTCCTTTCTCCGGGAAAAACCATATTTTCAAACAGGTCTCCGCACTCATCGGCGAGCGCAGCACCCAGCTCACCAAAACCATTGCCGCCTGTACCGGCAAAACCCGCATCGACGCCCTCAGCACCGAGGTTCTGCCGGCCGCAATCGCCGCCCGCTACTATCCCAAAGCGGCCCGTAAATTCATGCGACCCCGTCGAGTACAGAGAAGCAGCATCCTCTTTTTCAACAAACATTCACGCCTCTACCGCAAACCCCACGGCGTGGTTGGAATAATCAGCCCGTGGAACTACCCGTTCGGTATCCCGTTCCACGAAATCTGTCAGGCACTGACCACCGGAAACGCTGTAGTATTCAAGGTAGCAACCCAGACTCAGCCGGTCGGCGAAGCCATCGCGGCCCTATTCTACGACGCCGGTCTGCCCCGCGACCTCCTGCATGTGCTCCATCTATCCGGAAGAGAAGCCGGCGAAGGGCTGCTGGCCGCCGGTATCGACAAACTCTTCTTCACCGGATCAGTCCCGGTCGGAAAACAGCTGATGGCCGCGGCATCTGCCTACCTGACACCGGTCAGTCTCGAGCTCGGCGGAAACGACGCGATGATCGTGCTCGAAGATGCCAACCTTCGCCGCGCAGCCGCCGGCGCAGCCTGGGCCGGTCTCTCGAACTGTGGACAGTCCTGCGGCGGTGTAGAACGCATTTATGTCATAGACTCAGTCTATGATCAGTTCACCTCGCTCCTCAAGGAGGAAATTTCAGCCTTGCGCCAGGGCGACGACACATCAGCCCCCTTTTCCCATCCGGTCCATTATGATCTCGGGGCTCTCACTACCGCATCGCAGATGGAAACTGTTCAGAATCATGCCGAAGACGCGGCCCGCAAGGGAGCCCGTTTCTCAGCCCAAACTAACACACCCCCGGCAGAAAAACCAAACGAATCTAAAGGCCTCTTTCACTCGGCAATTTTGCTGGAATCAGTCAATCATGACATGAAGGTGATGCGCGAGGAGACCTTCGGCCCCCTGCTGGCAGTACACAAGGTATCCAGCCCTTCCGAAGCAATCGAAAAGGCCAACGATTCAGACCTCGGCCTTACAGGCTCTGTCTGGAGCCGCAACCGGAGGCTTGCCGATTCAGTGGCCGCACGGTTCCAGGCCGGAGCAATAACCATCAACGACCATCTGATGAGCCACGGCATGCCCGAAACTCCCTGGGGCGGCTACAAAAACTCAGCCATCGGCCGCAGCCACGGAACCCCCGGTTTCGAGGAGATGACCCAGCCGAAAGTCGTCATCCACGACTCACTGGGTAACGTCAATCGTAACATCTGGTGGTATCCTCACTCGAGCGAAGTGCTCCATGGACTCCACGGCGCGCTTTCTCTTCTTACCGCGCGCGGTCTCCACAAAAAGCTGTCAGGTGCTCGCCATCTGATTCCGCTGTATTTCAAACGCCTGTTCGGGAAGTAAACCGGCGGATCCATTTTCACCTCCAGCTTCGCCCCCTAAGTTTTCCTCAACCAGAAACTCTTTATCATCTATACTGCAATATCTATACTGCTATGAACTACTCAGCACTGTTACAGCAATCGTCCTGCTTCTACGCGGTCCATCGAACTCACAGAAGAATATATTCTGCCATGTAGATAGTCCCAGTTTTCCGAACCTTGGTGCTAATTTGTAACTATGATTATAATAGATATTGACTTATATTTCACGCTTAACCAAAGCCTCCTGAATATTGTTAATATAAAAACTTACACTAAAAAAAGCACCAAGCTTCGAAAGACTAGTTTGACAGGTGGCTAAGAAATGATTAGTAATATAGTAATACCCAGTCCCCCGCAGGGCCGAAGGAGACGCACATGCCCGCCATACGAGTACTAATCTCAGAAACATATGATCCCTGGTTCAACCTGGCCACCGAGGACTACATATTCCAGGAAATGGAACCGGACCACCACATCCTTTTTTTGTGGCGTAATGACAACACAGTCGTAATCGGACGATACCAGAACCCCTGGGCCGAATGCGACATCGCCAACATGGAGCGAGACGACGTCAAACTGGCCCGCCGGCAAAGCGGCGGCGGGGCCGTCTATCATGACCTCGGCAACACCAACTTCACCTTCATGAGCAGCCGGGAAAACTACAGCAAAGAGCGCAACACCGACATCATAGTCCGCGCCCTCAGACACTTCGGAATCGAAGCCCGGGCTTCCGGACGCAATGACATCACTGTCGACGACCGTAAAATCTCCGGCAGCGCCTTCAAGCTGAGCAGCGACCGGGCCTTCCACCACGGCACCCTACTGATCAACGCCGACATATCCAAAATATCAAACTACCTGACCCCGGATAAAAAGAAGCTGCAGTCCAAAGGCATCAAATCGGTAAAATCAAGGGTCGCCAACCTCAGCGAGTTCAATCCCGACATCAACCACAAGGAGCTCTGCGAAGCCATCATCGAAGAGTTCTACAAAACATACGGCGAAAAATGTCCGGTCGAAATTCTGGACCACGAGCAGCTGAAGGAGATTCCCCATCTGCAAAATTACTTCGATCAAATGAGCGACTGGAACTGGCGCTTCGGCAAAACACCCGATTTCGCCCATCATATGACAGAACGCTTCGACTGGGGTCGCATGGAGGTATACATCGACACCAAGGCCGGAAAAATTAAGGACATCCAGATATACTCCGACAGCCTGGTTCCGGAGATGGTAAAAACCCTAATGACGGATCTCAAAGGAGCACACTACGACCCGAAATCAATCCGGCAGACGCTCGAGGGCACCAAACAGCAGCTGCCTCAGGATTCCGATCAGATAGATCAGTTCAGTGCGTGGTTGCAACAGCAAATCCAATAGCCCGTCTTGCCGGACAAACCGGGCTGGCTACACCCGGCAGGCATACAAAAACTGCCGAGGCTGGAATAATCACCGCTATTGATCTACACTGTTACTATGAGTAAAAAGCGTGTTTTATACGCCGAGGATGAACTGACCAATCGCAGACTCATTCAAATTCGGCTCAAGGACGAAGGAATCGACTGCGATGTGGCCGAGAACGGTCAGGAGGCGCTACAGCTCTACCGTGAACATACATACGATATGGTCATCCTGGACCACTACATGCCCAGGATGAATGGAGACAAAGTGGCAAAGGAAATCCGCATCAAAAACACTGTCATTCCCATCATCGGCATCACCAGCGATGATGAGTCGGCCGAATATCTGCGGATCTGCGGATTCAACGACGTAATTGTCAAGCCGATCACAGGATATGCATCCATTGCCCGAATTCTAAACTATTTGAGAGATGATTAATGAAGAAAAATACAATCATTACCTTTATGGTATCGCTTACGCTTCTGTTGCTTTTAGCTGGCTGTGCCGGCACCGCAGCTCCGCAACAGGAACCCCCTGCTACCAAACCCGAAGCGCAAACCGCACCGGAGTCTGATGAACAAGCCGAACAGGACCAGTCCTCCGATTCCGATGCCTCCGGCGACCCGTCGGAGTTCGTGTATGCCATCGAGCCACCCAAAATCAGTCTCGATCCTATTCATACCTTCACCTCGACCGAAGCACAGGTGTACACCGCCCTCTTCGAAGGGCTGGTCACCTACCACCCCTTTACCCTTGAACCGCTGCCGGCGGTTGCCAAGCGCTGGGAAAACTCCTCGGACGGCACCGTGTACACCTTTTTCATCCGGGAGAGCGCCACGTACTCCAACGGCGATCCGATATTGGCCGGGCATCTGAAGGACTCATGGCTCACCCTGATCGATCCGGAAGAACAAGCCGAATACAGCTCTCTGCTCGACGTAGTAAAAAATGCCCGCGACTACCGCAGAGGTAAAATCACCGATCCCGACGAGGTTGGCATCAGGGTAAAGGACGACCGAACCCTCGAGGTCGAGCTCGAACATCCGGCCACCCACTTCCTGCGGATACTCTGCCACCACAGTTTTGCACCGGTGCACCCGTCCATTCTCGAAGAGGTGCCAACCGACACGCCGACCGAGCTCATCTCCAACGGCCCGTACTATATTGCCGAATCAGGACAGGACTACCTCCTGCTGAAACGTGATCGGCACTACTGGGACTCCGAAGCGGTACGAATTGAAAAACTGCGCATCGTATATCGTGAAGATCCGCAGAAGATCGCTAAAGAGTTCAATAAAGACAATATCCAGTGGGTAGACGGTAATGTGAATGTAGACCAGCTGACAAACCGAGATGCGGTGGTAGTGAATCCGCTGTTCGCAACATCCTACTTCTTTTTCTCGGCCCGCAGCCGGGACTACGCCAACCCGGGAGTCAGACGAGCCCTTGCACTGCTGTTTCCCTGGAACACGATCCGTTCACAGGAGTACATGTATCTGCCGACCAGTAGTCTGGTTCCCAGTATCGGCAGCTATCCCGAGGTGCAGGGAATCGAGCAGCAGAACACAGAAGAAGCCCTGCGGATGCTGGAAGAGTACGGCTACCCCGAAGGCGAAGGGCTACCAAAAATCAGAATTGCCCTTCCCGAAGGCGAGGAATCGCTGCGCATAGGCGATCACATGAAAAACGCAATAGAAGAGCAGCTGGTAACCGAAGTGGAAATCGAGCAGTATCCCTTCCACCAGTACTATGAAGTACTCAAGCAGGAGCCATTTACCATCGGAACCCTCACATGGATAGGCGACTTCGCCGATCCACTGACCTTCCTGCAAATGTGGACCTCCGACAGCAGTTTGAACCTATCCGCCTTCAGCGACTCGAAGTACGACGAGCTGATAGATGAATCCATGCGTCAGGATCGTGAAACCCGCTTTGAGACGCTCTCCGAGGCTGAAAAGCACCTCCTAGAGGGGGCGATCGTCATGCCAATCAAAAACTCTCCGGCTTTCAATGTGATCGATCTGAACCATATCGAGGGCTGGTTTCCGAATCCGCTTGATATCCACCCCTTCAAGTATCTCGGTTACGCCAAGCTGACACTGCCCGAGGGCGTGGTCATCGCTCCTCGACCGTACAGCCGGCAGAAGTCCCGCAGGCGCGAACTGACACTGCCGTTAAAAGCTTCGCCACGAACCCTCCAGGACCAGTTGCTCCCGACGGTACCGGGAGTGTTCATCCTGGCATCAGCGCCCAGTGCAAGCGGATCCTGAAACGGTACAATGGCATACCTGGCCGGTGACATAAACACCGTACGCATAAGATCCCACACAATATCCTGTCCGGAGCTGCCGGCATAGCGCCGAATCAGCTCCTGGAGCTGCGGGTCCCGGCTGCGGAACCAACCGAGGGTGGTGTCATTGTCGTGCGTGCCGGTGTAGGCCACGTAGTTGGGCCCGTGGTTGTGGGGCAGAAAAGCGTTATCGGCTTTTAGGCCGCCGCGGCCGTCAGGATCAAAGGCAAACTGCAGCACCTTCATTCCGGGAAAACCGAACTCCTCACGCAGCGCCTGCACCTCCGGCGTAATCACCCCCAGGTCTTCGGCCACAATCGGCAGGTCGCCCAGTTCCTGTGCGATTTTTCGAAAGAGCTGCCTACCGGGCGCCTTCACCCATTTCCCGTTGATTGCCGTCGGCTCTTTCGCCGGAATCTCCCAGTAGGCTTCGAAACCGCGAAAGTGGTCGATTCGAACCATATCCACAAGCTCCAGGGTCTTGCGTATTCTGGAGATCCACCAGCTGAAGCTCGTACGCTTGTGCTCGGGCCAGCGGTACAGCGGATTACCCCAGCGCTGCCCGGTCTCACTGAAGTAGTCCGGCGGCACACCGGCCACAGAAGTCGGACGGTTGTGCGTGTCCAGCTTGAAGAGCTGCGGATTGGCCCAGACATCGGCACTGTCAGGTGATACAAAAATGGGGATATCCCCGAACAGCTGCACGCCATGCTCATTGGCATACTGCTTCAGCCGCTGCCACTGCTGCAGAAAAAAGAACTGCAGAGCCTTTTCAACCGCAATCTCCTGCTGCCACTCTTCGCTCCACCGCTGCAGTTCACCCGGCTCGCGGTTGGCGAGTGCTTCCGGCCAATAGTAGTTCCAGCGGGCATCCTCCGCCCCTTCCTCCCGGGCTTGAGCATCAAAACAATGCTTAGCGGTAACAAACAGCGCATAATCTTCCAGCCACCACTCCTCTTTTGCACAAAACTCTTCAAAATCGCCGCGAGCGCTGCTGCCGGCGCTGCTCACATCCTTCAGGAACTCGGCGGCCGCTTTTCTCAGCAGAGGATCTTTCCAGGCATGTACCGCCTCATAATCAACAAAATCCGGCGAGAAATCCGGCCGGCCGGCCAGATCCTCCTGCTTCAGCCATCCTTCCGCCCTTAAGGCATCCAGCGACAGGAGCAGCGGATTCCCCGCGAATGAAGAAACAGCGGTATAAGGGGAATTTCCGAATGCCGTCGGGCCGAGAGGCAGCACCTGCCAAATACCTATCTCCGATTCGATCAAAAAATCTATAAATCTGAAGGCATCTCTCCCAAAATCTCCAATACCGTCTTCCGATGGAAGAGAAACCGGATGAAGCAGGATCCCGGCACTGCGTGTGTGCATCTGCATATAAGTCTAATCTCCTCAAGGTGATGCGGATTTTGTTTTCATCGGCGCATCCTTTGACTATTTTGCTATTTTCAGGTATTATAGTATTTATGGAATCCATTTCACAAGCACAAACCTCACCAGAATTTAAGTTAAACCAGCATGTGGTATATCCACTGCAGGGCGTAGGAAAAATTACCGCCATTGAAGAAAAATCTTTCAAGGGAAACGATATACTCTACTATGTTATCTACCTTGAGATATCAGATATGACGGTCATGGTACCGGTAGACCAGGCCGAAGGCCTTGGAATCCGGAGCATTGTCAGCAAGAAAGAGTCTGAAAAGGCGCTTAAACATATCGCGCAGGAACACGAACCTGTAACTGCCGATTGGAAGATGCGATATCAGATGAATCTGGACCTGCTCAAATCAGGCAGTGTTATCGATATTGCAACAGTAGTTCGCACACTGTACCACCGCAGCAAGGTCAAGGAGCTGCCCATTCAGGAGCGAAAACTGTTCGATAATGCTCTCAAGATACTGGTAGATGAAATTTCTTTTTCGTTGGACAAAACCAAGGTCGATGTAGAAGACCTAATTTTCAACAGCCTCGAGTCTAATTAGGAGAGCACATTGCTGCACCTCCTGCAGTTCTGAAGCGTCGTGGAAAAACGGTCAAACCCAACCACAGCCTATGCTGCTCTGATCATTACCGCGGCCGGCTCGAGCCGGAGGATGGGAGCGGGTGAGAAGAAGGAGTACCGCAGCCTCAACGGCCGTCCGGTACTCGTTCAAACCCTGCTTCCCTTCCTACAGTCCGGCTTGTTTTCGCAGGTGGTAATTACCATTCCCCCCGGGCACGGCGAGCGAGTAGAATCGCTTCTGCAGCAGCTGCCGCAGGAATTCCACAACTGGATCGAAAAAATCATCCTCATTGAAGGCGGCGCTTCGCGACAGGCTAGTGTCTTTGCCGGCCTGGAGGCCTGCAGCTGTAACCCCCGTTTCGTACTCATTCACGACGGCGCCCGGCCAAGGACCAGCGCAATGCTCATCCGCCGGGTACTCTTTGACACCGAGGAAAACGGAGCCAGCATTCCGGTTGTCGCATCTACCGATGCAATGAAACAAATCACAAGCGACGGATTCATCCAAGCCCATCTTCCCCGCCAGGCGACCGTATGTGCCCAGACCCCGCAGGGTTTTGCCTTCCAAGAGATCCTTTCCGCCCACCGGCAGGCTGAGAACGAACGGGACGATTTCATCGACGACGCCGAAGTCTATGCCCGTTACATCGGCCGGGTTCATACTGTGGAAGGGGAAAAAGAGAACCTCAAACTCACCTACCCCGACGACTTTCATATACATGCTGGTCCAAATCTGCAACCCACACCGCATTCCGGTTCTCCCGGAGACCATCTATGAGAATAGGATTCGGCTGGGACCTCCATCAACTGGTGGAGGGCCGCAACCTGATATTGGGTGGCATACACATAGAGGCCCCTTTCGGAGAAAGCGGGCATTCCGACGGCGACGTACTACTGCATGCGGTCATAGACGCCTTATTGGGTGCCGCCGCGCTGGGAGATATCGGTTCTCATTTCCCTCCTTCAGACCCGCGATGGAAGGATATCGCCAGCAGCACCCTACTCACCCAGGCACTTGAACTGGTACATGATGCCGGTTTCAACTTGGTCAACCTGGACAGCACCATTGTTCTGCAGAGGCCGAAGCTGGCCGAATACATACCGGCCATCCAGACCAGCCTGGCCGAGCTGCTAATGACTTCGCGCGAGAATATATCGGTAAAAGCCAAAACCAAAGAGCACGTCGATGCCACCGGCGAAGGCCGGGCTATCGAGGCATACGCTGCGGTGTTGCTGGAAAATCCGGATCCGTCCGTCTGGGTATAAACATGGAACAGCAGAGACAAAAACTGAGTACAGCCGATTTCGGTGAAATCGTACGGCGGGTGAGACAATCGGTAGAGTTCCATCAAATTCCATCCGTCTCCGACATTGCCAATCTCGACCGCGATCCGTTTCAGATACTCATATCAACAGTAATTTCACTTAGAACTAAAGACGAAGTGACCGCCGCCGCGGCCCGCCGGCTGTTCGACGCAGCCCCGACCCCCCAGCACATGGCCGGCCTGCCGGCCGAACGCATTCAAGAACTGATCTATCCGGCCGGGTTTTACCGCAACAAAGCCGAGAACATCAAAAAGATCACCCGCATCATTCTCGATGAATATAACGGACAGGTTCCACCGACCCAGGCGGCCTTGCTGAAACTGCCGGGAGTCGGTCTGAAAACCGCCAATCTCACCCTCAGTCTCGGCTTCGGACTCCCCTATATCTGCGTAGACATCCATGTACACCGAATCTCTAACCGCCTCGGCTGGGTACGCACCGAAAAACCGGACGATACCGAACACGAACTGAGCCGAGTACTACCGCAAAAATACTGGATAGAAATCAACGAACTCTTCGTCCGCTTCGGACAGAGCATCTGCACCCCAGTCTCTCCCTGGTGCTCCAAGTGTCCGCTCTCATCGGCCTGTCCGAAAATTGGTGTTGCCCGCCGCCGATAAGCAAAAAAAACCCCGCCGCCGTCTCTCTTTTGAGCGGCAGCAGGGTTATATTCAGCAGAATCGCGAATTCCGATTTCTACTCTGTTTGTAATTCAGCTCAATCTTCGGCAATCAGTAAGGTCTTCGGATCGAGCTTGAGCTGCATATCGCGATGCTCCACCATCTCATGATTCTTAGCAACCTCCAAGTGGATGTAATCACCCTCATGACGAAGATCGACAATTACATCAATCTTATCCACTATTTTCTCGAGAACTGACGGTATTCCCTGCGCATTGAACAAAGGCCCTTTGTCTTCCGTCAGAGAAACACTAAACCAAATCTCTACACCCTGTTTTTCGGCAAAATCGCGAATTTCATCCAGCTCGGAAGGACTTCGCTCGCTCACCTCATACCCGTCAAAGATGACAGCATCCGCCGGGAAATGCCCGTCTTTGATCAATGCTTCCAGGCTGCTGACGATCTGATCAATGCTTACACCCTGCTGGTTGAAGTTCATGATTACACGATTGTGGATAATCTCATCATGAACCTCTACAGCGTGCTCTAGATTACGCTTTTTTGCAATTTCCCTGAAAATATCCTCATACCAGTTGATTATATGATCTACAGTCGAGGCGAAGGACACGTGAATTACGTGCCGATCCTGGAAAAGTTTATCCACTGCAATATGTGTCAGACACGCGGTTTTACCCACACCCTTCTTTGAAGCCAACACACCCAGATGGCCTTTTCCAACCCCGCCATGAATAGATTTCTCAAAAATACGCAGCGGGCTTCGCTTTATAAGCTCCGATTTTACCATATAGATTTCTCCTCCTGCTCTTCTTCCTCTTACTTACTACACTATAACAAAATTAACGGCCCCGCCATAAAAATACACAATTTTACTACGCCCAGGGCCGTTTGCGGAAAGACTATTTTTGCTCTTGTTTCTTTTTCTCTTCGAACTCTTTGATCAGCTCTTCGGAGATACTCTGCGGAACCTTGTCGTACTTCAGGAATTCCATAGTAAACTCGGCTTTTCCCTGGGTCAGTGATCGCAGCACCGTAGAGAATCCGAACATCTCGCTCATCGGAACCTCAGCCTCTACATTAAAGAAAACACTTTCTTCAACCGTACTGACAATCATACCGCGCCGCTGGTTCAAAGCGCCGAATATATTACCCTGGAACTCGGTCGGCCCCTCTACGGAAACCTTCATGATCGGTTCCATGATGATCGGCTTGGCTTTGGGATATGTGTTCCTGAAGGCCTGGAAAGCTGCAGTCTGAAACGCCATTTCGGAGGAGTCTACTGCATGAAACTGACCATCATTGAGTACAACCCGCACGCCTACAACTGGAAAACCGATCAGGTTGCCCTTCTCCAGAGCTCTCTGAAACCCGGCGTCACACGCGGGAATATATTCGGTGGGGATAACACCACCCTTGATCTCATTGACAAACTCGTAGTTCTCTTCGCTTTCGGTAATCGGCTCGATTCGGCCTACAACCCGTCCGAACTGACCCGAACCACCGGTCTGCTTCTTGTGGGTATAATCGTAGTTAGCCGCCTGACTAATCGTCTCACGATAGGCAACCTGTGGAATACCCACCTCAACCTCGGCCTTGTACTCACGTTTCATCCGGGTGATGTACACATCCAGGTGCAGTTCCCCCATTCCCTGCACAATGGTCTGATTCGATTCGGGATCCACATAGGTGCGGAAGGTCGGGTCCTCTTTAGTAAAACGGTTCAGCGCCTTCGACATGCGGTCGGCAGCACTCTTGTCCTTGGGAGAAATCGCCAGCGAAATAACCGGATTGGGAACGTACATACTGGTCATAGTGTAGTTCAGCCCGCCGCCGGTAAAGGTATCACCGGAGGCACAATCGATACCGAACAGCGCGGCGATTTCACCAGCACCGGCATCATTGATATCCTCCATGTGGTCGGCATGCATCTTGATCAGCCGCCCCACCTTGAAGCGCTTGCGGGAACGAACATTATACAGCTCGTCACCCTTTTTCACCTTGCCCTGGTAGATTCGAATGTAGGTAAGTTGGCCGTACTGGCCTTCTTCCAGTTTGAATGCCAGTGCAACCGTCGGCTTTTCGTCATCTGCGGTTAATTTAACCGGAGCCTCGTCCTGGTCCATATCCAGAGCTTCATTGGTTACCTGAGTCGGGTTCGGCAGGTACGCGATAACCGCATCCAGCAGAGCCTGAACACCTTTGTTCTTATAAGCAGAACCCATGTAGACCGGAGTAATCTCCTGGCTGAGAGTAGCCTTTCGAACGGCATCGTGAATCAGATCCTCGTTCACAGAATCTTCCATCATAGCTTCCATCAGCTCGTCGGAGAACATGGAGACTGCATCCAGCATAACCTCACGCTTCTCTTCCGCCTGCTGCTGCAACTCTGCGGGAATCTCTTTTTCGACCATCTCCTCGCCGGCCGGGCCTTCGAAGTAGATGGCCTTCATCTTGATCAGATCGACCACACCCTCGTGCTTATCCTCGAGACCGATCGGGATCTGCATCAGCACCGCATTGTGGCCAAGTTTTTCTTCTAACTGATCGCGCACTCGCAGCGGATTCGCTCCAGCACGGTCGCACTTGTTTACAAACGCCAGTCGCGGAACGCCATAGCGCTTCATCTGCCGGTCTACGGTGATAGACTGGCTCTGCACACCGCCTACCGAACAGAGCACCAGAACGGCTCCGTCGAGTACACGCAAAGCACGCTCTACCTCGATGGTAAAGTCAACGTGTCCCGGAGTGTCGATTATATTGATGGGATGATCTTTCCATTTAACGTTGGTTGCTGCTGAAGCAATGGTAATTCCACGCTCCTTCTCCAACTCCATAGAGTCCATCGTGGCCCCCACGCCGTCTTTACCACGAACCTCATGAATCGCATGGATTCGCTTACAGTAAAACAGCATGCGTTCAGTCAGGGTTGTTTTACCGGAGTCGATATGCGCACTAATACCAATATTGCGCAGTTTAGTAATATCCGGAGTACTCATAAATATTCCACCTCTCACTCGATTGAGTTTAGTTTATTGCTATGTTCACTCACCCTCATTTTTTTCTTGAAGGCAGGAATTTCTCATGTTATAATTTGCACTAAGTCTGTCAGGAAGCCTCACACCTTACGGGCTCATGAGTCTATAGTATAATTTAAATAAAATCAATCCCACCCTGTCTTGTTCTAGTACCTGTACCGTAAAGACTAACATAAAAATAACTAATCCACGCCCCTTACCCCGGCTCCAACGCCTAAAAAGCCTCCTCAACAACAAATCCAACACCTATCACGGCGCTTAGACCAGCGGCAAAACTTCCACAGAATCAAGGATTAACACAGCATATTCCCTGAAAAGCAGTTATACTAATACTATGATAACTGACAAACGCACCCATCATAACCCTATGATTCCCATCAAACTGACAAGCGCGGCACTTGCTCTCATTCTCACAGCTACAGCCTGCACCACATCGCTCGCAACGATCAAAAACAATCCTGATCGTTACACAGGCGAACCGGTCAATATTCAGGGAAACCTCGAGCTCAAGCTGCCAATTCCCTTCACCAGCATCGGTGTGTACATCCTCGATGATTCCACAGCTTCAATGGTCATTATAGGCCCTGCCGACTATCAGACCGGACAAAACATCAACACCCGCGCCCAGGTGATCGGTATTTCAAAAACCGATGCGGTACGAACTGCAAAAAACTCAGTCGCCCAAATTGCAGAGGCACTAGTATCGAGAGAAATTGCAGAACCCGCTCAAGCCCGTAGAGTTGCTTCAGTGGTAGTAAAGGCTGTTTCGGAAATATCCGGTCCCATCGCCGGCAGTTACCTGCTCATAGACAGCAGGCTGTAAACTTAAAGCTTTGAATATAGCATATTTCTATTTTTATATCGATTCGCCAAGACAAAACTCGGCATACTGCCGCTCGAGCTGCCGATAGGCCCTGTGATACCGTTGAAAGCGCAATCCGTCTTTTTCAGTGAAGTCGACCAGCCGCAGCGCGTCCATGTTATGACGAAGATCAGCCAGCTTTATCGGAATGGCTGCCGGAGTTCTGGCCAGCCGCTGAATATACTGCTCGTAATCTTCGCCAGGACGCTTGCTCAGTGCATCCACTAACTGTACAACTTCGCCACTGAATCCTTCTTTTTTCAGGTCTTCAAGCGTCAGCGAGCTGTCTTCAACCACGTCGTGCAGTACCGCCGCTGTCTGCAGCACCTCCCCTTTGACCTGCTGCATTACATACAGCGGGTGCAGGATAAAAGGCGCCCCATTACGCTGCTGCTGGCCTTTGTGGGTATCTAATGCCAGCTGAATAGCCTCTTCTATCACAGTTTTACGAAAAATGGTGCTCTACCTTTTTTAAGACTTTTCTCTACAAACATATACGCTTTTGCAAAAATATTGTAGCATTAATCTTCAATAATACCAGTACTTATTATTACACCAGCACCAAGGTTCGTACAGCAGGGGAGAGATTTGTTTAGAGATAGAACGCCATTTAACCCAGCACACAGCCCCATCTATTACGGATGGATAATCCTCGGGATCGGGACCCTCGGAATGCTTATGAGTATTCCCGGTCAGACAGTCGGAGTCTCGGTATTTACCGACTATCTCATAGAAGCATTAGGGCTCAGCCGGAATGCAATCAGCATGGCCTATTTAGTAGGAACAGTCGGCAGTGCGTTTCTTCTGTCTGCCGGGGGAAGAGCTTTCGACCGCTACGGGGCCAGAAAAATGGGAGTTGTAGTAACAATTCTGCTATCGGCAACTCTAGTGTACCTCTCACTCTCAGCAGTATTTACTCGGCAAATCAACTCACTGCTCGGAGACCGGTGGGCATCGATAGTTGCATTCGTCATCATCGCAGTCGGCTTTTTTATGCTGAGGTTTTTCGGACAGGGAACCCTGACCATGACCAGTCGCAACATGGTCATGAAATGGTTTGAAAAGCGCCGTGGCTTTGCGAATGCAGTACTTGGAATTGCAGTATCGCTCGGATTCTCAATTGCCCCGCGTATACTGGATATATTTGTACAATCGCAGGGCTGGCAGGGAGCCTGGCGCTTCATGGCTCTCATACTACTCATGTTTACATTCATAGCCTATCTGCTGTTTCGGGATAATCCCCAAGCCATCGGACTCAAACCGGATGGTAACACACCGATCAGGGAGAGAAAGGCGCTGCATGCCGAGACAAGCGCCAGTCGCGACTTCACGCTCCCGGAAGCCCGTCGAACCTATACATTCTGGTTGTTCAATCTGACACTGGCTCTCTCGGCGCTCATCATGACCGCCTTTACATTTCACGTGGTAAGCATCTTTGAAGAAGCCGGCCTAAACCGAACTCAAGCAGTCAACATTTTCCTGCCCGCTTCCTTAGTCGCTGTCAGTTCTCAGTTTCTCGGCAGCTGGGTCAGCGACTATATACCGCTGCGGTTTATAGCCTTAGTGCAATCCGTCGGTACGGTGTTGCTCGGATTGGGAATCCTGGTTCTCTCCAGTGCAGCCGGCCCCCTCACGCTGATAATCGGCCTCGGCTTTGCTCAAGGGATGATGGGCATTACCTCAAACATCACCTGGCCGCGTTTCTTCGGATTACGTCATTTAGGCGCGGTTTCAGGATTTGCGATGGCCTGGACAGTTGCAGGCAGCGCAGTCGGCCCCTATTTCTTCAGTCTTTCCCTCGACCTCACCGGCACATACGCATTAGCTGCGCTGCTCACACTCATAAGCGGAACGGTGCTGGCAATCGGCGCCTTCTTCGTGCGCCGCCCCACATAGCCCACTTAGCCTTTCGGCGTTTACGGAAGTCTGTGGAGCCTATCAGTCTGTAGTCCGCCGGTGTCGCGGTGAGCCTTACTTAATGGCTGTAATCCTGGCGTCATAAATTTCACTCGCTCAGAGCGA
>CAZRWN010000058.1:0-18389 GCA_964603735.1 uncultured Sediminispirochaeta sp. | reverse complement strand
GGCTTACGAACACCCGCCCCGCGGAAATCGAAGCCCACTGGAACCGCGAGTATCCGGAGATCGACACTGCCGCCGGCAAAATGAAGGTACTGGAAGAGCACGGTTTTTCGCCGGTGGGATATTTCATTCTGCCGCCTTCAAGCTGGATTGAGAACTACTACCGGCCAATGGAGGCCCGCTTTGAAGCATTTCTCGAAAAGCACAATCACTCGCAGGCGGCCAAAGCGCAGGTAGAGGCTGACAGGGATGAAATCGAGAAGTACAGGCGGTTCAAAGACTACTTCAGTTACGGTTTTTATGTAGCTAAAAAGGTAACCGCAATCTGAAACCCAAGCCTTTACAACTCCAGTACTCCCGCCCCGTAGGCAGTAGCCCGTAGCTTTGCCTCCTGTCCGGGCGAATCTGCGTTGAAACTCTGGATATACAGGCTAAAACCGCCGGCCTTGCCGTTGAAGCTGGGAGCGTAGCTGTCCAGCTGGTCGGCCATCAAGAGGGCCATGCGCCGGCCTATCCCGGTTTTTGCAGTGGGGTAACTCCACTGCCGGCCGTAGTAGGTGCCGAAGGGGTTCAAGTAGAGCTGCTGGCGCTTGTGAGCGACTTTTCGGGTGCGCATGGGGCAGAAGGCGAAGTTGGTGTCCAGCGCGCCGCTCTGGGCGATGATGAGCCCCCGTTGATGGTTGCCGGCCCCTACCCAGCCGTTGGTGATGTGATTGTTCATGCTGTCGATGTTGTGGTTGCGAGAAAAGCGGGCATAGTCGATATCGTAAAAGGACTCGTCGCCGAAGAAATTGCGCTTGAAGATGCGCATACCGCTCTGCAGATCCGCCTGAAAGCGCGGCACGATTTCCGCCGGACGAAACTCCTGCCAGCGATGGTCCCAGGTAGCATTCAGGCGGCGGGCCTTTGCTTTCTTGTAGCCCCGGTGTTCGGTCTCCGGCAGTTGATACTCTACATCGATGAATACCCCGGGCTGAAGGGAGCTTTGGAAGATGCGCAGCGTCCAGCTGCCCGGTTCGCCGGCGTGTTCTGGCAGCACGAGCACGCCCTGGTATTCCCAGCCCTGCAGCCGGCCGGCGGGATCGATAGCAAGATGACGCCGGTGCAGAACTCTTGCCCGGCAGAGTTTTCCAGCGTATTTCGCGGCAGGGAAATTAAGCTTGAAATCGGAAAACTGCAAGCCTTGCTCGCTTTCTTTGAAAGCGGACGGCGCAACGGTGGCGTACTCGGTACCGACCGAAGGGGAGAAGCGCTGCAAGATCCGCCCAGATGCTACGGAAAGGTCGGACGTTGCCTCCACGGCAGTCCATGCATAATCACGGTCGGGTAACTTTACCACGGCGTTGAAGGCGGCCGGCTGCCCGGAGATACCTGTGAGCAGCAGATCGGCGTCGCAGGCCGGCACCCCATCCTTTCCGCAAGCTTCCATCCAGCGCGTCTTTAGGCCGCCGTACAGACCAGCGGCGATGCGCTGCGCCTCGTCGGCCCGGGCGTAGCCGTCCTTCAGCCGGTCGCGGTTCATGACGGGGCTGGCCATTCCGAAGTGGGTGGTGGACATGGCCAGGAGGCGCTGGCGGATCGCCTCTTCGAGGGTCTCGCCGCCGGGGCCCGTGAGTTCGGCAGGAGATTCCTCCAGCTGGCCGGCGAACCAGCGGATGCCCTGTTCGAGGCAGCGGCTGTGGTGGATCCTGGTCCAAAGCTTGGTGTTTTCCCATTTCTCCGCCCAGGAGGAGAGCCCGTCGAAGCTTCCGTCGGCGGTGTCCTGGTTTATGCAGATACTGCCGACCGGCGGGTGGTTCTGCAGATAATCGCCCGGAGTGGCGAAGTGCAGGTAGCTGAGGTCCGCCACCGAACGTATCAGTTTATACAGACCACCAAACGAGGGAAAGAGCGTCGGGACGAGGGGGATATCTTCACCGGCCCAGAACTCATCATCGGCGTCCATATCAATGCAGAGCAGCAGATCCTGAGGGGAATCCATGGCCAGCTGCGTTTTCCGCATCTGCGTGAGCCAACGTCTAAGGCTAACAAAATTATCTGCAATATCCCCATGATTATACGCCGGTAACACTGTCATCTGTGCATCATTGGCGCTGCTGGTGAGAGTGAGCGGATTGTAGCGGCTGAGGGTATCGAGGGGCGGAATGAAAGTGCTGAAGGCGTTGAAGGGGACGGCCGAATTATACAGGCTGATGGTGGAAATGCCGTGCTGCGGGTAGCGCGCCAGAAAACTGGGGGTGTACATACACTCCTGGGGGCGCAGAACCGGCTGCCAAGTGGGAAACAGGTCGTCCAGCCCCGAGCCCTGGGCATTACTGCGCAGCAGCTGCATCTGAAGGTCGAACTCCTCCGGGGTGCAGGCGGAGACCAGGCCGTTGTTGTAGCTCATCGGCTCGATTTCGTCGCGGCCGGCGGCGACCCTGCGCTGGATGGCGGTAATCAGCTCGGGACTGTGGCGGGGCATCATCTGTTCGAGGGAGTAGTAGTTTTCGATGTCCCAGGTGCCGCGGACCGCCAGGCCCTCGCTATTCAGCTTGTCCAGGTCGCGGATAATGGAGGTGATGATACGAATGTCCTTGCCGATGCCCCGTTCGTCCAGGCTGTCGCCGCGGTAGGAGTGGTAATAGTTCAGATGAAATCGCAGTGCCAGAAAAATTGCGGGCTGTGTCATGTCGATGCTCCTCCTAAAACTTTTTTTAGTTCGGCTTCGGTTTCGGGTGAGACTGGCGGGACCGCCTGTTCGCTGCCGGGCTTCCGGTTGCGGTAACGGATGATCTGCCGTATCTGTTCCATCCGTTCGCGGGTGAGGCTGTAGCGGCGGGCGGCCCACAGGGCCCCGATTAAGTAGAGGCCCGGCAAGGCGAAGAATATGAACCTGAGGGCCAGTTTGAACTCTTCGCTCTGTACCTGGCTGACCGAGTCGACCGCCGGTTGGTAGCCGGCCGCATCGATCAGCAGTCCGATAAGGAACAGAGTGAAGGCGCCGCCGGTTTTGCGGGCAAAGGCGAAAATGCCGCTGAATATTCCCTCGCGGCGGGCGCCCGAGAGGAACTCGTCGGCATCCGGCACATCGGGAAACATGGCGAAAACCATCACCTGTACTCCAGCCAGGCCGAAGCCGAAGAACACGCCGAATATGTACAGGTACAGAATGGGCATGCCTTCGCGCATCACGAAGACGATGCTCAGGGCCGCCAGCCACAGCAGCGCCGATAGCATATAGGTCCGGCGTTTGCCCAGCTTGGCGGAAATAAACCGCATCAGCAACACCGCCACAATCAGCGAACCGTAGACCGGGATGAGCAGGGTCATCATAGAGGGAGTTCCCAGCACATGGGTCATCAGGTACACCGCCAAGGCCAGCACCGCATCCTGGGCCATGAAGGCAAACAGGTACATCCCGACCACGTTCCGAAAGGGTTTCAGCTGCAGGGGTGCGGTGAAATAGGTTGTTAAGAAATCGCCGAGCTTTCCGACCCGCGTGCGGGGCGCGTGCATGTATTCGGGCTTCTCCTGGCAGAAAAAGAATGTCGCCAGGTAGGGCAGAGCAAAGAGGAGCCCGAAGGAGAAGGCCATTACCGCAAAGCCGGTGCGGGCATTGCCGTCGAACAGGCCGTTTACAAACAGGTCCAGTGGAAGGGTTGCAGCCATGATGCCGCCGAGGTTGGAAAAGATCATGCGATAGGTGGAGAGCCGCACCCGCTGCTGGTAGTCGTCGGTCAGCTCGGCGGCAATGGCGTTATACGGCACCCAGACCATGGTGTACACGGTAGAGAAGCTGAGGTAGGCGAAGAGCACCCAGGCAAAGCGCAGGCTGACCGTCGGGAAATCCACCGGAATCCACATGATAAAAAAAGACACGAATATCAGCACCACCCCGGCCAGAAAATAGGGGCGGCGCCGCCCGTGCCGGGTGCGGGTATTGTCGCTGATGATTCCCATGAAGGGATCGGTGACGGCATCCCAGAGCTTGCTGATCAGAAAGGCCAGCCCCGCCAGACTGCCGGGGATGCCCAGCACGTCGGTGAGGAAGATCAGATAATAGACATTGATGAGAGTGGTGGCCCCTCCCCCGTACAGGTCTCCCAATCCGTAGCCCACGGCGGTGCGGACCTTGAGGGTGGTATCCGGTGAAGCCTTGATTCTGTTTTTCATGTAACTATCGTATACCGGAAATTAGAATTTTGTAATTTGATTTTTTTTTATATGTGGCACGAGGGTGGGTCAAAGCCGGCGGGGATAGACACGGGGATAGAGGCGCGTTACTGTGCGCATCCAACCCACCCGAAATATTAACTTGACCTCCACTGAAGGGCGACCTATTCTAAAGGAGTTTATTGAAACCAACTGTGTAAGGACCATAAAATGCAGGTACGTCCGGAAAAACTGAAGCTGATAAACAAAATCGGATACGGGGTGGGCGACATCTACGGCGGAGGCGCGCTGGGGATCATCGCCTTCTACTATCTCTATTTCCTAACGGATACGATGCAGATTAGCCCGGGGCTGGCGGGTACCGCGTTTCTGGTAAGTAAAATTTGGGACGCGGTCTCGGACCCGCTGATGGGAATTCTCAGTGACCGCACCAGGACACGTTTTGGACGGCGGCGGCCCTACTTCCTGGCGGGTGTGGTGTTTATTTTTCTCTCGTTCTTCCTGATGTGGATTCGAGTGGATCTGGATACCGAGTTCGCCAGGTTCATCTATGCGGTGGGAACCTACCTCTTCTTCTCCACAGTATTTACAATGGTCTGGGTGCCTTACATGGCCATCGCCAGCGAGATGACGGCCAATTACCATGAGCGCACCCAGTTGGCGACTTTCCGCATGGTCTGTTCGAACATTGGTGGTATTCTGGGTGCGACGCTGCCGCTGCAGCTCGTCGGTCTCTTTGAAAGCGACCGCATCGGATTCATGGTAATGGGGGCGGCCTTCGGGGTATTTTCGGCTTCGCCCTAGGCGGAACACAAGTGATGGTAATGGCGATATTCCCAGACATTCCGGACATCGACGAACTCTTCTCCGGTAGGCGGCGCGAGGGAATATTCAGCGGACTCTTCGCCTTCCTGCGCAAGGTGAGTTCCGCCCTGGCAATATTTCTCATCTCCATGGCATTGGACCTGGCCGGTTATGTAAAACCGGTCGAGCAAATGGTGGACGGAGTGCTGCAGGCGGTTGAACAGCCGCAGAACGGCGGCTTTGTGCTGGTTTTACGATTGATGTTCGCCCTGCTGCCGATTAGTCTGATTACTCTCGGCCTAATCAGCAGTCTGCGCTTTCCCCTCACCCCCGAGCTGCACCGCCGCCTGAAAAACTTTCTGCCAAAGTTCCGGGATCGGGCCGGCGAGGAACTTCCCGCCAACGAGGCTGCCGAGCGGGATAATCTAATCAAAATGTTGAACTGAGGAGAGTACACATGACGCTCGTATTGTATGTATTGGTTGGCCTGCTCGCACTCGCTGCGGCGGCGGTCCTTTTTATTCTGAATCTCTTTTATCCCATTTTTAGGAGTAACCATGTTCGGCTCAGCGTTGGAGTTGGCACCGAGACGGAGGAGTTTTCTATCCGCTCCGCCAGCGGAATCCCCTATTTGCTGGAGGCCGGACTTCCCTACCCCACGCATTTCGACCACAGCACACGCCCCATGCTTTCACTGTCTGGCGAGTGGTCCTATTTACTGGATCCCCGTGACGAGGGCGAAGAGGCCGGCTGGTTCCGGCCGGAGACCTGGGTGCAAGAGACCGGAAACCGGCCGGAGACCATTAATCTGCCGGCCGTGCTGAACCACTCTCAGTCGGACATCGTGGATTATCTGGGGGCGGCTTGGTTCGCACGCCGCTTTCATATTGATGGGAGTTGGCCGGAGGAGAATCGACTGCAAAGCAGCTGGCAGCGGCTTTGCTTGGAAGGCTTTCTGCTGCGCGCTGCTGTCTGGATAAACGGGCGCTTTGTCACCCGTCGTGAGGGCGGCTACACTCCGCTGTATGCCGATGCAACACCCTTCCTGCAGGCAGGTGAAAATCACATCTGCATTCGAGTAGACAACCGCCACACTTACACCTCACTCCCACCACGATTGGGCGGATATCATGTACCGGGCTGGCACACCTACCTGGGCATCCACCGCCAGCTGTTTATAGAGACACTGCCGGCCTGGTCGGTAGTAAAGGTGGCGGCCGACTGCCGCTTTGCAGCCGGCCGCCCGGCCGGTGACGGGCCCGGCCGGCTGGAGTTGGAGGTGCTGGTCCACCGCCGGGAGAAAGAAGGCCAGCCCGACGGAAGCGCGGCGGAGTGCAGCCTGCAGGCAGAAGTCCTCAGCCCGGAAGGGGGCTACGCCGCTGGCGGGACTATAGAACTGAAAGAAAGCGGCCCGCTGCCGGGGGGCGGGAGTATTCTTGCGGGCCTGGCAGCGTTTGCGGTGGAGTCGCCGCAGGCCTGGAGCCCCGAGAATCCGGCTCTCTATACTGTCAAGCTGCGCCTGCAGCGCGGTGACGCAGAGGGTCGGGCTGACGAGGTGCTCCTGCGCATCGGTTTTAGGGAGATCAGTACCGATCGCTATGGACTAAGGCTCAACGGCCAGCCGCTGTTTCTGCGGGGTATTTCCAAGCATGAGGACCATCCCGAGCTCGGAGCGGTTAATCCTCCAAGTCTGTTTACCAAAGATCTCGACTTGATCGAGGAGCTCGGAGCGAATTATGTCCGCCTGGCCCACTACCCTCACACTGTAGCCGAGCTGACCGCCGCCCGCGACCGTGGATTGCTCCTGGGAGAGGAAATCCCCTACTATCAGACAGGCAACGGCTTTGCCAACTGGTACTCCGACAAGCGGCCACTGCGTGAATTCCCTTTGGCGCAGATGGGATTGCGACAGCTTATGGATGAACGCCTGCTGCGGACCGCCCAGCGACAACTGATAGAGATGGTGGAACGGGACCGCAACAATCCGTCCATCATCCTCTGGGGGGTAGCCAACGAGAGCCACTCGGTCAGCCGGGCTGCGGCGCGAGTGTATGGCTGGCTGCGGGAGGTGGTACGGGTCTTCGACCAGAGCCGGCCCACCACCATGGCCGAGTTTACCACCGGCAGACCGCTGCTGGACGGGCGGCGCCGCGGATGCGAACAATTGGAAGTACTCTCGGTGAATCTCTACCTGGGCTGGTACTATGGACACATGCGGGATGTGAATACCCACATTGCACGGCTGCGCCGCCGCTTCCCCGATAAACCGATCATTATCAGCGAGTTCGGCGCCGGGGCCGCCCCGGGACGCAGCGATGCCGATGGCGTGTATATCGCCGAGCGCGTGCCGCCGGGCAAAACCTATAGCGAAGAGTATCAGACCCGGCTTATCGAGCACTACGTAAAAACTGCCGAGCAGCTCCCCTATGTGACAGGGGTCTCGCCCTGGGTCTTCGCCGATTTCTACTGCACCGAATTTCCCTCCAACCCGGTTGCCAATTTCAACATAAAAGGCCTCGTCAACCGGGACCGGCAACCGAAACAGGCCTACCGGCGGCTGAAAGCGCTGTACACAGAACTCCGCGCGGACGGCGAGTCGGGCGGGTACTCGAAAAAGGCAAGCGATAAAAGCACCGCGATGGAACGCATGCCGGGAGGCGCCGAAGATGAGCAATAACAGCTACGATTTCAGCCGATTTGCCGCGGAGTTCTACCCGCTATGGGAACAGCAGTTCCGCACAGGAGACAGCGCGGGAGAATACAGCTATGCGCAGGGCGGCAAAACCAGCCTCTACGGTTCAACGGACATCATCTTCTGCCGCGCGATCATGGACAACATTGAGCTGTCCGCAGAGGACCGGGACTCTTGGGCGGGGGTGATTAACCGGTTTCAGAAGCCGGACAGCGGATGGTACCGCAAGCTCTATACCTGGAACCACCTCAAGCAGCATACCAGCGCATATGCAGTGGCCGCACTGGCTCTGATCGGCCGCCGCCCGCACTTCGAGCTCAAAGTAATAAAAGAGCTGCTCGAGCAGCCGCAGCACTGGGAGCGTTGGATACGCCGGGTTCCCTGGTCGGTGATATGGCCAGGTTCGCACATCGTGGCCGCCATTCCCGCAGTTGCCGCCCTGCTTGGCTATCCGCACGAGAAGTTCATGCACTGGTACTTCGACTGGCTGGACCGCGAGGCCGATCCGGCCACCGGCTTCTGGTGCCGGGGCCTAGTGCACAAGCTGGGACTGCTGCGCCGCCCCACTAAGCATGAGATGGGCGGGGCCTTTCACATGTACTACGTCTATGAGTACTTTGGCCGGCAGTGGCGCTATCCCGTGCAGGTGATCAATACCACTCTATCGCTGCAGCAGCCCAACGGCTTCTGGGACGGCGAAGTGAGCTACTGTATCGATCTGGACGGAATCTACAACCTGACCAGATCTTCTAAAATTGCCGGAGACTACCGACAGGAGGATATCCGCCGGGCAATCACACGCTATCTGGAAAGCACAGAGGCCCTGCTCAACGACCGGGAACGCTTTTTCGCTTCATACAGCAACAGCCATATGCTGCCGGCTGTGCTGGCCGCCATTGCTGAAATCCAGAAGTTCTATCCCGAACTAGTGCATACGCCCAAGCCGTGGCGGCAGGTCATCGACGAGGTCTGTTTTATTTAAGAGGTTCACCATGAAACTACGAGCTATTCTCGGGGTACTCGCAGAACTTCACATTTCATTTTCTATACATATACTTGACTATTGTATGACATTGTAATACATTAGAGATGATGGTCTATTATGATGAAGATATCAAGAAAGAGATTGATAAGGGCAAACTTCCAAAAGAGATTGCTAAACTTTTTGTTCATGCTTTTGTTTCAATTGATACGACAAACGACTTAAATCTTTTTGATATAAAAAAATTAGTCTCTGATTCATCTGTAAATTACTATAGACTAAGAAAAGGAAAATATCGTGCCATCTTTAAAATTGAAGATGAGGATATTTACGTACTGACAATCGCAAAGAGGTCGGAGGTGTATAAAAAATGGCAGTAGTATCTGTAAGATTGAACGACGAAGAGGAAAAAATTTTGGAATATCTCACTGAATATTTACATGAAGATAAATCAACACTTCTCAAGAAATCGATGTATGAGTTATATGAAGACATTCAGGATATTCGCTTTATTGAAAACTATATTGATAATGCAAAGAAAAGTGAGAAAAAGTTCATCCCAGGCCATGAACTTCTGGATTGATTCTCTATAGAAAAACCTCACAGTGCTCAGGGCTTTGGGTATTAAATTATGAATAAAGCTCAGTAGTAACGAATTTTAATACAGCTTTAACCTAAAGGATATATAAATGCGGGTTATACTGTTTGGTATACAGGAGAACTCATGAACAGTGGCAGAATGCGCGCAGTCAAATGCACAGGCTATGGCCCACCCGCAGTGCTCAAGCTGGTCGAGGTCGATATTCCCTATCCCAAAGAGAATGAACTCCGGATAGCAGTGAAAGCTTCGGCGGTAACTGCCAGCGATATCTTCATTCGAAGTTCCGCTATTCCCCTTCAATATCAAATACCGATGCGCCTTCTTATTGGTATCAGCAAGCCCCGCAGGTCGATTCTCGGGTTGGTCTTCGCCGGCGTAGTCGACTCGGTCGGTTCCAAAATAAAGCGCTTTAAACCCGGCCACCGGGTGTACGGAATGACGGGATTCCGCTTCGGGGCCTACGCAGAGTACATGTGCTTAAAAGAAACCGATTCTAAAACCGGCTGCGTTGCTTTCCTGCCCGAGGAGATATCCTTCGAAGAGGCTACCGCGGCCGCCTACGGGGGCTCTCTGGCGCTTCAGTATATGGAGAAGGGCCACATCAAACCGGATCAGCACGTCCTTATTTATGGGGCATCTGGAACTTCCGGCACCATTGCCGTGCAATACGCAAAGAATCTCGGAGCCCGGGTGACAGGAGTATGCAGTACAAAAAATCTTAAGTTTGTGAAGTCTCTGGGCGCCGACGCCGTCATCGACTACACCGCAACCGATAGTGTGGAGCCGGGAGTCGAGTTCGATTTCATGCTCGATTCGGTGGGGAAAATCAAACAATCCTCACTCAAACAGAGCTGCAAGCAGGCAGTAAAGAAGTCCGGCATCTTCCAAAGCATTGATAACGGCGATCTTATTTTGAGTTCATCCAGACTGGACCAGATATCAAGCTTGGTGGTCGCAGGCGCATTTAAGCCGGTCGTGGAAAAAACATATCCGCTTGAACAAATAGTTGAGGCCCATGAATATGTGCAGAAAGGGCATAAGCGTGGTGGTGTAGCAATTCGAATAAGCGATTAACAATTCAACAATTTTATACACTTTACTTATTTATAGAACCCGTGCTACTATCTGTAGCAGCTTAATAGAAAGAGAGGTAGTTTGATGTCGGTAGCCCAGATGAGTCCCAATGTAGTAGGGTCACAGGGTTAACGGAAGCAGCTTCTTCGTTTTAGATTAATTAAAGTCTTCCTGCTCCCCTGTGATAGAACTCAGCGACTATGCGCATATCTATGCGTTACAGGGGAATTACATACATGCACATTCACAATAAAGAATTACTCATATCATATGGTTGGAACCGCGGGTTCGAACTCGACTTCATTCCGTTCGCGGAGAAAGGCTGGATTCCGGGCCGAATCCTGGCCCACTCGCGGGGAAACATCTTAGCCGCTACCGAACGGGGCGAACTCTGGTGCTCCGTTCCCGGAAGCTTTGCCCAGCGCATGGAAGCCCAGGAGCTGCGGTACTGTACGGGGGACTGGATCGCCATAGAACCGTATCCGCACGGGGCGGGCGGACGAATATGGGAAATCCTGCCGAGAACAACCGAGCTGAAACGCCACTCCGCCGGCGAAAAAAGCACCAGTCAGGCTCTGGCCGTGAACATCGACACCGTCTTTATCGTCATGGGTTTGGACAACAACTTCAATCCCGCCAGAGCCGAGCGGATGCTCGTGCTGGCATGGAACAGCGGAGCACAGCCGGTTGTCATCCTCAACAAGGCCGACCTGGTCGACGATCCGCAGCCATTTGTGGAGCGAATCGAGGCTTCGTCTCCAGGCGTGCCGGTTGCAGCCGTTTCCGCCTCCACCGGCGCGGGAATGGAGGTGATTCGGGAGTACCTGGGGGCCGGCCACACCGGTGTTTTCATGGGTTCCTCCGGGGTGGGAAAATCAACCCTTCTCAATTCGTTGGCCGGCACCATTCTTCGAAAGACTCAGACGGTCCGAGAGACGGACGGACGCGGCCGTCATACCACCTCGCTGCGCGAACTCTTCCTTGTCCCCGGATTGGGCTGCATTATAGACTCGCCGGGCATCCGTGAGGTCGGTTTGTGGTCGGACGCCGACGGACTGAACTCGGCCTTTAACGATGTCATCGAAGAGGTCGAAGCTCTGGCCGCCGAATGTAAGTTTTCGGATTGTGCCCATGAAGGCGAGCCCGGCTGCGCAGTCGCCGAAGCCCTCGGAGATGGAATACTGAGCCAGGAGAGATACCAGAACTACTTGAAGTTGAAGCGCGAAATGGAGTTCGCCGCTTCAAGGGAAGACGAGCGCATCAGACGCGAGCGGGAGAAAAAGTGGAAGGACATTGCCAAATACTCCCGCAAGCTCAAAAAGGACAAATAGGATTCGATTCAGATGAAACGCACGCAATACGCATATACTAACAGCACTACTACCCGCGACAGCTCTTTTGTCTGTCGAAATTGCGGGGCCCCGGTACACTCATGGGCCCCAGGAACGAGCCAGCGTAACCACTGTCCCTACTGCCTGCACAGCCTGCATGTGGACATTACCCCCGGCGACCGCAAGGAGCTCTGCCGGGGACTTATGGAACCGATCGGCCTATGGGTCCGCGCAGGGGGCGACACCGCCCTGCTTCACCGCTGCAGGAGGTGCGGCGCACTGCGCTCCAACCGTCTGGCCGGCGACGATGACGAGCGGGCTCTGCGCAGCCTCGCCGAGAAGGCACTGCAGGCGGTGGGCCCGCTCGAGACATAGTCGGCCGGGCATTGAGGGCTTGACGTAGGGGTGTAAACAGGATAATGCATGTAAGTACTTACTTACAGTATAACGAAGGAACGAACATGAAAATCATAGCCATAAATGGCAGCGCGATTTCATGGCCTGGTATCTGACCGAACAGATACAGCGGGGCGGCTGCCGAAGTGTCCGCATTAATCACTGCAGTCTTTGATGAGTTTGTCGGGTGTGAATACAGCCAAGAGGGAACCCAGACCTTCTATAACTTCACCACACCGCAGGCCATCCAGGAGCGGTACGCCGGCTGCACCGCCAGGAATCCTGAACTCAGCTGCTTTACAGTGAACGCCTCGCCCTATTCCGAAAATATCTACCAACGCCTCGGATTCGCCCCACGCGCAGAGCTCACCGAAAAGGACGGAAACAAATACATCCCAATGGAGATGAAAATTCCGCCCCGCGAATAAAGATTAGTGCTATACTTGCCGCATGGCTTCGGATTGGATTTCATATAATCAACTCGCCTGGACGGAGGACTTCTTAGCCGATCCTGAGGATTACAAGCAGGAAGTCGCGCATTTTGCCGATTTGGTCCGGGAGCACGCCAGCCCGCCGGTACACACGCTGCTGCATTTAGGCTGCGGCTCCGGCGGGCAGGACTACTTCTTCAAGCGGTATTTCTCGGTCACCGGTGTCGATCTCAGCCTCGGAATGTTAGACAAAGCCCGCGCAAAGAATCCTGAGATAGAGTACATCGAAGGCGACATGCGCACAATCCGTTTAGAACGGCAGTTTGATGCAGTGGTAATACCCGACAGCATCGACTATATCGCTACGATGGGCGGTCTGCAGCAGGTTATCCACACCGCCGCACTGCATCTGCGCAAGGGCGGGGTGCTGCTGGTAGTCTGCAGCACAGCCGAGCAGTATCGGAACAACAACTTTGTTTACACTGGCGAAAAAGGTGATGTACATGTGACTCTCTTTGAAAACAACTTCGCCAGTCCGTATAAACCGCAGACGCACGAAATTACCCTGTTCTATCTTGTCCGGCGACACGGCGAGCTGAAGACCTATTCTGAACACATTATCGCCGGTCTCTTCCAACAGGCAGTCTGGGAGGAAGTGTTCACACAGGCCGGACTAACTGTATACTCACAGGACTTATTCGGGGCTTACGACCAGTACCTGTTCGACGACGGCGAGTACACCCAGACCATATTCATTGGACGGAAGCAGTAATTGATTGAATATAGAACATTAGCACACACATCATTAGAACTCCTGCACAAGACCTTTGTCGAGGCGTTTATCGAATACACCGGCAGTCGAGCTGTACAGTCAACAGGGCTTTCGCACCACGCGTGCATTGGCGTGCTTTCAAATCGATAAGATGTGTACTGGAATGCAGGCATTTCTGCACACCCTCGGCTTCGAACACTTCATCGACCAATATGAGATGCTGCTCCCCTCACCATTTTTTTTACTCGCTTCTCGAAAACCACGTGAAAAAACGCCGTGATTATGTTTGCCTACAAAAGCTTCGTCGATTCATTTGAAGTAGAGGTTCTGATGGATAATGGTGTTAATCATTTCCAGCATTTCCTCTTGCGAATATTCGGCTTCGGTTTCAATCCAGAAAAATACCAGAGCAGTCAGCCCAGCGGTGGTGAATCTTGAAATAACCTCTATCGGAAGAATATATTCCACAGCTGTTCGGTTGTGGTGCAGAAGATCGGTAATATAGTCCTGCACCGCATGGTAGATCATCAAATACGCCATCGAATCCTTGTTATGATTCAATGTTTTCTGAAGCATGGTTCTGTGGTCGACTACATATTGCAGGGCCCGCTCTGCAAACTCCTCGTAGAGCTGTGCAGGCGCTTTCTTCTCCAAAACAGCCTCTCTGTTACCCGAGATGTGTCGTCTGATGTCGGCAAGAATTTCACTAAAGAGATGGTACTTATCTTGGAAATGCTTATAGAAGGTCGCCCGATGCACCATCGCAGAGACACATATCTCTTTCACACTAATCTCCTCCAACTGTTTTTCAGTCAGGAGCTGCTGCAGCGCCTTTTTTAGAAGATATAGTGTGCGTCGGACTCGCAAGTCTTCTTCGGCCGTGCTCATTCCCATACCCCATTAATACAGTTTTCTATATGTGTCGCTTTACTCTACACCTACCGGTTTTAGTATATGCAAATGATTTTACAGCACCATCAGCTTACTATATAGTGCTACTGATGTCTATTAAAAGACACTTGTCGATAAAGTTGGAGCGTAGAATGAAACTATCTACACGCTTAAGGTATCGTACGGTTCAGAGAAGTTTACATATCGCCAGCCATTTCCTTCCATGGCGGACCCCAAGAGTTGTCGAAGGCGCTGGATCGCGTAGAAGGATACCAGAAATAATCGCTGACCTGGGAATTCACAAAGTTCTTGTGGTCACCGACAACACCATCCTCAAAATCGGACTGCTTGATTCCCTATTAGAGGTCTGTCATAAGAACGACATCGCGTATGAGATTTTTTCGCACACGGTCCCCAACCCAACTATCGCGAACGTAGAGTCCGCCTTCGATTGTTTCGAGCAATGCGGGTGTGACGGGGTACTGGCATGTGGCGGCGGTTCACCCCTCGATTGCGCAAAAGCTCTTACAGCCCGCATCTCGAACCCTGATAAGTCACTCTCAGAAATGGCCGGTATATTAAAAGTAAAACGGAGAACCGTTCCCCTTATTGCGGTTCCTACTACCGCCGGAACCGGAAGCGAAGCAACCTTAGCTGCTGTGCTCCACGATCCGACTATCCAGAAAAAGTTTGCAATTAACGATGTCTGCCTCATACCCGACTGTGCAGTTCTTGATCCAGATTTGCTCACCGGATTGCCGCCGCACATAACAGCTGCCACCGGCATGGACACTTTGTGTCACGCAGTGGAGGCGTATATCGGCAAGAGTACTACTCGAACAACTCGCAGACTCAGCCGAGAAGCTGTGCAGCTCGTATTTCAAAACCTGCTTACAAGTTATTATAACGGCTCTCATTTAGAGGCCAGACAAAACATGCACACCGCTTCATTCAAAGCGGGGCAGGCATTTACCCGTGCATATGTGGGAAACATTCATGCCATATCCCACACCCTCGGCGCCTTTTACGGCATTCCGCATGGTCTTGCAAACGCCATCCTACTTCCCATAGTGCTCGACTATTACGGAGAATCTGTTCACACCCAATTGGCAGACTTAGCAGATGTAATCGAGGTCGGCAGTACGGTATGTACAAAAGAAAAAAAGGCCGCCGCCTTTATACACGCTATCCGACAACTGAACTCTCAGATGAGAATACCCGAATCATTGAACACCATCCGGCAAGAAGACATCCCCAAGATGGTACACCACGCGTTGGAAGAAGCAAATCCACTGTATCCGGTTCCGCGCATTTTTGATTCGAAAGACATGACCACTATTTATGTACAAATGAAAACCGGCACAAAAGGAAAAGCATATGCACATGAAATTAGAAACTAGTTCGATTGAATCAACCGTCTCAAATCAAAACACTTACTTCTCGGAAGGGGAGACTCTCAGTATTCAATTTAGAAAAGAGAAGTTAAGGATACTGTCGACGGCACTAAGTGCCTATGAAAAGTCCATCCTCTCTGCCCTTAAAACGGACCTGAACAAATCCCCGTTTGAGGCGTATGCCACTGAAATAGCCTTGGTACAGGAGGAAATTCGTTACTTCTTAAAACACCTCTCACATCTCTCAAGACCTAAGCGGGTACCTTCTCCTTTAGCACATTTTTGGTCTACAAGTAAAATCTACAATCAACCGTACGGAACAGTGCTCGTCATGTCGCCCTGGAACTATCCATTCCAGCTTACATTTGTTCCTTTGATTGGAGCTCTGGCTGCCGGTAACACAGCCGTAGTAAAGCCATCCAGGTATGCACCGGCCACAGCCGATGTAATTGCAGAAATAGTACAGTACTGCTTCAGTCCCGACTATGTATCTGTAATCAAGGGCGGACGAGAGGTGAATACCGAGTTGCTGCGACAGAAGTTCGACTATATTTTTTTCACCGGTAGTGTGACAGTAGGCACGATAGTTATGGAGGCGGCTGCAAAACATCTTACTCCCGTCAGTCTGGAACTGGGCGGAAAAAGTCCATGTATTGTAGATAACACAGCAAAAATCGATTTGGCCGCCAAGCGCATAATTTGGGGGAAATTACTCAATGCAGGGCAAACCTGCGTTGCTCCGGATTATATCCTTGC
Source organism: uncultured Sediminispirochaeta sp. (assembly GCA_964603735.1). Taxonomy (GTDB): domain Bacteria; phylum Spirochaetota; class Spirochaetia; order DSM-16054; family Sediminispirochaetaceae; genus DSBN01. The sequence goes on along the minus strand of CAZRWN010000058.1, from coordinate 2,113 downwards.
CCATGAAAGTATTGTACCTCAACTCTTGGACGCAATGCAAAAGTACATTACGGAGTTTTTCGGAGTTCATCCAGAGAAAAATCCGGATTACCCCAAAATAATCTCGCAAAGACATTTCGAGCGTCTGAGTAATCTCATTGATAGCTCTCAAATTCACTGTGGAGGGCAGCTGAACGATCAGACGCTGCAGATTGCCCCTGCTATTGTCTATCCCGTCAGCACAGAGGATACAGTGATGGACGATGAGATTTTCGGCCCAATTCTACCTGTGCTGGAATATCGAAATTTGGAAGAGCCGATTGCCTTTATCAACAGCCGCCCCAAACCTCTGGCGTTGTACCATTTTACCGAATCAAAGAAAAATCAAAAGGCCATAACCCGTTCGATCTCCTTCGGCGGTGGTTGTATCAACGATACCGTGGTACATATTGCCTCGTCCCACATGCCCTTCGGTGGGGTCGGAGCCAGCGGTATGGGAAGTTATCACGGCAAGGCAAGTTTCGAAACCTTCTCGCATCGTAAGGCGATCCTAAAGAAATCAACTCGTACGGATGTCCCCTTCCGCTACGCGCCCTACAACAAGGGACTGCGGCTCTTGAAGCGACTGATGGGCTAATGCCCTCTAATGCAGGTCGCCTGCCAAAGCGCCGATCGAGTCGTGTAAGCGTACGGTGTGCTGAAAATGGTTCATTGACCGTTCAATCAAGTCTATTCGTTTTACACACCTTGCCATACCAGTCGGCAATATGAGGGGATACGGGAAAAGGCCCACTACCGATAAACCAAATAATGCCGACCACAGAGGCCGGTATGAGAACTCTTCCTCTTGACGGAGCGAAAAAGTAAATCAACCATGTCTGCACCAGAATATTTACAATGGAAAGGCCGGCGCTCCCACTTCCGAAAAAAAGATACTTCCTCATACTTTTCTGCTCATCTCCCTTAATCTCGAATCTGCATATCTAAAAAACGATTTGTACGCTTCACAGTAGTAGAACCGATTTTCGAACCTGTATTTTCCACAGCCGCCGTGACATACAAACTGCCACTCACAGGCGCTGCAACTGTTCTCCACCACTTTCATCGATCGTCCGAAGTGCATCTGTGTCTCACTGTGTAGAGCCTCTTCCAAGCCAACTCTCTTTACATTTCCTAAGTACCACTTCGGTTCCACAAAGAAGTCGCACGAATAGAGGCTTCCGTCATACTCAACCACAAGGTACGTACCACAGCTCTCACGAAAGGCGCACTCCATAACGCTCCTTCGTTTATATGCCTGCAGCACGTTTTCAAAAAACCGGATAGAGACGTTGCACTCACACCACAGATCAAACAGCTTGCACAGCAACCGGCCGTATTGCGCGGGCAACAGCGAAAAGGAAACCGGGGCAGCGGAATCAGGCCCGAACTCCAGACAGGGAATAAATTGCATATGTGTGATTCCGAGGTCTTTGAGATAGTAAAAGGACTCCTCAATGTGGTCGGCAGCAGCGGAGGTGATCACCGAGAGGGTGTTCACGGCCACACCGGCATCCAGCAGCTCTTGCAGAACCGCTTCGACTCGGGCATGGGTTCCTTTTCCATCAGCATCGCGACGGTTGGTATCGTGAACCTTCCGAATTCCGTCAATTGAAATACCAACCAGAAATGTGTATTCTCGAAAGAATTCAATCCACCGCCGGTTCAGCAATACACCGTTGGTTTGGAAGGCGTTCCCGATAGTTTTTCCGTACCCGTACCAAAGCTCATACTCAATTGCCTGCTTATAAAAATCCAACCCGGCCAGGGTCGGCTCGCCGCCCTGCCATCCGAAGGCTACCTGATCCACCGAAGTTGTCAGCATACTTTTGACCATCTGATGCAGCACCGAATCACTCATTCTACCCAGCAGTTGCTTGGGATAGTAAAAACAGTAGGTACAGCGCAGGTTACACTGCGACCCAACAGGTTTTACAAGTACATAATCAAGTCGTTTCTCTTCCTGCATACAGGCTACTACTTCAACCCCTTCTCCACCTTTTTCTCGGCCGGGTTTAAGATATCCCACCAGGATTTCTGGTACTCTTCATACCGGTAATTCTCGGGATCATAGTCGTCCTCAAAACTCCGCTCA
>CAZRWN010000057.1:7857-18592 GCA_964603735.1 uncultured Sediminispirochaeta sp. | reverse complement strand
ATGGTTCTGCTCACCACCGCCGGACAAATCCTGGTCAAGCGCGGGGCCCTCCGCATCTCCATCCGCCACGGGTTCGGCCGTCTGCTGCGTACAATGGCCAACTGGCCGCTGGCCCTCGGCGGACTGTCGGTGGTGGCCGCCCCGGTCCTCTACATGTACGCCCTCTCGCATCTGCCCCTCAGCATCGGCTACAGTTTTTCAGGACTGACGTATCTGCTGGTCGTCCTGACCGGCCATCTGCTCCTCAAGGAGCGCATCACCCTCTATCACATCGCAGGAACCCTCTGTATCCTGGCCGGCCTGAGCGTCTGGAACCTAACCTGAGCCTCTACCATATCGCCGGCGCCCTTGTTATACTGTCCGTATCGTGAATCCAAATATAACACTCTCGATCGTCATTCCGACGTATCGCAGCGAAGAACAAATACAGCCGCTTCTCGAGCGTGTGCTTCCCATTTTGGGTGAAATAAAAATGAGGGCGGAGGTGATTTTTGTGGACGACGGGTCGGAGCCCGGCAGCGTAGAGCGCCTGCGCCGCCGGCTTGCCCCTGACCGACTCCTGTATGCGTTACCCACAGAGCCGCCTATACTGCGGGCGGTTCTGTTGACGCGCAACGCCGGACAGCAGCAGGCTACCCTCTGCGGCATCTGCCACGCCCACGGCGAGCTGGTCGTGACGATGGACGACGACCTGCAGCATCGCCCCGAAGACATCCCGCGCCTGCTCGAAGAGCTGCGGGCCGGTTCCGCCGGGGCCGCCCCGGACCTGGTGTACGGGGTGCCGGCCGCCAGTGTAGTGGGGCCGCTGCGGCGTCTCGGCTCGCGGGGCCGCGATCTGATTTTCAGGCTGGCCTTCGGAAAGCGGGCCGCCGGCATCCGTCCCACCAGCTTCCGGGCTTTCCGCCGCGAACTGATCGCGGGGCTCTGCCGCGACCCCCGCGGTTTTCTGTATCTCTCGGCCGAGTTCTTTCGGGCCGGCGCCCGCATCGCTCAGCTGCCGGTGCACTACGACCGTCCCCCGCAGCATCCGGCCCGCTATCCGCTCCGGAAGCTGCTTAAGGTATTTGCCGGGCTTGGCCTGTACATCCCGATCTTCCCCCCGTTTCTGCGGCTGCTGTTCGGCGGGGCCAAGTGGGAGGTCGCCGGGCTGGTGAACTTTCCCGGCACGTCCGGGGACGCAGGAACCGGCCGATGAAGCTGCTGATTATCGGCGGAGGACAGGGACAGCTGCGGGCCATCCGCCGGGCCCGGCAGGCGGGCCTCGAAACGGTAGTCTCCGATATGAATCCCGCCGCCCCGGGGGCATTACTGGCTGACGAATTCGCCCGGGCCGACACCTTCGATGCCGCGGCAACCCTGCAGGCGGCTCGCCGACACCGGGTCGACGGCATCGCCACTCTAGGTACCGACCAGCCGCTGCTTACCCTTACCCGGGCCGCCGGTGAGCTGGGACTGCCGCACAGCCTGTCGATTGACCAGGCTCTGGCCCTTACCAATAAACGTTATATGAAGCGCTGGTTCGATGAGTGCGGCATTCCGCATAGTCCGTATCGAATTATCGACGCCGGTTTTCATTTTGCCCAGCTGCAAGGTCTGCAGCCCCCGCTGGTACTCAAGCCGGTGGACAGTCAGGGCCAGCGCGGGGTCGTACGGCTCGAGTCGGCCGACCAGATACCCGAATACCTGCCGGAGACGCTGCGCTTCTCCCGCGACGGCTATGCAGTGGTAGAAGAGTTTTATCCCGGGCAGGAAATTACCTTCAGCGGATGGGTCCGGGACGGGCGGATGTATCCGCTGACCGCAACCGACCGTGTCACCAGGCCCTTCTACCCGCACATCGGCGTCTGTATCGCCCACACCTATCCCAGCCGTTGTTCCGCTGAGCATGGTGCGGAGATTGTGGATATAAGCCGGCGGATTGTCGAAGGGTTCGGCATCCGGCAGGGGCCGCTCTACTTTCAAATGCTGATCGGTCCGCAGGGGCTGCGGGTAAACGAAGTTGCCGCCCGTATCGGCGGAGCGTACGAGGACGAGTTCATACCAGCCCTCACAGGCATTGACATCGACATGCTCAACTTTGCCGAAGCCCTCGGCCGGCCCGGCCGCTTCGACTCCGCGGACACCGCCGCCCTGCAGGCTTACCAGTACCCCGCCGCCGGGGCACTGGCAGTGCTGCTCTTCTTTACCGAGCCGATGCTGGTAGCTTCTGTGGGCCCAGAGACGGCTCTGCGGCAGATCCCCGGCGTAGTGACCGCCCGCTACCTCCAGCCGCCGGGTAGTCAGATCGGCCCCATGCACAACTCGACGGGCCGGGCCGGTTACGTTATCATACAGGGCAGCAGCTCGGCGGAGGTCAATCGCAGCATCGATACAGTTTACGCTGCCCTCGAGCTGCGGGACTCAGCCGGCCGCAATCGTGTGCTCGACTTTGCACGCGAGAGTTATGTGGTTTAGAATTTGACTGACATGGAGCAGGTATTATGCGTTTACTACATATAAGTGGAATAGTTATTCTCACAGCGTTGAGCAGTGCGGCACTTCTCGGCTGCGGCGGCGGAGAGGCGGGCCAGGCCCCGGCCCCGGAAACTGCCGAACCAGAACAGCACCAAGCTTCGAAAGAGCTGGTAATCGCCGAACAGTACGGGCTGGCCTACGCGCCGCTGCAGGTGATGCGGGCACAGGGGTTTCTGGAGGCCGAGCTGCCGGACTACGAAATCGAGTGGAGCCGGCTCGGTAATACTGCGGCCATCCGCGAGGCGATCCTGGCCGGCCGTTTGGATGTGGGCTTTATGGGCATACCTCCCTTCCTGATCGGATACGACCGCGGGATGGAGTGGCGGATCTTTACCGGTCTCTCGCAGGCGCCCCTGGGGCTGGTGACCTGGCGGGAGGATCTGCAGAGCCTGTCCGACTTCGGTCCGCAGGACAAAATCGCTCTGCCGCAGCCCGGCAGTATTCAGCATATCCTACTGTCGATGGCCTGCCAGCGGCAGCTGGGTGATGCCCAGGCCCTGGATGACCGGCTGGTCACGATGAACCATCCCGACGGTATGAACGCCCTGCTGAGCCGCCGCGACATCAGCGCCCACTTCACAAGTCCGCCCTATTTAATGGAAGAGCTGGCGGCGGAAGGTACCCGGCTGGTGGTATCGGGACGCCAGGCGATGGGCGGCGACTTCACCTTTATCGTCGGGGTAGCCACGCAAGAGTTGATGAACAGCTCACCCCAGGCAATGGCGGCACTGCGGCGCGCCCTGGCCCAATCCATTGATTTTATGCAGACCGAGCGCAGCCAGGTACTCCGTCTGCTGGCGGGCGAATACGGCCTCACTGAGGAGAAAGTAGCCGAATATCTGGACTGGGAGGGAATGAAATACTCGCAGCGGGTTCTGGGACTCGAAGGCTTTATCGATTTTATGGCCGAACAGGACTACCTCAATGAATCTTTTCCGCCTTCTGCGGTCCTTTCCGAGTGTCTGGCCCGGGATGCCGATGCGGCTGCCGCTGGAGAGTCCGATGACAGCTGACGGGAAAGCTCGTTCAACGGCCGACCGGCAGAATAAGGCCGCTCGCTGGCGAACCCATCTGCTGTTCCTGTTGGGCGTGATGCTGGTCTGGGAGCTGACGGCCCGGTTGAGCGCGGTAACGCCGCTGCTGCTGCCGCCGGTGAGCGAGGTGATCGCGTCACTGGGAACAGACCTGGCTTCGGGGGTCTTGGCCGGTCGAATCGGATTTTCTCTGCTGATAATATTCGAAGGGGTTGCTCTGGGCGCGCTGGGAGCTCTGCTGCTCAGCGCCGCGGTGTGGAGCGGCGGGCGTTCCGTGGCCCGTATCGTAGATTCGGCGGTAGCCTTTCTGCATCCCCTGCCCGGAATTGCACTGCTGCCGCTGGTAATTTTGTGGGCGGGCACCGGGCGCACAGCTGTGCTTTTGATTATCACTCACTCTGTTCTCTGGCCTCTCACCACCAATCTCACGGGAGGCATACGGGCGGTGCCGGAGCACCTGTACGATGTAAGCCGCAACTACCGCCTCGGCCACCTGCAGACGATGCGCCACCTCATTCTGCCATCCACTCTGCCGTATCTCATCGCCGGGCTGCGGATCGGTTGGGCCCGGGCCTGGCGGGCCTTGATCGCCGCCGAGATGGTTTTCGGGGCCGCCGGCGGAGGCGGGGGGCTGGGCTGGTATCTTTTTCAACAGCGGGTTTTTATGGACACCCGCGGCATGTTCGCCGGTATTCTGGTCATCATGGTGATCGGTGTGCTGTTTGAGGAGCTGTTGTTTGAATCACTCGAACGCGGAACCGTGCGCAAGTGGGGGATGAGCAGATGAGCGACTATGTCTCCACAGTGCCGTTGCTGCAGGCCGAAGGGATCGGTTTTCGTTATGACAGACCCGTTATACAGGACTTCGACCTCAGCATTGCAGCCGGAGAGTTCGTAGCGGTTGTGGGGCCCTCGGGCTGTGGAAAAACCACCCTGATGAAGCTTTTAGCCGGCTTTTTGCCGCCCACCGAAGGAACCCTGCTGTGGCACGGCACGCCCCTGCAGGGGCCGTCTCCCGAACGGGTGGTGGTGTTTCAGGAGTTCGATCAGCTCTTTCCCTGGAAGCGGGTGTGGGCCAATGTGGAGTTCCCGCTCAAGCATGGCGGCATCAGCAGCGTACGCCTGCCGGACCGCCGCGCCCGCAGCCGGCGGGTGGAGGCTATGCTGCAGGAGGTGGGGCTTTCACAGGCGAGCGGCCGTTTTCCCTACCAGCTGTCCGGTGGCATGAAACAGCGAACCGCACTGGCACGGGCACTGGTCTGCCGGCCGGACATGCTGCTGATGGACGAGCCTTTCGGCAGCCTGGATGCTCAAAAGCGCGAGGAGCTACAGGAACTACTGCTGCGGATGTGGCGGGAACACCAGTTCGCCGCTGTCTTTGTAACCCACGATATCTCCGAAGCGCTTTACCTGGCCGACCGGGTGGTGGTGTTGCCACAGGCAGGCGGTTCCGAATATACGCAGATACCGGTGGAACTGCCGCGGCCCCGCGACCGCAGCAGTGCGGATTTCCGGGACTACTACCGCCGCATTTACGGGTTACTCTGAAGTCTTAATCATAAGAATGGAAAGGGAAAGGGTCCCGATTGCCCCGCGGGCTCCAGCAGAAAGGGGGTGGTTGGTAGGCCGGGGAGGAGGATTCCGATAAAACCCATTCCTACACTGCGAGTACCAAGTATGATCAGCGCCTACACAACTAAGACGAGTGAATCCGGGCCAACAGATCCACTCCGAACTGTAGAAACAGGTGCGGCAGATCGATGAATACCCGGTATTTGTTCATCCTTATGCTGCTTGCCGACATAACTTATCTCCTTGGTAATCTATCACTATAGCTGATTACGTATACATTGGAAAGAAATAATATTTGCGGTTTTGCTGCGCATTATACTGAAAAAATAGGCCTCTGAATTGAGGATTTCTGAGAGTTGAGTGAAATAGCCCCAATTTTTTGCATATATTTTTCTTGACAGCGCTGGAGTTTTTACGATAAAATTGAATACGTATACATAAGTGGAGTAAACTATGGCTGAGAATGAAAAGAGAATATCGGTAGAGTCCGCCGAAGGCTTTTTAATCGATATGTATCGGGCTGCAGGGCTGCCGGACGGCGATGCGGTCTACTGTGCACAATGTGCCGTGCAGACTAATCTGTGGGGGGTGGATTCTCATGGAATCCTGCGCACTCCGATTTATATCGAGAGAATTCGCAATGGAGCTATTAACAGTTCTCCCTCTATCCAGGCACTGAAGGGTGAAAACAAGGCCCTCGAGCTGATGGATGGCGATGCCGGTCATGGGTATGTAGTTGGTCGAACTGTGATGAAGCGGGCGATCGAAAAGGCCCGGCAGTACGGAGTGTCGGCGGTGGTAGTGAACAACAGCAACCACTTCGGTGCAGCTTCGCTGTATGCCCGCATGGCTGCCGAGCAGGGTATGATCGGGGTGGTGGCAACCAATGTAATGCCGAATATCGGCATGAAGGGCAACAAACGCCCTTCTACCGGAAACAATCCCATCGCAATGGCCGCGCCGCTTTCCGGCGACTATCCTTTTTGTCTGGACATTTCCCTCAGTGCCGTTGCCGGTGGAAAGCTCCTGCTGGCCAGCAAAAAGGGAGAAAAGATCCCTACCAACTGGGCAGTCACCAAGGAAGGTCTCGAAACCGATGATCCCGATGAAGGATTCAAAGGCTTTCTGCTGCCGGTGGGAATGCATAAAGGCTTTGGCCTGTCACTGTTTGTCGACATCATCACCGGTGTGTTAAGCGGGGGCGCGTTCAACAATGAGCTTAAGAGCATGTACAAGCACTCCCAGGACCCGAGCCTCACCTCGCACATGTGTGCGGTCTTCGATCCGAGTGTGTTTATGGAAGCGAGTGAGTTCATGCAGAGAATGGATGAGCTTCGAAGCAGGGTAAAGGCTACTCCTATGGTTAAGCCCGATGAAACCCAGCTGATTCCCGGCGAGCTGGAATGGAAAACCGAGCAGGCGCGTCGTAAAGACGGAATCCCCGTACCCGGGGAATTGATTCAGGATTTGAACAAGCTGGCAGCTGATATGCAGCTTGATATATCGCTATAAATATAAAGAGAGGATGGATATGAAAGAACAGAAAGAGTTTAAGCTGGATAGAAGAGATTCAGTATGGTTTCAGGAGAATAGTGCACATGTGGTGCAAAAATATGCCAAAGAGGTCTGCGATGTAGCAGTTCTTCCGATCGGTGCGATCGAGCAGCACGGTGCCCACGCTCCTACCGGCATGGACGCCTTTAACGCAATCGGCATTGCCGAGAAGGTCGGGGAGAAAACCGGTGCGATGGTACTGCCCTGTCCGATGTACGGCTCGCACCCGCACCACCACTGGGGTATGGTCGGGACCATTCCGCTCACCTTCGAAACCCATATCGGTTTGTTGATGGACATCGTACGCGGCGCTGCCGTGGCCGGTTACAACAAGTTTCTCATTATCTCGGCCCACGGCCAGGTCATGTCGACTCTGGTTGCTGTGCACAAACTCGGCATTGAGGGTTTCTTTACTCTTTCTTCTACCTGGTACGATTTTCTGCGCGACGACAAGAGCGTCCTGGATGATTACATGTGGCATGCCGACGAGGCTGAATCCTCGGTCGGTCTGTATCTGTATCCGCAGTGGATGAATCAGGATCTGGCCGAGCCCGGTGCCGGTCACGGACTGATCGACAGTAAGTGGAAAATTGCTCCGGGGCAGGCCGCCAAACCGGGTATGTTCTATCACTTCGAAGGTACCTTCGCGCTGCCCGAAAAAGACGATCTGGACAACGGCGTTATCGGTGATCCGGAAAAGGCGAGCCGCGAGAAAGGCGAGCAGTTGGTCGAAGGGGTGGTTGGTCACTACTCAGAGCTGATCGAAGAGATCAAGGGCAAATACCCCTGCGGTGTAAACCCGCTGGGATTCCGAAATCCCCAGGGTTACACCGGCGCTGCCGACATCAAATACGATGAACACCACGACGACAAGGGACAGCTGAAGATTTAATTTTGACCCCAATTAGGTTCGGGAGTGGCTGGCAGACTCTCCGCCGCCCTCCCTGCCTTTCTTTATCCTATATATAAAAGAGGTCCTTACTATGAAACTGAAAGACAAGGTAGCTATTATTACCGGTGGAACCAAGGGCATCGGTTACGGTATTGCCCTGGAATACATACGCGAAGGCGCAAAAGTGGTTGTCACAGGGCGGAATTCCGAAACCGGGGCGGCGGCGGAAAAAGAGCTGCGGAAGGCCGGCGGTGATGTTCGCTACGTGCAGTGTGATGTGGCTAAAATAGAAGATCTCCGGATGATCGTTGACAAAGCAGTAGAGTTTTACGGCCGGCTCGATATTTATGTAGCCAATGCCGGAATAAACGACTCGAATAAAACCCATTTTCTCGATATTACCCCCGAGCAGTATGACAAAATAATGGATGTAAACCTGCGCGGTATGTTTTTTGGTGATCAGTTTGCCGCTCGCCAGATGAAAAAGCAGGGCGACGGTGGAGCCATCATCAATATGTCATCGGTAAATGCCTACCTTGCCTTGGATTCGCAAATGGTCTACACCACCAGTAAGGGGGGAATTCAGCAGATGACTAAAGTGCAGGCGGTTGCGCTGGCTCCCTATAACATCAAGGTAAATGCAATGGCCCCCGGACCAATCGAAACCGAGCTGATGCGGCGGGTAGGGTCCGATGAGCAGCTGATGAACACAATCCTCAGCCGGACACCTATCGGAAGAATCGGATCAACCAAAGAGTGCGGCCGGCTGGCGGTCTTCTTGGCATGTGAAGACTCCGACTTTATCTTCGGTCAATCCATCTACAACGACGGCGGGCGCGGCTTTCAGGCTTACCCGACTCCCGGATACAAGACCGTAACTGATGAGGACTATGAGCTGCTGCAGCGCGTGAAACAGGACTCAAACTAGAGAAGGAATTAGGACTATGAACAAACCCAAAGTAGCTATTATTACGTTTGGTGATTATAGAAAAAATGAGTGGGAGAAGGTGTTCAAAAACCTCACCGAACCCCGCCATAAAAAGGCGATAGAGAATCTCAAAAAGCTGCCGATTGAAGTGCTGTATCGCGAGGCCGTGTCCCGGACCCGCGAAGAGATTACCGAAACAGTAGATGAACTGAAAAGCAATGGCGCTGAGTTTTTCATCGCGCATACGCCCTGCTGGACTTCACCCAATCTGGCGGTGTACGGGGTACAGCGGATGAACTTACCGACCATCGTACTCGGAAACCGCGACTCGGCCACCCACGGCAACGTTGGTTTTTTCGGAACCTGCGGTGCACTAAGCCAGATCGGGTATCCTCACAAACGGGTACGTATTGATTACGATGATGCGAACCTGGGAAAACGGGTACTGCCCTACATCCGGGCGGCTATGGTCAAAGCACGCCTCAAAGGTTCGGTGTTCGGCTACTTTGGCGGAAGGTCGATCGGAATCGACACGGCCCAGTTCGATCCCATGCAGTGGCGTAAGATGTTCGGCGTCGATGCCGAACACATCGACCAGCTTGAGATAGTGCGTCGAGCCAAAGAAATTGAACCGGCTCGCATCAAGAAAACCCGCGAATGGCTGGAGGGCAGCACCAAAGAGGTGCAGTACAACGACGACAAACTGACCAAGGACGGCTTCGACTTTCAGATTGCCTGTTATCTGGCCACTAAAGATATTATCAAAGATCTGAACCTTGAGTTTACCGCTGTCAAATGCATGACCGAGCTCTCACACCACTATGCACCGCAGTGCATGACCGCGGCCCTGCTGCCGAGCGACTATGATGCCGAGGAGGGCCAGAAGGACGGAATCGTGATGGCCTGCGAAGCGGATGCCGATGCAGCCCTGACACAGCAGATACTCAAGATAATCTCCGACGGAAAGCCGACCTATTTTGCCGACGTCAGCCACATCGATGACGCCCGCAGTACTATCTACTGCGTAAACTGCGGCGCCGCCTGTGCATGGTACGGGGCCCGCAGCAAGGACCCGGCCGAAAATATGAAAGCCATTACCATTAAGCAGTCAGTGCGCCCCGGAGTGGGAGGAATCACCTATTTTACCGCTGCACCGGGGCCGACTCAGTTGGCCCGGCTGTACCGCAAGGACGGTAAATATTACATGGCGATTATTCCCAGTGAGGCGGTCGAGCCTTCGCAGGAATTGATCGATGAGTTCGTCGAAGCCCGCGGTCCGCACCAGCTGCCGACCCTGTTTGCCAAGGTGAGTTTCGATCTGGATTCTTTCGTGGATGAGTACGGGTCCAACCATATCTCCGGTGTCGACGGCAACTACGTCGATGAACTGGTAGAAGTATGTAAAATGCTGGACATCGAGCCGGTAGTGTTTCAATAAGGAGCTGAAATGGAAATTACACACACAAACGCAGTCAAGAAACTGTTGAAAGAGAAAAAGAAGGTCTCGGGCGCCTGGGCGCAGGCGGCCAGCAATATCACCAGTCAGATTCTGGCCGAGGCCGGCTTTGATGTGCTGATGCTGGACATGGAACATGCTCCGGGCGATATCCTCACCCTTATCAGTCAGATCCAGTCGATGCAGGGCTACCCGGCGGTACCGTTTGTGCGCGCCCCTTGGAACGATTTTGTACAGATCAAGCGTATTCTCGATGCCGGCACTTACGGGGTGCTTGTTCCCTATGTAAATACAAAAGCCGAAGCAGAAGATGCGGTCAAGGCTATGAAATACCCCACCAAGGGAATCCGGGGAGTGGCCGGTAGCCCGCGGGCCGCCCACTTTGCCAACAACTCCATCGAGTACTTCAAGAGTGCGAATGACGAGATCGTATTGATGACGGCGGTGGAGACCGGAACGGCGGTAGAGAACCTGGATGAAATTCTGCAGGTCCCCGAAATAGACGGTATTTTTATCGGCCCGGCCGACTTAGCCACCGACATGGGCTACATGGCCGACGCCTCGCAGCCGGAGGTACAGGAAGCAATCCGGACAATCGAGAAAAAGGTGAACGCCTCCGATAAGTTCCTCTCCACCGTGGCAAAAGACTGGGACGATGCGCAGAAGAAGTACGAGCGCGGGTATAACCTGCTGCTGATGATGTCCGACACCACCACCCTGAGCAAGGTTGCCCGTGGTTTAGTCGGGGATTTTAGCAAGAACTTTCCGCAGCGCTAAGCTGCAGT
>CAZRWN010000057.1:0-7757 GCA_964603735.1 uncultured Sediminispirochaeta sp. | reverse complement strand
CCCGTGGTTTAGTCGGGGATTTTAGCAAGAACTTTCCGCAGCGCTAAGCTGCAGTGCGAAGAAATAAATAGCCGGAGAGCGGGAGAGACCCGTTGTCCGGCTTTTTTGGGCTGCAACTATTTTGGTGCATCTGACGAAGATATAGATTCTAAAACAGCGGAACGCCCTCAGCGGCAGTGCGGATTGAGTAGAGGGATGTATGGGCTGTCAGGTACATGGTCTTCATATCCGGTCCGCCCCAGGTAAAGTTGGCGGCAATTTCGGGGGTGTAGAGCCGGCCGGCCAGATCTCCTTCAGAGTTGAATATCTGGATGCCCCGCGGCGCACTGCAGAAAAGCAGCCCCTCACGGCTGAATTTCAGTCCGTCGGCGACGCCCGGACCGTCGGTGATGAGTTCGGCCCAGACCTCTCCGCCGGACACATTGCCGTCGGCGTTGAAAGCGAAGCGGCGTATGTGCTGATGCTTGGAGTCGTTTACGAACAGCTCGCGCTCATCCAAACTGAGACAGATGCCGTTAGGCAGGAGGAAATCGTCGGCAAGGAGCTGCAGTTTCCCGGTGGTCGGATTCAACGCGAACACGCCGGTGAAGTCCAAATCGAGATCACGTGGGATGCCCACCCGTCCGAGCCGGCCCGGAGTGGGGTCGGTAAAGTAAATGGTGCCGTCTGTGCGAACGACCACATCATTGGGACTGTTCAGGTTTTTGCCTTTATACTGACTTGCCAGCACCGTTCGAGAGCCGTCGGATTCGGTTCGGCTGACTGCACTGGTTCCGTGTTCACAGGTAATTAGCAGACCGTTGCGGTCGTACGTATTTCCGTTGGAAAGATAGCTGTTGGGACGTAACAACTCAACACCGCTCTGCGGAAACCAACGGTAGAGTGCGTTGCCCATGATGTCGCTGAAAGTGAGGTGATGCTCATGCGGGTGCCAGGCTGGCCCTTCTAGAAACCGGAAGTTCGCAGCAACTTGTGTAAAAGGGTAGTCGGGATGAAAGAGACCTTTTCCTGCGGGCAAGAAATGTTCGTAGATCATGTAAGCTCCTTCACTGTTCCCCGTTCGACTAAACGCCCCTGCAAAAACTGGTGTGCTATCGGCATATCCGGGTCATTCAGCGCATCCAACAATACAGTGATCGTATTGTCGACCAGTTTTTCCGTATATTGCAGATAAGTAGTCAGATTGTAATTTGACCAGGAGGCCATAGGGATGTCGTCGAATCCGACGACCGAGATATCCTCCGGTACTCGTAGTCCGAATTCCGAGGTTGCTGTGTTGATTAGCGCCATCGCCATGTAGTCACTAGAACAGAACACTGCGGAAGGGCGGTTTTCGGCTGAAAGAATTTCCCGGGCGGCTATCAGACCTGATGGGTATTCGAAGTCCCCTTCAGCCCGCGAGAACAGCTGCAGGCCGGCTGCATGAAGCCGTTCGGTAAAGCCGGCTTCACGGTTGCGGTTGGTCGAGCTGCCGCGCTCGCCGGCGATATACGATATTTTCCGGTGTCCCTTGGACAGAAGGTACTCGGCAATATCCCGGCCGGCATTTTTGTTATCTGTGCAGACCGAATGGACATTGCCGCCTTCATTTACCCGGTTAAACAATACCACCGGGGTTTCGAGCCGGCTGCACTCTTCTACCAGAGGAGAAGAGAGGGTAGCTGAAGTAATGATTACTCCATCCACCTGGTACTGCAAGGCGATCGGCAGGGTGTCCTCAACTGCATGATTGCCGTTAATATCGAATAGCATTACGCTGTAGCCGAGGCTCTGCAGTTTCTGAGTGAAAAGATCGAGAGCCCTTACGTAGAAAAGGTTTTCGAACTTCTGTAGAACAATACCAATTATCTTGGTTGAATTTTGAATTAGGCTGCGGGCGATCACACTTGGTTTATAATTGAGGCTGTCAGCCGCTTCAAGCACTCTCCTGCGCCTGTCTTCAGATACCTGCTTGCCAGGTGTGAATACCCGGGACACAGTGGCCTGGCTCACGCCGGCCAGCCGGGCTACATCTCGAGATGATACCCGCTTAATGTTTTTATTTGCCATTGGAAGTTACCTGTTTGAATCAGTTTATGCATACGTAATCATTTTATGCGGACTTTACCTTTCCGTCAAGCTAAAACAGGATATTCTTCCGAAGCCACAAACCGAGCAGCTCGGCAAGACTTTCAGGCTTTTCGAGAGTCAATATGTGACCGCATTCACCCGGAAAATGGAGGTCAGCCTGGGGAAGGCAGCTCTGTAGGTGATGTTGCCGCAGTACGCCGGAATCCATCCGATAGGCGAAGATGCAGGCATCGTCTCGGCTTTTAATGAGGAAATCGCTAGAAGCGGCTCCATAGCCGCTGAGATTGTACTGTACGAATTCCCCCTTAGCGCCAAACGGCTTCCGGGTGGCTTGCAGCTCACTCTTCTTGTTTATAAATTGCATCATCTCAGCTACGGTATAGGTATCAAGGCCGGCGACCTCTTCGGCGGTCATCGTGGGAAACAGCTCCTCCTCAGAGGGGACGGGATCTCCGGCAGTAGTATCGGCCAAGCGCTTAACTTTGAGCAGATACAGGCCGTGTTTTCGCCCCTCTGGTAACACATCGGGGTGCCAGACAATACCTCCGCCGGCATCATCGCGCCCGAGCAGTGCAAACATAAATCCCTAGTTGTTTCCCACTACTTCGAAGCCTCTGAAACAGTTGGTCGGAACCGAGATCATATCTCCCGGGCTGAGTACTGCCTCGTTTTCTGCTTCTGCCTCCTAAGCATACGTATACAGAACTTTATAGACAGTCCAGCTGGATAATGCAAATTTCAGGTAAAAAGACGGCTGCGGAAGACAGTTGGCGGGGGCTAATGGTGATTCGTTTTGCAATGGAGTAAATATATAACTAACTATTGGAAATATACTTAACATAAAATTCCATGTATGATAGCAAAAAAATTCAGAAAAAAGCACAAAATTAATTTGCGCAATCCTGAATACCATGGTAATTTATTAGATATGCCGACAAATGCCGACAAATCAATACTAAGCCGAAGCTCCCGTTTTACTCTGCAAGAACAGTTGGTAAAGATTCTCACTAGTAAAATTGAAGTGCAGGAATACACAGCAGGTGAAAGACTCCCGTCGGTTCGGAGCCTGGCAGAGACCTATGATGTGAGCCGTGAAACTGCCAAGCTGGCTATAGGGATGATGCAGAAGCAGGGCTTGGTGGAGATTGTTGCGAGCCGCGGAGCATATGTAGCTGCAAAGCCGCCTCAAGATGTAAGGCGGCAAAAAACCGGAACCTTCGGGTTTGTACTCGACCTCGGCTCCTCGTCTGAGGAGACCAACGATTATCATATCGTATACGACAAGCTCTTCCAGGAGTTCGATGTGCAGGTCAGAGATTCGGGGCATTACCTGCTGACCTCCTTTATTTGCTATGGTGATCCGGCTGGTTCGCAGCGACTCGAGGGGATGATCGATCGAATTGACGGGCTGTTTGTAGCCGGGTTGATAAATCAGGATTTCTATCACTATCTGAATCGATTACCGGTGCCGGTGGTAGCTATCTTGCCGAATATCGACATCGAAGATATTGATAATATCGGACTCGATAGTAAGAAAACCTGGACTAAAGCAGCGGCGCGGCTGCTCGGGACGGGACACCGTCGGCTGGTATATATTGATGGACCTGTACAGTACCATCAGAAGCAGGAGCGAATTGCCGGCTGTCGTAAAGCAATAGCGCAGTATTCCGGTATTGAGCTGTTCGAAGTTGAGGCTGAAGGGTGGGTTCCCGAAACTGCGAAAGCGGCGTTTACCCGCTTTTTGCAAAACCACGGATCTGCCGATGCAGTCCTGGCGGCGAACGATGTGATCGCCTCCGGTGTAGCCCAGGCGTGTCATGAGGCGGGCATACAGGTGCCCGGACAGATAAGCATTGTGGGTGCCAAGAACACTATTCTCAGCACCAGTATCAATCCGCAACTCTCCAGCATTGATTACCACTTCGATCATATCGCCAGAATTGCCGTACGGAGAATGCTTTATAGAGTTGATGAAAAAGAAGTGGTCCCGACAAAGGTAGAGTTTGCCGGCAGTCTGGTTGAAAGGGACTCGAGCAGGGATAGAAATGACTAAGAGTGAGCTGAGTCCGCAGGCAAGACGGCTGCATGAAGAATCCCTCTTCGTGGATGTACACAATCACTTCATGTTTGAGTACGCCATCCGCGAAGCCCTTGGTCAGTCTGAAATATTCGACAACTGGTATGCGCCGGTCCTGCGCAAAGGCGGAATTGATGTAATTGCCACGTCCGTCGGCGGTAATTCACCCTGCGTGTGCAATCTCACCGATAATCTTGTGCACGGCTCGTTAGAGCAGATAGATATGCTGCGGCGGGCGGAAGAGCGCAGCACTAGCTTCCGAATCTGTCACAATGCAGTCGAAGTTGAACAGGCTGCTGCGGAAGGTAAAATTGCGGTTCTGTTGGCGATGGAGGGGGCCAGAGCACTCGAGGGGCTCGAGGGTGAAGAGAGTCTGGTGATGCTGCGCACTTTTTACCGGCTCGGTCTGCGAGTGGTATGTATTGTCGGCGGCGGACGGACCCGCTTCGGAGACGGCATGGGGGAAGATCGTGCGCAGGCCGGGTTGACGACCTTTGGAGTAAAACTGGTCGAGGAGATGAACCGTCTGGGCATGCTGGTGGATCTCACCCATATGACCGACAGAACCTTTTTTGACACTCTGGATGTGAGCAATCGCCCGGTCGTTGTGTCACACATCGGAGCACAGGCGGTCTGTCCCAATCCGAATAACCTCAGCGATGAACGCATCCTGGCGATCGGCGAGAACGGCGGAGTCATTGGTATGGAGATGGTGAAAACCGAGATCAAATGGAATTACCAGGAGAGCGACGCGCCGGTCACCTGGAGGGATGTTATCAAGCATATAGACCACATCGCCGGCTTGATCGGCACCGACCACATCGGCCTTGGTCTTGATTATGACCATTTTCCCTTAGTAGATAACATCCACCGGGCAATGTGTCCGGGACCCGGCTCAATCGAAGGGTTTTACACCGGGGTTCCCGAAAGCAACCACATGCTGGACGAACCGAACAATCTGGGCGAGAGCTGGATGATTACCGAATATCTGCTGCAGCACGGCTACTCAGTCTACGATGTGCAGAAAATTCTTGGTGGAAATATGATGCGGCTGTTCCGGGAGACGCTGGTATGAGGATAATGGTATGCAGTTAATCTTCGATACCCATCAGGAAATGCTCGATGAGTTCGTCTACAGGTTTATTCTGCATGAAGAGGATGTGCTCAGCGGTACACGCTCCCTCTTTGACGAAGTGTATCTTCCGGTGCTCAGGCAGCAGGGAGTAAAGTTTGTGAATATGGCGGTCGGGGGCGATCATGTTGCGCAGATCCTCTACAGCAACTCGGATTACCGCTTCTGGGATGCCCACAAGAAGCTCGATGCGCTTCAGACGGAGCAGGAGTCGGGCTGCCGTTCATTCATACTCTGCCGGACTACTGCTGATATCGAGCAGGTGCTGGACAGCGAGGCCATCGGTGTTTTTGCTACGCTTCAGGGTGGCCGTCCGTTGGAGGGCAAAGCCAACCTCAATCTTTTATCGAATCTTCGCAGTCTGTACAGGGCCGGTCTGCGGGGGCTGCAACTGACCGGAAACGGGCGAAACCGTCTGGCCGACGGAGTGGGGCAGAGCCGCACGCGCGGACGCTTGACCAATTTTGGAGTGCAGGTGGTGAAAGAAGCTGACCGCCTTGGTATTCTGCTGGATTCGGCGCAGCTTTCTGACAGCGGCTTCTTCGACCTGGCTGAATTAACCGACAATCCGGTTATAGATTCGCACTCCTGTGCGGCAGCAGTCTGCCCGCACCCCCGTAATATCAGCGATGACAGGATCAAAGTAATCGCCCAGAAGGGCGGGGTTATCGGACTGAGCTTTTTAGTAGCACTCGTAGCGGACCCGCCCGAGGCTGCATCGGAGGTCCCTTCGGCAGAAAATCTGATGCGACATCTCGAACATATTATTGATGTGGCTGGAATCGACCACGTGGCCTTGGGACCTGATTACAGCGCCTATAAGACTCCCGTAAGAAGAGATCTTCTGCGGGGGTATGCGAATCGGGGCCCCTATTTCTGTCAGTTCGACAAGCTCACTCCCTTGCAAAATGAGAAGTATCCTGGATGGATTGAAGGTGTATATTACGGGATTCGGAAAAGTGATTACATATCGGGACCGGACACGCATGAAGAGTTTCCGCGGATTATAGATGTCTTGAGTGCACACGGATTGAGTGCGGAAGAAAGAGATAAGGTGCTTGGGGCGAATATGCTGCGGGTGTATAAGGAGGTGATGAGGGGAGCTGATCAGTAGCAATTGTGGCTTATATTTGCATACGTATACTGATAAAAAATTATTGAAATATCCTCGTATATTAGTCTTGAATGAATAATTCATGGCTATAACGGGTAAATACTGTGTTTTTTAAGAATTAAATAGAGTTTTACTGAAAATTTAACACCATTTTTTTCTTGACACCTCAATAAACTGGGGCTACACTTTTAGAATACTGAATACGTATACTTACTATAATGAGTGGATTAGGCGGTCCTTCTGAGCGGTAAACGACAGAAGACAGCGCCAAAATATAAGGAGGAGAAAATGAAAAAAACTATTCTATTAGTTTTGATTCTGGCAGTGCTGTTCGGAATGAGTGCATTTGCCGGTGGCCAGCAGGAAGCTGGTGGTGGTGAAGCCTCCGCAGAGGCTGCTGCGGAGTTTGGTATTGAAGCTCCAGCACAAAGTGTTTCGATCGACATGATTGGGTGGGCATTTCCGATTACCGAGTTCTATGCAGAAGAATTGGAAAAACTCAATGCGGTTCAGAACCTGAAGGTAAATACCCAGCTCTTGGACTCCGCCAGTGCACAAGAACAGGTTCGTCTGGCTCTTTCCGGCGGCAAAAAGTCTCCGTATGCAATTGTACATGCCGCCAACGCTCAGATTAGTGAGTGGGGTTACTCCGACTGGCTCTTGCCGCTCGACGATCTGATTGAGAAGTATTGGGATGAATACGATCTCGGAGATATACCACAGACCGCCTGGGATGCAGCTACTGTAGACGGCAAGATTGTCGGTATTCCGATGGCTTCCAATACCCTGCACCTGATGTATCGTGAAGACCTGCTGGAGAAGCACGGACTCGAAGTACCTACCACTTACGATGAGGTGATTGAAGTGAGCCAGGCACTGGCAGAGAATGAACCCAGCATAGATGTGCCTTTCACCATGAATCTGCATGCCGGATGGGCCTGGGAAACCGAATTCCTGCACTTCGTGCGGGCCTTCGGTGGCGACTTCATCAACGATGATAACACCGTTGCTTTCAATGGTTCGGCCGGTGTAAAAGCGCTCGAAAAAATGAAAGAGGTCGCTGATAAGGCCATGGGTCAGTCCGGAATGTCGTACAGTATCGACGACAGCGAAGTCGGTCTGCAGACCGGTCGGCTCGCAATGGCTCAGATCTGGGCTTCCCGCGCGGCCAACATGGACGATCCGGATGTATCTGCGTATCCTGATGAGATCAAGTTTGCACCCGCAGCGGCCCCGACCGCCGGTGGACCTCTCGGCGGCAGTACCTGGAATGACTTCTACTGCATCCCGAAAAACACAGAAGTTGATCATGAACTCATTTTTAAGGTTATCATGGAAGCTGTCGACCTCGAGAGTCAGGAAGA
>CAZRWN010000056.1:6813-19071 GCA_964603735.1 uncultured Sediminispirochaeta sp. | reverse complement strand
GGCGGGCCGGTTGGCAGCCGGAATATAAAGCAGGGTATTGATCTGCCGCTCAATTGTCAAGCTGGGCAATTCGGAGTATAGTGTACGTAATATAATGAACTGGAACACAATAATACCCGCAGCACTTCACGTAGTACCGAAAAATGGCATATTCACCCTCTCGGCCGATGTGCCGGTTCTGTGCGAACAGGATTACATCGCCGAGAATTTCGCCCTGCTGATGGCCATGGATTTCGAGCTCATTCTCAAGACCCGCAGCGGCCGCCCGGCCGCCCAACTGAAAGCCGAATATGCAGACGCCGAACGGCCGGTCATTATCCTGGAGATGAGCGAACGCCTGCAGACGGAAGAATATTTTATCCGTGTCAGCCCCAGCAAACTACATATCCGGGCCGGCGGGCGGGCCGGCTTCATTCACGCCTACCACACCCTGGCGCAGTACATGCTTGCGCTGCCGCCGGCCGAGGACCGCGAGCAGCTCTACCCGATCAAAGGCATCGAAATTGCCGATATGCCGGCCGTCGAATGGCGCGGGGCGATGCTCGACGTTTCCCGGCACATCTTTCCGGTCGAGTTTATCCTGCACTACCTCGATCTGCTGGCACTGCACCACTATAACGTGTTTCACTGGCATCTGACCGACGATCAGGGCTGGCGGATTGCCATTCCCGGCTACCCCAAGCTGACGGAAATCGGGGCCTGGCGCGATGACATGACCACCGAACACGGCCGCTACGGCGGCTTTTATACCCGGCAGGACATAGGCCGGGTTATCGAACACGCCTATCGCCGCGGTATCAGCGTGGTGCCGGAAATCGACCTGCCCGGGCATGTCTCCTCGGCCATCGCCGCCTACCCCCACCTCTCCTGCCGCAAGGAGCAGATCGAGGTGCCGGTGCGGCACGGCATTTTCAAGGAGGTTCTCTGCGCCGGGACTCCGGAGGTCTTTCCCTTCATCGAAGCGGTGGTGCGGCATGTCTGCCGCCTGTTTCCCTCCGACTATCTGCATCTCGGGGGAGACGAGTGCCCCACCGACCGATGGGAGGAGTGTCCCTCCTGCCGGGCGGTTATGCGGCAGAACGAGATGGAAACTCCACTGGCCCTGCAGGGCTATCTGATGAACCACGCCGCCCGCATAGCCGAGGAGTATGATAAGCGGATAATCGGCTGGGACGAGGTGCTGACGGTGCATCCCGACTTCACCCCGATTACGGCGGTCTGGCGGGATGCCGCCTATGTGAAAGACGCAGTTGCCCGTAACAGCAAAGTGATTCTCTGTCCCACCCAGCGGGGCACCTATCTCGATCACAAACATATTGATGATGCCAGCGAACCAGGGCGCCTGGGAGTCTCTACGGTAAAAGATGTCTATTCGCTGAACCTCTACCACGACTTGACGGTGGAGGAGCGCAGCTACATTCTCGGCGGACAGGGTAACCTGTGGACCGAAGAGGTAAAATACGGCCGGCAGGCCGAGTATATGAGCTTTCCGCGGCTCAGCGCCCTGGCTGAGAACCTGTGGCTGCCCTGTGCCCACAAGAAATGGAGCCGGTTCACCAAAAACCTGCAGCCGCATCTGCAGCGGCTCGAACGAATGGGCGCTCAGCCGTACCGCGGAGCGCTTGAATAAATCCAATTGCTATATTATAAATGATTTGCTGATGTCAAAACGCCGGCTTTCAATTATGGTTGTAGAAGACAATCCAGTTAACCAACTCTATCTCAAAACCCTGCTCGTCCGTGCAGGACATGCTGTAGTAATGGCCAACAACGGTGCCGAAGCGATCAAAGAGTTCGCCCGCAGCCTCGAGCGCGAAGACCGGCGTTTCGACCTCATTTTAATGGATCTGCAAATGCCGGGCATCGACGGGTTCGAAGCGGCCCGCCGGATTCGTGAAATCGAGACCCGTTCCGCCGCCTCGGCCCGGAAAATTCCCATCAGCGCCCTTTCTGCCTATTCTCTGCGGGAGGAGACCGCCCGCGATGAGCTGCACTATTTCGATCACTACCTCACAAAACCGGTTTCGAAGCAGCAGATCGAAGAGGCTCTGGTAAAATTAACCGTCGAATCGGGAGATAAAGACCGGAACGAGAGCTCCGCGGCGCAACAGACGCCCGGCGGAGCGACAGGCGCGGAGTCAGGCGCGCCGGCGGCCGGGCAGGCGGGTGAAGCCCGGGTTGAAGAGTACGTGCAGACTCTGCTCGGGGAGTTCGGGCAGGACCGGCAAGAGCTGCGGAAGATGCTGCAGATGGCGCTCACAGAAATTCCGCAGAAGCTCTCGGAGCTGGACTACTGCTTCAGGAGCCGTGACCGGCAGCAGGGCTGCAACGCAGCCCATGCGGTGGCCAACGTGGTGGGCGTGCTCTGCGCCCCGGCCGAGCGGGAAATCGCCCTGAATCTCGAACAACTGTTTCAGTCCGGTGACTGGCAAGCCGCCCGGACTGCATATCTCCAGTTACAGGACCGGGTACAACTTCTACTGCAGTCTTACCGCTTACTTCTCAAGCGTGAACTGGCCGGATGAATGCAGCGGCCGCACGAACCGCTCATCCGCACAGGCGTAACGAATGCCCTGCAGTGTGGCCCAGGCGGCGGTAGTCGTCGTGGTGTAGGGAATGCGCAGTTTTACCGCCGCAATCCGCAGCTGCTCATCGTCGTGTTGTGAGAACTGACCCATCGGCGTATTGATTATGGCCTGAACCTTTCCGCTGCGCAGATAATCTACCAGGTGCGGCCGACCTTCATGCACTTTCAGCACAACTTCCGGGAAGACTCCGTTTTTGAACAGATACTCCGCAGTGCCGCGGGTGGCCAGGATATGAAAACCCATTTCAGACAGCTCCTGAACGATCGGCAGAATGGTAGCCTTGTCCTTATCATGCACCGATACAAAGATGTTGCCCTCCTGGGGAAGCCGGCTGCCGGCGGCCGCCTGCGCTTTGATGAAGGCCTCTCCCAGGCTGTCGCCGCTGCCCATCACCTCGCCGGTCGATTTCATCTCCGGCGAAAGCAGCGGATCCACCCGGTCGAAGCGCTCGAAAGAGAACACCGCCTCCTTGACCGCCCATTTTTCCAGCGGCTGGCCGACGCCGAAGCCGTCCTTGCACAGCCCAAGCTCATCCAACGTTCCGCCGTTCCACACGTGCACCGCCGCATCCACAAGGTTCACACCACTGGCCTTGGCCAGAAAGGGAATTGTCCGGGAGGCCCGGGGGTTTACCTCGATTACGTACAGCCGGTCCTCCTTGACTGCAAACTGTATGTTCAGAAAACCGCTCACCCGCAGCGCCCGGGCGATTTCGGCGGCGGTACGGTACATCTCTTCATTCTTCTGCCGGGAGGTTTTGTAGGCGGGAAACACACAGGCGCTGTCGCCGGAGTGTACTCCGGCCGACTCGATGTGCTGCATCAGACCGGCGATGTACACATTCTCGCCGTCACAGAGCAAATCCAGATCGTACTCGAAGGCATCCTCCAGGAACTGATCCACCAGCACCGGGTGGGCCGCATCCACTTCAAGCTGGGTGTGCAGCAGCAGCTCGAGCTCCTGTTCGGTAAAGGCTACATTCATGCTCTGCCCCCCAAGGACAAAGGAGGGGCGCAGCAGCACCGGATACCCGATTTGCCCGGCGTGGGCCCGTACCTCCTTGGCAGAGAAGGCGGTCAGATTGCGGGGCTGCCGGATCCCCAGGCTGCTCATCAGCCCGCTGAACTTTTGGCGGTCCTCCGTGCTCTGGATGCTCTCTACGGAGGTTCCCACAACCTCAATACCGCTGCCGGCCAGCTCTTCGGCAATATTCAGCGGCGTCTGCCCACCGAGCTGCACCACCACCTTGCGGATGCCCTCTTTCCGCAGCACCGCCTGCACGTACTCGGGGTGCACCGGCTCTATGTACAGCCGGTCGGAGATATTGAAGTCGGTTGAAACAGTTTCGGGATTCGAGTTGAGCATGACCGCTTTTATCCCCCGTCTGCGGTAAGCCAGCGAGGCCAGGGTGCAGCCGGTATCGAACTCGACTCCCTGACCGATGCGATTCGGTCCGCTGCCGATAATCAGGACGGCCTGGCTGCCGAGGGGCTCGCCCTCGTCGATCTCGCCGTAGGTGGAGTAAAAGTAAGGAGTTTCGGCGCTGAACTCCCCGGCGCAGGTATCCACCAGGTGATAGGCCGGCTGCAGCTTGAGGCTGCACCGCAGCTCCCCGAGCTCTGCGGGGGCCAGGCCGGCCAGCCGGGCTATGCGGCGGTCGGTCAGACCGATCCGTTTGGCCTTCATCATCAGCTCGTATCCGGGCACCGCTTGTCCAGGCCCGTCGTTCGCGGACCCGCCCGGAGCGGCGGCGGCTCCCGAGGCCGCGGCAATTTCGTCCTCCACATCGGCGATTTCGCACAGATGGTGCAGGACCCAGGGGGTGAAGCCGGTCTTCTCCGAAAGCTTGGCGATAGCCCGCTGCCCTTCTCGCCGGATGACGGTGTAGGCGGCCCACAACCGCAGCGGATGGGCGGTCTCCAGCATCTTATCCAGTCCATCGTAGCCGATGCCCAACTCCTCCAGTCCCTCATAACCGATTTCGGCGGCACAGACCGCCTTGTTCAGAGCCTCGCCGAAGGTCCGGCCGATGGCCAGCGCCTCCCCGACCGACTTCATCTGGGTGCCCAGCTGGGTGTGGCCGTGGGGGAACTTCTTCAGTTCGAAGCGGGGCACTTTGACCGCGCAGTAGTCCAGGGCCGGTTCAAAACTCGAGACGGTGCGGCCGGTTATCTCGTTGATTATCTCGTCCAGGGTGTAGCCCACCGCCAGCTTGGCCGAACAACGGGCAATCGGAAATCCGGTAGCCTTGCTGGCCAGGGCCGATGAGCGCGAGACCCGCGGGTTCATCTCGATCACGATCATCCGCCCTGAATCCGGGTCTACGGCAAACTGTACATTCGAGCCGCCGCAATCCACACCCACCCGGCGCATGATGTCCATGGCCGCCGAGCGCATCCGCTGATACTCCCGGTCGCTGAGAGTCTGGGCCGGCGCCACCGTGATGCTGTCGCCGGTATGCACCCCCATGGGATCGATGTTCTCGATCGAACAGATGACCGCCGTGTTGTCGGCCTTGTCCCGCACCAGCTCCAGTTCGTACTCCTTCCATCCGATCAGAGACTCCTCCACCAGGGCCTGGTGCACCGGGCTCACCGCCAGTGCGTTGCCGATCAGCTCCTCGAACTCCTCATCCGTCTCGGCAATGCTGCCGCCCTGTCCGCCGAGGGTGTAGCTGGGCCGGATGATAACCGGCAGGCCGGACTCCTGTTTGAAGCGGAGGGCCGATTCGAGGGCTTCTATCAGCTCTGAATGCGGCACATCGATGCCCAGCTCGTAGGCCAGCGACTTGAAACGCCCGCGGTCTTCGGCCAGCTGAATCGAGTCGATAGTCGCTCCGATCATCTCCACCCCGAACTCTTCGAAGCTGCCGGCGGCGTGCAGTTCAATGGCCAGGTTCAGCGCGGTCTGACCGCCCATCGTCGGCAGTACCGCATCCGGCCGCTCCTGCCGGATAATCTCGCGTACATACTCCGCCGACAGTGGTTCGGCGTAAATGGCATCGGCAATCCCCGGAGTTGTCATAACCGTGGCCGGGTTGGGGTTGACCAGAATGATGCGGTAGCCCTCCTCCTTGAGTGCATGTACCGCTTGGGTCCCGGAATAGTCGAACTCGCAGGCCTGCCCAATGACAATCGGGCCCGAGCCTATAATAAGGATGCTGTGTATATCTTCTCTGGCCGGCATAACTACCCCCTTGCCGCTGCAATCGATAGGAACTCGTCAAACACCCACAGTGTATCCTGCGGCCCCGGAGCCGCCTCCGGGTGAAACTGCACCGAGGCGGCGGGCCGCTGTCGGTGGCGCATCCCCTCGATGGTCTGATCGTTGGCGTTGCGCATCCACACCTCCAGGTCCGGCGGCAGCTGTTCTGTCTGCACCGCGAAGCCGTGGTTCTGCGAGGTAATGTACACCCGCCCGCTGTCCTCATCGCGCACCGGGTGGTTCAAACCGTGATGGCCGAAGCGCATCTTGAAGGTCTGCGCGCCGAAGGCCAGGCTGATGATCTGATGCCCGAGACAGATGCCGAACAGGGGATACCGCTCGGCCAGCTCGCGGGCCAGCCGGATCGGTCCGGACAGTACCGCCGGGTCACCGGGTCCGTTCGACAGCAGTACTGCCTCGGCCCCGGCCGCCCGTACCTGCCCGGCGCTCGCCGTGGCCGGCAGAACCGTCACCCGGCAGCCCCGCCGCTGTAGCTCGCGCACAATGTTGGCCTTATATCCGAAGTCGATCAAAGCCACATGCAGGCCACTTGTACCACTTGGGCCGGCTTTGCCACTTGGGCCGCCGCCCCCGTCCGCAGGGGCTGCCGGGCCCGCCGCGGCGGCCGAGATCGGGTCCGGAGCCGCCCGGCCCTGTAGTGCGGAGACGAGGTCGCGCCCCTCCATGTCCGGATACCCGGCCAGAGTTGCGATACAGCGGTCGATTTCAGCCGGGGTGAGGCGCCCCTCCGTCGAGCTTACGATCAGGCCCTTCGGATTGCCGTTGGTTCTGATCTTGAGGGTGAGGGCGCGGGTGTCGATGTCCGAGATTCCGGGAATTCCCCTGGAGGCCATGAACTCGTGCAGAGTGCGGCGGCCGTGGGGGACGCTGCCGCGGTACACGCTGCGGACTATCAGCCCGGCGGCCCCGCTGGCCGACTCCGACCACTGTTCGTCGTCGCCGTAGTTGCCGATGTGCGGATAGGTCATGATGACCAGCTGTCCGGTATAGGAGGGATCGGTGAGTATCTCGTGATAGCCGCTCATACCGGTGTTGAAGACCACCTCGCCTATTCCCGGCCCCTCGGAGGCGCTGGGCGCGCTTTCCAGCTCGCTCACCGCCGGGGCCGGCGCCCCGAAAGAACTGCCCCTGAACACGGTTCCGTCATCTAATACTAAAAATACCTGCTTCTGCATACACCCTCTTTGTATATTTATACTATATTAGGGCGGATGCTATTATATTTATGCATTATTGGTCAATACCTATTTATTTCTAATTAAAAAAAGCGCCGCACCCGCACAGTGCTCTGTGTGCAGGCCGGCGCCGGGGTTCTTTGGCCGGGCGCAGTGCGCCGGCTGCTATTCCCACTCGATAGTTGAAGGCGGTTTGGACGAGCAGTCGTAGACCACGCGCCCCACGTCCTTGATGGTGTTGGTGATGCGGGATGAGATGGCCTGCAGGTGTTCGAAGGGAAAGGGGTACACGTCGGCGGTCATGCCGTCGGAGGAGTTGACCGCCCGCAGGGCCAGTACGTAGCCGTAGTGGCGGGCATCGCCGGTCACTCCCACCGAGCGGATCGGCAGCAGCACACAGAAGGCCTGCCAGATGTCGTCATAGAGGCCGCGCTTTTTCAGCTCCTCGACATAGATTGCATCGGCCGCCCGCAGAACCGCGCACTTCTCCCGGGTGACATCCCCCAGAATACGCACTGCCAGGCCGGGCCCCGGGAAGGGGTGCCGGCGGACCACCTCATCGGATATGCCGATGCGCCGGCCGATCCGGCGCACTTCGTCCTTGTACACCCGTTCGAGGGGCTCGACAATCAGGCCGCGCGCGCGTTTTTCCTCCACCAGCGGGGAGCGCACGTTGTGGTGCGACTTGATCACCTGCGCGTTCTTACCCACCCCCTTACCCGACTCGATCAGGTCGGTGTAGAGGGTTCCCTGGGCCAGGAAGGCGTCTTTGACATCCAGGCGGGCCACTTCGCGCTCCTGGATGGTGATAAACAGGTCGCCGATTATCTCGCGCTTCTTCTCCGGGTCGGCCACCCCCTTCAGCTGATCGAGAAACTCCTCCGAGGCGTCGACGAAGTGGATGTGGGTGGCGCCGAGCAGCTCCAAATCGCGGATAACCTCTTCCGACTCGTTTTTGCGCATCAGCCCGGTATCGATGTGCAGCAGGTGCACCTGCTCGGCCGGCAGGGCCTTCAGCAGCAGTCCGGCCACTACGGTGGAATCGACGCCTCCGGAGATCAGCAGCAGGACTTTGCGGCTGCCGACCCGCTTTTGCACAGCTGCAATAGTGTCTTCGATGTAACGATCCATGTTCCAGGATTTGGCTGCCCCGCAGATCTTTACAGCGAAGTTCTCCAGCAGCCGGTTGCCGTACTCGCAGTGGCTCACCTCGGGGTGAAACTGCAGTCCGTAAAAGCTCAGCTCGGGCTTGTGCACCACCGCCGGAATGCCGTTCTCCGACTCGCCGATTACCTCAAACCCCTTGCCAAGGGCGGAGATGGAGTCGCCGTGGCTCATCCAGGATGCAAAGCCGTCCTCAACACCCTCGAAAAGAGGTGCCGCCGCGTTACGGATGTGGATTTTGGCCCGGCCGTACTCGCGGGTCGGCAGCGAGGTTATCTCGCCGCCGTAGTGCTTCATCAGGATCTGGGTGCCGAAACAGATGCCCAGCAGCGGCAGACCGCATTCGAAGACACTGGGGTGCGGCCAGGGGGGTGCCTGGTCGTTGACCGAATGGGGCGAGCCGGACAGAATAACTCCCCGGGTTTCGCTCAGCAGCTCCGGCGTCAGCTCGGTATCCGCCGGATAGATTTCTGTGTACACGCCCAGGTCGCGGACCCGGCGTCCGATCAGCTGGGTGGTCTGCCCGCCGAAATCGAGTATCAGTATTTTGTCCATACCTACTCCCCTTCCACCGCCAGACGGGCCTCGAGTTCACTCAACAAGCGGCGGTAGCGGTCGGTGATGGCGCCGGTTTTCTCGGCGCTGCGCCCGCGGTAGCGGGCCGGATTGCTGAAGAACTCCTCGGCCCCGATGCCCATCACCCGCTGCAGCTGCGCGTCGATCTGCTGCCAGGAGTCGGAGTTTTCCTGCAGCTTGGCCAGCAGACTGGCCCCGCTCTGTTCGCACTCCAGGGTGATCTTGCGCACCCGCTCGTGGGCGTCCGGATCACCGGCCTGCGAAAGCAGAATGTAGGCCGCCTCGGACAAAATAAAATCGCCGTTGCCGCGCAGGTTGCGCTCGAGGTTCTCCCGCTCGATGTGCAGGGTTCCCACCACCCGCAGCATGCGGTTGACCGCCGCCACGAAGCCGGCCATATAATCGGAGACAAAGCGTCCGCTGGCCGAATTGGTCAGGTCGCGCTGGTGCTCGGAGATCTGGTCCATAAAAAAGCTCATTACCCGCGGCGAGAAGGCCTTCCACAGGCTCTTCACGTGTTCGCTATTCCAGGGGTTGCGCTTGTGCGGCATGGTGGAGGAGCCGACCTGCGACGAGCTGAAGAACTCCCGCAGCTCCCCGATTTCGGTGCGCTGCAGGTGGCGCAGGTCATCGGCCAGGTTGGCCACGATGCCGAAGGCGGTATTCAGCTCGAGCAGCAGGTGCAGCAGGTACTCCGGTTCTACGATCTGGTTGGAGTATTCGCTGACCGGCAGGCCGAGGCTGTCCAGCACCTGCTGTTCGAAGGCCAGCGGGTCTTCTACAATCAGGCTCATAGCATTGTAGCCGCCCACCGCTCCGGAGAGCTTGCCGGCCAGCCCGTCGGCGGCATCCAAAATCCGCGGGATAATTTTGCCCAGCCGGGCCACGTACTCGGCCAGGGCGAATCCGACGGTCACCGGCACGGCGTGCTGCCCGTGGGTCCGACCGACCTGCGGGGTTTCGGCTTCCATCTCGGCCAGCTCGATGAGGGTGCGCTCCAGCCGCATCAGCAGCGGCACCAGCACATCCCGGGTCACATCCCGGTAGCGCAGCGCGGCGGCAGTGTCCAGCACGTCCACACTGGTAGCTCCCAGATGCACGTACGGGCTCAGCTCGGCCGGCAGAAAGCGTTTCATCACGTTGACCAGGGCCCGCACGTTGTGGCGGGTCTGTTCTTCTTCGAGGTATACCGCATCCGGTTCAACCGCCTGCACGGCCTTTTCGACCGCCTGCAGATTCTCCGGAGTGGCCAATCCGAGCCGCTGCAGGTGAGCGGCCAACAAGGCCCCCTCTACCCGCACGGCATACCGCACCGCTCCATCCTCGCTTATGTAGCCTTCCAGTTTCTCGAACAGCTCCGAGTTGGAAAGATAGTAGCGATGATCCAGCGGCGACAGGTTCCTGAATATTGATCGTTCGGTTTGCTTCGACATACCTGGTACTCTACCGGAGAGCGCCGAATTTTGGAAGTGCCCGAGCGGGCCGCCCATAAGCTTTGGGTTAAAAAAATTATTCGCTCTTGGCACGGGCGTATCAATTCCGATACTATCGCAGTATGAAAACTCTACGCAGACGTCTGCCGACGGCCCTGCCGCTGCTGCTGATTACGGCGGCGGAGCTGTTGATTTACTATATCGGGCCGCTGTGGTCTCCGGAGAACCGGGGTACCGGCGAGTACCTGTTTCTGGCGCTGATTATCGCCCATGCCATGTGGGTATACGTGCTGTTCACCCGGCCGGCCCGGGGGCTGTACTTCGATCTGTTCCGGCTGCCCGAGGTGCTGCTGACGGTGGGATCGGCGCTGTTCCTGTTCAGCTACATCTTTGCTACCAATGCAAACCTGACCTACGCCCAGATGTTCGCCGAGACCAGCGGGAACCTCAATCTGGCCCCCAACTCCAGCATTCAGCGCCTCAATACCATCATCCGCTACGGGCCCTTTCTGCTGTACGACCTGGCGCTGCTGGTATTCTTCCGGCTGAAGAAGCGGCGCAGCTTTGTGCGCTTCACCGGCGCGGCTTCGGCGGCCGGGCTGTGGGCCCTGCCCCTCAGTTTTCTGGCGGCGGTGCTCTACACCCTTTCGCTGCCCTCGTTTATCAGTACCGAGGGCTGGGGGGCGCTGGGCTTTGTGGCCCTGCTGCCGCTGTTCGCCGCGCTGCGGGCCCACGGTTACCGCTGGGCCCTGTTCTACGGCGTTTCCTTCGGGGTTATCCAGCTGCTGCTGACCAACTACTGGCTGGGGACCTTCAGCCTGATTACCCTGCAGCTGGTCAGCGTGTTTCTGACCTCCGAGTATATCCTGTTTTTCGCGGTAGTGCTGCTGCTGCGCCGCCGCGTGAAATCGCCGCACCTGCTGCTGTACCCGCTGGCCTGGGTGGTCTTCGACTATTTACGAACCCAGGGTTTTCTGGGATACCCCTGGGGGATGCTGGGCACCAGCCAGTATCAGTTTACCCCCTTTATCCAAGTCGCGGCGCTGACGGGGGTGTGGGGAGTGACCTTTGTGGTGCTGTTGACCAACGGGCTGCTGTTCGAGCTCTGGCTGCGCCGCGACGGCCGCCGGCGGGGCCCCGCCGCGGGCCTGGTGCTTCTATGGCTGGCCACACTCGGCTTTGGGCTGGGCCACATCAGTACATTAGTGAATTCTCCCCCAAAAAAGAGCGTGAAGGTTGCTTTAGTACAGCAGAATACCGACCCGCGCAAGCACGATTACCGCTACACTTTTGATATTCTCACCCGCCTGACCGACCGGGCCATGCTGCAGGAGCCGGATCTGGTGGCCTGGTCGGAGACAGCCTTCGTGCCGAATATCCGCAAGTGGGGGGCCATGGAACGGGATGCTAACTCGCTGACACGGCTGGTGCACGATTTTCGCGAGTACCAGCGCGGGCTGGGGGTCTGGCTGCTGACCGGCAACGACGACTACGAGGAGGTCACGGATGCCGCGGGGCGGCGGGTGCAGGAGCATTACAATGCGGCGGTGCTGTTTTCGGATGCGGGCCAGCGGATGGAGACCTACCGCAAGCTGCACCTGGTGCCGTTTTCGGAGTATTTTCCCTATGAAGAGGAGTTCCCCTGGGTATTCGATATTCTGAAGGACTTCGATGCGGACTTGTGGGAGAAGGGCGAGGAGCGGGTGATTTTCGAACATCCGGAGTTTAGCTTTTTTACGCCGATCTGCTTCGAGGACAGTTTCCCCGGAGATATGCGCGCCTTCGTGCGGCGCGGGGCCGATGTCATTTTGAACATATCCAACGACTACTGGTCGCTGACCGAGGTGGAGGGGCAGCAGCACTTTGCCAATGCCCTGTTCCGGGCGGTGGAGAACGGCCGGCCGCTACTGCGCTCGACGGCCAGCGGGATGACGGTGTACGTGTCGCCGGCGGGCGAGATTCTGGAAGACCTGCCCTACTACCAGGAGGGGGTGATTGTGCCGGAGGTGCTGCTGTACGACCGGCCGCCGACGCTGTACCTGCGCTGGGGCAACTGGTTTGTACTGGTTGCGGGGGCGGTGCTGGCCGGGTACGCCC
>CAZRWN010000056.1:0-6713 GCA_964603735.1 uncultured Sediminispirochaeta sp. | reverse complement strand
AAAAAACGGCGCCGGCAGGAGTGAGGAACTCGCTGCTGACGCCGCGTGGTTTTAGCCGGCTGGCCTTTTGAGCCGCCGGCGCTATTCGGCTTCCGGCTGCCAGCGCAGGACCGGATGCTTGGCCGCCTTCACCTGATCTACCCGGCGGACCGGTGTGGAGAGCGGCATTTCGTGCAGCTTCTCCGGGTCCTTTTCGGCCAGATCGGCGATTTCGTGCATAATTTCGATAAAATTATCCAGCGATTCCTTCGACTCGGTCTCGGTGGGCTCTATCATCATGGCCTCGTGCACTACCAGCGGAAAGTAGACGGTCGGGGCGTGAACCCCGTATTCCAGCAGGCCCTTGGCCACATCCAGAGCGGTGATGCCGTACTTGTCCTTCATTTTCTCGGCCGACAGGACGAACTCGTGCTTGCAGACCCGGTCGTAGCGCAGGTAGTAGCGCCCTTTCAGCTTCTCCTTCAGGTAGTTGGCGTTCAGAACCGCCAGTTCGGAGGCGCGCTGCAGACCGTCGGAGCCCATGGTGCTGATGTAGCTGTAGGCCCGCACCAGCACGCCGATATTCCCGTAGAAACCGCTGATGCGGCCCATCGAATCGGGGATATCGTGCTCCAGGTAGTACTGCCCGTCCTTTTTACGCACGGTGGGTGCCGGCAGGAAGGGTTCGAGCTTCTTGTTCACCATCACCGCACCGCTGCCCGGTCCGCCGCCGCCGTGGGGGGTTGAAAAGGTCTTGTGCAGGTTCAGGTGCACCACGTCGAAGCCCATGTCGCCGGGGCGGCTCTTGCCCATAACGGCGTTCAGGTTGGCCCCGTCGTAGTACAGCAGCCCGCCGGCCTCGTGTACCAAGGCGGCGATTTCGGCAATGTCTTCTTCGTAGATGCCGACAGTGTTGGGGTTGGTCAACATGATGCCGGCCAGGTTCTCGTCAAGATGATGTTTCAGATCTTCGACCGAAACCATGCCCTTTTCGTTGGACTTTATTTCCACCACATCGAAACCCGAGATGTGGGCCGATGCGGGATTGGTTCCGTGCGCAGAGTCGGGCACCAGCACCTTAGTGCGGTTGGTTTCGCCGCGCTGCTTGAAGTAGGTCTTGAAGAACTTCATGCCGGTAAACTCGCCGTGAGCACCGGCGAAGGGCTGCAGTGTGCCCCAGTCCATGCCGGTTACCTCGCAGAGCCGTTCGGTCAGGTCGTACATCAGCTCCAGGATCCCCTGGGTGGTATGCTGCGGCTGCAGCGGGTGCAGTCCGGTAAACCCGGAGAGCCCGGCCACCGCTTCGTTGATCTTGGGGTTGTACTTCATGGTACAGCTGCCCAGCGGATAAAAACCAAGATCGACGCAGTAGTTTTTCTGCGATAGGCGGGTATAGTGCCGGATTACATCGACCTCCGAGACCTCCGGCAGTGCGGTGTCCTGCTGGCGCAGATATCTCTCGTCTACCATTTCGGCCGGCTTTTTCGCATCCGCACCCGGAATATCGAGTTCGGGAACGCGGAAACCGCGGCGCCCCTCGCGGGAGCGTTCGAATATCAGCTTGTCTTTTAAGAGTGCACTCATTTCAGGGCCCCCTTTATGCTCTGTACATAACGGTCCATCTCGGCGGCGGTCCGTTTTTCGGTGACGGCCACCGTCAGCAGATTGTCCGGCATTGCAGCGTCCAGTTCGTTCAGCGCTACGCCGGCAAATATGCCGTCTTTTTCCATAGCGGAGGCCACCTCGGCCGCCGGTTTCGGCAGCGATAGGGTAAACTCGTTGAAAAAGGGCCGGTCGGCCACAAGCTCGAGGCCGGCTTCCTTCCGCAGTTTTTCCGCCAGATAATGCGCCTTCTGCATATTCTGCACCGCCAGCTCTTTGAGGCCCTGTTTTCCGACCGTGGCCAGGTAGACAGTGGTGCCGAGGGCCGCCAGGGCCTGGTTCGAACAGATGTTCGAGGTGGCCCGTTCGCGCTTGATGTGCTGTTCGCGGGCCTGCAGGGTCAGTACAAAAGCCCGCTTGCCCTCCTCGTCCTCGGTCTGGCCGACGATACGGCCGGGCATCTTGCGCAGCAGCTTTTCGGTGGCGGCAATATAGCCTACCGACGGTCCGCCGTAGTAGGCCGGCAGGCCGAAGGGCTGGGTATCGCCGATGGCAATGTCGGCCCCCCACTCGCCCTGGCTTTTCAGTACGCCCAGGGACATGGGGTTGGAGGAGACGATAAACAGCGATTTGTTTTCGTGCAGCATGTCGGCTATATCGCTGTAATCCTCGAGTATTCCGTAGATGTTCGGACTCTGCACCAGCAGGCCCGCCACGTTATCGCTCAGCTGGGCTTTGATGGAGGATGTATCGAGTACTCCGTCCTTTTCCGGCAGCTGCACCAGCTTCACATTCAAATCTTCGAAGAAGGTCTCCAGCACCTGCTTGGTATACGGGTGAATCGTACTCGAATAAAGAATGGTATCGGTCTTCCGGGTACTGTTGATGGCCAGCGCGCAGGCCTCCGAGGCGGCGGTGTGTCCGTCGTACAGGGATGCATTCGAGACCTCCAAAGAGGTCAGCTGGCACATCATAGTCTGAAATTCGAAAATAGCCTGCAGCACTCCCTGTGAAATCTCGGCCTGGTAGGGGGTGTAGGAGGTGTAAAACTCCGTGCGTCCCATAATCGCAGCAACGGTGCTGGGGATGAGATGATCGTACATACCAGCGCCGAGGAATGAGACTGCCTGCTGGTTTTTATCGGCCAGTGCCTGCAGCCGGGTATACACTTCCAGTTCGGATTGGCTTTTGGGAAGCTTCAAATCGCCTTTGTGGCGAATTTTCTCGGGAATATCAGCAAACAGTTGGTCGATGCTGTCGACTCCGATGTCCGCCAGCATCTCCTTTATTTCCTGATCGGTATGGGGTAAATACGGGAACATATGCTCGCTCCTTTAATGTAGAAAAAGAAGCCTTCTACTCCTCTTCTTCGATCGCCTTTTGATATTCTTCGTAGGAGAGCAGTTTGTCGAGTTCGGAGCTGTCGCTCATTTCGATCGCAAAAATAAAAGTGTCCCACGGTTTCTGATTGATCAGTTCCGGGGAGTCTTCGAGTTCTTCATTTACTTCTACAATTTTGCCTGAAACAGGCGCATAGAGCGGAGAGGCAGCCTTTACGGACTCAATGTTCGTTACCTCTTCACCAGCTTCGACCTCGTCATCGATCTCCGGTAGCTCTACGAATACGATGTCGCCCAGCTCTTCCTGGGCATGGTCGGAGATACCCACGTAGGCGGTTGAACCTTCAACCCGGGTCCACTCGTGAGATTTTTGAAACTTCAGTTTTTCAGGACCGGCCATGTAATCCTCCTTTTGTATTTTTGTCATGATGGTCTGAAATTCAATATATTGACTGCTTTTGCTGCAGTCAAGCTTAAACAGTACAGTACCATATATATCATAACAAAAAAAGTATTATTTCGCAAAGAATGAGCTTTTCATCAATAATATCAGCCAATAATTATCGAATCTGAATAATTTGAATCAATCTGTGAATAGATCAGAAATATATATTCAGTATTATATTAGTTGTGCACCCAGGAGAGAAACGAGCCGCTCATTGCGTCCACCCCGATTTTCCAGCCCTTGCGCAGGAACACCCGCGGCACGCGCTTGCCGATCAGACAGGTTACCTCATACGTGATGGTGCCGGCCCGCCGGGCCAGCTCTTCGGTGGTAATCCGTTCGCTGCGATCCTCCCACTGCTGCCGGCCCAGCAGCACCGCCTCGTCGCCCACCTGCACCGTTTCGGGAATATCGCTCAGATCAACGGTGATCATATCCATCGAAACCCGGCCCACTACCGGAGCGCGCCGGCCGTGCACGATCACATCCGCATTGCCCGAATAATCGCGCACGAATCCGTCGCCGTAACCAATGGGCAGTACGCCGATGCGTGCCGGTCGCTGCGTGACAAAGGTCCGCCCATAGCCAATACTGGCCCCGGCCGGGAAGGTGTCGACTTTGATGAAGGCGCTTTTCAGGGTAAGGGCCTCTTTCAGCGGCACCGAATGGTCCACCTCGCCGCTGGGATACATCCCGAAAGTAGCTACGCCCGGCCGGATTAACTGCAGGGCCGCTTTCTGCGGAAAATCGAGCACCGCCCCGCTGTTGGCCGCATGGGTATACTGCGGTTCGATGCCCATCTTAGTCAGCTCAGCCCGCAGCTCACGCAGCTGCTCGACTTGCTGAAAACTGAAACGCTTGTCACTCTCATCTGATATTGGAAAGTGGGTAAAGATCCCTTCAATCTGCAGCCGCGGCAGCGCCTGCAAGCTCTTGAAAAACTCGAGCGCATGCGCGGCCTGCACCCCCAACCGTCCCATCCCGGTATCTACGTTTACATGCACCTGCGCTGTGGTGTGCATTTTCTCGGCAACTTTGTTCAGTTCCCGGGCATACTCCAGCGATGAGATGCTGAACTTTACGTTTCTTTCGAAGGCGGGAGCGATCTCATCGAAAAACAGGTCTTCCAACAGCATCAGCGGCAGACGGACTCCCTTGCCGCGCAAATACTCCACCTCTTCCAGCGCCGCTACCCCGCCGGCATATAGGCCCAGTTCCTCGGCCAGCCGCCCCACAGCCACGCTTCCATGCCCGTAGGCATCGGCCTTCAGCAGCACCATATAGGCTTTATCCCGTCCGGCCCGATCCCAAAGGGTGTGGATGTTCCGTTCGATTGCATCAAGATCTATCTCTGCATGGGTTTTTCGGATCGGTATTCGCATGAAAACTCCTTAAATATTGATGTAAAATCAGTGTAGCCCCTCCGCATTAGAAGGTCAAACAAAACCTTGACTTAGGTTCCGCCCCTCAATACGTTTTAAAAGAGGAGGCAGTATGCAACACATTTGGGACATAGAAGCAGTAAAAGAAGTTATCGGACACGAAAAAGTTAATAAATATCTGCAGCAAGGCTGGGTACTGCTGGCCACTCACGTTGTCGGAGAAATGGAGATGGGAGTCCCCAACCCTCCGCTGGTATATGTGCTGGGCTGGCCCAGAAAAAAAGACAAACCGGAGTGTGAGGAAAAATAAGGTCGTCCGAATGAG
Source organism: uncultured Sediminispirochaeta sp. (assembly GCA_964603735.1). Classification (GTDB taxonomy): domain Bacteria; phylum Spirochaetota; class Spirochaetia; order DSM-16054; family Sediminispirochaetaceae; genus DSBN01. The sequence continues at coordinate 1,640 of CAZRWN010000056.1, read as the reverse complement.
TTTCAACCGGGAGCGGAGATCAGCTCTCGGTGAGTATGGTCTCCAACGCTTCCCGATCTAAAATATATATCTGCCGGCCCTCCTGAGAGAGTACCTGCTCGCCGCACAGCCGCGAAAACTCTCTGGAGAGCGAGGGACGGGTAACACCGAAAATTTCCGCTAAAGTTTCTTTGGTAACCGACAGCTGCGGGCTGTCGGTGGCCTGTTTGTCAGCCTGATCGAGCAGATAGCTGGCAATCTTCTCCCTGATCGATGAAAATTGAACCAGCCGCAGTTTTTCCGCCAGAATCGAGAGGCGCAGACCGTTATCCTGCAGGAAGTTGGTGAGGAACTGCTCCTCCTGCTGCAGCAGTTTGACGACCCGCGACCGCGGTATACTGCAAATCTGTACTTCAGTTTCGGCGGTAAGAGTGACCGGAAGCAGATTTTCAGGTGCAAACAGAATCGAGGTGGCTACCGCCTCCGACTCCTTGAGTGTTTCGACTTTCAGCACCCTTCCGCTGTAATCCTGGAACTCGGCCGCGATTCGCCCCGCTACAATTATCCACAGATCCGAATAGGTATCTCCCCGGAAAGCGATGATAGCCCCGCGGTTGTGGGTGTGCAGGTGGCAGCCGCCCTCCGAAAAGAGGCGTTCCACCTTGTCTCCCGGCATTTTATCGAACAGATGGCAGTTTTTAAGCGCTGTCAAATGGCCAGTCCTCATTTTTTCCTCCAGTTTCGTGTTCACTGTAACATATGTTACCGAAGATTACTCCCACCTATAGATATACTGCGGGTACACTACACGATGCAAGGAGGAACTGTAAATGTTCTGTTTTCAATGTCAGGAAGCCGCCGGCAACAAAGGCTGTACCGTCAAGGGAGTCTGCGGCAAGGAAGAACCAACGGCGAATCTGCAGGATCTGCTGATTCACAGCCTCAAGGGAATTGCACTGATCCACTCGCAGGGAAAGCTGAGTGAAGCGGATGAACGGGAAGCCGGCCGCTTCGCTATCGAAGCCCTGTTTGCCACCATAACCAATGCCAACTTCGACGAAGACCGCTTCGTAAAACTCATCGATACCGCCCTCCGGCTGCGCGACTCGCTGGCGGAGAAAGCCGGGATTTCCACCGCGGGGATGCACGATGCAGCCGCCTGGAGTGGAACCGGCAAAAGTGATTTTCAGCAGAAAGCAGCTTTAGTCGGCGTACTGTCGACTGAGAACGAGGACATTCGGTCGCTGCGCGAGCTGACGATCTACGGATTGAAGGGAATCGCAGCCTATGCCGACCATGCCAAGATTCTCGGTTTTGAAGATATGGAGATCTACCGCTTTATCTTCAAAGCCCTGGCCGCCACCACTCAAGACCTCGGTGCCGATGAACTGACCGCGCTTGTGCTGGAAACCGGTTCAACCGCCGTGCAGACCATGAAGCTGCTGGATACCGCCAACACCGAAACCTATGGGAACCCAGAAATGACCGAGGTGAATATCGGCGTTCGCGCTAATCCGGGCATCCTGATCTCCGGCCACGACCTGAAGGACATGGATGAGCTGCTGAAGCAGACCGCCGGAACCGGTGTCGATGTGTACACCCACAGCGAGATGCTGCCGGCCAACTACTACCCGGCCTTCAAAAAGTACGAGCATTTCGTC
>CAZRWN010000055.1:0-19205 GCA_964603735.1 uncultured Sediminispirochaeta sp. | reverse complement strand
GCTGTACTCGCTCTGAGCGAGTGAAATTTATGACGCCAGGATTACAGCCATTAGTCACTACTCTAAACCTGACGGAGGCTACTGGGCCGTCACTTCTTCCGAGGGGATAGTTGAACCGATAGCTAGCCAGACATCTGAGTCCGGTTCCAGTGCTGCACACATCGCTCCGTGAAGCAGGGTGTTGTCAAAAACCCCCGCGAAGCGCTCCGCCCCTACCCCGCCGGCAAACAGCGGTACATCCACGGCAGTGTGGCAGATTGTAGCCCAACTGACCTCCGGAATTGTTCCAGCCTCGGACAGATCATTGACACTAAGCCCACCCGTTTCGTGATCTGCTGTTACCACCAGGAGTGTGTCCTCCTGGAGAAGAGGGTGGTTCAACAGCATTTCGACCACGGCGTCCAACTCCAGAACCTCCGGAATAAGGCGCTCGATATCATTGGCGTGGCCGGCATGGTCTATCCGGGCTGCTTCGATCATCAGGAAAAAATCATCCTCCGTTGCAGCAAGAAACTCCACAGCACCCGCGGACATTTCTACGAGTCCCGGAAAATCCGCAGGTCTCCCGTCATAAAGATACGGCAGGTGTCCCTCCCCGAATAAACCGGCGATCCTGTACCCCGGGCTGCGGTGGGAAACCATCGACGAAAGCTCCTCCCGGCTTGTCACCACCGAATATCCCGCCTCGACCACAGTCTCCGGGTCCATTCCGTATCCTCCGCCCCCCAAAATGATATGTGGGCGAGAGACGGTAAGGTAATCCCGGGCGATACCGTCGTAGTCCAGGCGGCTTGCCACATGAGCACCAAAGGCGGCAGGCGTTGCGTGAGTCGTATGGGCGGTTGTTACCAGACCTACCTTCCACCCCTTATCGCTGAGTTGCTCGGTGATTGAGGGGAGGTCCTCTCCTTCACCGGGAAGGCGAACGCCGACAACTCCGTTCTGAACCTTTATTGCTGTTGCCATGGCGGTACCGGCGGCGGCGGAATCGGGAACCTCATGGGACGCATTATGTGTCGCCATGTCGGCATACACCGGAAGACTCTGAAGAACCAAACCCTCTTCTCTACCGGTTTTGTAGAGACTCGCCGCCCGGATCTGTTCCGCTCCCATGCCGTCACCAATGACTAATATCAGCCGTCGGGCTCCACCGCTTGGCGCTTCTTGCCCCGCGACAGGCACCTCTGTCACCACCGGTTCGAGAACCTCCTCGAACACCTTCCCAGTAGACGTGGGACTCTGTTCTCCTGAACAGGATAGGGCGAACAGAAGCAGAACCGGCACCATTAGGGTCGTCCGAAGGACAAATCGTCTGGTCCAAAACAGTAGTGTGGCAAGCCCATTCATGAGTATTTCCTTCAAAGTCGATTCGGCCGTTTAAGACGTGCTAACATAATACGGAATCGTACTGCTGGTGTAAAGTGTTTTATTGGGGCGAATGCATGTCTCATAGCTTGACCAAATCTTAACCTTTACTCCAGCTTTTCTTAATATTTCGTTATTAATTTTAATAATAAGGAGGTACTCAAATGAAAAAGAGTATATTTACAATGAAGTTATTCATGGTACTACTTGGCGCAGGGCTGCTCGCCGCCGGCTGTGCAAGCACCGGGCAATCGGTGGAGCCGCAGGTTCGAATCCTCGCTGAAGGCGAGGTTTACATATCACCGGCTTCTTCGCCGGGGGTGCAAGATAGTTTCCAAACCGGAATGGCCACCTCTTCTCCGAAGAATACTACTATTATCTCCTATGAAGTGCGTGTTGAAGACTCGGATGGTGAAGGGGTCTATCGATATCGCGCATCTACCGATGAAAGTGTTGCCGAAGAACAAAAAGTTGCGTATATCTCGAACATACCTGATCAGATTCAGTGGTACGGACGGGATAACAAAGCACGGTTTGTTGATGATGGAACGTATCAGTTGACCGTCAGGGTGACCAATGACGCAGATCAAACCGACAGCAGTGAGCCGGTGACTGTAGTGGTAAACAATTCGCCCCCGGAAGCGGAAATAGAAATGCCCTACAACGTATTCTCGCCGGATAGCGACGGTGAACGAGATGTTCTGCCTATACGACAGTACGGTGAGGATGCAACAGAGTGGATCGGCCGTATTGTCGATGAAGACGATAAAACAATTACCGCATGGAAATGGGACGATGAGCTGCCGGAAGAACACCAATGGAACGGCCGTAATAATGATGATGAGTTTGTAGACGACGGCCGGTATCAGTATGTTCTCAGGGGCAGAGATAAAGCGGGAAACCGCATAACAAAAACACAGGATAACATACGGGTGGATACGGAACAGCGGTCGCTTAGTCTGGAGCGGAATCGCGGAGCCTTCTCACCTAATGACGACGACATCCGGGATACCGTTACCTTTACACCGAAAGTTCAGGAAGACGCCCAGCTTATGGAATGGGATTTTAATGTTGTCGATGAAGACGGAGATTCGGTTATGGAACGCTCCGGTAGCGACGACCTTCCCGATTCGTTCACCTTTTCCGGACGATCCGATGACGACATGCTTCCAGAGGGGGAGTATACTCCCCGCCTGAAGGTTACATTCCGCAACGGCGAATCCGAATCAGCCGAAACCCGACCGGTGGAACTGGACGTGACCCCTCCATCAGTAGAGGTTTCCCTTGAGGAAGAAGAATTCTCACCTGAGGAGAACCAGGAGATTACCTTGACCCAAGACACACAAGGTGGTGAGCAATGGAAAGGCAGTATCATACCGGAGGGCGAGGACGAGGCAACTCTCACAGAGAAGTGGGAAGAAGAACTGCCGGATACCTTTTCATGGAACGGCCAGACAAATCGCGGAGAAGAAGCGGGAACCGGGCAATACCGGTACGTTCTGCATGCAACTGACCGGGCCGGCAATCGCGCGACTGCCGAGTCAGAAGTATTTCTGCTTGACCGTGATGCGCCGTCGGTTAGGGTAGATGTAGAACCCACCCCCTTTTATCCCGGCGCAGATGATGCAGACACCGAGCTTGAAATAACTATCGAGACCGATGATGAAACCGACATAGCGAAGCAGCGGGTGACGGTGTATGACCCCGAGGGAGACGTATTCACTCGGCTTGGGGATGAAAAGGAAGTAGAAAACACCCTCACATGGAACGGCAGAAATGAAGACGACCAGCTGCCCGAGTCCGCCCGGGACTATACAGTCTCGGTAACCGTTACTGACTCGGTCGGAAATGAATCCACTGCAGAACGGACTGTTCCCATTGGAATCCTGGTTGAAGAAGACCAGGAAGGGGATCTGCGGTTCCGCATTACCGGGATTCGCTTCGCCCCTTTTGAAGCTGATTTTAATAATCTTGATGCCCCGGATGTGGTAGAGGAAAACCAGGAAACCCTGGATGAAATTGCAGCATTGCTGAAGGAGTATCCCGATCAGAATGTTCTCGTGGAGGGACACGCACTGCACATCTATAACGAGGGTGAGCAAATGGAACGTGAACAGGAAGAAGTGTTGCTGCCCCTTTCAGAGGAACGAGCGGAAGTTATTGTAGAGGCCCTGGTTGAGCGGGGCGTGGACGAGGAACGCCTTTCAGCGGTAGGCCGCGGCGGCAGTGAGCCCCTGTTTCCCCATGACGATTATGAAAACAGGTGGAAAAACCGACGTGTAGAGTTTGAACTGGAAGATCGTTAAAGGAAGAAATCTGCATATATATCTGCCCGGCGGAGAAACTCTCCGCCGGGCAATCTTTGGGCATTAGACAGCTTTTTAATTTACCCTCTCGAACTTACTTTCCTTTTATAGTAATATACAAACAAGAACATGTTTCAAAATATGAAGGGAACTAATACAGTGGATAGAATTATAGGAATAGTTGTGCTACCCAATGAGCAGATTATAGACTTTTCAGTTTCTATTGTACTTTCCATTTTCCTCGGCCTGTTAATAGCAACGGTATACCGTTATACTCACCGGGGAATGAACTACGAAAGTGGCTTTCTCTCTACCCTTGTCTTGCTGGCACCAATTGTAAGTGTGGTAATGTTTTTTATACAGGGAGACCTGGTTCTTTCTCTTGGCCTCGTTGGCTCGCTTTCGATCATCCGATTCCGCACTCCCATCAAGGATACCCGGGACATGGTCTTTTTGTTCTGGGCTATTACCATAGGCCTTGGAACCGGTACCCTCAATTGGACGATTTCAATTTTTGCAACGGGAATTATTACAATACTACTGACCAGTTTTTACCTGCTCAAATACGGCCGCGCCCTTCATGCGGAATTTATTCTCGTTATTTCGGGACATGAAAACCATATGAGCGAGGACATAGAAAGCATCGTACGCAATCGCTCAGCCAACGTACAGCTCAGGAATCATGAGGTAGACGGAAAAAATTGGGAAATTACCTACGAACTGCGCTTTGCCCGGCAAAAAGAGAAGGAGGTACGGAAGGTGGTAGCGGAATTGCAGCAGCTCGACAGTGTAAGCCGAGTCTCTCTGCTTACCCCTCAGTTGGCCCTTCCTATGTAGATGAACCCTATATCACGATTCGAGCGTAAATATATACTTAACCTGGAAACATACTATCGTATAAGAAACGCTATTGTTCCCTTTACACAACGTGACTTCTTCTCCAGAAAGGAAGGCGGAACATACCTCGTGCGCAGCATCTACTACGATACCAGAGATTATCGTGCATGGTATGAAAAGGAAGACGGCAACTTCGGCCGGATAAAACTGCGAATTCGCGCCTATACCGACCACAAACAGGAGTGCGATAGAGTATCGGTGGAACTCAAGACCAGGCAGGGCAACTCTATGAAAAAATTCAGCTCCTTTGTAGATTTTTCTGAATACGAACACTTTGTCAAAACCGGCAGCTGGCTGAACTATCAAGATCAAACTGTCTGCGAGTTCGAACGCCTGCGGAGGGTGAGGCAACTCGTGCCGGTATGCCTGGTGCAATACCGCAGAGAAGGTTTTACCTCTCTCGATCGTTCCCCTGTAAGAATAACCATGGATCATAACGTGGTCAGCACCCGTGCAGCTACACTTTTTCCGGATAGTCCGATACTAAAGCCCCACCGCCCTAAGCGTGTAATTCTCGAAATAAAGACGAGGGGGAAAGAGCCCCCATGGCTCTCTGGTCTGGTAAAACAGCAGTTGCTCAAGCTCAGCGCAAATAGTAAGTACTGGCAGGGAATAGAGATTATCCGTCCCAACATGGTCACTCCGAGACAGGTTGCACCATGAAACGTATAAATCGACTGTTCATCGCTGCAACTTTCGGACTCCTTTTGTTCACAATTCTGTATATCCTCATGATGGTTTTCTCCGATACCGGGCGCTTTCATGACCTCGCTCTAGAGTCAGCCGTCCGCGAAGCGTTGGAGCAGGAGGGCAGACACGTGTCTAAAAGCGAACTTCAAAGAATAACCACCCTCGATGCATCAGGGCGGGGGATAGAGAACCTTGAAGGTATAGGAAGTCTGCCCAACCTCATTCACATCAATCTCTCCGAAAACAGGATTCCCGATCTAACTCCGCTTGCCAAACTGAGACAGCTGCAAACTCTCAAAATTTCCAACAATAACATCCAGGACCTGCAGGAAATACACCTCGATGCCCTCTCCGAACTGCCGGAGCTGCGCGAGCTCGAATTGGCAAACAACCGAGGTCCCTCTCATCCAGAAAACCCCGGAGAACATCGCCGCATCTCCAACATAGATATACTCTCCTCCTTTACCGAGCTCGAACGTGTGGACCTCAGCTACAACCACATAGAAGATATAGGGGCCCTATCCAAGCTCGTTCGACTGCGATATCTTAATTTGCGGGACAATCGCCTTAGCGAAAATGCAGCCGATCCACTTTCAGTATTAGCAAGGCTGGAATACCTCAATCTGAGGGATAACGATTTACGCCGTATCGATGGTCTCGGCAACCTCACATCATTGCGATACCTAAACCTCCACTCCAATGAGCGTATTGAGAACATCCTGCCCCTGGCACACTTACACTCCCTGGAAACATTGATATTGCGCCGTGTACCTGTTAAGGATGATGTACGTGTCCTGGCCGAGCTGACCAACCTGCAGCGCCTTAATCTCCGTGAAACAGGTGTGCAGGAGCTGAATGTGCTCTCCGAACTGATGAAACAAGGTGCTCTGCAGGACGACCCCCGGGAGAACATCTTTGCGGAAGTTGATATAAGAGAGAATCCTATCTCCGAATCCGCCGCCGGCTATGGGGTACTACAAGAATACTGGGAAAACATCGCCCAAAGAAGGCCCCAGGAGCTGCCGGAGTAACGATACCATGAAGGGAAGCGAAAAATTACGCAGTAAGATAAACCTCATTGCTTTACCTCTTATCGGACTTATTCTTATCTCCGGAGTTCTTCTTATCACCTGGGCTGGAAATAATAAAGAAGAGAGAACACAAACAGGGATTAGAGTTATCGATTTTGACGAGTACCGGGGAACCGAAGCGAGTCTTCCCGAGGGAATGTTTGTGTCCGGTCATGACGGCCAAGGCAATAAGATCGGCCATTCTTTCTATCCCTATACCGGCATACACAGAACGGACCCTGAACGGGAGGATGAGTTTCTCGGTTTTGGCGCCTTTACCGCCGACGGAGAGGATTTTTCCTTTGGTATAAGGGAGCGGGGAGAAGCAGGGCTGGAGGATGCACGGCTTTTTCTCGAGTATACTAATAAAACCGACCGCCGGATCTACGGTTTTTCCGTTTCCTACGAGGTAGAGGCCTGGTATCTCGGAGAGAGGGATAATCGTATTCGTCTCAAGTTTCACACCGAACCCGAGGGCTACGGCTCCATCGAGGAAATTCTTTCAACCGCAAACCCCCTCGGCGAAGCTGTCGGGGACCACGCGGGGGAAGTCTATGATGGAAGCAAAGAGGAAAACAGAGCACGGGTACACTGTAGTTTTATTATCTCTGAACTCCGGGGACAAACGGAAAAAGGGGTAGATGCTTTTACTCCCCTCACACCTGGAGAGACGGCATACTTTAGATGGCAGTACTCCAACAACGAATTTACCGAAGGAGATTCCCGCAGTGCCCTGGCTATAGATGATATCAGGATAGAGCCCCTGTACAAAGAGGATGTGTATGATCAGGAGTCCCCTAAAATCGCCTCTCCCATATCATTCAGTCATGATCCCGGCTTTTACGACGAGCCCTTCGAGCTTGAGATGAAGAGCTCCCTGGCCGATGCCGAAATCTATTACACCACCGACGGTTCCCGACCGGATCCGGAACACATACTCAGCGATGAGCAATGGAAAAATATGGACAAAAAAACCCGAACCCGAACCCATCAGTATCGTGAACCCATCGATATCGAGGAACTTATAAACCGAGAGAACGAGCTTTCCGAGATCGTTACCACCTCTCGTACGGACGATTTAGCCTCCCAGCCCCCGGCTGAAGATGTTCCAAAGGCCGCAGTTATTCGTGGCCTCGCAATTTCAGGAGATACCAGTTCGGGCTACCGGGAAGCAAGCTTTTTCGTACCAAAAGAGGGGGCACAGCATCACAAGCTTCCCGTCTGGAGCATTCTTTCGAACAGGGATAATTTTTTTAGTCCAAAACACGGCATATATGTACCCGGCACGGGTGATTTGGAAAATTATATGCAGCGCGGTAAGGAGTGGGAACGGGAGGCCCACGTCGAGTTTTTCGAGTCCGACCATTCGCGCGTACTGGCCCAACCCATGGGGGTAAGAATCCACGGTAACTACACACGGGAATTTTCCCAAAAATCATTACGGCTCTATTCCAGAAGCGATTACGGAACTGCGCGAATGAGTCATCGGTTTTTTCCTTCCAAGGAGCTGGACGATTACAATCGACTCATCCTGCGCAACGGGGGAAACGACTGGATCCGCGCGATGCTCACCGACTCCACCCTGCAAACCCTGGTGCAGCACCTTCCTTTCGAAACCCAGCACTCCAGACCCTCTGTTCTCTACATAAATGGAGAGTACTGGGGCATACACAATATACGGGACCGTTACGACCAGCACTATTTCGAAACCCATTACGGCATTCCCAGGGACAGAGTGGTAATACTCGAGGATGAAGGGGTCGTCGATGTAGGAAAAGAAGGTGATCAAGAGCCTTTTTTTGAGTTTCGGGAAAAACTCTTTTCCGGAGCACTGACTACGTGGGAAGCAATAGATGAGTACATCCCGGTAAGCGACTATTTGGATTACCTTTTTGCCCAGCTGTATGCGGGTAATTACGACTGGCCATTTAATAATGCACGCTGGTGGCGTTACAAAGGACCGGATTTTGAAGACAAAGATGGTCCTCGGGACGGGAGATGGCGTCCCCTTATGTTCGATACGGATTTTTCCTTCGGCCATAAGTTCAGCACTACCTTCGATATAGTTGAGTGGGTCTTTACCTACTCCGAAGAGCACCCGTTTTACGACCCCGACCGTCGTTCCCGCGAGGAGGAACGGTTCCAGCTGAACCACCGCCTGATGGATGTCGAAGAGATCCGCCATGAGTTTCTTCAGCGCTTTGCGGTACACCTCTCCACCACGGCCCACGAACAGAGGGCGGCCGAACACGTGACGCAGCGGGTAAACCGGATAAAAGAGGAGATGCCCCGGCAGATTACGCGCTGGAACTGGCCGCAATCCATGGAACTGTGGCAGCGGGATATAGACAAAATGTACTATTTTGCCGAAAATCGGCCTTCTATTATTCGTACGCAGCTAAAAACCCATTTTGAAGATGCCGGTCCCCTCTCCAAACTGACGGTTTCCGGTCTTCAGGGGGTATCGGATATTTCCTTGCACACGGTGCAACTGCATAAGGATACCCCGGGGGTAAGGATAGAAGACGGGTACTGGGAGGGTTTTCTCTTTCTGGATCTACCTGTTAAGTTCACATCCGAGCAGACCGACCTCCGAGAACTCGAACTCGGCCCCTCGGAGAACCTGGAAATTATCTCTCAAAACCGGAACACACTGTTATTCAGGATGCGTGGTCCCGTGGATATCTCTGTAAAACAACCTCCCCCGACTGAATAGCCTCTAAATCTTCTCTCCCCACAAGCTTTTCCATATCCAGCAGTATAATAACCTGATCGTCTATTATACCCAAACCGGCAATATACTTATTCTTCCATCTACTTTCCTGAAAACTCGTCGGCGGGACGATGTTCTTTTCGGGAATATCCTGTACCTCCGTGGCTGTATCCACAATAAAGCCTATAGAGTAGTCCTTGATCTTTAGCACGCTTATCACCGTCCGGCCGTCGTACTGCCACAACTCCAGACCAAACCGAAGCCGCATATCAATTACCGGTATCACATTTCCCCGCAGGTGTATTACCCCCCTCCCGCCCGTTGACACTCCCGCGCCATTATGCTACTTTTTTCTTCGCACATTATGCAACGGGCTGTAGCGCAGTGGTTTAGCGTACATGTCTGGGGGACATGGGGTCGGCGGTTCAAATCCGCCCAGCCCGAAAAAAAGGGACCGTACAGGTCCCTTTTTTCATACCTGGGGTACCTCAGTGTTTTTCGTCAGAAAAACACGAAGTCGATGGATTACGCGCAGCGTAATCCGAGACCAGCCCGAAAAAAAGGCAGGTCGCCGACAGGCGGGCTGCCTTTTTCATACCTGGGGAACCCCAGTGTTTTTCGTCAGAAAAACACGAGGGTGTTGCGCAGGCTGAAGGGCGGCAAGCCCGAGGCCGGAGCACACCCAGCCCGTTAAGAAAAAAGCACGCCGAAAGGTGTGCTTTTTTTTGCTGGAGGGAATATGGCGGCCTTCTTGGAGTAAGACAATGGGATGAGCTTTGCCTCGGGTTCTGGGATTATCCAAAATAGCTAGTTCAAACTCCAGCTAGTCTAGAATCGTTTGCTGCCATTGGCGGTCCAACTTTTTAAGCTGCTTTTCAGCTGTTCGGGTAAGTTTTATCCTCCAGGCCAAGCTCTCTTCTCACCTCAGTAATAGATTTCCTAGGTTCATTCTTTTCAAGAACTGATAGGGCCAATAAATAATCTTCTCTGTCCTCAAAATAGTTTTCAATGGCCTGTTTTACATAATAGCTTTTGCTCCTACCAGTTTCTTTAGCCAGCCGTTGGAGTCTTTCTTCGATCTCTGGATCAAGTCTTACAGTAATCATTATATCCTCTTGTATTACATGTAAGACACATTTTATCGATTTTAACAAGCTGATAGTTCATTTAGTTCATATCAACTCCCGGTGAACCGTACCATTTCATCAATCTGTGATAGACTCGGCAGCATATGCCAGCCGACAAAAAGCAATTCAAACCAGTTCCCAAAAGATTTCATCCGAAAGGCTTGAACATAATCTTTGAAGACCACTACATAGTAGTGGTGGATAAGAGCAGCGGCCTTCTCACGGTTAGTAACGAGAAGGTCAAAGAGAATACGGCTTATTTTCTGTTGAATGAATATGTCAAAAAGGGAAACCGTAAGTCGCGCAACCGGGTTTTCATTGTACATCGGCTTGATCGGGATACCTCGGGCCTGCTGATCTTTGCAAAGACCGAACCGGCAAAGCGCTATCTTCAGAGTGAATGGAAACATTTTGAAAAAAGGTACTATGCGCTTGTGCACGGGCATCTGACAGAAAACGAGGGCCTGATTACCTCATATCTCGCTGAAAACAGAATGCACCGAATGTATTCGGTAAAGAATCCGGACAAAGGCGCACTGGCCAAGACCCGCTATAAGGTGATTCGTAAAACCAAAAACTACAGTCTGCTGCTGATTGATCTGCTGACCGGAAAAAAGAACCAGATACGCGTGCATTGTGCCGAACAGGGGCATCCTGTAGCCGGCGACAGGGTGTACGGAAACCAACGAACCGATAAAAACATAAAAAGGCTGGCTCTGCATTCCTGTTTTTTGAAAATCAGCCACCCATTTACTATGGAAGAGATGATCTTTGAATCACCTCTTCCCGATTATTTCAAGACGCTGCGCTAACTCGCTTATAAAGCTTATTCCTTATCCGAATTTTTGGGATTGTCCTTCAAGAGCTCGGCAAAGGGATTATATGTCTCGGCTTCATTTCCTTTTTCAGAATCTATATATTTCTGAAAATTTTCATCTTCCTGGGTCGATGAAACCCGCTTCAATCCGATTCTTTTTCGCTCCATGTCGAGACTCTTGATTGCAACAGTGATTTTTTGGCCCTTCTTCACACTCTCCTGCTGGTTGCCCTGCCTTGAATCGCCTTTTAGTTCGGAAATATGCAGCAATCCGTCCAATCCCGGTTCCAGGGTGACAAAGGCGCCGAAATTGGTAATTCGCACCACTTCTCCCGTATGCTTTGAACCAACCGGATATTTCGAAGCGGCTTCATCCCACGGATCTGGCAGCAGGGCCTTCATACTAAGGCTGATGCGCTCGTTTTGCCAGTCGAGTTTAATAATCTTGGCTTCGATCTCCTGTCCTTCTGCAAAGAGGGCGTTGATATTATCTACGCGACTGCGGCTGATCTCCGAGATCGGCAGCAAAGCCTGTACGCCGCCCAGATCAACGAAGGCGCCGAAATCCTGCACCGATTTTATGGTACCGGTGACAACCATGCCTTCCTTCAATGTCTGTTTCAGCTCTTCAACCTTTTGCCGGTGTTCTTCTTCCAGGATTACTCGGTTGGAAACCAAAATATTGCGGCCTCTTTCACTGTATTCTAAAATCTTAAAGGTGAATTGCTTGCCAATATAATCCTGCGGACTTTCTATTCGTCTCAGACCCATCTGTGAGTATGGACAGAAAGCCCGGGTCTCGCCGATTTTGACTTCGAAACCGCCCTTGATCTCTTTTTCAACGACCCCTTCAACCGGAATCTGACTTTGAAAAGCCTGTTCTAATACCGCGTTGCCGGCTTTCTCTGCGCTGATCTTAGTGGTAAAGTGCTTCTCTCCGTTTTTGGTTTCAAGGAAAAAAGCCTTTATTTGATCGCCCTCTTCAACTGTGAGCTTACCATCGCTGTCAGTCAGCTCGGCTCTGTCAAGAATGCCTTCACTTTTGCCGCCCAACTCAAGGAAAATAGAGTCGCCTGAAATGGAGACTATAGTAGTCTCTATCTGTTGTCCGGGCTCCAGTGAATCCATTTCTGAAATACTATTTTCAAAAAGTGTTGCAAAATCTTCTTTGTGTTCTTCTAAATTATCTTTCGCCATTTATCAAATTACTCCAAATTTTGGTGAATATGTGTACTATATAACAGTATATCAGAAAGTGTTTTTTTTGGATATTCTTTAATCCGCGTTCTTAAATCAACAGCCGCAGTTTGAGCTGGGACTGGAGCTTGATGAGGGCATCGTATTTTTTCATCAGTGCGACGGCTTCGGCCGGAGTGGACACTTCGCGGAAATCCTGGATAACCTTACGGTGTCGCAATAGCCGGGCAAAGCAGGTGAGGATCTGCAGGTACTCCTCCTGTTTATGCGGCGGAGAGAGGATTATGAAAACCAGGTATACCGGACGCTTGATTATGGAAGATCGAAAATCGACTCCCTTCGCCGAGCGCCCGAAGAGGATTAAGGTGTCTTCGAGCTGACTGGTAACGAAGTGCGGAATGGCAACACCATGACCTAAATTGGTACTCAGGCGTTTCTCGCGGTTCAACAACCCCTTTACAATCTCTTTGGAATTCTTAAGGTTGTGCTGAGCGGCGGGGAGGTCCACCAGCTCTCGGATTATCTCTTCTCGGTTGCGCCCTCTCAATTCAAGTTGAATAAAGGACTCATCGGGGAGCCGGGAAAAGCAGCTTCTGCCGCCGCGGGGAAGCTGGTATGCCTCCACCAGGGCCGCATCTTCAGGCTGCAGCCCGTAGCGCTGCTGATAGGCGGGAACCGAAAGCATGGGCGGGCGTTCCCGGCCGCCGATATCCTCGGCATCGTACACATACCCTTCATCCCCCTTATGGATGAGGTGAAGCTGGTGTCCCATTCGCTCTAAAAGGGCGATCTTTCCCAGCTGTTCAGAGCGGTGAAGCAGTATCGATAGAATGACATACGACATTTTGCGGAGGTTTTCGATGGCCTGATTACGATGGATACGCACATCCATATCCACCTGGGCGATGACCTGCATCCCGGAGCGCTGTTCTATATCGATAAGCAGGCCGATTTCCACACCATAGCCGGTGAAAAACGGGACCTGCTCGAGCAGGCTTCTCCGCCCGGCGTATTCGCCCGAGAGGGGCTGGGCCAGCATGGCCAGATCGGGAAACAGCAGATTGAGAAAGGGGCGGACCATCAGCTCCGTGACCCGCCCGCCACCCGGTATAATCCGCCGCCCCACCTTGATGGGGCGGCGGTAGAAGGATTTTACATACTCTATCCCGGGGTTGTGCAGCAGCGGGCCGATCAGTCCGTAGATAAACCGGGGATGAAAATTTCTGATATCCGCATCGACCCAGACAATAATATCGCCCCTGGTCAGGTAGAGGCTTTTCCACAGATTCTCCCCCTTCCCACGATACGAGCCGAGTTCCGGGAGAATCTGCTCGGCCAGGAAAACCTCGGCTCCCGCCTTGCGGGCGTTGTGGCGGGTTCGGTCCGTCGAGCCGCTGTCAACCACGCAAATTTCATCCACCAGCGGATGCTTCTTCATCAACAGACGCCGGATAATATGTACTTCTCTGCCGATGGTCTTGGCTTCGTTCAGTGTCGGAAGACAGAGAGAGATGCTCAGCCCCTGCCGCCGCTTGAGTTCGACCAGCTCATTCAGGTCCGAAAACTGGGAGTGGTGAAATGTTCTTTCCTTTATCCACCTTTCGGGATCCACAACAGTCTCCTGCTTTAAGTGTACACCCGAAACACTGTTGTAGTGTTAAAAAACTTGTGGTACGCGGATCAAAGGCACTATATATAGTGCCTTCTCAGCTAACAAAGCACTATATGTAGTGTGTTCTGAGTGGAGACCACAAGATTTTTAACACTATAAATAATATTAACCTATATCGACACACCTACCGAATACGCCGCGCGGGTAGCCTCCAGGATTTTGCCCATCTCGAAAGAGTCGCCGATTATGCGTATATCGTCAGCAGCATTGGAGCGTATCAGTTCCCGGTACAGAGATTCGTCCGGGAGAGCACCAGCGGCCAAAATCACCAGATCCGCGGGTACCGTCTGATCCTGCAGTTCTTCCTTGATTACCTTGGCGAAGGGATTTTCAATGTTCTCCGGCAGGAGGGGCGCCCAGGTCACGTACGGATCGGGAACCGTTCTGGAGATGTTGCGGCTCAGCAGGACCTCCTTTCCACGTACCGCTTTCAGGCGGGTACAGTTGAGCAACGGCACCTGCTGTTGCTCCAGATAATGGATGAGCCAGCCCCGGTTGGCCGTGCAGACCCCGGGCATGAAGTGGGGCAGCATCTCCACTACGGTTACCTTTCGGCCCTTCTCCTGGGACAGAAAGTAGGCGGTTTCGCAGCCCACTACCCCGCCGCCGACAACAACGATATTCTGTGAATCCCCGATTAGGGCAGGATTTCGCAGTACATCTACCGCGAACAGCACATTTTCCGCATCGATTCCAGGTACCGGCGGGCGGCTCTGCTGCGAGCCGACTGCATGAACGATCACATCGAAGTTCTTCTTTTTCAGCTCATCCGCGCCGGGAGCGGTATAGGTACGCAGCTTCAACCCGCGCTGCTTGTGTGCCTTTGCGACCTCGTGTCTAAGATAGTCCAGATAGTTGATGATGTCGAATTTGATGGCCGGCTGCGAGCCGGGTATCAGCATTCCGCCGACCTCCTCGCGGGCCTCGTAAAGGCGCACCTGGTGGCCGCGCTGGACGGCGGTCAGAGCGCAGATAATTCCGGCCGGCCCGCCGCCGATAACCGCCACATTTTTGGGCTGCCCGGCCTGCCCGGCTCGCCCGGCCTGGCCGGCCGGTGATAGCTCGCTGCCGTTGTACAGATCTTCAAAGCCGGTTCGGGGGTTGACCGCACACTGCGGATGGCCACCCTCTACGAACTCATTGATGCAGCCCTCCTGGCAGCCGATGCAGGGGGTAATGTCGCTGACCCGGCCGGCGAAGGCCTTGTTGGGCCACTCGGGGTCGGCCAGAAGTGGACGACCGAGCATGAGCATGTCGCACTTCTCATCCCGCAGGGCCTGCTCGGCCAGGTCGGGATAGCCCAGTTTGCCCACAGCCACCACCGGCACCTCCTGGCCGGCGTTTGACTTGATGCCGCGGGCGGCAAAGTGCTCTTTTACCAACTGAGCCACCTCGAGATAACATCCCGGAGCCATTGAACCGGGAGGATGCGGCAGCCACCAGTTATCGTAACAGCCCAGATCTACATCGAACAGGTCCACCCCCGCCCGTACCAGGGCCTGCATATACTCCAGGGTTTGATCGACGCTCCGCTCGTTCCTGAACTTCTTCAGGCTTTTGATGGTGGTCAGTTTTTCCCCGTAGGTCTCATTCAACAGCAGGGAGAGATCAATGCGGTACATAATCGGGTACGCATCACCGGTTCTTCTCCTGATCTCCCGCACCAAGTCGGTGCCGAAGCGCGTCCAATTAGAATACGCACCGATTTTTCTGCGGTTGAACGCGGGGTTTGTCATCTGCTCGAGCAGATAGCCCTCGTGCCCGTGCAGATACACCCCGTCAATAGTCATAGCCTTGGCGTCCGCCGCCGCCTGGCCGGTGTTTTTGATGATTTTCTTCGCCTGCCGGCCCGACAGTGGACGGCATGGAATTGCGGGAATGTAGAAGTTCGGATTCCAGGAGGCCGAGACCGGCATTTTCAATTTGTTCACCATACATTCGGGCGACCCGACCCGTCCGAGACCTGGGGTCAGCTGGATAAAGAAACGCGCGCCGTGGACATGACAACGCTCGGCCAGGTCGCGCCAGCCGGCCAGATTCGAGCGGCTGCGGTCGATCCGCGGGAAATAGCTCAGCCGGTCGAGTTCGGTCACCGACGGGTCTATGCCGTGGCTCACCGGTACCAGTCCCGAGGTAATCAGCCCCACCCCGCCCTTCGCCCGGGCGGTGAAGTATTCGATCATCTTTGCATTGGGCCGGCCGGTCTCTTCGGCCATGTTGATGTTTCCCATCGGAGCCATCACCAGCCGGTTTTTTATGCTGAGGCGGTTTATCCGGATCGGCGAGAACATCGCGGTATAGGGATGCAGATGAGCCGTCATGCGGCCCGCTTTCAATTTCTCTTTATCTTCATACCAGGTGCCGAAGGAATCGGAGAGAGCGCGAATCCGTTGCTGGTTTTTACTCATTATAGGTCTCCTTGTGAAGCAGTCGAAATATAGTATCATGAAGACCGGGACCGGGCCATTGGAAAAATTGATCCTCCAGGCTTGAGCTCAAGAGTGCCCGCCGCATTGCCAGCCGCCGCAGAATACAGTACATTGAGTGTAGCAAAGCAAAAATACAGACTACAGGAGCAGAAATAATGAGCACACAAAAATGGGACACCCCCCCGCAGATGCAGATAGACACGGACGCGCAGTACTTTGCGGTCCTTAAAACCAGTAAAGGCGATATAGAGTTGCAGCTGTTTCCCGAGCACGCACCGAAAACGGTGAACAACTTCGTATTTCTGGCCGAGCAGTCCTTCTACGACGGGGTTCTCTTCCACCGGGTTATCGACGACTTTATGGTGCAAACCGGAGACCCGACCGGAACCGGCCGCGGCGGCCCGGGGTATCGCTTTGAAGATGAAACCAAGGGCAATCCGCTGAAACACGAGGCCAAGGTACTTTCCATGGCCAATGCCGGACCGAACACCAACGGCAGCCAGTTTTTCATCACGCACTCCCCGCAGCCCCACCTGAACGGCCGGCACACCGTGTTCGGCAAGGTAATGAAAGGCGCCGAGGTGGTCGACAAAATTGAACAGGGCGACCGCATCGACACAGTAGAAATACGAACAGCATAAGCAGGGGTTATGAACAGCATTCACGACTCGCAGCCGGCCGGCGACTTTGATCTGCTGACTCCCGATACCGTCCTGAAGGCGGTGGAGGGAGCTTACGGACTGCGCCTGGACGGCAACATCATTCAGTACAACAGCTACATCAACCGCGTATACGAACTGCGTGAAGAGGACGGACC
This sequence comes from uncultured Sediminispirochaeta sp., assembly GCA_964603735.1. GTDB lineage: Bacteria > Spirochaetota > Spirochaetia > DSM-16054 > Sediminispirochaetaceae > DSBN01. Next base: position 2,105 of record CAZRWN010000055.1, on the reverse strand, counting down.
GGCGTATATGGTCAAGTTCTATCGCCCCGGCCGCTGGAGCGAGGAGGCGATCCTTGAGGAGCACCGTTTTATTCAGGACTGCGTGGAAATCGACATACCCGCCGTCGCTCCACTGCCCGACGCCGATGGCGATACACTGGCGGTGATGGAGCTGGTTGATGCTGGCGAGAGTGGGCAGGACGGCCCGGCCGGCGCATCGACCGGCGGGGTGCAGGAGTATCACTTTGCCCTGTTTCACAAACGGGGCGGGCGCAACTTCGACGCCGAGAGCCAGGAGGACTGGCTGCGGCTGGGAGCTCTGGTGGGGCGCATGCACACCGCTGCCCGCCGCAGTAGCGCCGAACACCGTCAGTACTGTCTGCCCGGCCAGATTATTGAGCAGTGTCTACAGGAACTGGATGCCGGCGATGCGGTGCATCCCGAGCACCGACAGGAGTTCTTCGAGCTGGCCGGCGAAATCCGCCGTCGCATCGAGCCGCTGTTCGAAGACATACCCCTGCAGAGAGTCCACGGCGACTGCCACCGGGGCAATATCCTCGAGCGGCCCGGAGAGGGGCTGCTGCTGATCGACTTCGACGACATGATGCTCGGCCCGGCCATCCAGGACCTGTGGCTGCTGCTGCCCTCGCGGATGGATGACTGCCCCCAGGAGTTCAACCTGATTGCCGAGGGCTACGAGCAGTTCCTGCCCTTTGACTACGGCCAAAAAAGGCTAATAGAGCCGCTGCGGGCCATGCGCATGCTCTACTACCTGGCCTGGTCGGCCCGCCAGCGCAACGACCGCCGCTTCAGGGTCGAACACCCCCACTGGGGCAGCAGTGCCTTCTGGAGCAAAGAGATCGAGGACCTGCGCGACCAGCTGCTGTATTGCGGCCAGTAGTACTCAACATATGTAAAATAGAAGTTGCGACGTCGAAAGTTTTGTAACGTACGCTGTGGTAGTCCACCGCTTCTACAGACACTCGGATATTGGGTGCATTTTTTCCTACCTAATCCAACTATATAAGGCTACAATTAAGGCATACGAGATGTAACAAGGATCGATCGTATGGAAGTAATATCGAGTTGCATGACCACAAGCGGGGCGGCGGAACAGTCGACAATAAGCGCACCGCATATGATGGGCTGCTAACCGCTATGCCCATACGATCTTCCCTGTGTAAAATCATGATAATCCTGCTCCTGCTTCTTTCGGCGGGGGCATTTCCCGCCTGGGCCCAGAAGAAAGCGATGGTACAGACCAAGTGGAACCATTTAGACGGGATGCGCAATGGAGAGGATATCTATTTCCTCAGTAATTATTCCCTCTATCTGCCCGGTCAGGGAACAGGCTCTATTTCATGCTTCCATTGAACGAGTGGGACCTGCCCTCTCCGCTGGAGTACAGCTCGCGCGACCTGAAGTTCTTGAAGAGGGTTATTCTCGGGCAAAAGGCTGACCGCCGCTTCAGATCCGCCGCATTAACAGAACTGGATGCCAAAAGAGAAGAGAAGATCCTGCGTGAAATTCTCGCGGAGCTCGCCAAAGTCGATTACGACCAACCCAAAAAGGCGTACAGCACAAAGTGGGAGGTGCTGATAAGGATGAGTGCGACCTTGCGGGGCAACACTCCTCCGGATGCATTCAGTGCCGCCTTTTACAACCAGGTCGACACGCTCCAGGACTTACTGGATGCAGGAATGGACCCGGACCGCGCGGACGCGGCGGGACGTACGCTCATGATGTATGCGGTGCTGGGCGAAGCGCCCGATACCCTGCGACTGCTGTTCGAAGCAGGCGCTGACCCACAAAAAGAGACTGAATCCGGAGAGTATCCCTGGTTTTATGCCGCGCTGAATCCTCTGCGGCAGCGATTCCTCGAGCTGTGGGGGAAGTAGTGGCCGAAGTCGGGAAAATCATGTCCCCAAAAATACGCATCGCCCAGAGATAGTGCAGGGAAAGGTAGAGAGAGGAAAAGTCGTCCGACTTAAGAAGGGATGGTATACTCTGGCCGAACCGTATAGAAGGGTGAGACTCTCTATACCGGTAATCGCCTGCACAATCAAACCTGGATCGGTTTACTGATAGCAAAAGTAGACTTTTTTTGTTACAATCTTTATGGAGGA
>CAZRWN010000054.1:18150-19398 GCA_964603735.1 uncultured Sediminispirochaeta sp. | reverse complement strand
ATATCGCGGGTCTCCTGGTGAGAGATAAGCGAGCTCTCACGTTTTCCCTGATCAAGGCAGGTTATCACTTCTTCCACCTGATAGGCAAAGCCGTTTTCCCGATGCTCGAGGGCGATATCCTCTGTGGTGACTATCTCGTTGCCGCCGTTGTGGCTGTGGAGGGTAAACCGGTCTCCGCTGCTGAAGTCGTGAAAGCTGACCGCCCCTTCGGTTCCATAGATAAGCGCCCGGCTGTCCATCCAGAGATTGAATCCGGTTGCGATTTGGGCCATGGCACCGGATGGGAAGCTCAATTGGTAGCAGGCAAAATCGTCCACCCCTGCTGAATTTAAGGTACACATTGAATTGCTGCTGCGGGGTATTTCACCCAGCAGATAACAGCAGTATGAGAGCGAATATATTCCCATATCGAGGGTAGCTCCTCCGGCCAGGGCCGGATCGTTTAGGCGGGCCTGGTACTGAGGGGGAGCGAACTTTCCGAAGGAGAGGTCGATGTACTTTACCTTGCCTATGAGTCCCTCCTGGAGGACCTCGCGCATCTTCTTCCAGCTCGGCAGAAACCTGGTCCAGATTGCCTCCATCAAAAAGAGGTCCTTTTCAGCGGCCAGCGCGATAAGCCGGTCGGCTTGCGCGGCGTTTACCGTAAAGGGTTTTTCGATAAGCACATGCTTTCCGTGCTTCAGGGCCGCCGCGGCATTTTCATAATGAAAATTGTGGGTGGTGGCCACGTAGACTACATCGATCTCCGGATCCTGCAGTAAATCGGCGTAACTGCCGTAGCGGGGCACTTCCAGCTCGCGGGCAAAGCTTTCGGCCCGCTGCGGGCTTTTTGAGCCGACCCGCAGCAGTGTAGCGCGTTGAGTGGACCGCAGGGCATCGGCCATCTTGCGGGCGATTATCCCGGCGCCCATGATTCCCCAGTTGTAAGTTGTCTGCATAATCCCGGCCCCTCAATAGTAGTTTCGTGATTCTTCAAGAGTAGCTGAAAACCGTTTAAAGGGACAATACCCGGGAGCGTACCTGGGCTTTTTTGAAAACTCTGCTTTACGTATGAAAAGGCCGGGTTTATAATTATATTAAGATTCAAGCAAATCCCCCCACTGGCTCACAGTAGGAATGCACTTGTTTTGTCACGGCAATCGCTGTTTATTAGCTTGCAGCGAACCAGCGTAGAGGTAAAGTGACAATGTAGTGAAGAAGGCGTTCCTTCTTATCTTGTTACTCGTTCCCGCCGTTCTGTTTGGTCAA
>CAZRWN010000054.1:0-18050 GCA_964603735.1 uncultured Sediminispirochaeta sp. | reverse complement strand
GAAGAAGGCGTTCCTTCTTATCTTGTTACTCGTTCCCGCCGTTCTGTTTGGTCAAGAAATTGATGTGTGGGACGGGCGTGAATATGAAAATGACATCGATGAGCAAATAAGTACTACAATATATTATGGTAACTGGTTAGGAACGTTTGGGTATTGGGATATTCCGCATGACTATGATCCCTACTGGAAACTAGAATTTTTTGAAAGTACAGATACACAGCCAAAATACACTGAATACCAACTAGTTCCAAATCCTGAAATGACAAATGGTGAAGTGGAGATAACTCATGAGGATTTAGGAGAAACCCTCGAAATAGGAAAATTATATTATCTGCACGTATATGCTGTTGCCAGGAATAAGTCTGATCCGAATGATGAGTATGTTATTGCAGCAGGTTATGCTCAAGGCCAATCCGACGGCGTTTTGATTCTAGGCGGCGAGGAGCCGCCGGATGATCCGGACGAGCCGGACGACGGGGCGGCCGGAGCTGGGCAGTTCAGTCTGTCGGCGAGTCCCTCTTCTTTGGTGTTCGGTGCCGGCGAGTCCAGCAAGGGTATTGAGATTGATATATCCGCCGGAGGTTCGGGAACAATCGATATAAGTTCGATCCGGGAAGACCGTATCTATCCAGAGTGGGGCGAAGACCGCGGCTTTACCGAGAGTACCGATCTTTCGGTTCCCGCCGGCTTTACCGAATCTTTGCAGCGCACTGTAGAGTTGAGTGCACTCGATCGTGCCAAGGCCTTGGGTTCCGGCAGCGAGGGGTCTTTCTTTCTTCGTTATGTTGTTGAAGGGCGGGACGCCTGGGGGAATCCGGTCAGTGCCACACTCAACGTCCCGGCGGCGGTGAGCGGGGCGCCGCCGGTTACTCTATCGGTGCGCGATTTGTCCCTTGAATTACCGGACTCGCCCTATTTTCGCGGAGAGTCGGTTATCAACTCGCGCATTAGCATCGATGTTGAGGGGTCCGGCACAGTACTGGGGCAGGTGTATGTGGACGGCTCGCTGGGATGGACCGGCCAGCCGGCCTTTGCCGCCTCTGTCAGCGGCAGCACTGTAATTGAAATGGAAGCCGAACTTCCCACGAATGAACCGGGCCTGCACACAGTGCGGGTGGAGCTGATCAATCCGGATGGTTACAGTGTCGAGGAAACCTACGAGGTTTCGGCGGAGGAACCGCCCTTTCCGCCGCAGACCCTGACCCTGGTTCCGAATGTGGCCGAATTGAGCGATTTCGCTGGAACAGCGGAGGCACAGAACATCAACGGCGGGGTGCAGTACACCTTCAACGGCAGTGCATCCCTCAAGGTGCTCTCCATGGACGATCTGGAACTTCCGCAGGCAGCAGTGGACGGGCTGGTAGTGCAGTACCTGAACAACGCCCCGAACAGCCCGGTCATTGCCGGAGGATTTGTAGAAAAAGAGGGGGCCGGCCAGACGATTGCCGAGGTTGCCGGGGGGTATGTGCGGATTGGGCAGGTTGCCTGGCAGTGGGCGGCCGAGGGGAGCTCGCTGACCGCCCGCTCCACACTCTTTATACCGCGGCTGGACAACGATATTGCGGTGCTTACGGATATGCCGATTACCACGGACGGGCTGGAGCTGGCCAGTTATTCTTGGGATAAGAACAATTCGAAAGATTTTGACGCATTCGGGGTCAAATTCCGCCTGCACGATGTGAACCAGAACCGGGCCCTGGCGGTGATTGAGGATCAAGCCGGTGACCGCTACGGTTTCTCCCTTTCAGGCAGCATCGCCTGGAATGAAAAGGAGGGACTAAATAGCGAAGAGAAAGAGCTGGTCAGTTTTTCCGGGCTCACCTTTTATACGGATGGTGATTTTGAGGGCGGCATTACTGTATCCGAGGACTTTGACCTGATCCCGGAGATTCTCACCATCACCGAAGCGGGAGTGGAGCTGGAGGATGATGAGCTGGCCTTCAAGCTGGGGGGCCAGATTAAAAATTTACCGACCCCCTTCGATGACCTGACGACGAGCTTTAGTCTGGTCTTTGATACCGCGGGAAACGTGATGGGCGGTCTGGTGCCGATAGACGAGCTGAGCGGCGGTGGACGGGGGATAAGCGAGGATGATCCCACGGAATGGGATTTCGGCTTTGCAACAGTCGACGTTACCTATCTAGGACTGGACTTGATACTCAATCAGGGAACCCTCGATCGTGGTCAAAGCCGGGTGCTGCTAGGAGCGGATATCTATCTCAACCAGCTCAGTGGTGAGGGAAATCGGATTGGGTTCGGCACTATTGCCGCGAACGTGGACGGCGGGCTGACGCTGGACGACGGTCTGGAGATTACCTTTGATGGAGAAGTAGTGTGGCCTTCGATGGAGGGGGCAGTCAACATAATTTCGAACCGGAGCCTCGATCTGGGGGCGGTTGCGGTGTCTCTGGACAACCTGGCACTGCAGTACGGTGACGGAACTTTTGCCTTTCTGTTTGCCGGCTCGTTCCGTCTGAAGGTCGAGGCGGTCGAGGGTGGTATAAGCTTTGTGAACCTGCGTATCGGCCTGGACGGCAGTATGGAGGCGCCGGAGATTCAAGGCACCGACCTGAGCATCATGGATTTTGTCTCTGTGCGGGTAGACGATGTGAACTGGGGCAGCGGAGCGATCAGCTACACCGAGGACCAGACTACCGGTGAGGGGACCAACCGCCAGCCGGCCATCGGCGATGAGCCGGCGGTGCTCGAGGTGGATAACTATTTCGAGATCCTGGGGGCCTCGATCAACATCGGCTCGGGCGACTCGTCGATTATGAGCGGCGGTTTTGAGCAGTTTCTCTTCTACAGCATTGCCGGCGAAGTCAGTTTTGTGCTGCGGGAGGCCCAAATGGAGGTCTCCGGCTGCGAGCTGTTTGCCGACATAAAATACGACCGTACCTACCTGCGGGTAGCCGGCGGCATTACCATGCAGGAGATTTCCGGGGCGGCGGTTGGAAAGATCGGGGTGATTCCTGACACCGCTCTGGATGGAAGCCCCGAGCCGCGGGCCGGCGAGCCGACCTTCGGTCTGTTTGTGATGGTGGAGGGGCTGGGTATTATGGTGGCCCCCTCGGTGTTCCTGGACAGCGTCGGCGGCGGGGTGTTTATCAATCCGACCAATGAGGATATTGATACCGTACTTGCAGTGGCCGGTTTCGACCGGCCCGAGATGCAGGATGACATTACCGCGATGCGGCCCGCAGGCGGCGGTGACCCCGGGAGTTTCGCGGTAATGCTGCTGGCCGGGGTCTATGTGGCCGAGCGGACCCTGGTGGAAGGCGAGGCCCTGATTACTCTGACGGCCAACTACTTCAGCCTGGATGCACAGGTCACAGCGCTGGAGGGAATGCTGAGCGGCCGCTCCTACTTCCTAATAAGCTGGGACCCGCTGTACGCGGAGGGCAACAATGTTCTAGAGGCGAACCTCTTCGACATATTCACTATCTACGGCGACCTGGCGTTCTATGCCTACGGCGAAGATGCCTGGGGAATTATGGGCGGTGTAAATGTGGCCCTTATGGGGGCCGACATTGCCTCGGGCAGTTTCTTCATCGGCCCGCCGGGTTTCATGGTAGAGACCACCGTCAAGACCGGCGTAGATCTCGGCTTTGTCTCCGGATACGTAAAGTTCAGCGGGATGGTATGGCTCTACGTAGTGCCGAAAGTGGATACCTGGGGCGCCTGGGCGGAGGTGGAGGTAGGCGGTTCCCTGCTGTGGGGCCTGGTTTCGGCCAAGGCCGGTGTGGAGGGGGCTCTGATCGGTCAGGGAACGCATGTTCTTATTTATGCAGTCGGGCGGGTGCACCTGAAGGCCTGCTGGGTCACTATGTACAAAGGCAGTCTGTGGGTCAGTATCAGCGGCAGCAAGATCGACGGCGGAAAGGGGCGTAATGATGCCTATGATCAGCTGATAGAAGACGCCCGCAATATGGCCGATGAAATGCAGAGCGCCAAAGCCGACCTGGTAGATGCTCTGACGGAGGCTCAGATGAGTCTGTATCAGCTCGATGAGGCCCAGCGCCAGGCCGCTGGTCTGGCCTTGGTGAATCGCTCCGGCTGGGTGGGAAGCGTGCTGGCCCTGAGCTTTGCCGCTGCGGAGGTGGAAAGTTGGCCGCAGGGGCTGCCGAGTGAACTGCAGGAGATACAGGAGATGCTGTTCGGAGAAGAGGGGCAGGCTTTCGTCGACCTGCGGACCGAGCTCGAGCAGATTCGGCAGGACCTGAACGCGGCAATTGAAGAGTTGGAGGCACTGCAGAACGAGGTACTGACACGTCTGGAAGCGTATGAACAGATTCTGCTCGAAGAGCTGCCCAATATTCGCGATTTGGCCTCCACGGGAAACCCATTCCAGGGGATGGAAACCGCTACTGTGGCGGTAGGCGCGAGCACCCGGACGGTGCAGGTCGGTTTTACCCTGGATGAAAGCAAGGCCGAGCAGCAGAAAGCGGAAATCGAGGGAATGCGGGAAGGATTTGCCGAGTATCAGGACGCGTTTATCGACCGGGCCGGTCTGCTGGACGCGAAGCTGCAGCAACTCGATGAGATTCTCTTTCAAAGCGAGCAGTCCTTTGCAACCCTGATGGAGCGCTATAACGGTATACACAGCAGCCTGGTTGACTATATCGAGCACTTTATCCGGTTTCAGTTTGAGAATGCTGAGCTGGCTGAGAAAAATCTGCAGGAACTACAGTACACCGAGGTTCCTGATGAAATTGCCGGCACCGGAGGGTTCGTGGGGATAAGCAGTGCTCCCACTGAGCAGGTTATTCGTGAGCTCATGAGCTGGACCGCCGCCAATTTGAGTGCGAATGAAATTAGGGAGTGGAACACTCGCCGGATAGCTCTAATCAACCTGCTGATCGGGGCCCAGGACGGGGAGGCGGATTATACAATTGATGAAACAGCAATTGATACTGCCCGAGGCTTTATTGATACCGGTCTGGAGTTGTGGTGGCATCTGCCGAATGAGGGCTGGGAAATGACGCTAGAGATGACGGAGGACCGGCTTACTGCGGCTATCGACTCCTTCTATGCAAACAGCACCATTTTTCGAGAGAGCTGGGGTTCGGCAACCGCCTTATCCGACACAGTGTTCGAGCGCAAAGCGGAGCTGTATGCGCTGTTGTATGAACTCTACGACATGCTGGCGGTATACGGGTCGGGGGTGATTTCAGTTGATGGTGATGCAGATGGAGGCCTTGCGCCCCGCGAAGATGAAAACGTCCAGAAAATTGCGGAGAAGAGCGTTGCAGTCATCGACCGGTCCGTGCAGGTGTACGGCGGGGGTGGCGTGGAGCCGGTCGGGGAGCCCGGCAGCTGGGTTCCGATTCAGGAGTATTTCGGCGTAAAGCGCGATGAAATCGGCTCATATTTGGAGCTGCCGGTTATCGACGTGATAAGCGGCGAGCTGGTCAGCCGGGATCAGTACTCGGCTTTTTTCCGGGCGGAGTATGCCGCCGAACACCCGGTGGGGGTAGTAGAATACGCGGTTAAAGTGCATCCCTTCGGTTACGACGAACCGTGGCGTTCGACGGGCGTGCAGACGAGCACTGCCGATGTGATTTTTCAGATGTACAGAATTCAGCGCAACTACCTGTTCGATCTGCGGGTACGCGGGGTCGGCGGTTTGACTACCCATCGGAGGGGTGATATAGAGATGTATTTCTTCGACCCCGAAGAGGATACGGAGCCGTTCGTCACTTCTCTGGACATTAGCGACGACAGTATTCCCTCCTGGCCGGTGGTCATACTGGGCGAGTCGATTACCTCGAATCCGGAGGAGCTATACGCCGAATGGAGTGCAATCGATCCGGAGTCCGGTGTACAGGGATACGAATATTCAGTAGGTACCTATTCAGCGCCCGCCGATAACGACGGTGGCGGGGCGATCTTTCTGCCGGGCTTCGGTTCGGCCCTCGAACCGGCTGGGCAGCCGGGCTACATTGGCGGCGAAGCGGACGACCAGCAAGCTGTTCCTACCGATGTGCTGCCCTGGACCGATGCGGGCGGACGTACTGCGGTGATCATCAAGAACCTGGATCTGCAGCATGGTCATGAGTACATAGTCAGTGTGCGGGTGACCAACGGAGTGGGACTGCAGAACGTAAACTCTTCCGATCCCGTATTAGTCGACCTCACCCCGCCGGAGGGGCATGCGATAAGCCAATTCATACAGGAGACGGTGGATGAATATCCCAACTCCATCCGCTTCGAGTACAGCTTTGCCGAGGAGCCGGAAACCGAGGTGGTTGCCCACTATGCAGCCCTCGGCCGATCCCCGGCAGCTGATGATCTGTTTCCATGGACGGAGATGGACCTTGATTTCGGAAGAATCGCGAACCTGCCGGTAGCCGAGGGTGAGCCCATTTATCTTTCGGTGCGGGCGACGAACAGTGTCGGGCTGGAGAGCACCGTGAGCAGCCAACTGGAGTTCAGTTTTAATGACAATTCTCCTCCACCGGCTCCGATGGTGGTAACCGCACCGCAGCAGAACTCCTCCGATGACTCTCAATTGGCCATTGGCTGGAATGGTGTGGCCGATGAGGAATCGGGGATTGTCAGCTACGAATATGCGCTCAGCAGCATGAGCTTGAACGCCCGCGAGTGGCGCCCGGATATTCTCGAGTGGGTCGAGGTCGATTTAACTGAATCTCCCTACTATCTCGGCAAGGGGCTCGGAGGCAGTTTTGGAGACCTGCCGCCCTTCGGGGACGATGAGACGGAGCAGGCGGGGGCGGAGGCCTCGGACGGCGGAATGGTACAGATGGGCCCGAGCGGGATCATTCAGATGGGAGAAGCGCAGGTGATAGATACCGGTCTGGATACTGAGTATGCAATCACGCGGACCGACCTGAATCTAAAGGGGCGGGTGTATGCGGTGGTCAGGGTAACCAACGGGGCCGGTCTGAGTAGTGTAGCCGCCTCTACTCCTATTATATTCGATTCAACTGCGCCGGATTACGCTAAAGTGGAGGCGGATGAGCAGCAGTACCGCACCGACCAGCTCTCCTGCCGTTTAGAGGCCTCCGACCCGCATTCCGGTATACAGGCGTACCGTTATACCGTGTACCGGGTGCTGGGCGGACCGGTGCAGCAGTGGGTCACCAGCGAATGGGTACCTGTTGAGACAACGGCGGAGGGAACACTATCTCTGCCGATACTGATTCAAGGCTTTCCGGCTCCGGGGCTCGAGTACGGGCGTGAGTACCGGCTCGATTTAGAGGTGAAAAACGGCACCGATCTGGTTCTGGGGGCTGCGCCGGTGATAATCGAACTCGTTCAGCCGGATAACGAGGATGTGCTGCAGCTGGATGACGGTCAAGCGCCCGGATTGCAGGCTCCCGGGGTAAGGAGGGTACAGTGAAACCTGCACGCGTTGCTGGATGCCTGCTGTTCCTGTGTGCCGCGGTGATTTTTGCCCAGGAGGGCCCGCCGGCCTATGTGGTGCCGGCCACTGACAGGGCCATAGTGGTGCTGGGCGACACTCCGCCTACGGTGCACGGTTTTCAGGTGTACCGCAAGGGACGCTGGGCCCGCAGCTATGACTTGCTTACTGCCGAACCGATAACCGCCGCCGATGATGCCTACGAGGCGGTCCGGCTGATGGGCAGCGACTTCCGGTGGATATCACGAAAACTGGACAGTATGGATCCGCAGGTGGTCTGGCGCAAGCTGAAGATGGACCGGAACCTGGCCCAGGCATACGCCCTGCTGAGCCACGGCCTGCGCCTGGCGCTCGGGCGAACCTGGATCGACACCGAGGTAGAGCCGGGACGGCGGTATGATTACCGGGTGGTACTGTTGGATTCCTCCGGAGACGAGATCGGGCGGTATGAGAGGCGAATCAAGATTACCGATCCTGAGCAGCCGCCGCCCCCGCAAGAAGTGTCGGCTGAATATTCGGACGGTTTGGTTTCGATCGGCTGGGACTACCCCGCTTTCGAGGGCGGCGAGGATGACCGGACTGTTGGCTTTGTAGTGCTGCGCCGCCGCGGAAGCGGAGCCTTTGAACCGCTGAGCCCGGCCCCTGTTTTGAGAATCGATGGTTATCTGAACGCCTTTGATGAGAAGGTGCGGGTCGGCGAGACCTACACCTATGCAGTTGTAGCCCAGGATATTATCGGGGTTATCAGTAACCGGGCCGAAAGTGAACCGCTGGCTATAGAGGACACCACACCTCCCTTGGTGCCGGTAGGCCTGAGGGCCCGCGACCGGGGCGATGATGTACTGCTGATCTGGAAGATGTCGCCGGAGCTCGATGTGCGCTACTATAATGTCTTTCGCAGCTTTTCGGTTGAGGATGAAGCGGAAATCGAGCAGCTGAACACAGAGCCGGTTTCCTTTGAAAACCCCCGTTTTGTAGACGAAAACGCCCCTCGCGGGGTACCGGTGTATTATCGGGTGAGCGCAGTGGACAGCCGGGGGAACCAGAGCCGGCTGTCCGGACCGGCCCCGCTGTTGGCGGAAGACACGCAGCCGCCGGGGGCAGTAGCAAAGCTTTCAGCAACTGTGGATAAAGAGGCCCGGCGGGTAGCGCTGTCGTGGCAGGGCCCGGACGATGCGGACCTGACCGGCTACTACGTGTACAGCGGACCGGATGCCGCGCAGCTGATGCGGATTACCTCCGCCCCCCTGCAGCCGGACCGGCGCGCCGTGTACACCGACAGCGGCTATGCCGAACGCGGACTGGAGCCGGGCAAGTCGCTGGTGTATGCAGTGTCGGCGGTGGATGCCTCTTATAACGAGAGCCCTCGTGAAGTGGTGGAAGTGGAAATTCCGGATAAGGTGCCGCCCGAGGCGCCGTCCGGATTTGCGGTGCGCCCTACCAGAGAAGGTGCGGTGCGGCTCTCCTGGCAGCCGGTGCTCTGTTTCGACCTGGCCGGGTACCGGGTGTATCGCAGCGAAGGCAGGAAGTTTGCCGGTGTGGCGGACTTGCCTGAGACAGATGCACGGTGGCTGGACGGCGAGGCCGAACGGGGTAAGAAATATCTGTATTATATAACAGCACTGGACTCCAGCGGAAACGAGAGCCCCCCGACAGAGGCTGTAGAGATAGTACCGACTGATATCAGCCCGCCGGGCCCTCCGCAGGAGCTGACGGCGGAACTAGAGAAGCGCGGCGTACGGCTGCGCTGGGAAGCGTCGCCGGACAGCGATGTAAAGCTGTATGTAATCTACCGTTCCGACTATCCCGGAGGGAAGCCTTCGCGGGAGCTGGCCCGGATTGACGGCCGGCCGACTTACCTGGACCGCCGCGGCAAGGCGGGACTGGTATACGCACTGAGCGCGGTGGATACCTCCGGTAATGAAGGCCGGCGGCAGGAGGTGCAGGTAGAATGAAGGGCAGGCGGCTGATGAGGGCGTTAGGTGCAATCGGGCTGCTGGTTCTGCTTCCGATTTCGGGTGCAGCCCAGGTGCAGATTATCCGCCAGCCGCCGCCGTCGGGCGAAGAGGCAGGAACTGCTACCTGGAGCGAGGCTTATTCCGATCCGGCACAGGCACGCGAGACGGGTAAGACGGATCTGAGCGGCCGCATCTCAGTTGGCGGGCAGGGCGGCCAGGACAAGGCCGGAGATGCCCTGTACAACTTTACTTCTGATTCGCTGGTGAGTCTGGTGCAGCCCTTAGGCGGGGATGCCCTGCTTTCATTTGATGCTACGGTGCTGCGGATACAGTCGGCAGTAAAAGAAGACCAAAAATATGACGGAAGCCTGTCACTCGACTTCGAGCGTCTGCAGGTAAAAACCTCCGGAGGATTCAGCCAGTCATTGAGTGAAACTGCGGATGTTGATTCCGAAGATAGCGATGCACGCATTTCGGCGGCGGTTTCATCGGGATTAATCGAGACGCTGCCGATGAGTCTGGAGTATCGATCGGTATGGGTAAATCGCGAAGATCAGAGTATAGAGACCGAATCGAGCCGCAGCGATGAGCTTGCTTTCAAAACCGTTGGAACCGTGGGTGCCCTCGGAGTAGATATGCGGGCCGACCTCGAATACGAGGATGACCGCGAAGAGCAGAGTGAGGGCCTCGGTACAGCCGGGACGCTTACCGTTTCAGTGCCGCTGCGAGAACAACTGGCCGTGCTGGTGAACCTGAATCCCATTTACAACCGTAGTGAAACCCAAACCACTGAGCTGCGGTCTACCAGCCTGGAATCCGGTATGGGGGTCAAATGGACGCTGCAGGAGGATTTGAACACTACCCTGCAAGCTTCGCGGGTGGATGCCTGGAGCAACGGCGAGGGAGTGGCTTATGAGGCGTATCAGAACTCCTGGAAAGGCGGATTGGGAATGGATTATCTGCCCCGGGAGGGGTGGTTTGCCGGACCGGCCTACACCTACACGAAAGCAGTTGGCGGGAATGCGGGTCATGATGTGCTGATACTGCTTGGCTGGCGGGGGAATGAAGAAATGCGAGAGATATCGGGCAACAGTTCTTCAACCTTTATCCGCAGCGAGAGCGGCAAGCGGGTAAAGGATGCCCTGGACTGGCAGTTGAAGGCGGTTCTTCTACCGTCCGACAGTATGAGTCTGGATGGAGAGTACCGGGGTGGCTATATCTGGCAGACGGATGAGGAGAGCTGGAACCAGGAAATGGGAGTCGATTTCAGCCATTCCCCCGACCCGGGGCTCAAGTACCGCGGGGCGGCTGCATTGTCCAATACCCGGGAAGATACGGGGGATACGGTGTGGGAGCAGCAGTATGAAGCTGCAATTACTGTAAAACCGCTGATCAATTTTACCCAGTATACGGTGGATGCCTCCGAGACAGTGGATGTGAGTAACAGTTCCAGCGGTGATGATCTGCTCTCTGCAGCCCGCATGAAGGTTGCTTTTCCGCTGAACCGAGAACTTTCCGGCCGGGTAGGATTCGATTGGGAGTGGATCAACCGGACCTCCATCGGCGGAGACCCGGGAAACTATTTCCATTACACCGCCGGGATTTCGGTGGTCGGCAAGGCGGCGCCGTTTTCGCTGAAAGCGGATTACGGAGTGGCCCACGGATACCGCGGCCTGCGCCATGATATCAGTTCGGGCATACAAGTTCCGCTGCGGTCAGGCTACGCGTTGAATGGTGATTTTACATTGAGCAGTTATGAAGAGAACAATGTAAATGAGTTGTACTGGGTGCTCGCATTAAATCTTGTGTATGATTTCTAGTGCATCACTGCGGCCCGCTCTCCTGCTCTTGCCGCTGCTCGAGTTCAGCGGCCCGCAGGCGGTGGACAGTGGCCTGTTCGGTGAGCCCGAGCTGCTCTTCCAGTTCGGCCCAGGCGTAGATAAGGGTTGAATTGGTGCGTTCCCGTTCGTAGATTTCCGTATACAGTTGTAGAAGCTCCTGCTCCCGCCCGCCAGTAGTGTAGAGTTCCTGCAGGGCGCGGTACACCTGCGGGTTTTCCGGGGCTATATCTCTGGCCCGGCGGTAGGCGACTTGGGCTGCCTGGTCTCGTCCGAGGGTCTGCAGACTGCGGGCTAATCCCATGTGGGCTTCGGCAGTCGTCTTAAAATCAGAAAGCAGTTCACGCCAGTGTTCAAGGGCGTCCTCGTAGCGGCCCTGTTCTTCTAACAAGCCGCCCAGCGCACAGCGCAGCTCCAGGCTGTGGGGATACCATTCTATCAAACGCTCAAGATCCTGCTCATACTCCGGCAGGTGTTCATAGGTCTGTTTGAGCAGTTCAATCGACTCCTGCAGTATCCGTTTTGGTCGTTCGGTGTGGGAGGTCAACTCCTGCAGTGCTTCGAGGTCCTCGGCGGTCAGGTCGCCCTGCTGCTGCTGAAAGCTGCCGGCCGCCTGTACCCGGATGGAGGCAATCTTGCGGACCGCCTTGCCGATGGCCAGATGGAGGCGGGTGCGCAGTTCGGCCGATGATGTCTGTGCTTCGGCGGCACGGCGTGCAAGGTAGAAATAGGGATAGGGCTCTTCAGTGCTGTAGAGTTCAGCCTGCAGAAAGGCCTCCTCCGCGGCTGCCGGCTGTCCGGCTTCATCCAGGAGGATTCCCAGTTCAGCATAGGCCTGGGCATTTTCCGGCTCTATCTCAACAAAAGCGCGGTATAATTCTATGAGGCGGCGGTGGTTTCCTTGCTGTTTGTGCAGTTGGATCAGCATGGCAATGACCCGTGCATTCTGCGGGTCCAGCTGCCGGGCTTCTTCAAGCGCCGCAGCCGCCTGCTCGAGATCGCTCTGCTGGTACAAACGGACCGCGCGGTTGATGAGCGAAGCTACCAGAGCTTGTGTACTCTGAGCGGAATTCTCGCGGCCGCTTTGCGCCCGATCGAGCCAATGGTAGGCATCCTCATAATCTCCCGTGGCGAACTCCAGCATGGCCAGGGCATTCAGCACCTGCGGGTCTTCCGGGGCCAGTTGTCTGGCATCACCAAGAATTCGTTCGGCGTGCGCATACATGCCCAGCCGGGTGTAGGTCATGCCCAATACGGCCATTTCGAGTGGCCCGGCCCGGCCGGTCTCAACGGCCTGTTCCAGAGTCTCTTTGGCTTCGTACAGGCGGCCTTGGTTGTAGAGTTCGATTCCGGAAGTAGCCGACACCGTGAGAATAACTACGAAGAAGAGCACCAGCACCGTGAGATGGTTTTTCATCGCTCTGCCTCTATAATTAATTATACACCCGCAGAAAAATTTTTGAAAAAAAGTAACACATTTTTTGATGAAGTGTGTTGTACTAATATAGAGACATTAAAATAAGCGGAGGAAGAGATGCGCATTGTGTTGATTATCGTGGTGGTTTTAGTGGTGATCATACTGCTGGGATTGTTTGCGGTGACTCGGGGAATGAAGGAGATCAAAAATCTTTCTATCGAAAATACAGATGTCTCCCAGATTCAGGACGGAATGTATGAAGGCAGTTATAAGAAGACCCGCTGGAACTACGGAGTGAAAGTGACGGTAAAAGACGGGCGGATTGCTGATGTCGAAGTGACTTACAAGCCGGATGACGGAGATTTTACCTCAAAAGCGGCGCAGAAAATTGTTGAAGCCCAGTCTGTGCAGATCGATACCGTGTCCGGGGCTTCAATTAACACCCGTGCCTTCCAGAAGGCCGTGGAGACTGCTCTGAAGGATGCACCGAGGAAGTAGTGTGGAACGCAGCGATCTGCTGATGGGCACGGTGGTAGATCAGCGTCTCTACGGCGGCGGCTTTATCCGCAGCCGGCGGATAGCCGCCAAAGTGGCCCGTGAAATCGACCGGCTGGAGAAGCTCTGGAGTGTGTTTCGGGATGAGAGCGAGATAAACCGTATCGGCAAGGCTGCCGGTGAGCGCCCGGTAAAGGTGCATTCGGACACTTTGAAGGTGCTGGAGCGGGCGAAGGAGCTGAGCCGGAAATGCGGAGGACGATTCGATATTACCGCGGCACCCCTGACCGAGCTCTGGCGCAAGGCGACGATGGAAGGCGTTCCGCCGGCAGCTGAAGCGATTTCGCTGCAGCTGGCACTGGTAGATTGGAATTCGCTCGATCTGGATAAGTCGGGGTATGTCTACCTGCCGCGTAAGGGACAGCGGATAGACCTGGGCGGCATCGGCAAGGGATATGCCGCTGACCGGGCCGAAGAGATCTACCGCCGTCACGGGGTGAGCAGCGGATTGATAAACCTGGGCGGCAATGTGATGACCATCGGCGGACGGAAGGACGGCGGGCCCTGGAGAGTAGGCATCCGGTATCCGGATGTCGGACAGACTGCCCTGGCCGGCTATGTGGAGGTGCGCGATGCGGCGGTGGTCAGCTCCGGCGGATACGAGCACTACTTCGACTACCACGGTACCCGCTATCACCACATTCTCGACCCCACCACCGGCCAGCCGGCCGCTGCGAATGTGCTGGGGGTAAGCGTGTTAGCTGCCAGCGCAACCGACGCCGACGCCTTTGCTACGGCGGTGTTCGTAATGGGCTTGGAGGTCGGGCTCTCCTTTCTGGAAAAACTTCCGCAGGTTGAAGGGCTGGTTTTCGACCGCAGCGGTGCGATTCACCTGACTGCAGGGCTGCAAGGTCGTTTTTTTCGCTTGGGAAGTTAAAATTTAATAGTGAAAACCGGCTGCGGGGCTTTCTGTAGTTCCAGAGTTCCTTGCAGTTGATTGACCAGAATAGTGACTAACTGCATGCCAAGCGTATCGGCGGTGGCAGGGTCTATCTGTGGGGGAAAGGGCGGTCCGCTGTTGGAGAGGGTATAGAGAAAACTTCGGCTGCCGGCCGGAACCTCGTGGAGGGTCGCTGTAAAACTGTGCGCCCCGTCCTTCGGCACAAAACCATATTTCAATGCATTGGTGGCTATCTCATTGGTAATCAAGCCTAAGGTGACTGCGGTAGAACAGGGTACAGTAATTTTATCAATATCGGTTACAATTCGAACCTCTCTGTGCGCCCAGGCGGAAAATACCGAGTGAAGAATTTCAGAGAGATATGCATTCAATTCGGTATGAGTAGCGTCGTCGCTGCAGTAGAGCCGTTCATGCACCAGCTTGATGGCGTGAATTTGGTTGACTACATCGCTCAAGTCGATACTCTCTTCGAGAGCAGACTCCTTCAAGCTTATCAATGAGGCCACCAGGGCCAGATTGTTTTTTACGCGGTGATTCATTTCTGCTATTGCCGCGCTGAGTTTCTCCCGGGCCTGCTTTTGTTCGCTCACATCGAAAGCAAAGCCGTCGATGATCAGAGTTCCGTCACTCAATTCAGCACTTACCCGAGCGTTCATACTGAACCAGCGGGTTTCGTTCTGCAGAGTACGGGCTTGATATTCGAAGTTTTCCACGTGCTTGTGCTCTTTCAACAGCGCCAGCAGCTCAGTGCGCCGCTGCGGATTCACGTAGAGCTGTTCAGTCAGATTCTGAAAGCGGGATAGAGCATCGGCTGCAGTTTCTGCTCCGACCATTCTGGCCATGGCACTGTTGGCGTGCAGGGCCTGCCCTTTGGAGTTGGTTTGAAATATGCCAATGGGGGCATTATCAACCAGATTGCGGTACTTCTCCTCGCTCTCCCGCAACCTCTGCGCCTGCAGGTATTCTTCGGTGACATCCCGAAATACCAGCACCGCTCCTTCTATATCTCCCGCTTCGGTAGTAATCGGGGCGGCCGAATCGGCAATATGGTACTCTTGTCCGGTTTTGGAGATGAGCTTGGTATGATTGGAAAGACCGATAATTTGTTTGGTCTCCAGTACCTCGGTGACCGGATTGTCGATTCTGTTGCCGCTGCGGGCATCGACAATATGGAAGACTTCCTCAATCGGGCTGCCCCGCGCCGATGAAAGGTCCCAGCCGGTCAGTTGCTCGGCCACCGGATTCATGCGGACTACCTGCCCTTCAAGATCGGTGGAGAAGACCGCATCGCCGATAGAGTTGAGGGTGATGCGCAGGCTCTCCTCCTGCTCTCTTAACTCCGATTCCATCCGCAGGCGCTCGGTGACGTCACGGATAAGTCCGATAAAGCCGGTGACGACGCCGTCGTCATTGTGAAGGTAAAACACGTTCGTCTCGCCGGGAAATACGCTTCCGTCGCGCTTTTGATAGTGAATGGTGTATAGGAAATCGGATAGACTGCCGACATGTTTTTTAATTGCCTGCCCCATTCGCTCGAACTCATCCATGCTGCTGTACACTGCATATGTCGGTTCACCCTGTATCTCTTCGAGCTGATAACCGAATAAATCCGTGAAGGCCGGGTTGCAGTCGATAATTCTGCGCTGAGTATCGGCAACCAGAATTGCATCGCGGATGCTGTTGAAAAGGCTGCGGTAGTTGCGCGTATTTGTGCGTTTTTTTTCCTCGATAGTTACCAGTACGGTCGGCTCCTCGCGCAGCGTAAGATAAACTGACGAGAGCAAGAAGCTTGCCTCCCTTTCGGAATGTGGGACGGGGATCGACGCTCTCACCCGGAGATGCGACCTTTGTGTTTTAAGGGTAGAGAGAACCGTCGTACGTACACTGCACTGCCGGCAGGCGGAACCGTATCCGCAGCCCTGCGGGTGGTTCAAGTGATTCAGGCAGCGCAGGGCCTCGCCTATGCGACTGCCGTTGAGGGCGTCGGCAGAAACGTCGGCAAACTCGGTGGCAGCAGTGTTGGCCTTCCGCACTTCAAGCTTGGAATTCACCAGCACCATCAAGGCGGGTGAATTGTGGTAAATTGCCTCCAGCTCCTCCATCTGCTGCTGTTGTCGGAGTTCACGGGACCGGGTGGCCTGATGGGCTTCAAACAGCTCGAAGGCCATATTGATCGACTCGACCAGCACGAATACGCCGGAGTTCTTCAGCACATACCCGTAGCGGGAAATTCCCTTTACTTTTTCTACTATTTCTTTTTCGCTGTGGCTGGTAAGAAAGACAATCGGAAGATTATGGGTGTGCAAAATACTCTGGGCCGCTTCGGTTCCGTCTATGCCCGCCCCGAGGTCGATATCCATCAGAACGAGCGCAATATCCGGGTCGCTGCGGACCGCTTCAACCGCTTTTTCACCGCTGTAGGCCACACTCACATCAAATCCGTGTTTTTGCAGTTCTCTGGATTGATACATCGCAATGAGAGCTTCGTCCTCTACCAGGAGAATTTTTCTGTTCACACGAATCCTTCTTTTACAAGTTTTTACTTTTATTGATCAAAAATGAAGTGGACTGCAGGAGAGCACTAGTAACTTAATAATATACCTATGTATATGATAATGCAACTGCTAAGGTCAGGTGGCAGCAATTCAAACTTTGAAAGCCCATTGCATTATTTAAAGCTTGAATTGCTGGCCAGGCGGGGAAGGGGTCCTGGCAGGAGCAGCAGAAGAGTCACCACCCGGTGCCTACTATCAGTTTTCCGATGTAATGCGGAAGTGGTCGCGGCGGGTAAGCAAATGGAAAGTAGAGTTGGGATAGTACTCGCGGAAGTTTCTGCACAGTGCATTAGAAATTGTACCGCGGCTCCACTTGAACTCGAAGGCCTGAAAGGATCCGTTCGCTTCTTCCACGTAGTCGATCTCTTTTTGGTCATGGGTACGCCAAAACCATTTATTCGGGGTCTTCCCATGCGCTTCAAGATGCTTCAGGCGTTCCATGATCATGAGGTTTTCGAACAGGGCTCCGGTATCGTTGCGCAAAGATAAGTCCTGAAATGAATTGAGCACGGCATTTCGTATTCCCAGGTCATAGAAATAGATTTTCTCTTTACGGGCTATCTCTTTTCTTCTGTTTCGTGAGAGCGGTCTGAGCCGATATATAACAAAACTTTTCTCAAGTAAATCCAGATATCTTTCAATGGTTTCGCGGCTGGTGTGAAGTTTGTTTGCAATTTCATTGCGGGAAACTTCAGAACCAAGCTGGAGAGCTAATAACTGCAGCAGATTTGTGAGAAGTTCGGGTTTTTTCAGATTTTCCAGTTCAAGGATATCCTTATACAGGTACTTAGATGAGAGGTTTTCGATTAAAGCGGCCGCCTCTTTTTCCGCTTTATCGACAATTTCCGGGTATAAACCAAAGCGCATAAAGAAGGGCAGCTGCGCATCGATTTCATGGGGTGAATAGATCTGTTCCAGTTCTTTTAGTGAGAAGGGGTACAACATAAATTCCATTCCCCTGCCGGTAAGGGCTTCGTTGAGTGCATTTCCTAAATTGAAACTGCTTGATCCGGTTGTTATAACCTGAACTTCGGGCATAGTGTCGTGCAGGACCTTTAGAGTTAAGCCGATGTTCTTTACCTGCTGGGCCTCGTCAATAACAATGAAGCGCGCATCACCTATCAGTCGCCCTAAAAGCATCGGTTCAGGGTTTTCGAAGTACCCGGAGATTGAAGGGATGTCACAATTATAGTAGTTGCGCCGATCGCCATGCTTTTCCAAAAGTTGTTGTACTAACGTTGTTTTACCGACTTGGCGGGCCCCGAAGATGGAAATAACCTTACCCTTGAACAGCCACTCCTCAACTCTGTTTTCAAGCTCTCGTCTAAGTATTTGCAGTGTATTCTCCTTCTATGTATCTAAGAATACTCCCAAACCTGCGAAAATTCAATGAAAAATGCAGGTCAACCTGCATTTTTTGTACTAAAAACGCAGGTTGTGGT
>CAZRWN010000053.1:0-20109 GCA_964603735.1 uncultured Sediminispirochaeta sp. | reverse complement strand
TCAGAACTTTTTCCATCTGTTCATAATCGTTGCTTGTGTGTGGCCCTCCTCCGTCTCTTCAAGCACCGCATCAAAAAGTTCCTGTTTCAAGTTGATAACATTTATAGATTCGCTTTTCTGGCCGATTCGATGCACCCGTCCGATACGCTGATTGAGTTTAGCAGGGTTCCAGGGGAGTTCGAAGTTAATTAGACAGTCGGTATTCTGTAAGTTGAGTCCTACTCCTCCGGAATCGGTGAACAGGAAAACCATGCAATTTGGGTTTTCACGGAATTCATCGATGAGCTGTTCCCGGGAGAGATCGATGTAGTAGTTGTTTTCGATTTTCTCCGGCAAATTGTCTATGACCTCGGTCTTTTGTCTACGTAGCAGGAGAGGAGCTCATAGCGGGGTCAGCAGCGTCGGATCGGAGAACTGGACAATGCTGTCAAGATCTTCGAGCTTATTCTCAAGGGGAGTACCGGTAATTACCAGAGAATGTTCGTGGGGTATTGATTGCACTGCACGGTGTGTTTTTGTTTCAAAGTTCTTGATGCGTTGGGCTTCGTCGAGAACGACGAAATCCGGCCTCCAGTGTGAAATTGTGAGAATGTCGCGCAGTGCCGCCTCTGCATCCATAAAAATAAAATGTCAACTTGGGGCACACCGCTTCCAGCATCTCTAATTCAAAATGGGCCCGATTCTGCCGGCCAGCCCAAGGGGCCTCCGGCGGGCTACTGGTTGGGGCCCACGGGCGGGCGGTAAACGGAGCGCGCAGCGCGGAGCGTGCCGCCCGGGCGGCCCTGGCCGTCTACAGGATGTGAATCCTTTATAAATATATGAAGAGTTATGTGCTACACTACGCAAGGAGGTGCGGCTATGGCAGGTTTGATTTTTTTCAAAACGGGTGATCTCGAACTGGTGCGGAAGTTCTATGTTGAGCGAATCGGGATGAAATTGTGGCATGATCAGGGGCAGTGTATTATTCTGAGGCACGAGAATCTGCTGATGGGGTTTTGTCAGGGAGAGAAAGAGGCTGGAAATCCGTGTATCACATTTGTGTATAATTCGCAGGCGCAGGTGGATGAAGAGTATGCGCGATTACAGGATATTGCGACTACCGCGCCTGAGCTGAATCCGAGATTCAGGATTTATCATTTCTGGGGTAAGGATCCTGAAGGGCGGACGCTCGAGTTTCAGTTTTTTCTTGATGAGCATTTGAGGATATGAAAACCAATTCTCAGTTTTCGGCGGCTGTGTTATGCTGGCGGTATGAGTAGTTTGAAACGAAGTGAGGTAGATGCGGTCGGCGATGCGGTGATTGACTGGGCCGAGTCCAGGAAACTGCACCGGCCTTTTCGAGGGGCGGTTGAACGCTTTGACGAGTTGTTTAAGGGGGCCTTACCGGCGGAGGCCTTGGATGCTCTCTATGGGCAATGCGTACTTAGCAAGGTGACCGCGTCGGCGAAGAACAGGCGGAAATGTGTTCGCGAGAGTCGAGAGCAGTATGTCGAATCCTTTGCCGGGCTTTTGCAGCAGCTGCTGCAGCAGCCTTGGCGGATGGCGGTGTTCCGGGTTGTAAAGCTGCACGGCGGCGGGCGGCTGACTGTCAGGATTGTCGAGGAGGAGCCGGAGGCTGGAGACGAGAGAGTGATGATGAGTCCCACGGTCGAGGATCTCTACCGGCGGGGCGAGCGGCTGTTCGGCAGCTTGTTGATCGATGCGGGGGAAGAGCTGCATACCTTCGGCGGGGTGTTTTATTATCAGGCCTTTGATGAGGATGACATCCGGCAATTTGCCCGGACCGCGGATGCTGCAATGTACCGGAGCAAGGGGCTGCAGGCGGTGCTGTCGGCCTATCCGGTGGAGTTTGTAGGACTGTATGCATTTGCCAGACAGCCGCGCTCGCGGATGGCGGGTGAAGAGATGCGCTTTTGCCAGAGCCGCGCCAGTATGGCTGGGCTGAGTTTTGAGGATCTGGCGGCCGAGCGGCCTGATTTAGAGGCCGATAGGAAGCCCCCCTTCTTCCGCTTGAGCTCGGAGGCGACTGCCGCGGGTGAGAGCGGCTTTTCGCACAATTTTGTTGTGGTGGGCGATGATTCTCGGCAGGTGGCGTGGTTGTACTCTTTTTTGCGCAGCGGGTATGATGCCGGCCGGGCAGCCCTGCAGCCGCTCTTAGAGTTCCCCGCCGAGCCTGATTTTCGTTTGAGTGTGGGTATGGTTTCGGCAATGGAGGCATTGCTTAGTTTTGAAACCGGGGTTGAGCAGATTGAACGTGAATTGGTTACCGAAAATACCCCGGAGCAGGCCGCTTTTATTGAAAACTTGAACCGGGCCATCGGTCGTCTTTCGCATGCGGCCAACACCGGTCAGCAGATAGACCAGCGCTTTATAGAACAGGTGGCGGCCGAAGAGGGAATTGACCCGGCCGATTTGGCCAGGCTGAGTTCGCAGCTGGGTACGGAGGAAAAATCAAAACAACTCCGTAATGATTTCTTCGGCATCAGTCCGGAAATGATGCAGCGTATACTGTATGGCGGGTGGGAAGATATTACGGATATTGTGGAAATCCGAAAACCCCTTAATGTAAAAGCGGAAGATGCACCGGTGTTGGCCAGTGCGGCCGGCCTGATTGAATTGCTGGCCTCTGAGGGGCCGATCGGGGAGGTGCCGTATTCGGGGAATCTGCCGAAGGAGGTGGCCGATCAGTTCAGCCTGCAGCCGGTCCGCGGAGAGGAGAGTGTGCCCTATCTGCATTTAGCGCGGATTCTGCTGGAGTTGTCCGGTATCATTGAACATTCGGAAGGGTTTTTCCGACTGACAGGTCAGATAGGAGAACTGTTTGAGGGCTCTCGCGATAGTGAAAACAAGCTGGATATTCCACAGCTCTATCTTACGCTGCTTAACGATTTTATGGAGAAGTTCAACTGGGAGTATCTGTATGAGATGAATGCGGTCGAGGTGCCGCTTGTGCGGGTGGCGACCCCGTTTCTGTTGCACACCCTGCGCAGCCTGCCGGATATTACAGCCCGGCGGGTAAACCAGGTGCTGCTGCAGGCTTTTCCGAGTGTTGTCCAGGAAATAACTACCCGGCTGGCGGAACACTACGATTCTGAACCGCTCGGCCTCGAGGAGGTTTCCGAGATTACCGAGGATGCGGTCTACAGCCAGTTTTTTATGCAGCTGCTGCAGATGTTCGGGTTGGCAAAAACCGCCAAACGGCAGCGCAGCGCCAGTGCGGCCACCCGCTGGCGGCTGACTTCGCTGTTCGAACAGGTATTCGACTGGAAGATTCCGGCCTTTTAGCGCCGGGCGTATTCGGCGGAACGGTCATGCGGAGCGACCCGCCCGGGCGGCGGAGATCGTCTACAGGATGGGCAGCTTTTGTTATAATATTATTCCCTTAGCAAGATGCTGGAGTGAGGTAATATGAAACTAGTGAAAAAGTCGACGATAGTAGTGATACTTGCCGTTGCCGTGCTGCTGGCCGCTGCGGGGGCATTTCTCCTGCTGAGGGATGGGGAACCTGAGGAGGAGCAGCGCGAAGCGGCGGTTCAGGCTGCCGAGAGGTGGATTCGGAATAATTCTCCGACCTTTGTGTTCGACGGAACCGGGCTCGAGCTGCAGCAGGTAGAGCGCAGCGCTCGTAAGGGGAAAGGGCCGGCCGCCTACCAGATGGTCTTTGGCTTCGAGTCGCGCCACGCGGGCTATGGAGAGCGCGCGGGAGAGATGCTGGCGCAGGTTATTACTTCCCACGAGCTGGTGATACGGGTTGAGAAGGATCCGGATTCCGGCCGCTGGCAGGTCGTGCGGGCGGTTACCGACGGGGTGTTCGACGAGCGGGCCGGCGAGTTTTTAGAAGATTCTGATGCGGGGGCGACCCGCCGGGTGGATCTGTATTTTATGCAGGTGGCAGATGGACAAGAGGCGCCGGCTGCGGTCTCGAGAGATGTGCCGGTTGCGGGGGGCGTGAAGGTAAACGCCCTCGAGGCGCTTCTGGAGGGCCCGCGGCCGGATGAAGCGGAAGAGGAGTATTACAGTTCGATTCCCGAAGGGGTAGAGATAGAACAGTTCGAACTGCGATCTGGTACGGCCTATGTGTCCTTTAACGCAGCGCTGGAGAGGGGTGTCGCCGGCTCGGCGCGGGTGCAGTCAATCAGAGAACAGATACGGCTAACGCTGCAGCAATTCGAACAGATCGAGTCGGTGAAGATTGCGGTTGAGGGCCGGACTGAGGGGATTTTGCAGCCGTGAGGAACCTTGAGGAAAGCCCGTGCGTGCTCAGCTTAGAATAATCGTCAGATTGTAGGCGGCGATGGCCAGGACTATGGCGGCAAAGTGCTCGTCCATGCTGCGGCGGAAGCCTGCCAAAACTGCCGATCGCTAATTATAAAAAACATTGACAAGGAACTCATTCCGTTTTACAATTAATTCGAACAACGAATAATTAAGATAGTTAAAAAAAATAATTATTAATATAATAAGTAATTATAAAGTGCGTAGTGTGTAGTAATTATGAAAGGAGTTGCAGTTGAGTGGTCCTTCGAAATTGAAAGTACAGAATACCAAAAAAATCCTCTCCATACTCCTGAAAAACAAAGTTGCTACGCGCCAAATGCTGATTGAGCACACCGGTTTAGCCGCTTCTACGGTGTCTATGATAAGCGGAGAGCTGCTGAAGGCCGGGCTTATTCGTGAGGCCGGCTTTATGTCGGGAGGCGGAGCGGGCCGTAGAACTCAAGTATTGAAACGTAACCCAAAAGCAGGGTACGTAATTACCGTTTTTGTTACTCCGGAGGAGGTTGCGGTAGGTCTGTTCGATTTCAGTTATTCTACTGTCGATATTATCCGCTATGAGTATGAGGAGAGTTTCCGCGAGGATGAGAGTACACAGCTGGTTCAGGGAGTAGAGGCGCTTCTGGAACGCAACAAGATTGGAAAAAAGCTGAAGGCAATTTGTTTAGCTCTGCCTACTTATCCCTTTGATGTTGCTGCGATAAAAAGAGTTTTCGAGGCGCAGTTTTCAGCACCGGTTTTACTGGTGAACAACGTTGAAGCAATTGCTCTTAGCGAGTACTACCATCAGCTGCACACCGAATACAACACTATTGCGTATGTGTACATCGGAACAGGTATAGGCTCTGCATTGGTTTTAGACGGCGAACTGTATAAGGGGGCCAGCGGACATGCCTCTGATCTGGGACATACAGGGGTTGTGCCGAATGGGAGCAAATGCAGGTGCGGACGGATAGGCTGTTTAGAGACAAAGGCTGCGGAATGGGCCATTAGTAATATGCTGGAGCAGGAGCTCGGAGAAAAAGTAGGATCGAAGTTTAACACGGTGCGAATACTCAAAAAAGAATTTGATGCTGGGAGTGATACAGCAGTTCGCATAGTAGAGGAGGCTGCCATGTATTTCGGCAAAGCCTTATACAACTTGGCAGCGGTTATTGATCCCGAGGCAATTTTTATTAGCGGTAGAATGGAAGCGTTGAATCCTATTTTTTCCTCTAAAGTGGAACAGGCCTATCTCGATTTGGCGAAGTTTAATCCTAATAAAATTGTACCGCTCAAGTTCATTCCCCTGCATCGGGAGTCAGGAAATGAAGGTGCGGCTATCTATTCGTTTCTACAGGTTTATTGCTAATTTCATGATTTGTGAAAATCGTGAAATCTATAACAAATTTTTTAGGAGGGAGATATGAAATTACACAGAATTGTTACATGTGTAGTATTTTTGCTGCTTACGGCTGCAATGGCTTTTGCTGCCGGAGATCAGGAAAAAGAGGAGGGAGTGGCGGAGATTCAGTTTTCAATATCCCCGCGCGAGGTTGGTAAGGTAATTCCAAGCTTCATTGAGGGCTTTGAAGCTGAAAATCCGGATGTGAAAGTTGACTGGCTGCAGGTTCCCGGCGTACCGAATGAGCAGCATACTTTGTATGTCACGAAAATGGCCTCCCAAGACAGTCAACCCGATGTGCTTGCACTGGATGTGATTTGGCCGGGAGAGTTTATTGCGAACGGATGGGCGGAACCACTGAACCAGTACATGGATTCGGCAGATTTTGATCAGTATCTTGATGGAATGATGAACGCGGTCACCCTTGATGGTGAGTATTATGGTGTTCCACTCTACACAAATGCAATTCACCTCTTCTACCGAAAAGATCTGCTGGACAAATACGACCATGAGGTTCCGCAAACTTGGGAAGAACTAATTGCCACTGCGGAAGATATTACCGAGAAGGAACAAGATCCCGATCTCAACGGCTACATCAGTATGTGGGCGCAGATTGAAGGTCTTTTTATGAACTATCTGCAGTTTATGTGGGGTGCCGGCGGTTCCTTCTTTGACGAGAATGGAACGCCGACCATTGACACTCCTGCTGCAAAAGAGGCCTTGCAGACTATGGTTGATATGGTGGACGATGGTGTTGCCCCTGAAAGTATTCTTACTTATAAACCCAATGATGCGATGGCGCTATTCCGGCAGGAACGAGCCGTGTTCATGGTGGTGCAGGATTTCGTCTGGCCGATGCTCAATGACGACGATTCTCCGGTAAAGGGAAAAGTAGGCATGACTCGGGTCCCGTATTTTGAAGGGAACAGTGATGCCGATACCGTATGTATGGGAGGATGGATTCTGACTATCAATCCTTACTCTGAAAATAAAGAGGCTGCTGCTGAGTTTATTAAATACATTACAAACGAAGAGAATGCCTTCAAAATGGCAGTTGAAACCGGAAGTATGCCGGCCAGAAAGGATATGCAGTCAAACGAAGCGCTGTTTGAAGAGTACCCGATTGCCGAGCAGCTGTACGCTGACTTTGCGGTTGGAGATGTGCGTCCTTCCGCAGCGGCAGGAAAGAGCTATCCCGAATTGTCGCATATTATGCAGTCAGAGATCCATGCTGCTTTGACAGGTCAAAAATCGGTGGATAAAGCACTTGCCGCAGCTCAATCCCAAATCGAAAAATTACTCGAATAAAGTCTAATACTCTCGGAACTTCAGTAGTGAAGTTCCGAGAGTTTCAATAGAGAGTGCTGAGGAGGCCTTGTTTATGACACAACAATCACGATCCTCGCTGCAGGGAATGCTGCTGGTACTGCCGGTGTTTATCGTTGTTTTTGTTATTCTTTTCCTTCCCACGGTAAATACGATATATATGAGTTTTACCGACTATTCACTGACCGGCTCTGGTAGTAATAGTTGGATCGGTTTGGAAAATTACAAAGATATCTTTCAAAGCGGAGAGTTTATTCAGTCGCTTATCAACACGCTTGTTTTCACAGGTGTTACGGTGTTTCTCGAGCTTGCTTTCGGAATGCTGCTGGCACTTCTTCTGAATAAACTCATCGTCATGAAGAATATACTTAGAACTACGATACTGTTTCCGTGGGCTCTGCCCACTGCATTAAATGCAATTGTGTGGCGGTGGCTTTTTAATACCGACTTCGGCTTTTTCAACAACTTACTCTACGGACTCGGAATTACATCGGAAAAGATCAACTGGCTGGGCGATATCCCCTTAGCCATGGAAAGTATGATGATAGTTGCTATATGGAAAACGAGTTCGTTTATGGCACTCATTCTACTTACAGGGCTGCAAACCATTCCGGATGAACTGTATGAGGCGGCCAGTATAGATGGGGCTGGGACTTTTTTTCGGTTTAGAACTATAACTTTGCCGTTGATTGTGCCTTCTATTCTCCTGTCGCTTCTTTTCCGCTCTATGGATGCATTCAGGGCATTTGAACTTCCCTTCGCGCTTACACAAGGAGGGCCGGCCGGCTCTACCCAGACACTAAGTCTATTTGGGTATCGTCAGTTTTTTCAGTTTCTGAAATTTGATACAGGCGCGGCCGTATCGGTTGTGCAGTTTATCTTCATCTTCATAATCGGGCTTATCTACCTGCGCAGTTTCAAGATGGAGGTTTAGTTCATGCAAATACAGACATATCATTCACTTAAAAGAACCACTCAATACCTGATTGGGTTTCTATTGGTGATAATCTCGTTCTTTCCGGTCATATGGATTTTTCTAACTTCTATTAAGCCGACTGGCGAAATCTATGCATGGCCACCGATTTTTATTCCGCAAGAACCGACTTTTGCTCATTACAAGACAGTGCTGTTGGGTTCTAATCTCAGTCGGTACATTATAAACTCTATTGTCATTTCGACTCTATCCACCGCATCAGTGGTGTTTCTCGGTTCATTGGCCGGATATGGGCTGGGCAGAATTAAGTTTAAAGGCAGTACCTTTCTGTTGATCTTTTTTCTTGCGATGTCAATGTTCCCGCAGTTGACGATTGTACCGTCAATATTTGTATGGTTTAGAAAGCTGGGGCTGCTCAACAACTATCTCGGATTGATTTTGGCCTATTCGGGACTGTTTTCGCCAATGGCGTTGTGGATTATGACAACCTACTTTAGAACTATCCCGGATGAGATCGAGGATTCTGCTAAGATGGACGGCTGCTCTACCTTCAGATTTATCTGGCAAATCCTGGTGCCGCTTTCGGCTCCAGGGGTGATCGCCGCCGCATTGGTGGTGTTTATTCTTACCTGGATGGAGTTTTTTCTGGCCCTAATTGTTTTAACCAAAGACGCCCTGCGAACTGCAACGGTAGGAATTGCACTCTACCCGGGTGAGTATGCTTTTCCCTGGGAGTTGATAACTACCGCCACTTTCTTGGCAATTATACCAATATTCTTATTAACCGCGTTTTTTCAAAAACAAATTATCGGTGGTCTGACTGCCGGCTCGATAAAATAACACAAGGAGTACATACTATGGATGCGAAGCACACAGAAAAAGCACTGGCCTTGGGAAAATTGCTGGTAAATCAAAAAGATGCACGAGTGATTATCCCGGCGCTTAGTCCCGAAGCAGGGTTCTGGTTCGGAGGTGGAAATACTGTTGAGGACTCTACGGGAAATCTATGGATTTGCGGCCGTTATCGAAACTCCGGTGACTCACGCTTCGGAGTAAATGTAGGCGAACGTGGTGCTGAACTGGCGATATTCAGATCCGACCGTGGCTTCAGTAAGGTCGAAAAGGTTCTTGCGTTCAGAAAATCCGACTTAAATGCAAATGGGCTCGAGGTGATTTCGATCGAAGGCAGCAAGCTGCACTTTACTGCGAACGGAGTAGAATTGTTTGTTTCGACCGAGAAGAAGCGATCGTATCCGCAAGGTATTGAAGAGTTTCAAAAGCCGGGAACCGGAATATGGAGTATTGAGCATGCGGTCGCGCCAAGTATAGAGGCGCTCAAAGATGCTGAGCTGAGCACTATACTTCAGACTGATGATCCGGAGGTGCTGCATATTAAAGACCCGGTAGTGTATGATACCGAAACCGGTGATACCGTGCTGGCCTTCTGCACCCATCCCTTCAATTGGTCGAGTTCAAACAGCGGATTTGCCGTGCGTCCGGCTGGAGCTACTGATTTTTCGGAGCCCAATTTTACATTCTTTAGACGTGGTTTTACATGGGATGTGGCCATGAGTCGCGTTACTAGTATCATGCGCATGCCTTCAGTAGGAGCATTTTCGAAGCTGCATAGTTCATTATTCTTCTACGACGGAGGTGAGTGTATGCGTAATCTGGATGAACACAAAAAAGCGGTCAAGCGCCCCCGTGGTTACTCCTGTGAGGAGTTAGGCGGGTTGGCTTATATCCGAGACGATGATCTTGCTTCGGTTAAGAGAATTTCGAGAATACTACCCGCATTTGTGAGTCCGCACGGTACCGGTTCCAGCCGCTATGTGGATGTGCTCGCTGCCGATGATGCCTATTTTGTAACCTGGCAGCAATCACAGAAGGATGAATCCCAGCCGCTGGTTGGAAATGTGGTTCAAAGGTCAGAAGTCGAGAAGCTTTTGCGGGAGTAGCAGCAATTATTCACTTGAAAATATGGAGCACTAATGAGGTATTTTGCTCAGCTCAGTATAAGCCTCAAATTTAAGACTGTGATAATAAGTCGGTATCGGCGTTACCGTGCTGCTTGCGTCTGCGGGTGGCGAGCATGGCGAGAAACTCATGCACGATAGCCCCGCCCAGATAGGCGGTAATCTGGGTCGGGTCAAAGGCCGGCAGTACCTCGACGATGTCCATGCCAACATAATTGAGATCCTTGGTTTGGCGCAGCAGCTTGAGGGCCTCGTAACTGGTAAAGCCGCCCACCTCGATGGTGCCGGTGCCGGGGGCGAAGGCCGGGTCGACAAAGTCGATGTCGAAGGTGAGAAAAGTTTTGGCATTCCCGACCCGGGCGTTTATCTGACGGCCGACTTCATCGAGACCCAGCTGCCGCATCTCTTCGGCCATGATGACCTGGAAGCCTAAATCTTCCGATACTTTACGGGCGGAGGTGTTGAACAGACCGCGGATGCCGACCTGTATAGAGTGGGCGGTGTCGATGTGCCCTTCTTGACAGGCTATATAAAAGGGGGTTCCGTGGGTGAGGGTGTCGCCGTTTTCGATATCGTAAGTATCCAGATGGGCATCGAAGTGCACCAGTGCGACCGGTCCGTGTTTCCGCGCTACAGCCCGCAGCTGCGGCAGAGTAACCGAGTGGTCTCCGCCCAGGCAAACGGGAATTACATCACCGGCCAGGATGTTGGCTACCTCGGCTTGAATGGCGGTATGCGCCTTGGCCAGATCACATGGGCTCACGTTTACGTCGCCCCAGTCGACGCCGGATATGTATTCGAACATATTGATGTCGAGGGTGAGGCTGGCGGCCCGCAGCATCATGGACATTTCCCTGATTGCCGCCGGAGCGAATCTTTGGCCCGGCCTGAAGGTTGAGCCGGTGTCTGCCGGGACTCCGAGAATTGCAAAATCTACGTCCTCGTGTGTCCGAACCTGCGGAAGTCGCATGAACGACCGAATTCCGCAGAATCTCGACACTTCGGATGCGTCAACTGGGTGGTATTTTTTCAAATTCGGCATATGGCTTGCTCCTTGGGTTGATTTTACAACGGAATACGGCATCTAACTATCAATTTTTGGAATGTCCGGCGAGAGGGTAGCGGCACTTGCTGCTCAGCAGCGGTGGTATATGGAAATGTATTTGTTCCATACCCGGTAGTAAGGAGGACAACGCCGCCGGTTTTGATTGCCCCGGGACCGGTTTATGTGTAGACTTTAATTAGATTTCAAGGCAGGAGTGCTGCTATGTATGATGTGGTAATTAAGAATGGAACTGTGGTAAACAGCGATACCAGTTTTGCAGCTGATGTAGCCGTTCGCGGCGGGAAGATTGTTGCGGTCGGCCGTAATTTGGACCGAAACCCCGACGGTGGGGCTGCGTCAGCGGCCCGTGTGGTGGATGCAGCCGGCAAACTGGTGATTCCCGGCGGGGTAGACAGCCATGTGCATCTGACCCTGGACCTGGGCGGTGATACTGTTTCCTCGGACGACTTTTTTACCGGCACTCAGGCGGCGGCCTTCGGCGGAACTACCACGGTGGTGCCGTTCATTCATCCCGAAGAGGGCGAGGGTCCGCGTACGAGTTTCGAACGGCGGCAGCAGGAAGCGCTCGGCAATGTAGTAGTGGATTACAGCTGGCACATGAATATCGGCCCGCTGGCCTTTGAGGGCGAGTACCGCGGCCGCGAAGGGCTGCGCCGTTATGTGAGCGAGAGCATGGCTCTCGGAATTCCAAGCTATAAACTGTATATGGCCTACGGCTATCAGCTGAGCGATGTGCAGCTGTACGCAGCCTTGGAGGCGGTCGGCGCGGCCGGCGGTCTGGCGGTGGTGCACGCCGAGAACTTTGACCTGATCAGTATGCTGGTGCAGCGGGCGGTGGAAGCCGGCCAAAGGCATCCGCGCTGGCACGAGAAAACTCGTCCGGCCGAGTTCGAGGCCGAAGCGGCGTCCAAGGTGATTGCGATTGCCCGGCGGCTGGGGGTTCCTATGGAGATTTTTCATATCGGCACCGACCATGTGGTGGATGAGATTCGGCGGGCCCGGCGGGCCGGAGCGGCGGTTTATGGCGAGACATGCCCGCAGTACCTGTTCCTGAACACCGATGCATTCGAGCGGCCAGGGGTGGAGGCGGCCTATGTGGTCTGCGCCCCTCCGATTCGTCCGGAGGCCGATCGACAGGCGATGTGGGCGGCGATTGCCGCCGACGACCTGCAGATTGTGGCCACCGACCACTGTCCTTTTACCCACGAGCTGAAAGCCCGCGGGTTGGGCGAAGGTTTCAGCAAGATTCCCGGCGGGGTACCCTCGATGGAGATGCGCATGGCCGCGCTGTACAGCGGCGGAGTGGCCGCGGGGCACTTCTCGGCCAGCCGCTGGGTGGAGCTCTGTTCCACCTTCCCCGCCCGGCTGCATGGCTTCGACAGCAAGGGCGTCATCGCCCCCGGCTACGATGCGGATATCGTCTTGTTTGACCCGCGGGCGGAGTGGACACTGCGGGCCGCGGATTTGCACGAGAACTGCAGCTGGACACCCTACGAAGGGCTGGAACTCACCGGCAAGGTAGACAGCACCTTTGTCCGCGGAGAGGCGGTGGTCGAGAAGGGCGTGTTCGTCGGCCGGCGCGGCAGCGGCCGCTTTGTGGAGCGGCGCCGGGCGGGCAGGGTCTGATGCCGGCATGATATAATGTTGTAGGTAACAATTTGAAGGAGTTTGTATTGATCGACCCTTACACGATTATTGCGGCGGTTGCGCTCGTGCTTCTGTTGATTCTGCTCTACGGCGAGAAGCGTGAGAGCATAGCCTGGAAGCTGGCCTCCAAACCGCTGTTATCCGCCCTGTTCATCGTCACGGCCCTGCTGCAGCTGGATTCGCTGCCCCTGGCCTGGTGGATTCTCGGCGGTCTGGCATTCAGCTGGCTGGGCGATGTCTGCCTTATTTTCTCGCAGCGAAAGATGTTCTTGTTCGGACTGGTCGCGTTTTTACTTGGCCATATGAGTTATGCAATCGGCTTTTACGCGAGTGGCAGCTTGGAACTCCGGAGCCTCGTGGGACTGGCGGCAATGCTGGCCCTGGGCGTGGGTATATTTCTGTGGCTGCGGCCGCATCTGGGCCGCATGACCGGCCCGGTAATTGCGTACATTGTGGTGATCTCTGTCATGGTTGGCGGGGCGGCAGCGATGTATACAGCGCCGCAGTGGGCGGCCGCCGGCCGGCGCACCCTGCTGCTCGGTGCAATACTCTTTTTTACCTCCGATATCTTCGTGGCGCGCAACAAGTTCGTAGCCGACGGCTTTATCAATCGGCTGCTCGGCCTGCCGCTTTATTACGGCGGACAATTCTTACTGGCCTTGTCGATCGGATGGTTGTAGGCAGATAAAAAATCCTAGTCGACCGCCAGCTCATTCACTACTTTTATCTCGCTGCGGGTGTTTTTTTCGATGATTTCCTGGGCTCGGGCCTTATCGGCTTCACTCTTTACCTTTCCGATTAAATGGATAACCGGCTCTTTAGACCCGCTCTCGTCCCTGGCTTTAACCGAAATGTTGGTGCTGTCGCTTAGCTCCGGGTCCTCGATGATGGCTTCCTGCAGATTATTGGAAACGTCGTCCAAAGATAAGTTCTTTATAGGGGTGTTTTTAAAGAATTCCGTCATAATAACCGGAGTTACATAATAGTCACTCATACAAATCCTCCTCGCTTTAAATTTACTAATAGTTCCGGCAGAAAGGCAAATTGTGGTACGAAGTTTGTGTACGGGCAAGAGATGCTCGCATGCAAGTCCATGCCGTGCTTTTTTGTTGACCTTACATCTACTGTAAGGATTATTATGGAGGAAAATTCAATCATTACGGGACGGGCTTATGGAATACAGGGTTGAGCCGTGGATGTTCGAACGGAATCCGCAGGTGTGTTTCGGAATTCTCGTCGGTCGCGGGATGCGCAATGCTCCGACCAGTGAGGATGACTCGCGGACGCTTGCCGAGGCGGAGGCTGCATTGCGCCGGCGTCTGGACGGGGTGTCTCTGAAGGAACATCCGGATATACAGGTGTATCGGGATGCCATCCGGCAGGTGGGCATCAACCCGAACAAGTACATGAACTCGGTGGAGGCAATGAGCAAGCGGATCATGAAGGGGCAGCCATTGCCGCGGATAAACGCCCTGGTCGACCTATGCAATGCGATTGGTCTAAAGCATGTGGTATCACTGGGCGGGCATGATCTGAAAGATATCCTGGATGATCTGGCGGTGCGCCGTTCGGTCGACGGCGACCGTTTTCTGCCCTTCGGGGCCGAAGAGTGGGAACCGGTCGACCCGGGCGAAGTGGTCTTCACCAGCGGCAACACGGTTCAAACCAGGCGCTGGCTGTGGCGACAGAGCGAACTCGGTAAAATGACTCTGGAAACCACCGACGTATTTTTTCAGCTGGTCGGCTTCAAGGGCGATCATTTTTCCCAGATAGAAGGCGCTATGCAGGAGCTGGAGGAGACGATTAGCAGCCGCTTCGGCGGCAGTGTGCAGAGCTATCTGGTAGATCAGGAAAGGCCGGAGATTACATGGTGATCCGGCGCTGCTTGCCGCCGTATGCCGCCACCTGCCCCCAACCGGCGGTCTGAAAATTGTGGGATCAAACACAAAAGATGCGTGTTCTCACGTTTCTCCAATCGTCATCAGCACTCAGAGCGGAGAATCAAGATCCCACAATTTTCGGGCTTCCGGCGCGTCGGTCTGTATTTATTCGGCCTTGATGAGCGGAATTTCGACTTCGGTAATGTGCAGCTGCGGATCGGTGGAAAGAGTATAATCGCTCAGGGTTCGCTCTACGCCGTAGCCGCCCGGTTCGAGCTTTCGCGCGGCAGCGAAATCAAGCATTCTTCTATACCAGGGAGCAGCGTCGGAGTGGTCGCCTCGTACATACACGCTTAACCATTCACCCGCCGGCAGTTCGTCCTGCAGTTGCGGGTTGTCGAGAAATGGATCGTCGGCCGGCAGAAAGATTCCACTGAAATCGGTCGCATCGCGCGTATCCACAGTACCCAGATCTACAAAAAAGCCCGGATCGCCGATAAACAGACTCGGCGGCAGACGGCCTTCCTGCTCAAAACGGATGAGCTGCTGCTCCCACTCCAGGGGCTGAGAAACCTCGGCGCGGTAGGCAAAAATGCTGCGGGCTTGAAAGTGCTCCAGTCGAATGGTATCGAACTCGGTAATACTCAGCACATAGTCGAGCGCCTGGATGCGTTTGCGAACTCTCTGTTCGATCTTCTGCAGATGCGCAATCTGGTTTGAAATTGTCCCCAGATGTCTCTGCAGCTGCTGCCGATACTCATCAATCCGCGGGTTGTTCAACAGCCCCCGGATCTCCTCGATCGAAAGCCCGGTGTGCCGCAGATAGTTGATCATCCGCAATTCTTCGATTTTCTCTACCGAAAAATACTTGTACCCGTTCTCCAATACCCCGCTGGGCGTAAATAGCTCGATCTGGTTATAATAGCGTATCGTCCGCGCCGGAACTCCGGTAATGCGGGCCATTTCGCCGACAGTCAGTTTCAGATGCACAGCAACTCTCCCTTTATGTAGTGTCCCGAGTGTACACCCGAAGAACTGCGCCTGAAAAGCTGCCGACAGCCCCTTGCAGTACGGAGCACACGTCTATAAAAATGAATCCACGAAATTATTATTGTCCTTTTCTTTCCTGTCCGGCATAATTGCGGAAAGGCTGCCGCGCCCCCGGTGCGGGTCAGCCAACGACAAGGAGCGTGCGAGTGAAAATTCTGGTAACCGGCGCCGACGGTATGTTGGGCAGCCACGTAGTGCGCGAGTTGCTTGAACGCGGCCAAAAGGTGCGGGCGCTGCTGCAGCCGGGGCGGCAGACCGGTACTCTGGACGGGCTGGAGATAGAGCGGGTCGAGGGCGATCTGCTGCAGCCGGAGCAGGTGAAAGCGGGCCTGGAAGGCTGCCGGGCGGTCATCCACACCGCAGCCAATACGCAGATATGGCCGTCCCGGGACCGGCGAATCTGGGCGGTGAATTACAAGGCGGTGAAGATTCTGGCCGCGGCGGTGCTGCAGCTGGGCGTGCGGACTTTCGTGCATGTGGGCACTGCCACCAGCTTCAGTCCGGGGCCGAAGGAGCAGCCGGGGACCGAAGAGGGCCCGTACACCGACGGCAAATACGGACTCGACTACCAGGACTCCAAGTACGCGGCCCAGCAGCTGCTGCTGAAAATGCACCGCGAACAGGGGCTGCCGGTAAAGATCCTCAATCCCGCCTTCATGTTCGGGGCTTATGACAGCAAGCCGGGGGCCGGACAGATGATTCTGTCGGTGTATGCCGGTAAGACGCCCGGCTACACCTCCGGCGGCAAGAGTTATGTGGCGGCCCGCGACGTGGCCTCGGCCGCGGCGAATGCACTGCAGCGCGGCGGCTACGGGCAGTGCTACATTACCGCCGGCGAGAACCTCGATTACGGCGAGGCCTTCCGTCTGATCGCCGATACCCTGGGAGTGAAAGCGCCGGGCTTAAAAATTCCGGGCGTTCTGGTGGATGCAATGGGCCTGGTCGGATCCTTGTGGGGGCGAGTCAGCGGCCGAGCGCCGTTTCTCAGTTATCCGATGGCCCGGGTTTCCCACGCCGAGTGCTACTACAGTAACCGCAAGGCGGTAGAAGAGTTGGGAATGCCGCAGACCGATCTGTCGGTGGCGATCTTGGAGTGTTTCAACTGGCTGAAGGAGAATGGATATGTCGAAGAGAAGTGAGAGCGGGCGGCCCGGCAGCCTCCATGGCCGCACGGTCCTGATTACCGGCGGCGGCAAGGGCATCGGTCGGGAGACGGCCCGCCTGTTCGCGCAGGCCGGCTGCAACCTGGTGATCAGCGGCCGCGACCGTGAAGCCCTGGAGGCCACAGCCCACACTCTTCGAACCACCAGCTCGCCGGCCGACGGGCAAACTGGGCAGACTGGGCAGACTGGGCAGTTCGAAGGGCCCGCTGTACTGCCGATCCAAGCCGACGTCACCAATAGCGAGGATTGCCGGCACCTGGTCGAGGCGGCGGTGGAGCGTTTCGGCCGGCTGGACGTGCTGATCAACAATGCCGGCATGTCGATGCGCGGCAATTTTGCCGACACCAGCCTGGAGCTCTTCGACAAGGTAATCGACATCAATTTCACCGGGGCGGTACACATGACGAGCTACGCCCTGCCGTTTCTGCGGGCCGCCGGCGGTTCGGTGGTCTTCGTATCCAGCCTTTCGGGCCTGAAGGGGCTTCCGGGGATCGCCCCCTACGGAGCGGCCAAAATGGCCTTGACCGGATTCGCCGAATCGCTGTACAGCGAGCTGTACCGGGAAATCCATGTGGGGGTGGTCTACGTCTCTTTCACCGAAAACGACCCCGGCAAGCAGATGTACGCCGCCGACGGCAGCAGCATACCTCTGAAGCGCGACCGCAACAGCTCCACTCAGCTGGATGTAGCCCGCAGCATCCGCCGGATGGTAAAGCGACGGCAGCGGCGCGTGGTGATGACGCCGCTCGGCAAGACAGCCGGCTTGCTGTTCGCCCTGTTTCCGCGGGCCACCGAGTTTCTTATTTCGCGCTTGGCCGCAGGCTCAAAGATGTACGGAAGGAAAGAATAATGCAACTGCCGATTTTTTTAACTGTGTTTACCTTGGGATATCTGATCTATCTGTTTTCAGACCGCAGCAAGCTGCTGCGAAAGCTGGCCGTGCGCCTGGGCGACAAAGAGGAGTGCTGGCAAGGTACAGCCGCCGATGCCGGCCGTGAGTGGCTGATCTACCTGCAGAAGGCGTTGGGTTTTGTGCTGCTGGGAGTGGTACCGTTCCTGCTGCTGGTGGTGGCCGAGAGCGGGTCGATCTTCCGGGCCGCCGAAAACTCCGGACTCACCCTGCCGGGCGGCGCGGGCGTCCTTCTGTGGACACTGCTGCCGATTGGCGTCGTGCTGGCCGTCACCCTGCTGCGTTCGGGGAAAGGCATCCCCCTCGATTTCTACCCGCAGGTCCGCCGCAGCGAGTGGAACCGCCGCCGCATCCTCCTGAACGCCCTCTTCTGGATCCTCTACCTGATCGGCTACGAGTACGTCTTCCGCGGCTACCTGCTCTTTCCCCTGGTGGCCGAACTCGGCCTCAACAGCACCGTCGCCCTCAACGCCAGCCTCTACGCCCTGGCCCACATCTACAAAGGCCCCGGCGAGGCCTTCGGCGCCTTCTTCCTCGGCATCATCTTCTGCCTGATCGCCCTGGCCACCGGCTCCTTCCTCATCCCCCTGATCATGCACATCATCATGGCGCTGGGCAACGACATGACCGCCGTGAATTTGAGTCATGAAATGCGCTTCCTCAGCTCCTCGACCCGGGAATAATTATAAAATGATGCACTGAGTCTGTTTTTCTCTGCGAGTAAGCGCCACGGGGCCGGATTTAGTCGAGTTGGCTTGCAGTTTTGCTGCGCAGTACTTATGGTTTTAGTAGAAAGCGAGGAGGCGGCTATGGGCTATACGGAAATACACAGGCGAATGATCGACGGCGGGGTGGTGCTGATCGACGGGGCTACCGGCACCGAGCTGGAGAAGCGCGGTGCCGATATGAATGACGATGCCTGGTGCGGACCGGCCAACATCAGCCACCGCGGGTTGCTGGAGGAGGTGCACCTGGACTACATCCGCGCGGGGGCCGAGATCATCACCACCAACACCTACGCTACCACCCGACTAATGCTGGAGCCGGCCGGGTACGGCGACCGTATCGAGGAAATCTACCGCAGTGCCTGCGGGGCCGCACTGCACGCCCGCCGGCTGGCACAGCAGGAGCTCGGACGCACTGAAGTGCTGGTAGCCGGCTCGCTCTCGCATATGGTGCCAAAAAGTACCGCCGGGGCCGAATCGACCGACCCCTATTCCGGCCTGGGGCGCGAGAAGTTCTGCGCCGCGCTGCACGAGGCCGCCGGACTGCTGAAAGCCGGCGGCTGCGACCTGATCCTCTTAGAGATGATGTACCATCCCCAGCGCTTCCAGTGTGTACTAGAGGCTGCGCTGGACACCGGTCTGCCGGTCTGGGCCGGCTTTTCCGCTCGCTGGGGCGAAAACGGCGAGCTGCTGTCCTTCTTTCAGGAACACGATATTATGCTGGAGGAGGTAATCGCACAACTTCCCGGCAAGGGCATCGACGCCGCCGGCATAATGCACTCCAATGTGAATATAACCGGACCGGCCCTCGAGCTGCTCGGCCACTACTTCACCGGCCCGCGCTACGCCTATCCGGACAGCGGCTTCTTCCGCATGCCCAACTGGCAGTTCGAGGACATCGTCTCGCCGGCCGATCTGAAGGCCTACGCCATCGACTGGATCGCCGACGGAGTCAGCGCCGTGGGCGGCTGCTGCGGGCTGTCGGTAGAGCACATAGAAGCCCTTTCGACCCTGAAGCGCTAGTGCAGCCTACAGAAAAGGGTTCCGGCACTCGATTTTGCCGTATTTCTGCCCGTGCGAGAGGTCCTCGGAGAAAAGGGTAGTGCACCCGCACCGCTCGGCGGCCGATATTATCATAGCATCCCAATGGCTGATCTGATATTCCTGCTGCAGACGGCTGGCCCGAATCACAATATCGTAATCAAGGTCGCTTACTTCCAGGTGTGAGAGCAGCAACAGTACATGCCGCGCCGCCGCGAGTGAAAAGGGGACCGCAATTTTCCGGGTTACCGTAATCAGAAACTCGCTCAAAACCTGTGCCGAAACGGCAGTGTTATGTTCCCGCATACCGCTGAAAATCAGCTCCTGTGCCCGGGCCTGTTTCACCTGCTCTGCACTGTCGTGAGCGTATACGATTATGTTTGTATCGAGAAAATACTCAGCGCTCATGCAGCTGGTCTCGTGTCCATGAGATTGGACCGACTTCACTACTGTTGCTGTTCATGAGCTCGGAGAGCTCGGCAATTATTTCTTCAGTACGCTGTTCATCTTTGCGGGCTATATCCATTAGATATCCTCTTATCATTCCCGTAAGGGTAGTATCCTGCTCAACGGCAATTTTTTTAACTCTCTTAATGAGCTCGTCATCCAGAGTCATCGTGATATTTCCCATTTCTTATGTAATGGCTGTAATCCTGGCGTCATAAATTTCACTCGCTCAGAGCGAGTACAGCCTGAATCTCACATCCACACATACTGCGGCCAGAATACCCC
>CAZRWN010000052.1:17404-20189 GCA_964603735.1 uncultured Sediminispirochaeta sp. | reverse complement strand
GAGCGGCTGGAGCAGCGGGTACTGGAGATGTTCGGAAAAAGCTTCATTCTGCCGGTGCACCAGGGACGGGCGGCCGAAAACATCATCAGCCAGGCCTTCATCAGACCAGGCACCCATATTCCAATGAATTACCACTTCACCACCACTAAGGCGCACATCGAGCTGAACGGCGGAACGCTGCACGAAATCTATACCGACGAAGCCCTCAAAGTGAAAAGCGATCACCCCTTCAAAGGAAATATGGACAGCCACAAACTTACCGCACTCATAGAGGAGGTCGGAGTAGAGGCGATTCCCTTTATCCGCCTGGAAGCCTCCACCAACCTTATCGGGGGCCAGCCCTTTTCCATGGAGAACATGCGGCAGGTGCGGGCCATTGCCGACCAGGCGGGGATCATGCTCGTGCTCGATGCCAGTCTCATCGGGGAAAACGCCTGGTTCATCAAACAGCGTGAGTCGGGCTACAACTGCAAAAGCATGCAGGAGATTATCCACGAGATGTCGGATCTCTCCGATTTGGTCTATTTTTCCGCCCGCAAGCTCTCATCCAGCCGCGGGGGCATCATCTGTACCTCCCGGGAAGATCTCTACGACCAGATGATCAACCAGTCACCCGGTTTCATCGACTACTTCGTCAGGAAGGTGGACGCGATGGGCTTGCCGGTAGTTACTCCCGGAGGCGCGCTCGGGGCACACATCGATGCCGACAGTTTTCTGCCCCACATCCCGCAAACCGAATACCCGGCCGGTGCCTTGGTATCGGCCTTCTATCTCATTTCGGGGGTCCGCGGAATGGAGCGCGGCACCATCAGCAGCGTCCGTCAGCCCGACTTCGGCGACAGTCTGTAAATTAAAACAAAAACCACGCGGAGAAACCGGCAAACAGGAGGCTGTAGATGACAATTTCATAATACAGCTTCCACAGCCGGTTTTTCTGTAAATAACGGGGTTTGAGGCATACCCAGCCCTCTATATTGTGCGGAAAGGGCACTGCTCCGGCATATACGCGCCGATATGGATCAAAGTGAACCCAAGGCTGAATCTGAGCAATTCCATAGTAACCTCCGTGGGCTGCATCCTACTATGCGGTTGAAAACCGAATCAAGCACCAAATAAATGCCAGAAAAGTTAATCGGAAGGCCTGCCGGAGATTGTTTCGGCTGGAGGGGCTGTAGTAAAATCGAGGTATAGTCCCCGCTATCAGTCTTGCCGCCTATCGTTATTACCCGCAGTCTTCGCTTCTTGTCACTGAAATCTTTACCAGGAGTGTCAAAATGAAAATCCTGCTGGTCTATCCCGAGTTTCCCGATACCTTCTGGAGCTTTAAGCACGCGCTCAATTTTATTTCTAAGAAGTCAGGCACACCGCCGCTTGGCCTGCTGACGGTGGCCGCCATGCTGCCGGCAGATTGGCAGGTCAGGCTGGTCGACATGAACGTACAGGCCTTGCGGAACCGTCACCTGCGCTGGGCCGATTATGTCTTTCTCAGCGGCATGTCGGTGCAGAAAACCTCCGCCCGCAAAGTTATTGCCCGCTGCCGACGCATCGGTACGAAGACTGTGGCCGGAGGCCCCTTGTTTACCACCGGCTGGGAAGATTTTCCAGAGGTCGATCATCTGGTGCTCGGTGAGGCCGAGAGTATTTTACCGGAGTTTCTGCACGACCTGCAGGCCGGCTGCGCGCGGCGTATCTATAGGGCCGAAACCAAACCGAAACTTGCCGTAACGCCGCCTCCGCGGCTCGAGCTCTTGAGAATGAAGTACTACGCCTCGATGGTGGTGCAGTTCTCCCGGGGCTGCCCCTTCGACTGCGATTTTTGTGACATTACCCTGCTGTACGGCCGCCGGGTCCGCCTGAAGTCCACGGAGCAGGTGCTGGCCGAGCTCGAGCAGATCTACCGCCGGGGCTGGCGTGAAAACGTCTTTTTCGTGGACGACAACTTCATCGGTAACAAGCGAATCCTGAAGCAGGAGCTCCTTCCGGCTCTGGTGGAATGGATGCGGGAACGTAAGTATCCTTTCAGT
Source organism: uncultured Sediminispirochaeta sp. (assembly GCA_964603735.1). Taxonomy (GTDB): domain Bacteria; phylum Spirochaetota; class Spirochaetia; order DSM-16054; family Sediminispirochaetaceae; genus DSBN01. Next base: position 18,165 of record CAZRWN010000052.1, on the reverse strand, counting down.
TTCAATACCCAGGCCTCCATCAACATCGCCGACGACGAGCGCCTGCTCGAACTGATGTCGGCGGCCGGTTTCGATAACGTGTTCATCGGAATCGAGACGCCCAGTGCCGCCGGCCTGCAGGAGTGCTCGAAGGTACAGAACGAGCACCGCGATATGGTGGCCAGTGTGCGCAAAATCCAGCGGGCGGGCATCGAGGTGCAGGGCGGCTTTATCGTCGGCTTCGACAGCGACCCCAAAACTATCTTCGAAGATCAGATACGCTTTATCCAGGAAAGCTCGATCGTCACGGCCATGGTCGGCCTGCTGACCGCCCTGAAGGGTACCAAACTGTATCACCGGCTCAGAAGAGAGAACCGGCTGGTCAGTGAAGAGACCGGCAACAACACCGACGGCACCCTCAATTTCGAGCCCGCTATGGACCGCGATGTGCTCATCTCCGGGTACAAGCGAATCGTCGGCACTATCTACTCCCCGCGCTATTACTACAGCCGGGTCAAGCAGTTCCTGCAGGAGTATACCCCACCGGCCCGGCCGATCTTCCGGATGCGCCCCATGCACATCAAGGCGCTCTTCAAATCCGTTTTATTTCTGGGAGTAATCGGCAAGGAGCGTTTTCAGTACTGGAAACTGATGCTGTGGGCCATCTTCCGGCGACCCCGTTGTTTCCCCCTGGCCACAACCCTGGCTATCTACGGCTTCCACTACCGCCGGGTGTTCGAAAAGCACCTGTAAGCTGTGGCCGCTCCCTCCGGTCCGCTTAC
>CAZRWN010000052.1:4743-17304 GCA_964603735.1 uncultured Sediminispirochaeta sp. | reverse complement strand
GCCGGGTGTTCGAAAAGCACCTGTAAGCTGTGGCCGCTCCCTCCGGTCCGCTTACCGCCGCCGCAATGCAATAATCGTCAAGTCGTCCTTCAATGGTTCGTCAGGCTTCAGACCGGCATACCGGCGTACCGCTGTCTGCAGAGAGTCGGCAATCTGCTGGGCAGTCGGAGTGGTGTTTACTGGAGCCACTCCTGCGCCAGCTGTCTCTTTGGTAACAGCTGCTTCCAGCGCTCGGCGGATTCCCTCGCTGCCGAACTGCCGTCCCGCGTAATTCATTGTCTCGCTCAGCGCATCGGAGTAAAGCAACAGCAAGTCTCCCGGTTCCATCTTCATGCGCATGGTCGGGTACTGCGCCGGCAGGTCGGGAATTCCAAGGATGCTGCCCTGCCGGCTGTGCGATCCGAGATCGTGTACCCTTCCCGTCCCCGCCTTCATCACCAGCGGCTGGGTATGGCCGGCATTCACAAACTCCACCAGGGTGGACTGCCGGCCGCTATCCGGCTGATTGCCGCCGGGCCGCTTATGCAGACGGAGCAGAATGCCGGTCACATAGTTCTCGATTTCCCCCTTCTGGCTGATCAGCTCGGAATTGATAGAGTGGGTAATCGACGAGAGTTTGTCTCCGCTGCGACGGATAAAGTTGCGGGCGATAATTGCCTTGGCCAGCATGGCCACCAGGCCGCTGGAGATGCCATGCCCGGACACATCGAACAGGGCCGCGCCGTACAGCTCCTTCCCTTCAATGAAGAAGTCGTACAGATCACCGGCCACCCCGTTGGCCGGCTGAAATACCAGTCCGGTGTCCCAGTGCTCGCTCCGGGGAGCTCTCTCGGGATAAAAACTCTGCTGCACCCGCACTGCCATAGCCATGTCCTTGGCCGCGATTTGCTGGGCGGCTTGCAGCTGATCGAGGGTTGCCTGCAGCCTGAGGTTCGCATGCGCCAGCTCTTCAGTCCGTTTTTCCACCTTCTGTTCGAGGTTGATGTTCAGATCTTCGGCCTCGTTCCGCGCTTCGGCAAAGCGCCCGGCCAGAATGAACAACAGGGCAAAAATCATCAACGGAAAACCGTACCCCCCGATATAGGGCAGCTGGTACAGCTGCAGATAATTGTGAATGACGATGTCGGCCATGACAGTGATAAACAGAGGCGACATCCCTATCAGTAGCACCTGCGCGTCCTTTTGCCGGTCGGCCGCAGCCCTTACCAGCATGTAAATAATGTACAGCAGCACCGGCACGATAAAGCTCAGCATCAGCGCGCGCATCTCCCGCAGCGCCTGGTAGTCGGGCAAAAGAAAGCTCATCACAATCGGTATTCCGATCAGCACCAGCACTACTGCCCGTATCACCGAATGTTCCGCGCGGCGTAGGAAAGTCCGTACGAACAGAGCAGTGAACAGAGTTATCACATAAATCATCGAGTTGGCCACCACGCGCTGGAAAAGGGTGAAACTCAGGGTCCACTCACCGTACCCGGGCAGCAGGGTCACAAAGAAGTTAGTAAGATATATTGCTCCGGCCAGGTTTAGAAGTGCGAAATAGAGATTCTCCCGCTCCCGCCGTCGTTTTAGAAACAGCCAGAAATGGTACAGGCTTATTACCAGCATCACCAGCGAGATTCCCATATTCAGGTAGTTGGCGAAAAAGGTCTGCCGGCGCCAGTGGCGGCCGCTTACCTGCGGCGGGGCGAGAAACGGAGCATCCACCAGCGCCCCTTCATGGCCGACATAAACCTTGACCAGCAGGGTGTTCCGCTCCCGCAGCAGGTCGGCCGGAAAAGTATAGTGCCGGTAGGTGTTCCATTCGCTGAAAAAATCCGGCGCAAAACGCCCGGTCCGGCCGATAACCCTGCCGTTCAGGTAAGTCACATCGGCCATGGTAATTCTACCCAAGAACAGCCCGAGTAGTTCGGAGTCGGCCAGAACCTTCTGCGACGGTTTCTTGAACTCCTTTTTAAGCCAAAGAACCCCTTCTCCTTCCGGCAGCAGATCTTCCAGACTGTGCAGCTGTTCCCCTGTGAGCGGAGAAAAATCGTCGTGTGTCGTTTCCTGCGGTGCGTACTCCCATCCGCGATCCAAGTGAAGTAACTCGGCCGGTTCCTGCGAACAGGAAGCTATCACACAGATGGCTAATAACAATATGAGCTTTTTCATCGGAAGGTATTATAAAGCCAAAATCTCCATCAAGAAAGTATTTTTTTTCTGGAAGTAAGTAAAAATACTTAAACCGTGGAAGCGCCCCCGCGCTCCATAGATGGTAAGTTTGCTATATAGCGTTTTTACTAAGTTGCGTCGTGACAACTTTTTCCATTCAATTGCTTCCCGAACAAATGTACCACCGCATGCCGCTTTTTTTTTGTTGCGCCCCCCCCTTAAACCGGGGTACTATTTTTTTCGGAGGTGACAGATGAAAAGAGCTGGGTTGTTGCTTGTGTTGCTGTGCGCGGCGGCTCATTTATGGGCATCGGATGAATCTATTCACAGTCAGGTGCGGCAGGCGTCCGAATCGCTGACCGAAGCGTATATTGAAGGTGAAGGCCAGCATTTTCGGCAGAATCTGGCTATTCTCGAGTTCAAAGATATTACTACGGACGGCAGCAGCCGCAACATCAGCCGGGCGGTAGAGGACCTGTTTAGCTCCACCTTCTCCCGTTCCACAGTGTTTACTCTGGTCGACCGTCGTAACATCAAAACCCTGCTGGAGGAACAGAAGCTGCAGCTGATGGGCGTGACCGACTCTGACGATACCGTCGAGCTGGGGCAAATCCAAAACGCGCAGGCCCTGCTGCTGGGAACCGTCAACCTGGTCGACGACACCTATCTGGTGAACGTGCGCATTGTCGATGTGGAGAGCGGCCGGATGGTAGCCGAAGACCTGAGCCTCGACCGCCGCGAAATGATCGCGACCAAACGCCGGCTGGACATGGAGTACATCTCGGCCATGGGGGTTGGCATATCGATTCTCGGCTACGACCTGACATTCGGCGGCAATAACCCCTCCCTCGATTTTAACGACTTTAACACTACCGTCTTCGGCCGGCCTTTTGGAGTAGAATACAAGTACCGACCGACAACCTGGTTTATGCTGGGTCTGGGCATCGAGACCTTCGGCGGCACCATCAAGTCGTATGATAATGTGCAGTTGGATTCAGTCTATACTGGTAGTCCATTTGGAGGTGGTGGCTGGACAGGCCCCGATTCAGGCCCCTTTGTATTGTATGCCGAAGGCTTTGGATTACTGGCCAATGCCTATTTCGTCTGGCCGGCCACCCGCAGCTTCAGTTTGTTTACCTCCCTGGGGGTTGAATATTTAATTTTGGACGTGGAAGGCTACTTCCATCCGGATGTGGAAACCACTTTAGCCGAAAAGGAGAAAACCGTCGGCAACGGATTCGGCTTCGACGAGTTCGGTCCGCGGGAGTGGGGGGTGGCGCCGGTATTCCGACTGCGGGCCGGATTTGAATGGTTCTTGAGCCCCCGAGCCGCCTTTTCGCTGAAGGCCGGATATGATATCGGCAGCATGGAGGTGAATCTGGTCCGTCAGTGGCACCTCGATTTGCCGGAGAATGTGGAAGTAGACCTGAGCGGTTTTACCCTGGCTCCGAGCGTGTCGGTGTACTTTTAGTTCGCGGGCTGCCCTTTGGGCCCGGCGGCACCCCGGCCGGAGCGCCGCTATACCCCTATTTATCCGGGCCGCAGAATGTCGGGCAGGCTGCGCCGTTTGACCGGCTCTATCCGCAGCGGGCGGTTGTCGATAATCGCCCGGGCGGTCAACTGACCGCTGTGAACCGCCGGTTCGATGCCCTCGCCCATATCGACGGTGGCAAAGCCGGCCGCATCCCCGATCAGGTATACATGTCCCTCAGGGGCTGCCCGGCACTCCTGCACTTCTTTGTCGCTGCTGCGCAGGTAGTAGCTGTGGCCGCGCGGGTCCGGAAGTGCTCCCTCCAGAAGACCTTTACGTCTCAAATGCTCTACAAACGGCCGCCAGTGATCGCGAATGGACTGACCGCGCTGGCGCAGCGCCGCCTGCTTCCCTCCTAAGCCGATAGTCAAATATCCGTCGGCTTTCGGGAAGTACCAGGAATACCCCGCCAGGCCGCGGTCGAAAAAGCGCAGGTAACATGCATTGCGGTGCTTTCCGAGGTGGGCGGCGGCCGGGGTGCGGGTGTCCGGGGTGCGGTCGGAGCGGATGAACTCGCTCTCCAGGGTCACGATCAGATCTTCGCGTCCCCGCTGCATTCCGCCGCTGGCCCGTTGCCAGGCTGCCACCGGGCAGCCGGTTCCGCCGGCGCCTACCAGGTAGCGGCAGGTGAAGCGGTTGTCTATCCGGAAGCAGGCTCCTTCAGGTATTCCGCCGCTGCGGCGGTGCTCCGGTTCAGCCAGGGGGCGGCCGGTGGTAGTGCTACCGTCCCGGCGGCTGCCGTCGATGCGCTCGATCTTGTGAACATGGTGTTGATAGAAGGGAGCTCCCGAGCTCTGCAGCAGCCAGAAGTCGAACTCGTAGCGGCGGATGGCGTACTGGCGGGTGGGCAGTGGAATCGGCACCCCCTTGATGCGGAAGTTCAGCCGGCGATACTCCCGCAGCCCGCCCGGATACTCCTGCGGACTCGCACCCAGCCGGCGAAAGAGGGACGGGGGAATCCAGCCGGCACAGAGTTTGTGGCGGGGAAAATCGGCCCGGTCGAGGAGGGCCACGCTCCAGCCGGCCGCTACGAGTTCACGGGCACAACTGCTGCCGGCCGGCCCGGCGCCGACTATAATTACATCATAATGTTCCATAAAGGCTGTCTCAGCTGAGTCTGCAGGCCGGCTGCGGCTGCCCGCGCTTGGTAAAGACGATCTGCCACAACTGAATGTTGCGGCCGCGGAAACCTCCGGCCGAGCTCAGCAGGTAAAAGCGCCACATGCGGTAGAAGCGGTCGCCGTATTTCTCATGCAGCTGGGGCCAGGCCTTCTCGAAGTTACGGTACCAAGCCATCAGGGTCGGGTCGTAGTGCTCGCCAATGTTGTGCAGATCCTCCATAACAAACAACCCTTCCATTGCCGCGCTGATCTGGGCCAGCGAGGGCAGCATACTGTTGGGGAAGATGTACTTCGTTGTCCAGGCATTGCTGGATGTATTCGACTGGTTGCTGCCGATGCAGTGGATAAACCCGATTCCGTCCTCCTTCAGTGTCCGGTTTACTACCTCCATGTAGGTGCGGTAGTTCTTATAGCCCACATGTTCCAAGAGCCCGATGGACACCACCCGGTCGTAGCTGCCGCTGACCGAGCGGTAGTCGCGAAAGTAGAGCTCTGCCGGCAGTCCGGTGCAGAACCGATTGCCCAGCTGCACCTGATCCTCGGACACCGTCAGCCCGGTCACTTCGGCCCCGTACTTTTCAGCCGCATACTTAGCGAAAGAACCCCAGCCGCAGCCCAGGTCCAGCACCGACATCCCCGGCTGCAGGCCGATCTTCCGGCAGACCAGATCCAGTTTGGCCTCTTGGGCCTGATCCAAGTTATCGGCATCTTTCCAGTAGCCGCAGGTGTAGACCATGCGCGAGTCGAGCATGCGGGTGTACAGGTCATTGCCGATGTCGTAGTGCTGCTGCCCGACTTTGTAAGCCCGCCGTTCGCGCTGCATATTGGTCAGTTTCGACTTAAGAGTAACCCACACATCCTTTACCCCTACGCCGACCTGCTGCTCGAGGTTTCCGCGGACCACCCGCGCAATCATCTCATCCAGCTGCTCGCAGTCCCACCAGCCGTCCATATACGACTCGCCGAGCCCCAGATACCCTTGTGCCAGCACCCGTTCGTAAAATCTGTCGTCGTGAACCTGAATATCGAACGGCCGGCTGCCGTTGATCTGTACATCGATGGGTGCAATTAACTTTTCTACAGTCTCTTTTGCGGATGCCACGGTTTGCCTCCTAGAAAGAGTTACCTTTAATGGTAGCAAAGGCGGATGCGGAACTCAAGTCGAAAATGTGAGAGTGAAACAGGTGCCGGAATCGCCGGTGAACTCGGCCTGGCCGTGTAACTGTTCAGATAAAACTTCGATCAGCTGCAGTCCGAGAGACTGCCTGTCATCCGCGCTGGAATCCCGGCTGAAGCCTTTTCCGTTGTCTTGCACGGTCAGGCTGCAGAGGCCACTGCTGTCACCGAAAAAAAGTATCCGCAGTTTGCCCTCCGCCTGCCCGGTAAAAGCGTGCAGAAAGGTATTGGTTACCAGCTCGTTCAAAAGAAGTGCCAGCGGAACCGCCTGGGTAATGGCCAGACTAAACGGGCCAATCTGCAGGTCGATTTCGATGTTAGTAGCACTGCGGTACAAATTATGCAGCTCTTCGACCATATCCTCCACATAGCTTTTCATCTCGATGTGCGCCAGATCGGCTGACTGATACAGTTTTTCATGTACCATGGCCATCGAATGGATCCGGCTCTGACTCAGCAGAAGCGCCTCACGGGCCTGTTCGACGGAATCGATCTGTTCGGATTGCAGATTCAGCAGACTGGCAACGATGTTCAAATTGTTCTTGACCCGGTGATGAATCTCCATTAGTAAAATATTTTTCTCTTCCAGCGACTTACGGAGTTTCTCCTCGGCCCGCTTGCGGGCGGTAATGTCGACCAGACTGACCAGCACATTCGAATAGTCGCCGCGGCCCGCTTTTTCGGGAATCGTGATGCGCAACAGCAAATTCATCAATTCTCCGGTAAGTTTTCTACCGACCGTCTCGCCTTCATAGTAACGCTTGCCCTTGGCCACCGCAGCCATTTCGTGCACGAAGTTCTCTGTAGAGTCGGGCGCAAACACCCTCTCGAGGGAGCCGAGAAACTCGGCTTTCGAGGCGGCATTGTACATTCTGAGGGTGGCATCGTTTACATCTAGCACTTTGATGTGCGAAGCCAGCGATCTGATTGTGGCGGGATGGGTACGCAGATAGTCCTTGATATCGCCTGCGCTCCGCTGCTTGATTCTCTCCAGCAGCGCATACACCTCGGTGTAGTCCTCTTCCCAGATAGAGACATAGGAGTGGTCGTAAATCATGCGATACCGGAACTCACTGCGCTTGAGCCGCTCGAACTCTTCCTGAAGGGCCTGCTTTTCCCGTTTTAGTTGTTCGATTTGTTCATCCGGGGAGGTTTGAGATGCCATTACAAGGAGAGATTATATCTGAGGAAGTAAAATTATGCAATTGCAGCTATGCTTTCAACTCTGCAAGAAATGAATATGCTGTGATAGCCGGCTGGACTGCGCCGCCCGGGCAAAGCGGCCGTCGAAACTGGCCAGAACTGCATTGTGCTTTTGAGCAAGCAGCAGCAGATACACATCGGTAATCTGTTTATAGCCCTGCAGCAGCTGCGCCGGTATATCCCCCTGCTCCAAGATAGAAAGCCCGCTCTCGAAAAAGGTGTGCAGTGGGTGCTGGGCCATTTTTTGAAGAAAAGCCAAAGCTTCTTGCGGGGAAACCGCTGCGGGTATGATCTTCGGATTCGATGAGATCCGCACAAAGGCAGTTTGAGTAGTCGGGCAGGTGGCCCATTGAGTGCCGCGTGAATTGAGCTCTGCAAACCAGCGGTGGGCCGCAGCATGCTGTACATGGTTCGGCCAGGCCAGGGCAATCAGCACGTTCACATCCGGCAGAAAGCACTTCATGCCTCCTCCTCATCCTGTGCTACCTGCTCCGGGGTAATCGGTGCAGCCTCCTCCGAAACCTGCATTACCGGAAAACCGCTGCGCTGCTCATAGCTGGCCGTCCCGCTCTGCACGCCCCGCCGCATGAGTTCCGACACAGCCGCACCCATACTGATCCCGCGGCTCTCAGCCAGACTCCTGGCGATACTATACAGCTCATCGTCGATATTGATGGTGGTGCGCATGATTTCACCTCACTTATAATTATAACATCAGTGCATCACGATGTTAAAGCACTATTCCCAGCCCCAGACTGAGCCACATCGCCAGGGTGTACAGGGCAAATATTTTGGAGATGCTGCCCATCGACGGGCCTTTGGTCGCCTGCACAAACCCGCGCCGGTGCATCCGCCGGTACTCCTGCACCGCCGGCCCCGCCGCCACGGCAATCGCACCGGCCGCCCACCAGGGAAACAGTCCGACCAGCGCCAAAACCGCCGCGCTGCCGTAGCCCAGGGCACCCAGCACGTACACCGCCGTCTGGCCGGCCCGCCGCCCGGCCACGATCGAAAAGGTCCGCCGCCCGGAGGCGCGGTCGCCCTCGATGTCGCAGGTGTTGTTTACCGTCAAAATCGAGGCGATCAGGAAAAACGAGGGCAGGCTGGCCAGCAGGGCGTGCCAGCCCATCTGCCCCGTAAACACGAAGAAGGTTATCAGGTACAGCGCCGTGCCCAGAAAACCCCCGGCAAACAGCTCGCCCACCGGAGTAGTGGAAATCGGCTTCGGCCCGCCGGTGTAGAAAAAGCCCACCGCCATACACAGTGCCCCGGCCGCCACAACCTGCCATCCGGTCAGAAAGGCGATAACCAGCCCCAGCACGCCCGCGCCGCCGAACAGCCCGGCCCCCACCAGAAAGGCCGCCCCCGGCGCCACGCCCTCGTACACCAGCACCTTCTCCTTCTCCCGCTGGTAATCGGCGTGGTCCACCCCGCGCAGGTAGTCGAAATAGATGTTGAAGGCCGTGGTGCCCATATCCACCATCAGCACCGCCGCCGCCATCAGCACCAGCAGCAGCCACGAGAAGCTGCCGGTGGCGTACACGCTGTACAAAACCGCGATGCTGAAAGTCGACACCGACACGATCTTGGTCCGTATCTCTACAATCCGAAAAAACTGGTTCAAAGTCATGGGCGCAGATTAGCAAATTACTCAGGGAAATTCTATGGAAAAATGATGCAATCCCTTCCCACCCGCCCCGCCCTGGGCCTGCGGCCCAGGCTTGGCAACCGGCTCGTCATCGCCTACAATAGAGGCAGAGAAAAAAAGGAGGCCCCCGTGAAAAACCGCGCACTCGTGTTCATCAAACCGCATGCCGTTACCGAGAAAACCATCAGCTTTGTCGAAGAGTTCCTCGGCCAACACCAAATACAGCTGAGCGAGGCTCGGCGCATCACCGCCAAGCAGATCAGCCGGCAGGGTATCGTCGACAAGCACTACTTCGCTATCGCCCGCACCGCAGTCTTCTCCACACCGGAGGAGTACCAGCTGGGCGAAGGGGCCAAGCGCAAGTTCGCCGAGGCTTTCGGCATTGGCTGGGATGCAGCTGTAGAGAAGGGTAAGATCCTAAATAGTGTTGATGCTCAGGAGCGGCTGGGACACATTTCCGGCATCGAGCTGAACGAGCTGTGGAAACAGGCCCAGCAGACTAAACTGGCCCCCGGCGTATACGCCGGTTACTTCGAGCAGCAGGGCTTCTACGTGATCAACGGTTTCTATCCGGGGCAGCGTGAGGTGTTTACAAGCGAGGGGGCCGAGGTGGTGCTGTACGAGGCGGAGTTCGATCCGGCCGAGGTGAGCTGGGGGCAGTTTCGCGGACAGATCATCGGGGCCACCGACCCGGCCAAGGCGGTGCAGGGCTCGCTGCGCAACCTGCTGCTGGAGCGTTACACCGAGCTGGGTCAGACGGCCAAGCCCGAGATGAGCCGCAACGGCGTGCATGCCAGCGCCGGCCCGCTGGAGGGGCTGCGCGAGCGGATGGTCTGGCTCGGCACCAAGCTTCGGAAGACCCCCTTTGCCGCCGCCCTGCTGGAGCGCGGCATGAGCCCCGATCGCCTGAACGAGCTGTTGGAAAACCCGGTGGTGCAGCTGGACGGGCAGAGCGGTCCGGTTTTCGACCTGACCGAGGACATCGACGCCGACGCGGCGGTGGAGAAGCTCTTCGAGCTGATTGCCGACTGAGCCGCCTATGAACGCCGCGGCCCGTTTTCCCGAACAGCTGAGCTACGACGAAATCCGCCGGGGGCAGCGGATCTTCCGCCGCTACATCGGCTTCAACGGCATCTCAATTGCCTTTCTGCTGAACGACGTCCTGATTCTGTACGGCATCCGCAACGGTCTTTCCGACCCCCAGCTGGCCCTGCTGGCCTCCTTCATGCACCTGACCATGCCCTTTATGCTGATCGGCAAGCAGCTGATACCCCGCTACGGCCTCAGTAAAACCTGGGGCAGCGCCTGGTTAATGCGCTACGTCTTCGGCTCGATTATGATTTTAGCCCCCTTCGTCGACCGTGTGGCCGGTCAGTGGGCCGTCTCGGGTACCGTTCTGCTGGGGGCCTTCGGCTTTGCCCTCAGCCGCAGCATCGGTCTGGTGGCCAACTCCCCGCTGACCGGTGAAATTACCACCAGCCGCGACCGCGGCCGCTACATCAGCGGCAACTGGACCCGCGCCCAGCTCAACTACCTCATCTCGATGAGTGTGGTAGTGTTGGCGATGCGCTTTTTCGGCTCGGTGTGGGTGTACCAGGTGCTGATCGGTTTCGGCTGCCTCGTGGGCATGTACGCCTCCACCCTGCTGATGAAGGTGCCCGAGAGCAGCGCCCCCACCCACTCGGCCCGCACCACGGTGAAGGAGTCGTTCAAGATTACCTTCGGCAAGCCGCGCTACCGCCGCATGCTGGCCGCCTGGTCGGCCGGCATGGCCTCCTTCGTGCTGGTCATTCCCTTTTCCATCGTGCTGATCAAGAACGGCTACGGCATTAGCGACCACTACGCCCTGTTCTTTTCGCTGCTGGTACTGGTGGGCGGCATCGGGGCGGCGCTGATGAATGCCGGCATCGCCGACCGGGTAGGCCCGCGGCCGCTGCTGCTGGTGTACATCAGCGGTTTTTTCGTAGTGGCCACCTACTGGTCCCTCGCCCCCGCAACCTTCTACCCGGTGATCGTCGGCCTCTGCTTTCTCATCGCCGGATTCTGCAAAACCGGCATCATCGTCGGCATCAGCCACTACTTTCTCTCGGCCGTAGAACCGAAAGACCGGGTGGGCACCGCCATGTTCGTGCGGATGTTCAGCGGGGCGGTGGCCGGTTTCGCCGGATCGGCCGGCGGCGGCAGCATCCTGACCCTGCTGCGGCAGGCTGATTTCGTAGGCCTGCCGCTTTACCAGACCTACTTCCGGATTATCCTTGGGGTGCTGCTTATCTGCATCGTGATAATGGTGCGGCTCGACCGGCTGAAGGAGTGGCGCCTGCGCAGCGTCCTCAGCCTGCTCTTCTCGATGCGCGACCTGCGGGCCCTGTACGTGCTCAACCGCCTCGAGCAGAGCGAAGACTGCCACGACGACCTGCAGCACGTCCGCCGCCTGGAGCAGATCGCCTCCACCCTCTCGGAGAGCACCCTGCGCAGCCTGCTCGACTCCCCGCGCCTGCCGGTGCGGGTGCACGCCATCCACGCCCTGCGTGAGATCGACTTCGGCAGTAAGACCGCCGAGGCCCTGATCGAAGAGGTCCGCCAAGGCGAGTTTACCTCCGCCTGGGTGGCCGCCGAAGTGCTGGGCGAACACCGCTTCGAGGCTGCCATCCCAGTGCTGCGCGCGTCCCTCGAGTCGGCCGACCCCTTTCTGGTGGGCAAATGCATGGTGGCCCTGGTTCGCCTGGCCGACCAGCAGTCCTACCCGCGCATCCTGCAGCTCTTTCGGCAGGCCGACAACCCCCGCATCCTCATCCACGGCGCCAACGCCCTGGTCGAGATGGCCGACCGCCGCAACATCACCGAGCTGCTGCAGCGGCTTACCGGTGCTTCCCTTCCGACCGCCGCCCTGGACGAGCTGCTGACCGCCCTGGCCACCCTCTGCGGCTGCGAGAGCGAGTTCTACCGCGTCCTGCGCGAGTACAACCGCCGCCCCGCCGAAGCCGAAGCGATGCTGCAGCTGCCCCTGGAGAGCCTGCTGGGCGAAGCTCCGCCGCTGGCCGACATTGACCCGGCCCGCCTGGCAGCGGCTGCCGCGCCGCTGCTGCCCCAACGCAGGGACGACGAGTGCGCCCGTTTGATTGTGGAGTATTTTTCCGGGTCGTCTGGCGAAATGACTGCCGCCCGGGCAAAACTGGCCGCCTGTCTGGCGGTTATTCTCGGGCCCATCGCCCGCGGCGACGGCGAAGCGGCGGGGTATGAGTTGTAAAAAAAGAATTTATGCCTGAAGTCTCACAATTTGAGAGTCTCACAATTTGAGTTCTCACCATGCAGTAGAATCTGTTGTCTGCAGCCCGGTGGGCGGGGCAGTCGTCGAAAAGCTCGGGTTTTTCATATTCCGAGCCGCCGAAACACCTCGCCCGTTATCTCTTGATGCTTACGGTTTGGAGCCGGACTCATATCATAGGCAGTGCCGTTGATCAGCTCCCACCGCTCCCCCTCCGGCCAACTGCAATAATCAGCATACGTATAAAGGCGGTCTGATTTTTTCAAAGCAGATCGATTACCCCGATAAGCGCTGACAACAGGCTAAATCCGATAAGAATAAACCACTGCAGGCTCTTGAAGCGGCTGTCCATGTACTGCCGCTGCTCTGCGAAGCGATTATCCATTTGCTGTTGATTCGACTCAAAACGGGTGTCCATATACTGCCGCTGCTCCGCGAAGCGATTATCCATTTGCTGTTGATT
>CAZRWN010000052.1:2297-4643 GCA_964603735.1 uncultured Sediminispirochaeta sp. | reverse complement strand
TACTGCCGCTGCTCCGCGAAGCGATTATCCATTTGCTGTTGATTTGACTCAAAACGGGTGTCAATATACTGCCGTTGTTCTTCGAATCTTTTGTCCATATGCTGTTGCTGGGCCTCAAAGCGTTTATCAATATACTCCTGTTGGGACGCAAAACGTCTATTCATCTGTTGCTGTAGTGACTCGAAGTGCTTGTCCATGTACTTTTGTTGAGACTCAAAACGCTGATCCATTTGTTGCTGCATAGACTCGAAACCTCTATGCATTTGTTCTTGATGGGACTCGAAACGCTTGTCCATATACTCTTGCTGGTTGTCAAAGCGCAGGTCCATCTGCTGGTGCAGGTTCTTTTGCCCCTCTTCCAAACGCACAGCGCGCTCGATTAAGTCGAGTTCGCGTGGGCTGCGGACAGCCTGCATCCATTCAGCGAGGTGGGTTTTTACGTATTCGCCGATTTTCTGTAATTCTCGTTCACCGATCTCCATGGCCGGTTCTCCCATAGCAGGGCCTCCTTATGTGTACGTCTATATGTACATAGAGACACACAAAGTGCTGCTGCTTCAGCAATCCTGCTGTTTTAAAGTGTACGCCGAAAACTCCGAAGGTTCAAGCTTTAGAACACCCCGTCCCCCGATGCTGTAAGGCCAGCCGGGCACCACGGTTCGCAATAGCCGTGATATAATGGATTGAATTTTTAGAAATAAAGATTAAGGAGGCCCCATGCAGACTGAAATAACCCAAGAAATGGACCTGTTACGTGATGACGGCCGGATTACGCGCGAGGGCTATGCGCGGCAGCCTGTGTGGCGCTACCGGCGCGACCGAGTGCGGGCGCCGTGGTGGCGGATCAAGGAGTGGGATTACTACGCGGTGATCGACCAGGCCAGCGGGGCCGGGGTGACTATTACCTTCAGCGATTTGGGGTATGCCGGGTTGATGGCACTCTGTTTCGTCGATGTTAAGCACGGGCTGGTGCGACAGGTAGATTCCCTGAAGCCGCTGACCCGCGGCAAGCTTGGGCTGGCCGAAGCGGCGGATGCGGACCATGTGCTGGAGTATGCCGACAAGACCCTGCGGGTGCGACTGGAGCGGAACGGCGGTGAGCGGCGGCTCAGTTTTTCGGATGCGGGAGCAACGGAGGGTCGCACTGGCGCGCGCCTGGAGGGCGAGATAGTCTTGCACCAACCTTCGGACCAGGAGCGGCTGGCCATTGCCACCAGCTGGGCGAAGAAACGCACCGCCTTTTACTATAACCAGAAAATCAACTGCATGCCCGCCGAGGGCTGGATGCGGGCCGAGGGCGATAAATACCGCTTTGCGCCGGAGACGAGCTTCGGCGTCTTGGACTGGGGGCGCGGCCACTGGACCTACCGCAACCGCTGGTACTGGGCTTCGGCCTCAGGGCTGGTCGACGGGGTGCCCTTCGGCTTCAACTTCGGCTATGGCTTTACCGACCGCAGCCCGGCCAGCGAGAACATGCTGTTTTACGGAGGACAGGAGGGCTTTCGCGCCCACAAGCTGGAGGAGGTGCGCTTCGAGTTCGATGCCGAGAACTATCTGAAGCCCTGGGCGGTGCATTCGAACGACGGGCGTGTGGAGCTGGTCTTTGAGCCGACGTTCAACCGGGCGGGCCGCTTCAATCTGCTGCTGATCGAGTCGGACCAGAAGCAGGTGTTCGGCTATTATCGCGGCCGGGTAGTGCTGGACGACGGGCGTGAACTGAAGGTTGAAAATCTGGCCGGATTTGCCGAGGATGTGTTCAATCGGTGGTGATGGTGCAGGCATAGGGTTTGATGAGGGCGCCATTCAGACAGATGAATAGAGAACCGCTGACCGCGTGGCGCTTCTGCCTTACCCGAACACGCCGGCGAGGGTGAGCTCAAATCCTTCGATGACGCTGCTTGTAAACGTCTCTTCCGGCCCAAAGACCGCCGGCTTGCTGTAGCTGCCGCCATTTTCGACGGTGTCGCGGCCAGCCCCGCCGCTTAGGCTGTACACCGAGAGGGTCTCATTGGCAGGGTCAATTATCCAGTATTCCTTCACGCCGAATCGTTCGTACAGGAGCAGTTTTTCCCGCTGATCCTTCACCGAGGTATACGGGGATAACACTTCTACCGCGATGTCCGGGGCGGCCACCGCGCCGGCATCGTCGAGTTTTTCTTTGGAACAGAACACCGAGACATCAGGCTGGACCACGTTGACAATCTCATCGTCGGCAGCCTCCTTTTTGGCTGCAAGACGGACATCGAAGGGTGCCACATACACCTCGCAGGGTTTTTCCCGCAGGAACTGGTATAATTCAGCAAAAATTGTTCCCACGATCCCTTGGTGTTTGCGGCTCGGTGCGGG
>CAZRWN010000052.1:0-2197 GCA_964603735.1 uncultured Sediminispirochaeta sp. | reverse complement strand
TCGTAGGCCGCTCCGTCGATCAGTTCCCAGCGCTCCCCCACGGGCCAGGATAGATAATCCGCGTAGGTAAAAGCTCTATCTTCTTTTCGTATTGGTATCCCCATCTTTGCCATACCTCCCTATTATACTATAGATAACAGGGAAAACGGAAACACTGCTTCAAAGATTCTAAGCAATGATTTTTTTTCAGTGGCCCGTTCAGGGCAAAGCTGGTGGGGTGAGGGTGCGGCCGTGTTCTGAAGTGCGTACGCGACCGCCAGGCTTAGTTGTCTAAAACCGGCGATATTTCTCCGGTGAGGGCATTTTCACCTCTTCGGTCGGGCCTAACAGCTTTAACAGGTCGAGTTCAAACTCCGGCAGCACAGCAGCTCTAGGCCTGTCGCTGTTGTCGTAGACTTCGGGTTTTCCATAGCTGTCGCCGGAGAGCACATACTTCCAGAGCAGCTTGTCGGAGGGCCGGTCCAGCCCTTTTCGCTCAGCTTGGCCTCGTCGCAGATGACAGAAATATTCGGCTGAACAATGGTGCTCGTCTCATCCTCGGTCTCGCCGGGCTCGGGAAGCAACACATCGAAGGGCACGGCGAACACATCACAGGGTTTGTCCTCCAGGAAATTGGCTATCTGTCTGTGTATTTCCCCTAACATTTTCTGATGGGTCAGCCCCGGGACCGGGCCTGGTCGGTCACTTTGTGACCTGCTCGGCCATGCATCCGGGCTCATATTGTAAGGCTCGCCGTCGATAATCTCCTAACGCTCTTCATCGGGCCACAGCTTGTAATCGGCGTAGGTAAAAAAGTCCTTCTCCGATTGCGAAGGTATAGACATACCCACCTCCGTTCTGTCCTCTATTATAAACCCGGGCGGCCGCCCGCGTCCTCCGCTACCCCCTCTTTACTCTACAAATACATCTTTCAGGTGAAGGGAAAAAAGTGTTGTGCCTCAGCCAAATACGCCGGCGAGTTTTAACTCAAACCCTTTAATGACGCTGCTTGTAAAGGTGTCTTCCGGCCCGTAAACCACCTTTCGGGGCGGGACTTGTGGTCGATGAGGAGGTAGAGGTAGAGCCGTGAGGCCCTGGCTGCGGCTTATGTGGTGGCTGTTGCTGCTCAGAAACCTCGCGGAGGGAATGGAGAAAGGAGAGCTGTATCTGCGTTTAAACTATCCTCTTCATATTCGACACGGCGGAGCTCCAGAATCCGGGTGACGGGTCTGAAGTGAGGGTCCTGAACTCATCCGGAGTGTACACGAGAATGTCGAGGCTTGGAAAGGCATCGAGGAGGTCGTTAAAGAGGAGCGGCCGCTCCACGAAGGGGACCTCTGTATCGGTTATGATAAAAAGGTCGACATCGCTGTGGCGGGAGAATTTGTCGGTGTTGAAGCTTCCGAACAGATATGCCGCCAAGGCCCTGTCTTTGAGCATCGCGGCGATTTTTTGCTCAAAAGCTTTGGGCTTATAGCCCCTGAGGGGATTTCGGTTGTAAGTGACCAGAATTTCGGGTCCCATTTTTATTACTCCGCCACTCGGGCGCGGACCCCCGCGATGATTTTCTCGGCAAAGGAGACCGCCTCCTCCGCTTGATCGCGGGTGAAATATTCGAAGGGAGCACCTGAAGGAAAGGCGTCGGGATATCGGGCACTTATATAGTAAAGGTCGAGCCTTTTAGCCATGTTGGCGATCTCCCCGTTAATATCGAGGGCTTCTGCTATTTCCCGTAAAGAATGGCTCCGTATCATGTCATACCCACGTTTGAAGGCCAAGGCTTTTAGTGCCTTCTTGCCAACTTGCTGGGCGGTAAAACAGGCCTGGGCATATCGCTCCTGATCAAGTGTGTCTTTGGCCCAGAGGAGGTCGTTTTCGGCTTGCCGCAACCAGTCGTTCCACCTATTGTGCATGGGTCTAGTATAGCGTAAAAAATAGTGGGCGTACAACGATAGTTACAGGTTTACAAACCGCTCGCCGTGTCCGGTACGTATTCCGAGATACGACCGTTGGAATGGGGGCTTAGGTAGATATTGAGAATATTGTCGTAGATCAGAAAATAAGCGGGATCCCTATAAGAGCGGCGATAATAATAAAACCCGCGCTTACCGTCCACTGGAGAATGAAAAACCGCTTATCCATGTGTTTCTGCATGATATCGAAGCGTCGGTCCATCTTCGGCTCTCCCATAACACGCTCCTTTAGCTGGGCTTTTACC
>CAZRWN010000051.1:0-20962 GCA_964603735.1 uncultured Sediminispirochaeta sp. | reverse complement strand
AGGCAATTAAGAATGGGCGGTACTGGACTTGAACCAGTGACATCCTGCTTGTAAGGCAGGCGCTCTCCCAACTGAGCTAACCACCCCCTTGTGCTGAGCAGAATCTATCAAATAGGTTGAAAAGTGTCAATACAGCCTCCAAAAAAAGTATGTTTTTCGTAGGACATCCAGCATCGTACGCAGCATCTGGAAATTTAGGTTTTCACTTCGCGTATTTTTTTATATAATCAGGACAAATATAAGATTAAGCAATGGATGTAAATAGCAAGGGGACACCGAATGGCACATAAGTTAATGCGCAATATTGGAATTATGGCACATATAGACGCCGGTAAAACTACCACTACCGAGCGAATCCTGTTTTATACCGGCAAAAGCCATCGGATTGGTGAAGTAGACGACGGTGAAGCGGTTATGGACTGGATGGAACAGGAACAGAACCGCGGAATCACTATTACCTCGGCTGCAACCACCTGTTTTTGGAAAGACTGTCAGATCAACATCATCGATACACCGGGGCATGTGGATTTTACGGCCGAAGTGGAGCGATCTTTGCGGGTTCTGGACGGAGCAATCGGCATTTTCTGTGCAGTCGGCGGAGTTGAACCGCAGTCCGAGACGGTATGGCATCAGTCCGATTACTACAAAATTCCGCGAATTGCTTATGTGAACAAGATGGACCGTTTAGGTGCGGATTTCTATGCGGTTGTAGAAGAGATCAAAACTAAGCTCAACACTACTCCCATTCCGCTCTATCTGCCGATGGGCAAAGAGAGCGACTTCCACGGTATTATCGACCTGCTTACCATGGAGGAACTCTCCTTCGAACCGACCACCTTCGGCAGCGAGGTAAAACGCAATCCCATCACGGATGAATGGCGTGAGCTGGCTCGGGAGTGGCGGGAACATCTGATCGACACTATTTCAGCACAGTCGGACGAAATAACGGAGCTCTATCTGGAAGGAAAAGATATTCCGGTGCAAATGCTGCAAACAGCCGTTCGCGCACAGACGCTCAACCGTACTATAGTACCGGTATTCGTCGGAGCATCACTCAAAAACATCGGTGTACAGCCGCTGCTGGACGGGGTACTCGATTACCTGCCCTCCCCGTGGGAAGCCCCGCCGATCCACGGCATCGACGTCAAAACTCAGGAAACCGTGGTGGTAGAGGCCGATGAAAAGGAGCAGCCCCTGGGTCTGGTCTTTAAGATTCAGGCTGACCGCGAGGCGGGATCGCTGAGTTTCATCCGGATGTACCGTGGTGAAATCAAAAAAGGAACGGCGATATACAACATCACCAAAAACAAGCGAGAGCGAATAAACCGCATCCTCCGCATGCACTCCAATCGCAACGAACCGCTGGATAAGGTCTCTGCCGGTGACATAGCGGTGATCGTTGGCTTCAAGCTGGCCCAAACCGGTGACACAATTGGCTCGGAGGGAAAAAAGATCCTGCTCGAAAAGATGCATTTTCCGGAACCGGTTATCCATGTTGCAATTGAGCCTAAAACCCTTTCCGACCAGGACAAGCTGAAGAAGGTGCTGGATATGTTGAAGCAGGAGGACCCCACCTTTATAGTGAAGGAGAACGAGGAGACCGGACAGCTGATCATATCCGGTATGGGTGAGCTGCACCTCGATGTGCTGGTGACCAGGATAGTAAAGGATTTCAAGGTGGATGCGAAAATAGGAAATCCGCAAGTTACTTACCGAGAATCGATTTCTAAGGCGGTCACTCACACCGAAGAGTTCCACAAGATTGTGGCCAACAAGGAAAATAACGCCAAAATTACCCTGAAGGTTGAACCGCTTACCCGCGGTGAGGGCGATCAGTATGTGTGCACTATTGATGACAGTGTACTTCCGCGGGAGTTCCGGGATGCAGTCGAACGTGGAGTGAAGAACGCCTTTTCCTCCGGAATCATGTACGGGTATCCTTCGATCGATATAAAGGCAACCCTGCTGGATGCAGAGTACGATGAACAGACCGCCACCAGCTTTGCCTATGAGGCGGCGGGTTCACTCGGTTTTGATGCCGCCTGTCGCGAGGCTGCGCCGATTCTGCTGGAACCGGTCATGCACGTGGATGTCATGTCGCCCAAGGAGTTTATCGGCGATGTAATGAGCCATCTCACCGGCCGCGGAGGGCTTATCGAGAGTCTCGAGAGCAAGCCTGCCCTGGAGCATGTACGCGCTTCGGTTCCGCTGGCACAGATGTTCGGCTACTCTACTGCCCTGCGCAGCATTACTCAGGGGCGCGGAACTTTCGGAATGGAGTTCAGCCACTTTGCCAAAAAAGAGGGCGGGCTGTAGAACTGCCCTTCCGGCGATTGGTCGTGTAAACCGACGGGAACCCGTAAAAATTCGAAGCCGCCGAAAGAGTTAAAACACCATTTCGGCGGCTTTTATAATTTTAGAGAAAATTCTTTTTTATTGACAACTATTTAAACTGATTTTAAAGTATATAATCCCATTTTATTAAAAGGAGAACATGATGAGTTTTACCACCGCTGACATCAAGAACGTCGCTATCATTGGGCACAGCGGCACTGGGAAAACTACCTTATTAGAACAGGTGCTGTTCAATGGAGGGGTGATTCCTAAGGCCGAAACAGTCGATACCGGCAAAACAGTAAGTGACTATTCCGATGAGGAGATCGAACGACAGATTTCTATTCATACTGCATTAGCACATGTTGAATGGCATGATCACGAATTAAATCTGCTGGATACTCCGGGTATTGCAGATTTTGTTGGTGAAGTTGTTGCAGCTCTCAGAGCTGCCGAGTCTGCGTTGATGGTCGTAGGGGCACGTTCCGGTGTGCAAATCGAAACCATTAAACTGTGGCGGCGTCTCGATAGACGCAATATGCCGCGAATGGTTTTTATAAATAAACTGGATGTAGATCGTGCCAGTTTTGACTCAACATTCAACGATTTGAATGACAAGTTCGACAAGACTTTTGTTCCAGTCACTATTCCCATTGGAAGCGGTGCCGATTTCAATGGAATTGTAAACCTTATCGAGAACAAAGCGTATCTTGTGCATGATAAAAACGACAAGGATCAACCCGGCGAGATTCCCGCAGAGATGCAGGATCAGGTTGAAGAGTACCGCCTTACCATGATCGAATCGGCCGCCGAAGGTGACGATGAGCTGATGGAAAAGTATTTCGAGGAAGGTACTCTGACCGAAGACGAAATCCGACGCGGCCTTCTGGAAGGACTGCGGGATAATAAAATTGTCCCGGTATTGTGCGGAAGTGCCGGGCAGAACAACGGCATCACCTCGCTGCTGAACTTTCTCATCAACAATGCCCCATCACCGGCAACCTACAAGGAGATTGGATACGATGAGGATGACAATGAGCTCGAACTTCCTTTCAGCGTAGAGGAACCTTTCTGCAGTATTGTATTCAAAACCAGTATTGACCAGTTTTCCGGTAAACTCTCTTTTCTGAAAGTGATCGACGGAACTCTGTCTGCAGAGACCGAGGTTATTAACTACCGCGAGAAGAAAAAGGAGAAGCTCACTAAGGTGTTCAAGGTGAACGGCCGCAAGCTCGACGAAGTGAAAGAGCTGGTTGCAGGCGATATCGGCGTCATTACCAAAGTCGAATCCTTGCATACCAACGACACTCTTTGTTCACCTGACAGACCGATCATGCTCAAACCCCTGGCTCTGCCGCACCCGGTATACGCTTTGACTGTTTTGGCGGCTGATCGAAAATCAGAAGACAAGCTGAACGATTTCCTCCACAGAATAACCGAAGAGGATCTCACCTTCACAGTATCCTTTAACACTGAAACCAAAGAAAGCGTTATTTCCGGCATGGGCGAACTGCACATCAATATGATTCTCGACCGCATTAAGGAGAAGCAGAAACTCAATATTGAGACCAAAACTCCAAAAGTTGCCTACCGCGAAACTATTACTAAACCGGCCAATGCCGAGTATACCCATAAAAAACAGACCGGTGGTCATGGTCAATTCGGACGGGTGGTACTGGAAATCAAACCGCTGGAACGCGGCGAAAAGTTCAGCTTCGATAACGCCATCCGTGGTCAGGCCGTTTCAAAAGGCTACATGCCAGGAATAGAAAAGGGACTGCTCGAAGGAATGGAAGAAGGCTATCTGGCCGGGTATCCGCTGGTAGACATCGGTGCTACTATTGTTGACGGTAAAGAACACCCGGTAGACAGCTCTGAGATGGCATTCAAACAGGCCGGTAAGGGCGCCCTGAAGGCTGCCCTTGAGAAGGCCGACCCGGTGCTCCTCGAGCCGATTATGAATCTGAGGGTTTTCGTCGACGAACAGTATCTCGGCGACATCCTTTCCGATCTCAGCTCGAAACGCGGACGGGTACAGGGTCAGGAAAATCTGGGGGGAGGCATCGTACAGGTGAATGCCGAGGTTCCACAGGCGGAAATGCTGCGATATGCTATCGACCTGCGTTCCATTACCTCCGGTACCGGTTCATTCGAACTCGAATTCGACCACTATGAAGCGGTTCGCGGAAAGATTGCCGACGATATTATCGCAAAGTCGAAAGAGGAAGCGAAGGCCGACGAGTAATTTAAACGGCGGGTCAGTTCAATGCGAACTGCCCGCCGTTTTGTTGCGCTGTCTACTAATTACTTTCTGTCGCTGATTGGAATATAGGCCATGGCTTCCTTGCGAATGTGCTTATAGGCAGGACGCAGTATTCGGCGGCCGTTGATGAGCTCCTCTATTCGGTGAGCCGCCCATCCGGGCATCCGGGCAACCGCAAAAATCGGGGTGAAAAGGTCCACTGGGATGTCCAGCATGTGATATACGAATCCGGAGTAGAAGTCTACATTCGCTGAAATGACCTTGTCGGAGTTTTTCACTCTGCGGAATATTGACGGAGTAAGCCGCTCGATTTTCTCATACAGTGCCAGCTCCCGTTCGTAGCCCTTCTCCTTAGCCAAGTCTTTTGCCTTGCCCTTCAACAACACCGCTCTAGGATCCGAGAGTGTGTAAACGGCATGTCCCATACCGTATACCAGGCCTTTCTGGTCAAAGGCTTCTTTTCTCAGAATCTGCTCAACGTAAGCGGCGACCTCTTCCTCGTCTTCCCACTCCTGTACATTCCGTTTGATGTTGTCCATCATTTGGCGGACCTTCAGAGCCGCCCCGCCGTGTTTGCTTCCTTTGAGTGAGCCTACCGCTGCGGATACTGCACTATAGGTGTCGGTGTCGGAGGAAGAGACTACATGTATCGAAAACGCGGAGTTGTTACCACCTCCGTGTTCCGCATGCAGAACTAATGCTAAATCGAGGAGCTCTGCTTCGAGTGAGGTGTAGGAGGCATCCGGGCGGATCAGTCGCAGGATATTTTCTGCTGTACTCAACTCAGGATCGGGGGAGTGAATATAGAGGGTTTTGTTCTCATGATAGTGCTGAGCGGCTTGATAACCGTAGGCAACAAATATCGGAAAACGTGAGATCAGTTCGATTGACTGCCGCAGCACGTTTTCTATCGAGTTTTCTTCCGGGTTCTTATCGTATGAGTAGGAGGCGAGAACACTGCGGGCCAGTTTGTTCATGATGTTGGAACTCGGGGCGGTAAGAATCATGTCTTCGGTGAATCCGGTCGGCAATGTGCGCTTTTCTCCCAAGAGTTTTTTGAATGCGTCGAGCTCTCCCTGATTGGGAAGCTGACCGAAGAGGAGCAAATACACCGTTTCTTCGAAACCGAAGCGCTTTTCCTTTTGAAACCCGGCGACCAGATCACTCAGATCGATACCGCGATAGCGGAGACGCCCTTCCACCGGCACACGCTCTTTTTCATCAACGATATAGCCGTGAACATCACCGATTTGAGTGAGTCCGACTAGAACTCCGGTTCCGTCATTATTGCGCAGGCCGCGTTTTACATCATACTTTGTATAATATACCGGATCAATCTGATTGTTCTTCTCGACTAAATCAGAATATTTACTAAGATCAATCCACTTGTCTGCATTCATTTTGGCACCTCCTTTTCCAACATGCATATTATTACACGAATCTTGGCATACTATTAATAAATATTCAACAATGTATAACTATATTTCTAGTCTTATTTTTTTTGAACCCATATCTCACGAATAAGATGCTGCTTGGCCTCCCCCTTGAGCTGGAAACTGGTTTTCGGCCTCCACTCGATCGGTTCGGAAAACCCGTGATTAGGATTGTGGAGCAAGGCATTCTGACTCAATACTTCCAGTATCTGTTCGGCGTATTCTTCCCAATCGGTTACCGCATAAATATAGCCGTCGGCTTGTAAACACTGCGCCAGTCTATGTGCAAATTCGGGTTGAATGAGGCGTCGTTTATGGTGCCTTTTCTTAGGCCAAGGGTCAGGAAAAAAGATATGAAAGCCGGCGATTGTATGTTTCGGTATCATCCGCTCGAGAACTTCCACTGCATCGGCCTGGATTACCCGCAGATTATGTAAACCGCGTTGGTGGATTTCATCTAAGACCTTGCCGATTCCCGGAGGATACACTTCGATTCCTAAAAAATTGTGATCAGGAAATTTTACTGCTAATTCGATAGTAGCTCGGCCCATGCCGAAACCGATCTCTACAATTACGGGATTTCCGTTGCCGAAGAGCTGCTCAAAATCTAATTCGGTGTTTGTTAATTCGACACAGTATAAATCGCGGTAATTTTTCAGGGCGTATTCCTGCCCCTTACTCATCCGTCCGCCGCGTCGTACAAAGCTGCGTATTTTGCGTTTCTGTTCGCCCATAGTTGAGCGTATATTATGAGAAAGCCCGGACTATTGCAAGTGAGTGTCGATATACTCGCTAACTTCTTTATGAGTATGAAAACTGAGCATTTTTTCAGCGTGATTGGCAGCCTCCTTTACATCGAGACCGCTGATATGAGCGCGTACCTTGTACAACATACGCGGATCGACGCTGTAGGTAGCGATTCCTATACCGATAAAAAAAGTGAGCATCGGCGGGTCGGAGACTGCGTCGCCGCAGACTGATATGAGACAATTCTCTTCACGACCTGCATCGGCAATTTGTTTGAAAGCCCGTAGAACAGCGGGATGATAAACGGAATAAAGTTCGGCTACTTTTTCATTGGTTCGATCTACTCCTAAAATGTACTGCACAAGGTCATTCGAACCTATGCTGAGAAAATCGGCAACCTTTGCCAGCTGACGCACCATTGTTACTGCGGAGGGCAGTTCTACCATCGCACCGAAGCGGGGATTCGCATTATACGACAGTTTTTCTCGGTTGAGCTCCTGCTGCACCTTTTCCGCGATCTCTTTGGCCTTGAGAAAATCATCGACCCCTGAAATTAGCGGAAACATGATATTCAGGTCGATGTGGGCGCCGGCCCTCAGAAGCGCCCGCAGCTGGGCCTTTAAAACTCCTATGTTCTTGAAAGAATAGCGAATAGCCCGCAGTCCCATAAAGGGATTTTCTTCATGCCCGATATCCGCAGCTGACAACATTTTATCGCCGCCGATGTCGAGAGTACGGAAGTAGATCGGATCCATATCATTGATGAGCCGTTTATATATAAGTAACTGCTCTTCCTCGGGCGGAAAATCATTCCGCACCAGGAAGAGGTATTCGCTGCGGTACAAACCGACGCCGCTGGTGCCGGCCTTGCGGGCCGATTTGGCATCACTGAGAAGGTTGATGTTGGCCAGCAGTCCGATCTCGCTTCCATCGAGACTCTTACAACTGGTAGTAGGGTTCTCTACCTGTTCCTGACGCTTGCTCTGCGCACTCATTTCCTCTTCGAGCGCTACATAGCGGTCGATCAGTTCACTTTCCGGCTCGATAATCAGAGTGCCCTGATAGGCGTCGAGAATGAGGAACTTGCCGTCTACATTCTGATAGAATTCGTTCTCCGTAAGCAGAACCGTCGGAACCTCCAGAGATCTGGCTAAAATTGAAATATGACTGGTTTCTCCGGCCCCATAGACTACAAACCCTTCAGTGTGCTGGGCTGCAAGTTTGACGATCTCTGAGGGAAGCAGATTACGGGCTACGACAATCTGGCCGGAATAATCGCCGTCTTCCACATCGCCACCGGCGAGGTTCTTCAGCAGGCGGTGGCCGAGGTCCTTCACATCGTGAATTTTATCCTGGGTATTTATATTGCTGGAATTGAGAAACAGACGCACATATTCGTTTACCACCTCGACCACCGCCTCGGCCGCGGAGGAGCCGCTCCTGATTTTTGTGCGCATGTTGCCGGAAAATTCATCGTCGCTGAGCATAAGTAAATGTGAACCGAAAATCAGCGAGCCCGCTTCCGAAAGACGCTCATCCAGATGGGCCTGAATTTCCTTCAATTGATCGGTAGTACTCTTCAAGGCTTCGTCAAACGCCGCTTCACTGTTGCGATATTCCTCATCCCCAACATGCATTAGCAAATTGTCGTCGGCATTCCCGCTGACCAGTACTGCTTGCCCCATGGTAATACCGGAAGATGTCGGGCGTCCGCGAAAAAAGCGCTGGGCATTGTCGGTTTGACTGGGCGCCCCTTCCTCGTGTTTGGTAGTAGTACGCAGTTCAATGAGCATGCGGGCGTGTTCGAGAAAGGTAGCCAGCTGACTGGCAATTGCGGACAAGGCGCGTATATCCCGTTTGTTGTAATAATCGGGCCGTGAGTCCTCGAGAACGATTACACCCAGTTTTTTTGAAGATTGCAGAATCGGAACCGCCAGGAAGCTTTCGTATTTTTCCTCGAAAATTCCCTGTACATATTTGAAGTTAGGATCCTCCGAACCGCGGGGCACACATATAGGCTTTAACTCTTTTAAGGATGTGCCGGTAATACCCTCTCCTATTTGCAGCCGGAGTTTGCCGATCATCTCCGGATTCAGGCCGACTGTCGCCCGCAGTACGAGAGTGTTCGAACTCTCTTCTAATAAAAAAATTGAACAGGCTTCCGTCTGCATGTGGCGTGAAATGATTTTTACGGTAAGGTGCAGAAGGCCTTTTATATTCGTACTTTTTTGAAAGAGGCCGGTCAGCTCACCGACGTTGCATAGTAAATCAAACGTTTTTTTTCGCATACGGTTTCTCTCTGAACACATTATAGCAGAGTCTGAAGCTTTTCTCTAATAAATTCCGATTTCTCCTTGAGTCCGATGGCTTCGGTATTCATCAGCAGAATATTCGGGTTGTTCGCATCGAGTTTTACGCTGCCGCCGCTCTCTTTGATGAGCCGCAGCACCTTGTCGACACTGATGATTGATACCTTGCCGAACTCGACATGTACTTTGCCGCGCCGTTCTTTGAGAGAGCGGATATAGAGTTTTTTACACACTACCCGCAGTTCGGCGATAGAAAGCAAGCTTTGCACCTCATCCGGCATTGGTCCGAAGCGGTCCGTTAATTCGCCGTAGACCCGTTCCAGATCGTAGTCGGTTTCGATCGAGGCTATCATCTTATAAATCTCCATCTTTTCAGTAGGATCCTTGATATAGGAGTCGGGAATATATCCCGAATAGTCGAGTTCCAGATACACCTCCGGCGCCTCTTTCTCCTCCTCGCTTGCACTCATCTCAGCCACTGCTTCATCCAGCAGTCTGAGATACATATCGAATCCTACCGAAAGTATTTCGCCGTGCTGCTGACGTCCCAGCAGGTTGCCGGCCCCGCGCACCTCTAGATCTTTCATTGCTACCTTGAATCCCGAGCCGAGATCGGTATAGTCGCTGATGATTTGGAGACGCTTCATGGCGATTTCCGACAAAGCCCGGCGCTCGGGAAACAATAAATAGGCGTATGCAGTCCGATCAGAACGCCCCACCCGTCCACGCAGCTGGTACAACTGACTGATTCCATACATATCGGCCCGGTCGATAATAATCGTATTGACATTGGGTATGTCTATTCCGTTTTCGATGATGGTGGTTGCCACCAGCACCTGAAATGAACCGTGGACGAAGCGGTGCATCTTATCCTCTAACTGCCGGCTGGTCATCTGACCGTGGGCGGTCTCAACCATTACCTCAGGCAGCAGCCGTTCGAGAAACAGCCGTACCTGGTTGAGGGTTTCCACCCGGTTGTGAAGATAAAAGACCTGTCCTGCGCGGTTCACCTCATAGCGGATTGCCTCCGCAATCAGCTCTTCGTTGAACTCCTCTACGTGTGTCTCGATCGGCCGTCTATCCATAGGCGGAGTGGTTATGAGCGACATGTCTCGTATTTTGAGCAGCGACATATGCAGTGTCCGTGGAATCGGGGTGGCTGAAAGGGTCAATGCATCAACCGAAGCCCGCAATTCTTTTAGGCGTTCCTTGTCCTTTACTCCGAAGCGCTGCTCCTCATCTACCACCAGCAGCCCTAAAGATTTGAACTGAACATCCTTCTGGAGTATCCGATGCGTACCGATCAGGATATCAATACTGCCGTTTTTAGCCCGTTCGAGGGTTTTCTTCTGATCGCTTTTTTGAATGAAGCGCGAGATCATTTCGATTTGCACCGGATAGCGTTTGAAGCGCTCCAGAAAATTTTCATAATGCTGCTCGGCCAGAATGGTAGTAGGTGCCAGAAAAGCGACCTGCTTGCCGGATACCACCGATTTGAAGGCGGCCCGCATCGCCACCTCGGTTTTTCCATAACCCACATCCCCGCACACCAGCCGGTCCATAGGGGCCGGTTTTTCCATATCGGCCTTTACATCTTCAATAGCCCGCAGCTGGTCTTCGGTCTCCTCGTAGGGAAATTCGGCTTCGAACTCGATCTGCCAATCAGTGTCAGACGGAAACGCCAAACCCTCCGCACTCTTGCGCTTTGCATACAGAGAAATAAGGTGTTCGGCCAAATCTTCGACCGACTTTTTCACCTTGTTTTTCCGGTTTTCCCACGATTTTCCGCCCAGGGTATCTAAGCGCGGAGCACGCCCCTCCTGCCCGATATACCGCTGCACGAGATTTACCTGTTCGATCGGAATAAATACAGTCTCTTCGCCGGCGTACTCGAGTTGGATGTAGTCACGCTCGGTTCCGGCCGCTTTTATACGGTCGATTCCCTTGAATTTACCGATTCCATAGTTCACATGTACCACGTAGTCGCCGGGATTCAGTTCGACAAAGGTATCAATAACTGCAGTTTTGGCCTTCTTTACCGACGCCGGTGGACGCCGGCGCCGCCCGAAAATCTCGTTCTCCTGTACCAGCATCAGCTTGAAATCCGGAATGGAGAAACCGGAAGAGATCGGCGAGGCGACCACACTGACATCTAAATCTTTCAGTAGGTGCTCTATTCGCTTTGACTGCGTCTCTGTTTCGGCGCAGACTGTTATCTCATAGTCATTGTCAATGAGGGCTTCCATCTCGCTCTTCAGATAACTAATGTTGCCGAAAAACGAACGTGGACCTTCATAGGAGAATCGGATGCGTTTTTTGTTTTTGTCACGAATAACCGGAACGGTGATCGTGCGATGATGCGACTCCTGGACATCTTCAAACTTGTGCAGCAGCAGTTCAGGCCGCAGTGCGGGGCGGCGTTTAATGCGGGCTTCGCGATACAGCCCGCTGTATTCCTTCTGCAGAGAATCACAGCCGTTCTTCAGGCGGTCATCGTAGAGCAGAAATTGGGTCGCCTGTTGATCGAGATAATCGGCCAGAGTTGCGCGATGTTCGAATGCAGCCGGAAAAAAATAGACCTCATCGCCGCAGCGCCTCTCTTCTACTATTTGTTCATGAAGGTCTTCAGCATTCGGAAGCAGCTCTTTTATCCGCTGTATTGACCACTCTTCCCACATGATTTCGCTTACCGGGAAGATAGTGGTGTGCTGCAAGCTGCCGGTGGAGCTCTGGGAAAGCGGATTAAAGCTGCGAATCTCCTCGACTCGATCCCACTCGAATACGATCCTGACCGCCTCTTCCCTGCCCGGTGGAAAAAAATCTAATACCTCGCCGCGCAGGGCGAACTCCCCGGCCACAGTCACTCTCGGCACGCGGAGGTATTGATACGACTGGAGTGTTTCGGCCAGTTGAACCGGATCGAACTCCTGGCCGACCTGCATGGTAATCAGCTTCGACTTTACAAACTCCGGCGGCGGAAGCGGAGTTAAGAAGGCCCTCAGAGAAGCAACCGCAATAAAAGGTTCCCCCGACAGCATCTGCACCAACTGGTACATCCGTTTTCCGGCTATTCCCAACTGGGTCTGCTTAGCACCGTAAGGAACGCTGCTCCACCAGGGGAATTGATAGGCCCGGTCTGTAAACAGAGAGAGATCCCTTACCAGGGTTTCGGCCTCCTGTTCGGTGGGGGTGACTATTAAAAAGGGGCTTTTTGCATACCGAAACAGCCTTTCTACGAGCAATGCGAAGAAAAATCCTTCCGTTCCCTCGACTTCGAGTGTAAACTCTTTCTGTCGGAAGGAACGCAAGAGTTCAATAAAGGGGTCATAAGTATCAAGCTTCTTATTCAGTTTATTTTGGAATAATGTTATCATTTCTTTATACCGAAGATAGTAAAGAGTATGGGAGAACTATCGTGAAACGAATTGTATTCATTTATCTAGTTACTTTTTTCAGTCTGCTGCCTCAGGTCGCTGCAACCAGCGAAAGCGCTGTTAGTCTACATATCGAAGAAACGAAGAAGCAAATATATACTCCTGCAGCTCCGATAGAATTGCGGATAAATGTTCGCAACGAATCTCCTGACCCATTTCTTTTCGAATTAGCGGCGGAAAAGGTGTTCAATTTAGAGTTACAAGTAAGCAACCTCTACAATGAAACTCTGCCGGCGTCCGAGAAGTATACCAGAGAGCGCAGTTCCAATCAACAAGTCTACTATCGGGAAATTCGCCTGCTCCCGGGTGAACAGTTTTCATTTTTCGTTGAAACTGCAGATTTTGTAAAAATAAGTGATCCCGGTATTTACTTTATCCAGGCTAAGTTCTCCCCGCATTTAGAGAACCAGTCATCCCTCAGCTCGAATACCCTTACCCTGCATATACAACCTTCGCTTGAACCCGATAGCGACTACCGCAGCGATGTGACTGCCTCTACTCAGCAGGTATTGCAGAAACACAAACTGCCGCCTGATCAGGTTGTGGATTACATGCTCAGTGCCCGTCAGGAGAACGAATGGCCGAAATTTTTTCTCTATCTTGATGTAGAGCAGTTAATGCTGCAGAATCCCCTGAAAAAAGCAACCTACCGCCGAAGCTCCGAACGCGAGCAAATACGCATGGTAGAAGAGTATCGTGAAATGCTGAAGAATGAGATGGTTGATACTGACATTCTCATGAAACCTGTGGACTATCAGGTAATGAAAACCGAATACACCCCGGAGGAAGCGACGGTACTGGTGGATCAAGAGTTCCGTTATCCGGACTTTACAGAAAAGCGACGTTATATGTACTATTTACACCGTCCTGAAGGCTATTGGGTTATCTATAACTATCAGGTATTAGGTCAGGGAAGCCAGGAATGAAAACAGTCTTAGTAATAGAGGACCAGGAGACGCAGGAACGTATCACCCATCATCTTGCTCCTCTCGGGTTTGATTTTATCCATTATCTCAACCCGGTGAAGGCTTTAGATAATATCGACGAAATAAACCCCGACCTGGTCATCTTCAGTGCCGAGGATTTTCCTCGCCATTGGAAGCCGTTTATCAGGCTGCTGAGGGCGCAACGCAGCAAGGAAGATGCGGTGTTTATTTTGATTACCGGCGATAGTTTTTCTTCGGAAGAGGCCTCTAAAGCCACGGTACTGGAAGTAAACGGCATGATACACACAGGTTTGAACGAGGATGATATTCAGCATCTACAGGATATTTTCGCCCGCTACAACGTACTTTCCGAAATCCGATCAGACCGAAGGTATCCGGCCAGCTGGACTGCGGGACTGGATTTTGCTTTCACTCACCCCAGAACCTATGCCCTGATCACCGGAAAAATCACAGATATTTCTCTCGGCGGCCTCAACTTTTTACCGGATTTGCCCCAGGCCACCGCTGATATTATGGAAGGCGAAGAGCTTTACGGCTGCAGCCTCAGCCTGGAAGATAATGTCTTTACGGTAGATGCCAAGGTAATTAGAAATAACCGTAAAATTGCTTTCCAATTTATGTCTCTCGACTCGGAGTGCCACTCTGCTTTAATGGAACATCTAAACCAGACAAGATACCGCCAAACCGGATAAGTGCCCTTGCATTGTTCTATTCTGTTTTGTAATACTAGAAGTAGAGAACAGGAGGAATAGCGATGAGCATACGCAAATACCTTGAAACCCAGCCCTTATACGAGCTCGCCAAATATGATAAACGACCTGAACTGAAATCGGAGGCGGTTTCCTTTACAGGGGCTCTTCGAAAACACCCGTATGATGATTCTAAACTGCTGCTAATCACCGAGCCCTTCACCTCTGATACCGAGTTTTTCGAATTCAGAATTGAGGATATCGTACACTACGAAGAAAAACCTAATATTGCCACTGAATCCGGCGAAAACCTCTTTTTAGTGCAAATCTGGGTTCGCCGCGGCAGTTTTGGAATTCAATATCACCCTTTTGAGGTTTCAGATGAACTCAGATATCTGAAAGACAGCGAGATACTCCATCAGGTAATGACCGAGAAGGAGAATATGAATGTATGAGTTATACCTACGCCAAAGACTCAAAACTTAGCTGCGTACTATGCCCGCATCATTGCTTGATCGAAGATGGTGAACGCGGAATATGCATGGTTCGCGAAAACCGCGGTGGTGCGCTTTACTTACCGTTCTACGGTGTTCTGTCGGCAGTTTCAACCGACCCGATAGAAAAAAAACCGCTCTATCACTTTTATCCGGGCAGCTCCATTTTTTCGGTCGGATTTTATGGGTGCTCTTTTCGCTGTCCCTTTTGTCAGAATTTTAGAATCGCCCAGTCTACTCCCAAAGGCCGAAATCGTGCAACTCAGCCTGATGAACTCGTAGAACAGGCTCTGCAGCAGGGTGCCGGAGCAATCGCCTACACCTACTCCGAACCACTTGTGCATTTCGAGTGGATGCTGGAAACAGCGAAGCAGGCACATAAGCAGGGCTTGAAAAATGTGCTGGTTTCGAACGGATTCATCAATCCGCAGCCTGCCGATGAACTTCTGGAGGTACTGGATGCGGCGAATATCGATTTCAAATCGATAAGACCAGAGTTTTACCAGGAAATCGTCGGAGGCAAAGTCGAGCCGGTGATGGCCTTTATTAAAAAGGCTGCGCAGAGAATCCATCTCGAGCTTACAAGCCTGATTATACCGGGGTATACAGATTCAAATGAGGAGATTGCTGAAATCGCCAGATTTATAGCCGACCTGCATCCGGATATACCTCTGCATCTATCCTGCTACTATCCGGCCTACAAGTTCAATGCCCCGCCGACAGAACCCGCGACGGTGTTCGAATTGGCCGAAACTGCCCGTCAGCATCTTAACTTCGTGTATCCCGGCAATGTGGGGCTCCGCGAGGTGAACACCGTATGCTCGAAGTGCAACAATGTGCTGATTCGCCGCAGAGGATATCAAGTGGAAATGCCCGGAATCGAGGGCGGTTCATGCAATCAATGTGGTCATCCGGTGCCATTTCCGCTCTAAATTTTAAGGCAGATAGTTGACATTAAATTGTCGATTCTGTATAGTACCTCTCGTTACGTTCCCCTGTAGCTCAGCCGGTAGAGCGGGTGACTGTTAATCACTAGGTCGGCAGTTCGAGTCTGTCCGGGGGAGCCTTAAAGCTGTCTGTTTTGCAGGCAGCTTTTTTTGTGGCCTTTCATTCTGGCCTTTCATTCATTTCTTGGCAGCATTTCTATGCGTCAGTTTAAAAAAAGAGCCCCGCGGCCAAACGGGGCTGATAAAATACTCTATAATTTAGTATAGATACTCGATGTTTGAGACCCCGTTTACGGTCAGGGTATTTTTGCTCAGGTTGCCTCGGATTTTTATATTGGCAGCCCCGTTCACCTCGCCGGTAAGACTGCCTCCGTCTACCATCAAATCCAAGTCTACCGCGCCGCTGCCTTCAACATGAATGTTTTCGGCTCTCAAATCTTTCAAATTACCCTGAATGCCTCCGCTCAAATCGAGTTCGAGCTGAGTGTAGTGACAGTTGTCAGCCTGTATCTGTACACCGCCGCCGCTTTTAATGCTCAGTTCGTCACCTGAAAAACCGGATAGAGAAGCGCTCAACCCGCCTTCGGACCTGATTGCACTCAGGTCGGGCAACTGGATATCAGCTTTGAAATGGCTGCCTTTGAAGTCTACCAATCCTCTTGTTTCCAAAATCAGCATATTTCCGTTTTTCTCGATCCGTATATTGTCTTGGAGATTTTCCGGAAAGGTGATACTGACTTTATATTCCTCACCAGACGCGAGCGAAACACGCCACCCGCCTTGTACTTCGAGCTGAGAAAAGTCCTGCAAATCATACTGCTGGGTTATGCTATCGCCGATTGTCTTCTCGTTGAAGGCTCTCAGTCCGCCTTCCGATTGGGCAGCCCGGTCAACCAGTATGCGCAATGAAATCAGCCCCCCGATTGTGAGTATTATCAGCGCCGCCAGCACTGTCAGCAAGATCTTACTGCTTGTTTTCATTCTTGGCCTCCGTTTTTTTGTACTCTTCATATTTTTCTTCAATTTCTTTCATACTCATATCCAATAACTGCATGGTTTTGAACAGGTATGGAAGTTCTTTTTCAATGAACTCAGATTTTTTTATAGTGCGTGCCTGCTGTTTCCCGTCACTCGTAACGAAATATCCTATTCCGCGTTGATTATAGATGACATTCTGATCCTGCAGATAGTTATAGGAACGCACTACAGTGTTAGGATTTACCTCCAGAGAGACTGCCAGTTCACGAACCGCTGGTATTCGCTCCTCTGGTTTCCATTTCTCCTGCAGAATGTTTTCAATTATGCGATCGACAATCTGAGCATAAATGGGTTTGTCTTTATCAAACTGCATCTTTCAACTGTACCTCGCGAAAACGTGTATAGGTAATTACCCATGCCACCGGAGCGAGCAGAGCCCAATAAATGATCTTGCTTATGTTCTCGAGCAGGTTTATGTTGTCGGCGAATCGGAATGGAAGGTTTTCGAACATAGGACCGATCATGTGAGTTTGATCAACGGCAAAAAATCCAGTGAAATAGGGAGCAAAAATGATCCGAACGGCGAGCATTGTTATTATGGATAATAATACTCCTGCTATAAACAGGCTGAGAAGCGTTTTGAATAGATGCCCCTTTCTAAACCATATCGCCCCGACTAGGAAAACAGATTGTAAAACGATGTAGTGTGCATACATCAATAACACGCTTGCCTTGAAGGGGTTGAATATAGGATGGTGCTGACCTGCAAGTAATTCAGTAGTACCGGCAGATATAAAACTGTAAACTGAATACCAGATCAGAGAAAGAAGAATCCATCCGATATTGGAAATGAGAATTCGACTGACAACCTTTTCTAAAGGTGAAGCCGGCAGCATTATATAGCTTTGAGCACTCTCACTCCTATGAATTTCTTTGAAAATAGAACTAGTTGCAATGAATCCACCAATGAACAATATGGCTGCAAAAGTGCTGATATGATGTTCAGGGTCGGACCCGCTGTTAAAGAGGGTAAAATTGAGAATATCGAGCGTAATTAGGATCGCTGCAATAGCAGCAATGACTATTGCAATATTCTTGTAACCACTGAAAACATCTCTTCGCAGCAGCAGCAGCATTCTTTTGTAGGATAGCTTTTCTTCGCGCAGTTTCATTTTATTCCCCCTCCTTGAAAACTCGATTGAGTGCATCCGGTGATGCGGTAACAGCATTGAAAAGAGTTTCCATATCCACAACCGACTCATCAGCTTCGGTTTTTTCCGTGACAATACGATAGCCGCCGAGTTCCTCCTGGAAAAACAGGATATCGCCTTCATGTGATAGTTCCGGCACCTGTCTGATACTCAGCTTTCCGGAAATATCCGAGTAAGTCTGTTGAAAAATAATTTTGCCCTCATCGATTATTATGATCGGGTCGATTAACAGCTCCATGTCACGCACCTGATGGGTAGAAACTAAAAACATTCGTTCATCGTTTACCGAAGAGGCCACTACCCGTCTGAATTGGCTTTTTGACGGTATATCGAGACCGTTCGTCGGTTCATCGAGAATGCAGAAGGCTGCATTGCTGGCAAGACCGAATGCCAGCAAGAACTTCTTCTTCTGACCGTAGGATAAGGCCGACAGTTTCTGCTGTCTGTCAATCTGAAACTCGCTCAGGTACTGATCAAACTGGCGATTGTCGAACTTGGGATAAAAGGCTCCATAAAGCTCCTGATATTTTTCTGCAGAAATCGCCGGCAGATGAAACTCTTCCGGAAGAAAGAAAATATCCGCGAGCAGCTCCGGATTGCGAGCTGCAGGATCATGTCCGTTTACTTCTATTTGCCCCAGTTCCGAGTACAGCAGACCTGCCAGTATTCGCAACAGACTCGTTTTTCCGGCTCCGTTTTTTCCGAGCAGACCATAGATATTGCCCATCTCAAGCTGCATACTCAGGTCTCGAAACAGCGGACGTTTTTGATCATAGGCGAAGGTAAGATCACTTACCTTTACCGCTTCATTATACATACATACCTCCATATTAGTGTACTACTTATCTATTACACTAATAATGTAGCACTAATCTGGGTGTGCGTCAATTAAAGAATAAAAAAATCGGACTTTATTGCACATTTTTTTATAAAGCATTACCATATGGCCTCATTATGGGTTCAATCTTTGTATCAGTAGTACATACCATGCTCCAGATCATCATCATTATGGGGTTCGGGTTCTACCTCAGAAGTAGAAATATTCTGCCGTCAAAATTCTTTGAAAATGTAAGTAGTTTCCTTATCAAAGGCGCCTTGCCTATCTACCTGTTCAGTAAAGTAGTCGAAACCGACCGCAACGCCCTGGCCAGCAGCTGGCTGTTTCCTTTTGCAGCGGTGTTCCTGCTGGCGTTGGGACTATTCTTATCCTATTCCGTCTTTACCCTACTTCCATTTTCCGGCAAAGAGAAACGGGCCGGCATTGCAATGTCTTCTTTTGGGAATTCCGCCTATATTCCGCTTACCCTTATCGAGATTTTTCCTTTAACTATGCCCTTGATTGTCGAGAGATTCGGAACCGCAGTCCCTGCGCTCTATGTAGGCACCTATGTGCTCGTATTTAGTCCGATGCTGTGGTCAGTCGGACATTTTCTGATAACCGGCAAGAGCGATTTTTCTATACGCAATGTGGTGAATCCGCCTTTTATCGGGCTGGTGTTCGGTTTCGCTGCTATTTTGCTTCATCTCAATACTCCAATTATGGACCAAGAGCTTTTTGTGCACCATGTGTACCTCGGACTTCGGAGAATCGGCACTACCACCTTTCCTCTGATTCTAGTTGTACTCGGAGCTATGATAGCCGACCTGAATCTGCATGTAGACGGCAAGGCCCGTCTGACTCTTATGGCTGTCGGAGTTTTTACCGTTAGACTCCTGCTTATGCCGGCCTGTTTTTATCTGTTGTACTTCACGGTTCTGAGACGGCTCGATTTCCTGACTCCGGTCCACATCTGGGTTTTGTTTTTAGAAACCCACCTTCCACCGGCCTCAAACCTGTCGATCATGGTGTCCGAAGCGGGAGTAAATCAGGGCTACACCGCATTTACCCTGCTGATTACCTACCTCGGCTTCCTACTACTATTTCCCCTGCATGTAGTACTGTTCCTTCAGCTTATCGGCTGAGTTGCATCGCAGCTGACATTGGACTACTCTGTATAATATACTGAAGCATACAATAACGGAGGTATGGTGTGAAACCGAAAGTATACGTGACCCGAAGGGTCCCGCAGGCCGGAATCGACTTGCTCAAAAAGGAGTGTGATGTCGAGGTAAATCCTGAGGATAGACCTCTAAAGCGTGATGAGCTCTTGCAGAACATCCAAGGCAAAGATGGAATACTTTGCCTGCTCACCGATAAAATAGATGCCGAAGTATTCGATACAGTGCCAGAGATCAAAGGATTCGCAAACTATGCGGTTGGCTATGACAACATCGACATTGAAGAAGCCACTCGCCGCGGAGTTCCGATCTCGAATACTCCGGATGTCCTGACCGACGCGACTGCCGAAATGGCCTGGGCACTGTTGTTTGCCGCCGCCAGGCGGGTTGTAGAATCGGACGCTCACATGCGCAGCGGCCGCTGGCCGGGCTGGGGTCCGCTCCAGTTTCTCGGTGGAGATGTGACCGGAAAAACCCTGGGAATAGTAGGGGCCGGACGAATCGGTACCGCGATGGCCCTGAAGTCGAGTGGTTTCAATATGAAGGTGCTCTATTATGATACACAAGTCAATAAAACCCTAGAAGATAGGCTGAATGCCCGTCAGGTCGAACTTGATGAACTGCTCTCGCAATCGGATTTCGTCAGTGTTCATACACCGCTGCTCCCTGCAACCCGCCACCTGTTTACCATTGATACCTTTCAAAAGATGAAGTCGACTGCATATTTAATTAATACTTCACGTGGTCCGGTCATTAAGGAAGCTGATTTACTGCAGGCACTCAAGGATAAACTTATTGCAGGGGCCGGAATCGATGTGTACGAAAACGAGCCAGAGCTGACCGCCGGGCTGGAACAGCTGAGTAATGTAGTGATTACCCCGCACACCGCTTCGGCCACAGTCGGTGCGCGCACCGGGATGGCCACAAAAGCGGCAGCAAATTTATTGGCTATGGTCAAAAATCAGAAGGCGCCGGACTGTGTGAATCCGGATGTGTATTAGTCTCAGGGGAGTGTTGCGCGAATTTATAGGTACAAACCAGTTGATAGTAAACTAAACCTGTGGTATAAAAACTATAGATCGTTAAGTATTTACGGGCGATTAACTCAGTGGGAGAGTGCTACCTTCACACGGTAGAAGTCACTGGTTCAAATCCAGTATCGCCCAGTATTCTTCGCA
>CAZRWN010000050.1:0-21706 GCA_964603735.1 uncultured Sediminispirochaeta sp. | reverse complement strand
ACCCAACTCCAGCAATGCTGTTCCATTCATAATAGCAGAATTCAGCGTGTTTTGATATGAAAACACACCGCATGTTATACTGAGCCCATGGAAACCACACTGATAATCTTCTTTGCAAGCTTCAGCGCCACCCTGCTGAGCGTGATGTCCGGCGGCGGGGCTTCGGTGATCAGTCTTCCGATTTTTCTGTGGGCAGGGGTCCCGCTGCCGACCGCACTCTCCACCCACAAAATATGTGCAATGTTCTGGACCCCTGTTTCGGCCTGGAACTACCTCAGAAAGGGGCGAATTGAGTGGGGCTTTCTGCTGATTTTCGCCGTCATTGGACTGGCCGGGGCCTTTTTTGGAGTGCAGCTTGTAGTACATATCGACCAGCGGGTTCTGGAGCCGATAGTCGGAGGCTTTATCCTTCTGCTGGTAGTCTATACCTGGATGCATAAAGACCTCGGTCTGCACTACCGCTCCGCCCCAAAAGCCGCGATACCATGGTTCACCTACCCCGCTGCACTCGTAATGGGCTTCTACGAAAGCATACTCGGTTCGGGCAACGGAATCGTGTTTACCGCCCTGACCTGCAGGCTGCGGGGCTTCGATTTCCTCTCCGCCTTAGGCCATTACTTTGCGGTGGCCTTTCTTTGGGTTGCCTTCTCCTCCTTTCTGTACATAGAGAGGGGATTTTTCGACCTCAGCGTGGCAATCGCCGCCGTGCTTGGTTCGCTGCTCGGGGGATATAGCGGGTCGCGTTATGCCAAGTACAGGGGTAACCGCTTTGTAAAAAGTATTTTTATCGTAGTTGGACTTGTTCTCGGAATAAAAATGCTGGCCGGGGTATAAAGCCGAACTGATTAACTAGTTGCTGTTGAAACTCGGACCGCCTTGTACGGTATTAACTTGGACTGCATGTATCTCGGTCTCAACACTGTTAAGCGTGAGAACCGCGGCAGACTCGTCCAGGCGAAACTGTATAACAACCCAGCCGGGACAGGTAAAATTATCCAAATTCGGCGCAAGATGCAGGGTGTATGCATTGGAAATTCCTTGAGAATTCCTTGGTAGTCCATTCTCAACCTCTTTTTTTAAAACCGGGATGCCGCAGACACACAACGGCGGACCATATCGAAACAGAAACATAGATGAGTATAAGGGCAAACAGAAACGGAAAGTCGAATGCGGTAAAAAGGGAAGCAGTCAGCACTAGGGCCGATAATACGATACAGAGCACAGGGGCCCACCGCCTCATTTTTCTTAACCCCTGGACGGCAACAGTCCTGGCGGCCAGAAAGGGTATCAAAAACAGGATAAGCGCCACGGAAAACATACCGATCATAGTGCCCATTTCTCCGGCTACAAAGCCCTGGTAACCGAAGAAGACGGTGAACAGGAAGGCAGGAAACAGGAGCAGCAGCTCAATTATCCCGGTTAGGATCAGAAATTTTCTCGGCCCCACTCCTACCTCCATATACTGCTTAAGAGTACCATGCAAATAGCACGCTGTCACGCGGGATGTCCGGCGACGGAGCTTCTGTTATCAGCCTTCCTATTTTTCTGTTGGTCGGGCAACAGCTCACCATGTTGAACTGTTGCGATATCTGTGATACATTGAATACAGATATTTCACAGGAGGTGCATATGGCAACTTCTATCCGCCTGGATGATGAAATAGAACAAAGGCTGGAGAGGCTTTCTTCTGAAACCGGACGTACCAAGGCCTTCTATCTTAGAGAGTTGATAGAACGCGGACTGGACGACTTGGAAGACTATTATCTCGGGATGGAGGTAGTGGAACGACTTCGAAAAGATGAGGAGCCCACTTTCACCATTGACGAAGTGGAGAAGGATCTTGGCCTGGACGATTAGGTTCACGAGTACGGCCAAAAAAAGTCTATCAAAATTAGATAAATCGGAAGCTCAGCGAATAATGCACTTTCTTCACAAGCGTATCAAGCCTATTGAAGATCCCCGATCCCTTGGAAAAGCGCTTTCGGGTCGACTCGGTACATTCTGGCGCTATAGAATCGGGGATTATCGTCTCATCTGTGACATTCATGACCGAGAGCTGATAATTCTTGTAATACGAATCGGAAACCGTAAGGATATCTACCGTTAGCAGTGAAACTGACATAGAGGACTAAAAAAGGCTGGTCCATAAAGGGGCTACTGCACTTCCAGCAACTCTTTGATATCGGGTATAATTTTGAGCGGCCGGTCGGCCGGCGCATAGCGCTTCACCGGGCTGCCGTTGGGGGTAATTAAAAACTTTGTAAAATTCCACTTTATCCGCTGGCCCAGTTTCCCCGGCAGGGCGGAGGTCAGGTACTTGTACAGCGGATGGGCATCGCGGCCGTTGATAGCATGTGCGGTAAAATCATAAATTGAATTATTCATACTGAGCAGAATACTACCGAATCTTCTCCGGCGCAAAACCCGGGATACGCAGCTTCTCATCCACCACATCGCTCAGCTTGGAAAGTATCAATGTAAGGCCTACATAGATAAAGGCAACTATCAGATAGGTTTCCATATAGCGGGCGTGGGTCGAAGCCAGTTCCTTGGCCTGGGTCATCAGCTCGGGGGCCTGAATAACAAAACCCAGCGAGGTGTACTTCAGCAGGTAGATCAGTTCATTAGAGAGCGCCGGGATTGAGAATCGCAGCCCCTGGGGTACGAGGATGGTAAAGATAGTCTCCCAGCGGCTCATACCCAGCGATTGGGCCGCTTCGATCTGCTCATACGAGATAGCCTTGAAGCCGCCCTTCATGTACTCCACCTGATAGGCGGTGCTGTTCAGGATAAACCCTATGAAGGCGGCCGTGTACGGGGTAACAGTAATGCCCAAAGGCAGAAGGTACTTCGGCAGTCCGTAATAGATCATGTACAGCTGAACTAACAGCGGCGTCCCCCGCACCAGCTCTACATATACGGTCACCAGTTTGTACCAAAAACCGTGCGTGTACAGCCGGATCAGGCACAGCGGGACAGCGGCAAAAAACCCGACTACCATGCCCACGAAGGTGAACAGCAGGGTAAACAGTAAACCGTACCCCAGTTGGGGAGCTATTTCGATAAAATATTCAAACAACCCTCTCCCCTCCTATTCGCCGTACAGCTCGCTAATCTTGTGCAGGAATTCGCGGGTCCGCTCTTTCTTGGCATTTCTTAGAATCTCTTCGGGCGGACCGTCCTCTACGACATGTCCCGCTTCCATAAAGATAATCCGATCGGCAACCGCGCGCGCAAAGCCGATCTCATGGCTGACTACCAGCATGGTCATACCGGCCTGGGCCAGATCTTTCATAACGGCAAGCACCTCACCGGTCAACTCGGGATCGAGCGCCGAAGTAGGTTCGTCGAACATCATGATCTTCGGATCCATCGCCAGTGAGCGGGCAATTCCCACGCGCTGCTGCTGTCCGCCTGAAAGCTCGGCCGGATACTTTTTCATATGGTCCTGCAGACCTACTCTGCTCAGTTCCTCGATAGCCTTCTTGCGGGCGTCCTCCCGGGACATCTTCTTCACTTTGTACAGGCCGACTTCCACGTTGCCCAGAGCGGTCAAATGATTGAACAGGGCGAAGTGCTGAAATACAAATCCAATATCCTGCCTGATTTTATTGATACTGCTGTGTTTATCGGTGATCTCCTGATCATCCAGCCAGACCCGCCCCGCGTTCGGCGGAGTAAGGGAGTTGATGCAGCGCAGCAGGGTGCTTTTTCCGGTTCCGCTGGGCCCGATAATAACTACCACCTCGCCGCGTTTTACGGTAAAGGAGATTTTATCGAGGACCCGGTTCGTTCCGAAGTCTTTTACGAGGTCCTTCACTGTTAAGATGTTTTCAGTTCCCATATGCGCTACCTTCTCTCCAGTTCGAAACCGGGAATTTTCAATTTTTCGTCCAGCATTTCAAACAGTTTGTTGGATAGTACGAACAATCCGAAATAGATGAGAGATACCGGTATCAGTACCTCGAAAAAGACTCGGCCCATGGACGAATCGATGATGCCCCTGGCCTGGGTCAGCATCTCCGGTATAGCCACTAGATAGGTGATAGGAGAATCCTTCAGCACAATGGTGGCCTCGTTGGTCAAACCGGGAATCGAAAGGCGCAGGGCCTGCACAAACACGATTGTGAGAATGGCCTGCCACCTGCCCATTCCGAGCGACCGGGCGGCGTTGTACTGATCGCGGCTGATCGCCTGAATCGAACTGCGAAAAATCAGCGACTGGTAGGCACTGCTGGTGATACCAAGGGCTAAGACAGCCGCCGGAAAGGGCGGTATGGCTATCTGAAAGGCCGGGTTGCCGAACAATTCACCTACGTGCCGCAAGCCGAAGTAAAAAATAAACAGCGTTACGATGTGCGGAGTACCGCGGAAAAATCCCTCGTACATCTGGATGAGGAATTTGATCGGTTTGCTTCCGTAAGTGCGGCCGATCGACAGCGGAACTCCCAGTAAAAAACCAAGCAGGAGACTGGCCACCGTTACAACGATGGTGACCAGTACTCCCTTCCCTATCGCTATTGCTGAATAGAGAACAAATTGTCCAAGATCTTCCATTTACTCCCCGATTACGATCTGAAGTATTCTTTAATCAGTTTATCCCAGGTATCGGAATTCTTCACCTTTTTTAAAGCGCTGTTCAGGTCGTCCAGTAGAGGAGAGTCCTCTTTGACAGCCAAGCCGTAGGCTTCGTCGGTGGGAATTACAAAAATCATTTCGGTGGGTCGATTCTTTTCGAAGGCCTCGGCAACGGGTTTGTCCAGTACGATTACATCCAGATTCTTGTTTTCCAGGTCCTGAATGCACTCGATGTATTTACCGTACTTCTTGACCTTGGCATTCGGGGCATTCTCATCGACCCAGAAGGCACCGGTGGTATCGTTTTGTACACCAATAGTAATATCAGAGCTGTTGAGATCGGAGGGCTGGCTCAATCCGAAATCATCGCCTTTACGCACCAGTGCAGCCTGATCAGCGACGAAGTAGGGTTCGGTAAAGTCGACCCGCTCTTCGCGTTCATCGGTAATCGTCATTCCGGCAGCAATCACATCGATAGTTCCGGTACTGACAGCTTCGATCAGCGCATCGAAGTCCATGTCCCGAACAACGACCTCGCGTCCGAGCTCTTCACCGATTGCCTTCATCAGATCGATGTCGAATCCGGTAACCTCGCCCATTTCACGGTATTCGAACGGCCGGAACCCGGCTGAGGTACCTACTACCAGCTCGTCTTTACCTTCCTGCGCTCCACCTGCGAACAGGACGCCGCCCACGACGAACAACACTACCATTACTGCAACTAACTTTTTCATCGCCTTCCTCCCATATAAATATACATATGATCTCTATAAATATACATACTATACATTATTGGATTTTGCAAGAACTTAATTGCATCAAGCAATTATTATACAAAGGGCGGAGTGAGTCCGCAGCCGGTGTTGGTGCCAGCCGCCGGTTCTCCGCTTAACGATCTGCCGATACTACCCGGCGGGCACTCCGATTCAAGAAATAGCGCTGTACCTGCGCCGCCAGCATGCCGGCCAACATCAATCCCGCACCGATAATCTTGAGCACTACGGCCGCCTCACCCAGCAACAGAACCCCGCCGATTAAAGCGAACACCGACTCCAGACTGAGAATTATCGCCGCATGAGCCGGCGGGGCATCCTTTTGCGCAATCACCTGCAGCGTAT
Source organism: uncultured Sediminispirochaeta sp. (assembly GCA_964603735.1). Taxonomy (GTDB): domain Bacteria; phylum Spirochaetota; class Spirochaetia; order DSM-16054; family Sediminispirochaetaceae; genus DSBN01. The sequence continues at coordinate 16,010 of CAZRWN010000050.1, read as the reverse complement.
ACGCGATTCCCACCGAGCCGATACCGCCGTAGAGAATCGGCACGGCCGCTGCTAGAATATCCGCCAAGACAATCGTTTCCTGCCACAGAGCCGTCAACAAACTAAGCAGCGCACAGGTAAAAAACTGGATTATCGACAGGGGGACCGCCGGAAACATCGGCGAAATCCGCCCCAGCAGCAGTACATGCAGGGCAAAGAAGAGAGCACATGCCAGCACCAGCGCATCGCCGATATTCAGCCCCACTCCGGGCGCCTCGTTCAGCAGGTACATTCCGGCTACCGCCAGCAGGGCCCCTATCCAGACTCCGATGCCCGGGCGTCGGCCTACCACCAGCCCTAAAATCGGAACGATAATGACGTATAAGCCGGTGATAAATCCGGCATTACCGGCGGATGTGTAAACTATTCCCACCTGCTGAAAAGAGGCACCGAGAAACAATGCCACTCCGGCCAGCATGCCGTACAGCTGTAGCTTCAGCCGGCCGGCCTTGGGCTCTCGGGCCGGGCCGGCATCACCAGCATCGGAATCGGCCCCGACCGGGCGAATAAACAGAAACGGAACCAGCGACAGCCCGCCCAGTAGAAACCGCACCCCATTGAAGGTAAAGGGGCCGACGTACTCCATTCCTATACGCTGAGCGACGAAGGCGAAGCCCCACACCGCGGCGGTAATCAGCATGAAAAAGTCAGCTCGGATTGCTCGGGAGTCCATCAGATGAGACTCTCCAGTTCCACGCCCTCGTCTATCAGGCTCCGGGCTTTGTCCAGCATGGCGGCGGTGGCGGTTGCGCCGACCCGGGTTACGCCGAGGGCCTTTACCCGCAGCAGATCTTCCAGGCTGCGGATACCGCCGGCCGCTTTTACCTGCACGCCGGGTTTGGCGTGCTGCAGCATCAGCTTCAGGTCGGCGGTAGTCGCCCCGTCGTAGGCGTACATCCCGTTCTCCCGCTTGGTAAAGCCGTAGCCGGTGGAGGTTTTGATAAAGGCCACCCCCACCTGGCTGCAGATTTCGCAGAGGCGCACAATCTGCTCGTCCTGCAAAAAGTCGTTTTCGAATATCACCTTAAGGCTCGCACCCCCGTCGACGACGGTCCGGTTCAGCAGTTCCACTTCCTGCCGCAGGTACTCCCACTCGCCGCTGAGGGCTTTGCCGATGTTGATCACTACATCCACTTCGGTGGCGCCTTCCTCTACCGCCTGCCGGGCCTCCAGGGCCTTCACCTCCGGGGCACTGTTGCCGTGCGGAAAACCACACACTGTACCAACCAGAACCTCGCTGCCGGCCAGCAGCTCGGCCGCCGTTTTGACCGCATACGGTTTGATGCACACCGAAGCGGTGTTGTAACGAACCGCCAATTCGCAGCCCGCCCTCAAATCCGCATCGGTCATGGTCGGATGCAGCAACGAATGATCGATCATTTTTGCTAATTCGTGTACCGTTGTTGACATATTTTACTCCTAATCTTGATACAGAATAAATCCGAGCATATCTTCTTCGGCGGTCTCGCGGGTAAAACGCCGCAGTTCCTCCTCCGACAGTTCGACGAACTCACCGAAAGTGGTACTGGCATCGCTGTCCACGTCGGCAGTATGCTGGACATAGGTAGTCTGATAAAAGGACAACTTTTTATCCTGGTGAATTCCCATTTCCAACAGCCGTCGGGCGGCTTTCTGCATCAATTTTAATTTATTTATTAAATCCTCATCAGATACAATGCTCCACACCCCGAAGAAAATGGGCTGATTGTGGTTGTTCATATCCCCGATAAACTCCCCGCGCACCAGTTGTTCTCTCTCTTTTCCCAGATACGGAGCAAAGTCGAGGTGCTCGGCCAGCTTGCGGTCAGTGGCCAGGAAGTTCCCGCTTTCCGGGTCGAGGGTGAAGATCATCACGTTTTCGATAGCCTGCCCGTAGCTCTTGAAGAGTGCCCCTTTGAACCTATCGATATCCACCCGTTCCCACAGATGGTCGAGACGGCGTCTGATGTCCAAAGTGGTTTCTAGAAACATATGCTTCAGCTGCTGATTGTCACAGCGGTAGTTCTCAAACTCCGCCTCGAGCCTCTGGCGGCTGATTTTCTCCATAAAATAGGAGAGCACAACCCGGTAGATCGAACGAATATTGTGATATTTACTGAACTGCAGAATCAAATCGAAAAGAAAAATTTCGATCTTACGCAGCTGCCAAATATAGGCTATCACCTCGGTACGGGAGGTAGCGGCGCCGATAGTGTAACTTTCGGAGAGCCGCTTGAACTCATTGAAGCGCCGCTCAAGCTTTACATACCACTTGTCCACCCCTTTCACCGGTTTCTGGAAGCGGAGGGTCCAGGTGGTTCCCTCGTTCGGAACGCTTTCTATGTGAATATTCTCCGGCCCGAAGGTCGAATATATCTGTATGCTGCCGAGCCCTTCCCCTTCACGGCGATTTTTGGTGGTGTTGCCTACAAAGGCCGGATAGCCGTGTTCATCCACCTCCAACATGTCGGCCGACATGCCCACGCCGTTGTCGGCTATCTGCAGCACAACCGCCTCATCTTCATCAGTCATCTCTATCTCTATCAATCCCTTCCGGCCGGATTCGGCAATCGCCTCGAGGGCGTTCGACACAATATTGACCAGTGCGCGTCCGAAATTGACATAGTAGCCCAGGACAATCGGCGAGGCGGTATCCAGTGCCAGGTTCAGACGACAACGAAGAGAAGAGGCTTCGATGTAGGGAACAATCCGCTCGAGCAGCAGGTCTTTCAAATTCACCTCATGAATACTGCTCATAGTATCCCGAAAGGCATTCAGAATATTGATGAGGGTGGTGGTTTCGCGGTTGATGTCCTCGATGATTTTGCCGCAGTTTTCAATTGTGAGCATATCCACCATACTCGAGAGCAGGCGAATCGTCTTGCGAGCATCGTGGCGGGTTTTTCCAATCTCCTCATTCAGATAGAGCTGATTCCCCCCGTACCCGCTCCGTCCGATAGCAATCTCATCGCGGCTGGCGAACAGATGATAGTACACCAGATTTCGGTAGACAGTCGTCTGGCCGAGATTGAAGCCCTTATTCTGAAAAAACTCCAATGTGTCGGTCTGTTTTTCCCACAGGTAGAGGTAGACAGTCGAGTCTTCCGGAATATTCTGGGCGAGATGCTCGATAAACAGAGTACCGATTCCCCGACCCCGGCCGAATGGGCTGGTCACCAGTTTGTAGATGTTAAAGCTGCGTCGGTCCTTATCCGCATACACCAGCAGATAGCCGAGGATTTCCCCCTCCTCTATCCACACATAACTGTGAGAATAGTCTTTCTCGATCTGGCTGTCTTTGATGTAGGGAGAAGGGATAATAAATGTGTCGATGTGCAGTAGCGGGTTGCGCTGGATTCGCTTTTCAAATTCCGGGGTCAATAACTGAATGGCATTGGCCTGATCGGTACTCATGCACTCAGTATAACAGCAATTTACGCGCCCTTCTATGCCGTCGGCCGTAATGTATAGCCTTAACGAGAATAGAACTCAACTACCAGCTGCACATCCGAGAGTTCGGGGAGCTCCGCCCGCGGGGGAGCATCTTTGACGAGGGCCTGCAACTGGTCGGGATCAACCTCTATCCAGCCGGCTGAGGGGGCTGCGGATGCCTCGAGAGCGGCCCGCCCAATAGCCTGCACGCCCTTCTTCGGCTTCAGCGCAATCCCGTCGCCCGGTTTTACCTGAAGCGAAGGGATGTTAGTCGTCCTCCCGTTTACCAGGACGTGCCGATGGCTCACCAGCTGCCGGGCCTGCGCGCGAGTGGCGGCAAAACCGGCATTGAACACCACACTGTCCAGGCGCATCTCAAGCATGCGCAACAGGTTGTCCCCGGTAATGCCCTTTTGTCGGTGGGCCTCTTCATAGAGACGCTGCAGCTGCCGGGCAGTGAGACCGTAGGAGAACATAAGCTTCTGTTTCTCACCCAATTGCTTTCTATATTCACTAATCCTCTCGCGGTAACGCTTACCCCGCTCTTTGCCGGGGGCATTGGGCTTGCGCTGCAACAGACGGTCGTATTTCGGGTTTGCGAACAGGTTCATTCCGAAGCGTCGCACCAGCTTTCCTTTTTTATCACCATATAAAGACATTGCACACTCCTATTCTTTCATTACTATTTTAGTAATATTTATGGCCGGATTTGTCAATACCAATCTGCCGCTGTACCCGTCCTCCCGGTGCCGCACTGTTCATTCCCGGCTCGATATGCTACTATAGCAGCCGTGCAGAACGCACATATCGATACAAAGGAACTACATGAAATTTACAGAATTCAATTTCTCAGAACAGGTACTCGCGGGCATTCAAGGTGCGGGCTTTACAGAATGCATGCCCGTGCAGTCGGAAGTCTTCCAGCACGCCCTGGAAGAGAAGAAAGATGTCACAGTCCAATCCCGCACAGGCACCGGCAAAACCGCCGCCTTCCTGCTTACAATCTTCGAACTATTCTCCCGCAACCCGGAAAAAAACCATAAGGCTCTCATCATTGCTCCCACCCGTGAGCTGGCAGTTCAGATAGAACAGGAGGCCAAGCTCCTCGGTACCAATCTGCCCTATAAAGTCGGCAGTTTTTACGGAGGTGTAGGTTACAAACAACAGGATCAGCTGCTCAAAGAGGGAGTTGATATCATAATCGGCACCCCGGGCCGGCTGCTCGACTACGCAAAATTAAAGAAACTGCAGCTGAAAGAGGTCGATATCCTGGTGATAGACGAGGCCGACCGTCTCTTCGACATGGGGTTTCTCCCCGATCTGAAGAAGATGCTGAGTCAGCTGGTGAAACCGCAGGAACGGCAGACTATGCTGTTTTCAGCTACCCTTGGCACCCGGGTTGCCCACCTCGCCTGGGATTACATGAACAGTGCCGAGGAAATCGTTATCGATAACGACCGGGTAACTGTAGATGAGATAACCCAGGAACTGTACCACACCTCGAATGAGGAAAAAATGCAGCTCCTGCTCGGCCTTCTCCAACGCGAACAACCCGCCAACGCTATCATCTTCAGCAACACCAAAGATATGGCGGTTAAGCTGGCCAAACGGCTCGAGCTGAACGGTTATCACGCCGAGTACATCATGGGCGACCTGCCTCAAAAAAAGCGGCTCTCTATCATCAACCGCATCAAAGAGGGCAAACTGGAAATATTAGTGGCCACAGATGTGGCTGCCCGAGGACTCCATATTAACGACCTCGACCTGGTTATCAACTTTGACATCCCCGAAGACCCGGAAAACTACGTCCACCGTATAGGCCGAACTGCCCGTGCCGGTAAAAGCGGCAAGGCCATCACACTGGCCTGCGAGAAATTCGTCTACGGACTAGAAGCTATTCACGACTTCATCGGACTGAAGATTCCGGTGTTCTGGCCGGATGAGTCGTTACTGGGAGCAGAGGACAAGAGCAAGGGCATGCGAATCAGCGGCAACAACTCGCAGCGGGAACGATCCTCCGGCAAGGGCAGAAGATCCGCTTCCACCGGCCGGTCGCGAAAGCCCGGAGATTCGAGAAGATCAGGAGATTCGCGAAAAACCGGCGACTCACGAAAATCCGGTGGCTCCGGCCGTTCAAACCGCCCGGCCACTTCCAATAGAACGGAGCGTTCAGGCGGAAAATCCGATGCTCCGCAAAAACCGATGACTCAGAGCCCGCCGAAAAAACAGCCGGCTGCCGCCCGCAGTGCAAAGCCAGGCAAGCATGACGACCTCGATTCGCGGCTGGAATACTACCGGAAAAAATACGGTGAGGATTTCGAACTCAAAGAGAGTACTAAATCGGAGAGCAGCACTAAGCGAAGCCGCCCGCCGCAACAGTCTAAACAGAAAAAACAGTCGGCCGCAAAAAGCACTTCCGATAACTCGGAAAAGTCGAAAAAGCCCGGATTGTTGAAACGCCTATTCAATAAGGTTTCGACAAAATAAAGCCCTGAGCAAGCCGGGACTACCCAATTCGATAGGTTTCGATGGGATGTTCCTGACCGGCATCGTGGCTGATCTTGGCAACGATCTCTACATGGTGTTCCAGGCCCGAGCCTTTTATCTTTTTCTTTAAGAGGTAATCCACCTGGAACACGCCGGCGGCATCTCCCATTACGATTTCAACCCGGACAGGCTTCTCGTCGCTTGGTCTGAGCAGCCGCACATCTTCAATGGCCATGGCGCTGATGCTATGGATATCCTTTTTACCCGATTCAAAGCCAATACGGGCACGCCCCTTCTTCATGTCCAGTCCGTCGGCAATCCGCACAACCCCCGCTTCGATGGTATGTACCGCAACCTCGGTATCATGGGCTACCATTGCGTGCAGGGTTTCGGTAATTAATATCTGGCGGGTTCGCTTATCAGGATAAGCTTCCTTCAATACCTCAGGTAGAATATGTATCGCCAATCCCATGCCGACATCGTCATGGAGATCGCGGTGAACACTGTTTCCTAAATCATGCATCAAGCTGGCCAGCAGTACTACCACCTCGGCATCGTGGTTTTCGAACTCCCAGTCCTCGACTATGCTGGGAGTAACCCCGGACTCGAGAAGAGTTCTCAATATCTTTACCGCTAAATTAGCTACGATGGCAACATGCGTTTTTCCGTGATCGGACATTCCCAGCCGCTTCACCGCCATAATATTACAGGCTTCCCAAATGGCATTCAGCTCTGCATGTACATTGACGGCCTGTAGTACCAGTTCCATCTTTTGGTTGTCTTTTGTTGGTATCTTCATAACATCCTTCCGTTCAAATGGTAAGCTCGTAACAGGGGGGAGTCAATATAAGAACACAAAAAAAGGGCTGCCCTGCAAAAAGACAGCCCCTGCTGAATCAGCTGCGATCACATTACCCATATGGTTTATCTATGAGTCTCACAGTCGTGGCCTGGGGTCCTTTCTCTCCCATCTCAAACTGATACCATACTCCGGTCCCCTCTTCGAGCCGTTCGAATTGCCGGTCGGCTACACTGTTCTTGTGGAAATACACCTCCCGGTCGTCGTCCACTGCCTTGAGAAAACCGTAGCCATCGTCCTTGAACAACTGCGTCACGATTGCAATCGGCTGCTGGGTTTCATGGGTCTTAGTCTTACGGTTCTGCTTCTCCACCAGCTTTTTCAACTGGCGTTCAGCCTTTTCGAACACTGCTCGTATGATCGTAGCCACGTTATGATGCATGTCTCCCTGTCCGGGTTCCTGCTTGGCTACCAACTCATGCGCCGGAGGAACCGTCATATCTATGCGCACTCGGTACGGGTTCCCGGATTCCATGTGTTCATGGGGCTTCTCGATACTCACACGGCAACTCGAAAGGTGATCGCACACTCTTTCGAGCTTCTCGACCTTGGCTCTGATTAGCTCTTCCAACTGTGGAGTTTTTTCAATATCTTTCACAGAAATCTCAAGCGGTACATACATGTTCGCTACCTCCTACTAATAAGATAAAAACAGTATGGTAGCCCTGTAAATAGCAAAAGAGGAAACAGAACAGATAGTTTTCGGTAATTCCATGATCCGGTGAGAATTCCGACCAGGCCTTTCACTATGAGGGGGTTTCGCACTCCTACAAGGAATGCCGCCACCGATAACGATTACGTCGTACATATTTCTCTCAAGTTAACCGGTCCGATTCCAGCAGTTCTCGGTTCACTTCCGGAAAATCCTTATACGCCAGCTCATCCAAAAGGGCGTGAAACTGATTCCTTTCTATCTGTAATGTCTCTCTGAGCTCCATCTGCATTCTGTAGAGGTCCTGTTTGCGTTCTTCAATAAACTCTTTGTTATAAGCAGTCATAGGCTATCCTCCTCTTTTAAAAGATAATTGCATCTCCAGAATGGATCAAATCGGCGCTTCAGGCTGCTTTTCATCCCGCAGCTTTTGAACCTCCCCGCTTTTATTAGTATTATATACGTGTGGAAAATCATATATACATCAAGGGTGCACGCCAGAATAACCTAAAGGGATTTGATCTGCAGCTTCCGCTGCATAAGTTAATAGTGGTAACCGGGGTAAGCGGTTCGGGGAAATCGTCGCTTGCCTTCGATACGGTTTACTCCGAGGGGCAGCGGCGCTATTTCGAAACATTTTCGGCATACACACGGCAGTTTCTCGACCGAATGGACAAACCGCAGGTGGAGCGGATAGAAGGCATACCGCCGGCGATTGCGATAGATCAGAACAATCCGGTTCGAACCTCGCGATCAACCGTCGGAACGATGACCGAGTTGAACGATCACCTGAAGCTCCTGTTTGCAAAAGCGGGTCAGTTGGTTTGCCGCAGCTGCGGCCGGGAGGTTCAGCGCGATACCCCCGACTCCGTGTTCGAGGCCCTCGCCGCCCATGCACGCATCACAGCCAAAACACGACTGATCATCACTTTTCCTATCACCATTCCGCACAATTTCAGTGCCGAAGAGATCAAGGAAGTACTGCAGGCACAGGGTTATCAACGGATTTTCAGAGAGAATGAAGCGGTCATTCATGTGATTCAGGATCGAACCAAGTTTTCCGAGGATAAACGGGGGCGCATCACTGAAGACATTGAGAAGTGTTTCCACCATGGAGGCGGAAAGGCTGCGGTTCACATTGTGGATAAGGATGAGAATGCGGCCGAGAGCCTGGAGTTTTCGAGCGGACTCCACTGCGCCCGCTGCGATATCCAGTACAGCGACCCTATTCCGAATATGTTCTCGTTCAACTCGCCGATCGGCGCCTGTCCGACCTGCAGAGGTTTCGGCCGTACAATCGGTATCGACTACGACCTGGTAGTGCCGGATAAGTCCAAATCACTCGCCGAAGGAGCCGTAAAACCCTTCCAATCGCAGAGTTATGAAGTGTGCCAGCACGAACTCATGCAGTTTGCTCCGCAACGCGGCATCAGAACCGACATCCCCTGGAATAAACTCTCGAATGAAGAAAAAGAGTGGGTTATCGAAGGCGAGGGCGAGTGGGATGAAGGGGTGTGGTACGGAATCGAGCGTTTCTTCAAATGGCTGGAATCGAAAAGCTACAAAATGCACATCCGGGTGCTGCTGTCAAAATACAGAACCTATCACCTGTGCCACGCCTGCCGGGGAGCCCGGCTGAAGCCCGAATCGCTGCTGTGGCGGGTTGGCGGCAAGAACCTGTGGGAAATCGTACAGCTGCCCATCAGTGAATGCAAGCGCTTTTTCGAATCCATCGAGCTGCCGGCACATCTGGATGAAGCTGCGGCGATAGTCCTGGAAGAGATCCGCAGCCGCTTATACTATTTGCATGAGGTCGGTGTGGGGTATCTTACCCTCGACCGTCAATCCCGCACTCTCAGCGGCGGGGAGGTTCAGCGCATCAATCTCACCACCGCCCTCGGAACCTCTCTGGTTAACACCCTGTTCGTGCTCGACGAACCGAGCATTGGACTGCACTCCCGGGATATCCGCAGATTGATCAGTATTCTGACCCGGCTGAGGGATACGGGAAATACCCTGCTGGTAGTTGAACATGATCCCGAAGTAATTATGGCCGCAGATATCATTGTAGATCTGGGTCCGGCCGCCGGGGAAGCCGGCGGTGAGGTACGTTTTATCGGCAGTCCGGAGGAGCTGATCAAATCGGGCCGCACCCTTACCGCCGATTATCTGAGCGGGCGGACGGCGGTCACTACCGAAGAAACACTGCCCTCCTCCCAGACGGAAACTGCCGGCGAGGTACTGTCAATAGTAGGGGCCGCAGAACACAACCTCCGGCACATCGATGTAGACATTCCGCTGGATAAGTTCGTCTGCATCAGCGGTGTGAGCGGATCCGGCAAGTCTACTCTTGTTCAGGACGTACTCTACATGGCCGTCCGCAAACTCAAGCAGCGCCCCATAGCACAGCCCGGCGCGCACGCGGCCATTCGGGGACACGAACATATCGATGATATCGTGCTGGTCGATCAGAGTCCTATAGGTAAAACCGCCCGCTCTAATCCGGTCAGTTATGTAGGTGCCCTTGATCCGATCAGGTCGCAATTTGCGAAAGAGCCCCTGGCAAAGGAGAGGGGCTACAGCGGCGGCACCTTCAGCTTTAACTCGCCCAAGGGCCGCTGCCCGACCTGCGGCGGCAGCGGCTTCGAGCACATCGAAATGCAGTTTCTCAGCGATGTGTATATCCGCTGCCCGGATTGTAACGGCACCCGCTATCGTCCGGAGGTCCTGGAGGTCAAACTTCTGGCGGAGCAGACAGCTGAAAATGGTCGCAACCGGCGGTTTTCCGCAAAATCGATTGCCGACGTGCTCGAGATGACAGTCGACGAGGCTTGCGAGTTTTTCAGTTCTGAAAAAAGGGTGCTGAACAAGCTGGAACCCCTGCGGGATGTCGGGCTGGGCTACCTGCGGCTGGGGCAGCCCCTGCCGACCCTCAGCGGCGGTGAGGCGCAGCGCCTGAAACTGGCCGGGCATCTGGCGCTCACCCACGCACACAGCAGTAAAAAGAGGGGGCGGATTCTGTTCCTCTTCGACGAACCGACCACCGGGCTGCATTTTGACGATATCGCCGCCCTGTTGCGGGCTTTTCGCAAGCTTATTCAGGCCGGACACTCGCTGGTGGTGATCGAGCACAACCTCGATGTACTGCGGGCCTGCGATTGGATCATCGATCTCGGCCCGGAGGGCGGGCAGGCCGGAGGACAGCTCATCTCTGCCGGCCGTCCCGCTCAGATAGCGGCAGTTGAACGCAGCCACACCGGACAGGCGCTGCAGCGCTACATTGCCGAAGGACTTGCCGCTGCAGCTACAAACGCCGCATCGCCCGCCGAAGCAGGCGCCCATGCTGCCGAGGAACTCATCAGCCTCAGCGGGGCCCGCGAGCACAATCTAAAGAATATCGACCTGACCATACCGTTGAACACCTTCACCGTCATAACCGGGGTCAGCGGCAGCGGAAAGAGTACTATCGCCTTTGATATTCTTTTTAACGAAGGACAGCGACGCTATCTGGAATCGCTGAACGCGTATGCCCGTCAGTTCGTCCAGCCGGCCGCCCGTCCCGAGGTAGACAGCGTGGCCGGGGTTCCGCCGACCGTCGCTATTGAGCAGCGAACCAGCCGCGGCGGCTGGAAGAGCACGGTGGCCACCGTAACCGAGCTGTACCATTTTATCCGGCTCCTGTTTCTGCGGCTGGGCGTGCAGCATTGCCCGGATTGCGGTGTGCCGATTCAGGCGCAAACGGTGGATCAAATCGTGCAGCACATACTCCGGGACTACCGCAGCCAGAGAATCGAGGTTGCGGCCCCCCTCGTACTGGCCCGCAAAGGGTACTATACCGACCTGGCTGCCTGGGCGGCCGGCAAGGGCTACAGCCATCTGCGGGTCGACGGCGAGCTGCTGCCGACGGACGATTGGCCCCGGCTCGACCGCTACAAGGAACATACCATTCAAATGCCGGTCGATACTCTCCTGATCGAACCGGCCAATGAACAGGAGCTGAGAGACAGGCTCTCGCTGGCCCTGCAGCTGGGCAAGAACAGCGTACATATTCTGCGCCCCGAGCACCCGGATTCCCCGGAGGTGTTCTCCACCGAACGGGCATGTCCGCGCTGCGGCCGCAGCTTTCCCGAGCTGGACCCGCGGCTGTTTTCCTACAACTCGCATCACGGCTGGTGTCCCGTCTGTAACGGTACCGGCCTGCAGACAGAGGATAACTCTGAGATCCAGGCAGATGCGCTGGAGCCGGACAGCTGTCCGGCCTGCGAGGGTGCCCGTTTGCGCCCGGAGGCTCTGTCAGTACGGTTTGCCCAGCAGTCGATCGCCGATTTCAACCGCATGACCGTGAATCAGGCCCGTGCTTTTTTCGAAGACTACCGGCCCGAAGGACGCAGTGCCGAGATATCCAGAGATGCTGTCGAGGAGCTGAAAACCCGGTTCAGCTTTCTGGAGCAGGTCGGCCTGGGCTATCTCAACCTCGACCGGGCAGCTCCCACCCTCAGCGGCGGTGAGGCGCAGCGCATCCGCCTGGCGGCACAGCTCGGCTCAAATCTGCGGGGGGTGTGCTACATCCTGGACGAGCCGACTATCGGTCTGCATCCGCGGGACAACCGCATGCTGATGGACACGCTGAAGATGCTCAAGAATAAGGGCAACTCAGTGGTTGTTGTCGAGCACGATGAGGAGACTATCCGTTCAGCCGATCATGTAATCGATATAGGTCCGGGCGGAGGAGTACACGGCGGAAAGGTGGTGTTTACCGGGAGTGTGCCGGAGCTGCTCGAATCCGCCGATTCGCCGACCGGCAACTGGCTGAAACACCCGCTGAAGCATCCGCTGGCACCGGAGCGCCGCCGCACATCCGCTGATGAGCCGGATGCACACCGGATCCGGCTGCACGGGGTGCATGCCCACAATTTGAAAGGCATTGATCTCGAATTGCCGGTTGGAAAACTGATAGCGGTAACCGGGGTGAGCGGAAGCGGAAAGAGCACCCTGGCGCGGGATGTGCTGTTCCGGAATATTCAGCGCCGGCTGCGCCCGAAAAAGGATCGCAAGAAAAAGGGCCGCCGGTCAACACAAGCCGGTAGTAAAGCTGCCAATCGGACCGACGAAAGCTGCATCGGCTGCCGGGGAATCGAGGGAGCTGAGTTATTCAGCCGGGCGTTGGAGGTGGATCAAACCCCGATCGGGAAAACACCCCGCTCCTGTCCGGCTACCTACGTGGGCTTCTGGGACCACATCCGGGCGCTGTTCGCCGCAACACCGGAAGCGAAGGTGCGCGGGTATTCGGCCAGCCGCTTCTCCTTCAACGTGGCCGGCGGCCGCTGCGAAGAGTGCTCCGGCCAGGGAGTCAAACGAATCGAGATGAACTTTCTTCCGGATGTGAGCATTCCCTGTGAGGTCTGCGGCGGGCGCCGCTTCAACCATGAAACCCTGGAGGTTACCTACAAGGACAAAACTATTGCCGATGTGCTGCAGATGAGTGTCGAGGAGGCCGTCGATTTCTTCCAGGCCATACCGGCAGTACACCGCCCCCTGTCACTGCTGAACGATATCGGCCTCGGCTACCTTACCCTGGGGCAGCAGAGCCCGACCCTCAGCGGCGGAGAGGCACAGCGTCTGAAGCTGGTCAGCGAGCTGGCTAAAGCTAAACCTGCCAGAGCGACCATGGAAACCCTCTATATCCTGGACGAGCCGACGGTGGGTTTACACATGGCCGATGTAGAAAAACTGCTGGGGGTACTGCATCGCCTGGTAGATGCCGGAAACACGATTGTGATTATCGAGCACAACCTGGATATCATAGCCGAAGCCGACTGGATAGTCGATCTCGGCCCGGAAGGGGGCGACGGCGGCGGAGAGGTGGTGGCTTCCGGCCCGCCGGAAGAGATTGCAGCCGCCGGCAGCCGCGGCTACACCGCCGCCATTCTGCGGGAGTTCCTTCAGGAGCGGCACGCCGGGCTAATCCAGATGCGGTAAATCACAGTAAGAACCGCCACCAGCAGCAGGGCAAAACCGCCGATCGCTTCGATCGACAGGAGTTCAACCGAGACGCCGACGAAAAATGGAACTACCGCCCCGCCCAGACCGGCGGAAGCCACCTGCATACCGATTGTCCGTGAGGCCGATGCCTGCCCCACTACCGATGCGGTCAGCGAAACGAACAGCGGAAACAGGGGTGCACAGGCAAAGCCGATCAGCGGCAAAGCCGGCAGAAACAGCCAATGCAGCCACGGCTGAGCGAAAAGCAGCACCCCGATAAACAGGGTCGCTATCATTGCCGCTACAATGGATCGGGCATGCCAGCGGCTGCCGAACAGACCGAAAAATACCCGCCCCCCCATCAAACCGGCCCAGAAAGCGCCCACCCACACCGCGGCTACAGCTTCAGAGACATTGCGGCCGGCGGTGAGCAGAGTGAAACTCCAGGCCCCCATGGTAATCTCCAGCCCGGTGTACATCAAAAACATAGCAATACCTACCGCAGTGTATTTTCGGACTATGTTCCGAGCACATTTCTCCGGTGCATTCACATGGGTACCGTTCGGGCTGCCGCCGGCATGGGATGTATCCTGCTTCCACAATCCCCGGAATAAAATGAAAATCATCAGTAAGACCACCACCAGCAGCAGCGTATACAGATACCCGCGCTGCCAGGGAAGGCCGGTACTGAGCACCTTGCCCATCAGTGCAGGGCCCAGCATTGCACCAAAGCCGAAAAACGCGTGCAGCAGAGTTACCTGTTCCTTGCTGAAGCGCTCGGCCGCATATGCATTCAGTCCGGCATCGATCGCGCCGCCGGCCGAGCCGAGTATAACCGTGGAGATTATCAGAACGTACCAGTGCGGAGCCAGCACATAGCCGCTCAGGGCTATTACCACCAGGGAATTACTGATAACCAGCAGGTTCCCTACACCGAACCGTTCGACTAAGCGCCCGGCATTCCCGCTGGAAAAAATAAAGCCGAATGTCATTGCCATCTGCAGCACGGCCAAGCGGCTGAGCGGAACCCCGAAGGTTCGGCTGATAGACGGCCAGGCGACCCCCAGCAGACCGTCCGGCAGGCCCAGACTGATGAATGCAAGAAAGCTGAAAAACAGCAGCATCCAATGAATGCCTATACGTTCATAAATTTGCTTTTTTTTGATCATACTGCGACGATATTATCTGAGAAAAATCTTGCTTTCAAGATCTTTTGTATCAACCACGTGCAATAGCTAATGAGCTTGATGCATTCGTCGCATATGAGTCAACCAAGGCTGCTGCAGGTATAATGCTGTCCTCGAAGATATTTAAAGATATCAATCCAGAATTGACCAGAAGATGGGATCAAATTAAGCAGGACTTAAAAATGAGTTCCAAATAAAGCTAATTCAGCCCTCGCAAAGCCGTGCGGCTGATTAGCAGCGTAAATTATCCCAAAAGTACATCCGTGTACTTTTGGGAAGCTGAAAGGAGAAGAGTCTGGCACTACATTTAACAGCGAGTACCCGGCTGCGCTACTCTTCGCCCAAATTGGCTCCCGTTGGTCGCCAACTTCGGGTACTCGCGAAACGTTATCTGAAATGCTGTGCCTAAGAAAGAAGAAAAGGATGAGCGAGGAAATCTTAAAGCCGAAAAGGTGTTTAACATGAGTATTAGAAAAATTATTACTATCAGTTTACCACTACCTTATAGATTGGGGACTGTAAATTGCTACCTCATAAAAACTGACACCGGGTATATCCTGATTGACACGGGATGTTCAAATAATCGCACCGAACTTGAAAAAGAACTCGAAAGAGCGGGTTGTAAACCCGGCAATCTCAAGCTTATCGTTTTAACACATGGAGATTTTGACCATACCGGCAATGCGGCCCATCTCCGTAAGAAGTTTTGTCTAAAAATAGTGATACATAATGGCGATTCAGGAATGGTCGAACGTGAAGACATGTTCTGGAACAGAAGAAAAGGAAATATTTTCCTCAGAATAATAGTTCGCATACTATTCCGGTTTGGCAAAAAGGAAAGATTTAAACCAGATTTCTATATCGATGAGGGATGCGATTTCTCTGATTATGGATTCGATGCAAAAGTTCTTCATATTTTTGGGCACTCAAAGGGTTCAATAGGAATATTGACAGCCGATGGCAACCTGTTTTGCGGTGATCTGCTCGAAAACGAAGACAAACCAGTTCTCAATTCTATTATGGACGACTTAACGGAAGCAAATGCCAGCATAGAGAAATTAAAAAAATTTGAGGTGAGTACTGTTTATCCGGGACATGGAAAGTCATTCCCAATGGAAATGTTCATAAAACAATCTAAGCAGAATGTTCATGGATAAAGATAGTTTTCTCGCCCATAACAAAACAGAGAACGGCACAGCACATCAGATAACAGCGTGTAGCCGGTTCGGGCGGAGTACCGCCCTCTCCCAAATTGCCTCCGCTACGCTCCAGCAACTTCGGCTACACGCGGGACGTTATCTGCAATGAACCAGCGAAGAAAAGATGTTCCGTCCTTCCTCCGTCGGGCGAATAAGAGCACAGGAGATTATATATTAAGGAATGCTTGACGAGG
>CAZRWN010000049.1:13343-23500 GCA_964603735.1 uncultured Sediminispirochaeta sp. | reverse complement strand
ATTGAAAGATGCGACAGCCTCTTATTACGAGTTTTCGGCCGGCAAACCGATATACGCCTTTTTAGTAAGTTTTCTCATCGCGATCGCCGGCAGAATAGCAGAGGTCCTAGCGGGCCCCTTCATCCTGAGTCTGGCCACGCCGCTAATGATAGTTGTCTTTTTTCTCACCCGCAGAGCTACAGCCTAAGCTGCATATACACCGCCTCGGGCAGCGGGTTGTAGGTATACGGCGCGGTCTCCCGGAAGCCGAAGCTCCTGTAAAGATTGTACGCCGATTTCAAGCGCCTAAGTGAATCGAGTTTCATCACCTTGTAGTTGTGAGCGCGGGCCGAGGCGATGATAGTACGGACCAGGTGGCCGCCGAGCTGCCGGCGGCGGTACTCCGGCTGCACATACAGGCGCTTCATCTCGCAGGTCGTCGCATCTATGCGGCGCATAGCGATGCAGCCGGCCGGCTGTTCATCGGCCCAGGCCAGGTAGAGGCTTCCGGCGGGCCAGCTGTATTCGCCGGGCAGGTTCCGCAGTTCCTCCTCAAAGCCCTGGAAGCCCAGGTCCTCGCCCAACTCGGTCACATACTGCCTGAAGAGGGCGCGAACCCTGTCCATATCCTCTTTCGGGTCCGCCGCGCGGATTACCAGTACACACTCGCTCATCGTATCTTCCACCGGTGCTACTTTCGCAAATAGTGCTGCAGCAGCTCCGGCCCGCTAGCGTAGAAATTGCCGGCCGCGCGCCCTGACTCTTCGGTAAACAGTTGCTCCCGCTCTTCGCCGGCCCGGCTGCTGTCGAACAGCACATAGGGCACCGGTTCGGAGACGTGGGTGCGCACCGCCAGCGGGGTCGGGTGGTCCGGCAGAATCAGCATGCGGTACTCCTCCCCGGAGGCCTCCAGGGCAGCGTGAATCGGCTGCACCACCTTCTGGTCGATCAGCTCGATGGATCGGATCTTGCCCTGCAGGTCGCCCTGGTGCCCGCACTCATCCGGCGCCTCCAGATGCAGGTACACGTAATCCACATCGCCGCCGAGCGCCTCGATGGCGGCGGCCGCCTTGCCGTCGAAGTTGGTGTGAATGTTGCCGGTGGCCCCCTCCACATGGATCGGCCGCAGGCCGGCCAGAATCCCGATACCGAAAATAAGGTCGACCGCCGAAATCACCGCCCCGCGCAAGCCGTACTTCTGCTTGAAGGGCGTCAGCTGCGGCCGCTTTCCCTCGCCCCAAATCCAGATGGAGTTGGCCGGATTTTCGCCCCGCTCCCGGCGGGCCCGGTTGACCGGATGCTCCTCCAGCAGCTCTACCGAGCGCTGGGTCATATCCAGAAACAGCGGCCCGTGCTCGCCGGCCGGCAGATGTTCGGCAATCCCCTGCCCCAGAATATCGTGCGGCGGGGTCAGCTCAAAGCCCCAGGGCCCGTGCTTCCACACCAGCAGATGGCGGTAACTCACTCCCGGGTAAAACTTAAAATCTTCAGTCCCGAGCTTCTTATCGATTAATTCAATTAATTGGCGAGCCTCATCATTACTGATCTCGCCCGCCGAATGGTCGAGCATTGTCCGGGTTTCGAAACCGCCACCGCCGCCCAGGGTCACCAGGTTACAGCGAAAGGTGATATCGGTCTCTGCCAGCTCTACGCCCATGCTGGCCGCCTCCAGGGGTGAGCGTCCGGTGTGATACACTTCCGGCTCGTAGCCCATCAGGGCCAGATTGGCCACATCGGATCCGGGCGACATACCTTCAGGCACCGTCTGCACCATCCCCACCTCGCCGCGCCGGGCCAGGCCGTTGATGGCTGGAATCTTGGCGGCCTCGAGGGGAGTTTTTCCGTCGAGCGCATCTATCGGATAGTCGGCCATTCCGTCGACCAGGATTGTAATATACTTCATTGCAGATACTCCTCTACGACGGACTTCATATCATCCTTACGGCAGGTATCCGGATGCAGCACCGGCCGCTCGGCAATTCCCCGGATCGGTTCCGGCACTTTCAAGCCGCTGTAATTCGACAGCAGATCGATTAGCTCGAAGTCGCTGCGCCCCTCGGTCTCGATCCCGATTCCCTCCGCCACGCTGCGCCCGAACTTGAAGGGGCTGGCGGTAGATGCGATCAAAGCGGGAGTCTGGTCGCCGTTCTCCTCCACATACTTTTGGTAGACCCGGTATCCGACCGCCGTGTGCGTGTCGACCACATAGCCGTAGTCGCTGTAGAGCTGTCCGATGGTCTGCACCGTTTCGCTGTCGTCGGCAAAATTACCATAAAAATTGGCCAGGCCGGCTTTCATCCCGGGCGTAATCTCATACGCTCCTGTCTTCTTCAACTCCTGCATCAGCTCGGTGACGGTCTGCGGGTTCCGTCCGGAGAGTTCGTAGAGGAAGCGCTCCAGGTTACTTGAGATGAGAATATCCATCGACGGACTGATGGTGGCCGAAAAGTCGCGCTGCAGATCGTAACGGCCGGTATTGATAAAGTCGGTCAGCACATTGTTGCGGTTGGAGGCGCAGATAAACTTGTTCACCGGCAGCCCCATCTGCCCGGCATACCAGGCGGCCAGAATATTGCCGAAGTTGCCGGTGGGCACTACCACGTTGACCGGGTCGCCGGCCTGCAGCTCACGCCTGCGCAGCAATTCGAGATAGCCGTTGATGTAATAGACGATCTGCGGCAGCAGCCGCCCGGGGTTGATCGAGTTGGCCGAAGAGAAGCGGTAGCCCCGGGCCGCGATCTTCTCGCGCAGCTGCCGGTCGCCGAAAATCGCTTTTACCCCGTTCTGGGCATCGTCGAAGTTGCCGGCGATGCCAACCACATGGGTATTCTCGCCCTCCTGGGTAGTCATCTGCCGTTTCTGTACATCGCTCACCCCGTCGGTCGGATAAAACACCACAATCTTCACTCCGTTCACATCGGCAAAGCCCTCCAGGGCGGCCTTGCCGGTGTCGCCGCTGGTGGCGGTCAAGATAACAATAGTGTCGTCTATCCCGAGCTTTTTAGCGGCCGTGGTCAGAAAGAGCGGCAGAATCGAAAGGGCCATATCCTTGAAGGCCAGCGTCCGCCCGTGATGCAGTTCGATAAAATGGGCATTGCCGCAGCTGTGCAGCGGCGCAATTCCCCGGTCACGGAACTTCTGGTCGTACGCCCCGCGCACACACTCCGCCAGCTCTTCAGGGGTGAAATCGGGGATAAACAGAGACAGGATGTACTCGGCCAGCTGTCGATAGGAGAGTTTCTGCAGCTGCGCGGCGCGTATATCAATGGAAGGAAATCGCGAGGGTACGTATAATCCGCCGTCCGGCGCAATTCCCTGCACCACCGCTTCTGAAAAAGAGACGGCATCAGTGCCGTTTCTGGTACTGTGGTAGTTTACATTAGCCATGCCTCTATAATAGAGAAAGCGCTACAGCTGTTCAACCGTTCAAGCTTTTAGCGATTTCTCAAAAGCCGTATTCTACCGAAGCGCCGATTCCCATATTCCATGAGTCGTAGCTTGGATCATTCGAAAAGGTTCTGCCGCCGAACAGAGACACACCTCTTTTTAACAGAAAGGTGCGAGTTCTGTTATGATATACGCGCATCCGGAGCTTAGGTTTTAAAATCTCCAGTTATTGTTTCTCGGTTTCAAACTTGCAGTTCGGCAGCATTCATCCTAAAATACACAGCACAGAAGGAGACTTATCATCACCGGTTTTGAAGCGAGTATCCAGCAGTTCAACTCAGAGCATTCCCGTCTGTCTATTTCGTATAGCTTGGATGAAAAGCCTGAAACCGCTCTTACCTTTTTTCTCAGTGGCGATTTGGATACTCAAAACAGTCATGATTTTATCAAATTCTTCGATACCGTCGATCAGCTCGAAGCAGCTCCCCGGCGGATCATTCTCGACTGTAAAAATCTGCATTATGTTTCCTCTACCGGTGTAGGCAGTTTTACTTCGATTCTGGTTAAATGCCGGCAGCGCAGCATCGAATTGTTCCTGAGCCGGGTACCAGCAAAAGTGACCGATGTACTCTCACTGCTGGGCTTTTCGCGCTACTTTCCGATTTTAGACGGAGAACCCTCATGAAGCAGCCCGAAATCAGTGTTTCGCAGCTCCTCGATTGGATTCCCTCACCGGTGTTTATCGTCGACACCGCCAGTGTGATATCACGCTGCAACCGGAGTGCTGCATCGTTTCTGGGCTTCAAATCGAAGGAACAGGCGGCGGGAAGGAAGCTCATCGATTTCTACCGCCACCCCGAAGACTGGCAGCTGCTGGTGCAGAGATTGTACCGGGAACAAGAAGTAAGCGAATTCGAGGTGATGTATACTAGCGAATCCAAAGCCTATTCGGTGGCGGTCGAAAGCAGTCATATCACCGCTGATGAACAAATCGTTATAATCGGCAGAGATATTTCCCAGAGAGTCAAGCTTCAGCACGAACTCATGAGCACCAATATGGAGCTGATGGAGACTAACGCTCAGCTGCATGTAGTGCAGACCCAGCTGGCGCAGGAGAAGAGTATGGCCTCGCTGGGAACATTGGCCGCCGGGATGGCGCATGAATTGAACAATCCCCTCAGTTACATACAAACTAATTTCCGCACCGCATTGGATTACTTTCAGGAACTCGGCCGCTATATCACCGATTTGGAGCAACTGGCGGGCGAGCGCGGGAGCTCGGAGGCAGACATTCGCGAGCTGCGCAAGCGATTCGACACCGATACGATTTTCACAGACATAGAAGATATACGCATCGAAACAGAGCGCGGCTTCCGGCGGATGAACGAGATCATCCAGGGGCTCAGTATCTTCACCGAAGCCAAGACCGAACAAAGCGAAAAGGTGTCGGTACAGTCGGCACTGCATACCGCAATACTCCTGACCCAGGCCGACCGCAGAGAGTCAGTCCATCTGAACACCGAAATCGACGCCTTGCCGCCGGTGAAAGGTTCGACGAAAGAGTTGGTACAGGCCTTTCACAATCTGCTGCTCAATGCCATCGAAGCGGCGGAAAACACGGAACAAGCCCGGGGGCAGATACAGATCAGGGCGCATGCGGATGAGGACTGGGTATACTGTGATTTCATCAACAACGGCCCCGAAATCCCGCCGGAACATCAGAGCCGGCTGTTCGATCCCTTTTTTACCACTAAAGAGGTGGGGCAAGGTAGCGGACTGGGCCTGACGGCCGTCTACCAGGTAGTAATGCACATCTTCGGAGGTTCCATCTCGCTACGCTCCGCCAGCAGCACAACCTGCTTTACAGTGCGACTGCCTCACAGCCTCTAATTCTCGTCTGCAGGACCGCAGCCCGTCTGACCGGCAGAATACTGCTCGATGGCTTCGAGAATTTGATCACGCAGCTGCTCCTCGTCCCAGGGTTTGGCAATAAAACGAAACACACCCGCCCGATTGATGGCCTCCAGCAGACCGTCGGCCTCTACATAGCCGGAAAACATCATGCGCACAATATCCGGATACAGGCGGCGGACCTCCTCTAGCAGCTCGATGCCGCTCATTTTCGGCATGCGGGCATCACTGACAATCACATGGATCTGCGTCTTTCGCAGCAGCTCGAGTGCCTCTTTCGCACTGCTGGCAGTATGAAGAGTAAAGGATTCCCGGCGGAAGCGTCGTTTCAGGGCAGTGAGAATCTCGGGTTCATCATCCACAAAGAGTACATGGGCAGCCTCGGTTTCAGCCATAACTTTTTCTCCGCTTCAATTATTATTTAGATATTGTACTTTTTTATTTTTCTGTACAAGGTGGCCACGCCTATATCCAGCTTTTCAGCGGCCATCCTCCGATTTCCGCCGGCCTCCTCCAGCGCATTGATAATCGCCCTGCGCTCCTGACTTTCCATTGTGCCCGGTTTGGTTTCGGCAGATGGAGGTTCCTTCGGCAGCGTCCGCAGCTTTTCCGGGAGACTGGCAGGGCTCACTACCGCCCCCTGCGCAAATGTGGCCACGTGCCCGGCCACATTCTGCAGCTCACGCACATTTCCCGGCCAAGAATAACATGACAGCCGCTCGAAAACCTTCGGATCAATCGTGGGCAGAGTATCCTCAATTAAATACTGGCGCAGAAAAAAACGAAACAGCAGAATGATGTCCTCGCCCCGACTGCGCAGGGGCGGCACATCGAGGGTTATCATATTGAGACGATAGTAGAGGTCTTCGCGGAATTTGCCCTGCGCCACCTCCTGCTCCAGATCACGATTGGTAGCCGCGATAACCCGTATATCTACAGAGCGGGTCTTTGAGCTGCCCACCGGGCGAACCTCCCGCTCCTGTACGGAGCGCAGCAGTTTTGCCTGAACGTTGAGCGAAAGCTCCCCGATCTCGTCAAAAAAGAGAGTACCTCCGTGGGCTGCCTGCATCAGCCCGTCGTGAGCTGCATGGGCACCTGTAAAAGCCCCCTTCACATGCCCGAAGAGTTCACTTTCGAAGGTGGATTCATTAATGGCCGCGCAATCAACCGCCACAAAAGCTGCATTGTTCCGTGGACTCTGATAGTGGATCTCCTGCGCCACCAGCTCTTTGCCGGTGCCGGTCTCACCCGTGATCAAGACCGACGTCTCGGTTTTCCCGACGCGGGCAATCGTCTCCTTCAAGCTCAGCATAGCCGTTGAATTCCCAATTAGGGTATGGGTTTTGTGTTTGTCCGCCAACTCTCGCTGCAGTCGGGCGTTCTCGCGGTCGAGCAGCCACATCCGATAGAGCTGTTCTATCCGCAGCGGCAGGTGCTCGTCAAGATACTGCTTTTCCAGAAAATCGGACGCTCCAATTGAGGTAGCTTTGACCGCATCCGGGATAGTCGCATAGCCTGTCAAAATGAGAATCTTCATTTCAGGTTGTCTCATTTTGATAGTCTCCAGCAGTGTGAGCCCGTCAATATCCGGGAGACGCAGGTCCAGTATGGCCAGATGGACAACATGCTCCTGCAGGTACTCGAGCGCATCACGACCGGTCTGAACCCCTTGAATCAGGTAATCCGCAGCTCTACATAGCCGTTTTATCGCACTTATGATCTGCGGTTCATCATCAACCAGGAGTATATGAAATCTTTCTTTCATAGTTGTAAAAATAAAGGATCGGTTTCTAATCCGCAAGCAGTATGTGGCACGATAATTGCAAAATATACTTCATGAAAACACTAATATATGAACAACACAACACGCCTCACCATTCCGAACTGCAGTCCGGTCATGCGCAGCGGCTTGCCGGCTACGCCCGGCGCACTGCGCTCGCAATCAACACGGTTGACTCGGGTCCGCTCGAACCACTCCGGTTCAGCGAACAGAATATTGTGGAACTCACCTATGCTGCCCTGCTCCACGATGTCGTAAATCTTGCGACTGAGCAGGAGCGGGCCGCTACCCTCCGCTTATTGTCTAAGCTACCGTGGCCGGACCAGTACCGCTCTATTCCGGCCATACTCGCACTGCTGTATAAAAAACTGTACAGTCCGCGCGGCGTATATGAACCGGATTCCGATCCGGTTACCATGATGGGCCATATCTTGGCCATCGCCCATATCTTTGACCACATCACCACCAGCGACGACTACGCGCGCAATGCCGCCGATTTCGATACAACCGCACTGGTGCTGCATCTGGAGACCGGCAAAAAGGCCCTTGATCAGGATATCGTCGACTTATTTTTGAGTATACATGCATGAGGGCAAATCATGCCCTAAGGGTGGCATCCCACTGCCGGCGCATGGCCGCCGAGATAAACGCCCTCGACGTAGGTGCCTTTGCAGAGGTCAGCTTTACGGAGGACCAGGAAGAAGAACTCTACTACGCCCCGCTGCGGGACCGCCTTATAGCGGTAGCCAAGGCGTTTGAGGCCCTGACTGCCCCCGAGGACGAGCGCTGCAAGCCTCTGTCACCGGAAAAAGCGGCCCGGGTTTTGGAATTAGAAGCGGTCTCCGGCAGGCTCGACCGGGATGTGGTTAAACTGTTCATCCGCACCTGCCTGCAGTAGTACAGTCAAGTGCTTTTTGCTGCTCTACTGCCGTGGTTGTCCGGGCTAAAGCCGTTGGCTGCTTTCTATAGAAATGAATTTTTTATAAATTTGAAGGTGCTGGCAAAAAAATAGTATTTTAGAGAGGAAATGCATAACGAAATTATATTATTTGTTGATGACGAGCCCGAGATTCTGAAGGCACTTGAGCGGGAGCTGTTTGCCTGGTCAAAAACTTGCAAGGTCAAACTGGCACTCCGCGCTACCCCTGAGTCTGCGGTACAGTACGCTGAAGAGAGCGACGATGAGATTGCGGTAATAGTCTCCGATTTGAAGATGCCGGGGATGGACGGCATAGAGCTGCTGCGGAGGATGAATACACTGCGGCCGGAAGCCTACACCGTGATCCTGAGCGGCTATTCCGACATAGATCAGATGATTCAGTCAATCGAACGGGGAGTGTCGGCGTTTATACTAAAACCCTGGGAGAGCAGTAAACTTAAAAAGGAAATAGACAAGGCGCTGTCCGGTTATCGGATGCAAAAAGACTATTCGGCCTACGTGCAGATGCTGGACGAAGAGCTAAAATGGGCCGGCCAGCTGCAGAAACAGCTGCTCCAGTCGGAAATCCCCGCCTCGAAGAAGTTAGATTTCAGTGTTACCTATAATCCCCTACCCAACCTGCACTGCGGAGGTGACTACTACGACATTATTCCGTTTGGTGAAGACCGGTTTATCATTTTAATCGGCGACGTAGCCGGACACGGGGTAAAGGCGGCCTTAATCACCACTATTCTAAAAACGATGATATACCGCGAGTACATACGCGAGAGAGTCGGAGGAGAGTTCTCGCCGGCGGAATTCCTCGGCTGGCTGAACTCCCGCATCTGTAAACAGCTGCAGGACTTTCCGGATATGCTGGTGACCTTTTTCGCCGCTCTGGTTGACCTTCCGCAGCGGCGCGTACAATACGCAAATGCCGGTCATTTTCCCTTTTTCCTGCTACATGCGGACGGCAGCTGGGACAAATGCGGGGTGAAGGGCACGGGTATGGGTTTTCGGCCGGAGCTCGTGTACGAGGAGGAACAGAGGACAATCGAACCCGGGGACACCGCGGTCTTTTTTACCGACGGTCTGCTGGAGCATCCTCTCAGCGATTACCCCCTCACCCTCGATCAGCTGGGTGATGTGATGGCCGAACATATGCCCCTTCCGGATATGCATCAAAAGATCATCGAGACGGTGAAAAGCCGTATGAACACTGCCGAGCTATACGATGACCTGACGCTCCTCTCCTTCCGAGTCAAAGCGGATACATCGACCTAATTAGACTGCTTCATTACCTCTGTCGGCGATTCAATGAAGGTGAAGTATCTGGAAAATCCGAGCAGTGAAAACAGGTTTTGGGTTTTATCCGCCAGTGCGCACAGGTATAGTTTTTTATCTCTGCGGTTGCACTGCATGAGCGTACGCACAAAGCTGCCGATTCCGGTTGACGATACGTAGCTGAGGCTGCTGCACTCGAGAATGAAAGTCGGCGGAACATACTCTTTTGAAAAAAGCGTATCCACGATCTTTTCGAAGGGCGGACTGGTTTCATTATCGAGCTCTCCGTATAAATGCAGACAGAGCACGGTTTCGTGAGTGTCACAATACTCGACTTCTATGTGTAGTTTGTCCTCTTGTGAATTGAACTGTTCAATCTCTCGAAGCAGGGCTTCCATTATTTAATCCTCTTTCTGACAGTAACCTTTTTGCTGTTGTTCAGAGTAAATAAGCGGTCGAATGAAACATTCTGCAGCCGCTTATAAATTTCCACGGTCATTTTTGTATCAGCTGCTAAATACAGCACCCCGTTATCCAAATAGATATCCTCCGCCAGAACCATGCCTTCCCGCAGTTCATCCACCGAAATCCGCAGTAGCGGGGCACTGCTGTCGGTCTGAAAATTTTCGTAGAGGGCCTGGGCCATCCGCGGTTCATACAGCCTGTCCTTGTGCTGAAAAATGAAATCTGCGGCCGTTTTTTGGGAACATTTTCTGCGCACCTGGATGTCCTCAAAGTCGTAGGCGATTCTAAACAAGCGCGAAGCCAGAGGAATTGCATCGCCGACCCGCCCCTCCGGTCCGCCGCTGCCGTCGTAGTTCTCAGTGCTGTAGAGGATTGCGTCGCCGAGTTCCGGGTAGTTCAGCACCGAGGTAATCAGGTCGGCGCTCTTCTTCA
>CAZRWN010000049.1:0-13243 GCA_964603735.1 uncultured Sediminispirochaeta sp. | reverse complement strand
TCGCCGAGTTCCGGGTAGTTCAGCACCGAGGTAATCAGGTCGGCGCTCTTCTTCAGCCGGGCAACAGCACTGGGGGCATCCTCGGCAGTAAACACCTGTATATCCTTTTCCTGCCGAAAAAGACGCTGCAGCGATTTCAATACGTTTTCATCGTCATCAACCAATAAAAGCGTGTGCTTATTCATTCTGTTTTTGCCCCCCCTCCCGAACGGGCCTGATTGGAAGCGCAAAGGTAAAGCGCGCGCCCTGCCCCTCTTCGGTTTCTAATTCAATACTGCCGCCATGACGGTTCACGATAATATCGTAGGAGATACTCAAACCCAGTCCGGTCCCCCGGCCGGTTTTCTTAGTGGTGAAAAAGGGATCGAATATTTTGGAGCGGATAGCCGCGGGTATTCCCGGCCCGTTGTCGCTGATGCGGCAGTACACATGAGTGTCATCGGCCCAAGTATCAATCCGAATTACCCCCTCTTTGGTCTTCCCCTCGGATACCGCATGTGCGGCATTCACCAGCAGGTTCAGTACAACCTGGTTGATCTCATTTGCGTTGCACGGCACTCCCGGTAGTTTCTGCAGATGCTTCTCGATAACGGCAACATATTTGTACTCATTCCGGGCTATGATCAAGGTGCTCTCGATTCCCGCATTGATATCATAGGATTCAAGAGTTTCATCCGTACCTGACCGTGAAAAACTCTTCAGATTGCTGACTATCGACATGATCCTTCGTATACCATCTTCCGTTTCACTGAATATGGCCTGCAGGTCGTCGAGAATAAAGTCGATCTCCTCCTCTTCGTATCTCTTCTTGAGGGCCGGCTGCGCCTCTCTGTCACTCTGACTGTACTCCGTGAGAAAACGCTTGATCGACTCCATATAGCGTTTCAATGAGGTGTAGTTGCTCTTTACAAAACCGAGGGGATTATTGATCTCATGGGCAATCCCGGCCGACAACTGCCCGATAGAGGCCATTTTCTCTTTCTGCACCAGCCGGTTGCGGGCCTCCCGCAAGTTCTTATTCGCTTCACTCAACTCCAGATTCTGCTGCAGGACAAGTTTTTCCTGCTCAATACGGTTTGTGATGTCATGGATGATGCCCTGGTACACATATCCGGTCTGTTTTGAATTTATTACCCGATGGGCATTTTCGATGCAAAACACCTTTTCTCCCGCTTTTGTCTGCAGAATGATTTCCAGATTCTTCACATATCCCTTTTGATCCATCTCGCGCTTGAGTTTTGAACGCGCGGCGGAGTCAAAATAGTAGTCCTGTGCATAGGTACCGATAATCTCCTTTGGAGAGTCATAGCCCAGCAGCTGTGCGCCGGCTTGATTGACATCAAGTATCTTTCCTTCGGCGGTATTTAGAAAAATCATATCCGGTGAGAGGGTGAACAGCGAACGGTATTTGGTCTCCGATCTTTTCAGTTTTCGCAAATATACATCGGTTTTCTGTCTCTGGAGCTTGTTCTCATACCAGGCGTACTGAATCGGCGCGATGTACCTCAGAATTTTACGCATTGATTCGACGTCCTCATCGCTAAAGTTGTTCGAATTGGATTCCAGCTGAATGAAGCCCAGGAACTCCTTCTGAAAAAAAAGCGGAGCATTCAGATAGTATGCCGGAGCGGTTTGCTCTGCCACCGCTTCGATCGGGCTGTAATGCTTTTCTATACTTTCCTTCTCTGCCAGGTGCCCCCACAATCCCTGCCACTGCGGAGGATCAAACTGTGTCACCTCATGCTGCAACCCGCCGCTGTCCGAGTTCAGTTCGGCTGTATGACAGGTCAGTCTGTTCAGTTCCTCGATATAAGCAAATAGTCCGAAATTCCCGCCCATCTCCTGCATCACAATGCTGAGCAGTTCGGGGTACACTTCATTCTCATCATATTTAAAATAGGCGTTCGAAATCGCCTGCATGAGAAGTATTTCTCTGTTCATTCCGTCATTTATAATTTCATACCCGCCATAAGTCCGAACTGCACCGAACCGAAACCTTGAGAAGAGAAGCCGAACAGCTCCTCTTCTTCAAGCATAGCACTGCTTACGGAGAGTTTCAAATCTAAATAGAAGGCGGAATTCACTGTTATAGTATGAACCCGGCGCGAGCGCAAGCAGAAAAAGAGCCGCCCGATAACACTATCAGACGACTCAGGAGAATAGCTCTTCATGCCGGTGGCATTCACATTGTCAATTCACCCTCTTCAACCAGTTTGTCTACATCCAGAAGAATGGTGACCTGCTCGCCGACCTTTCCCAAACCGGCTACATACTTCTGTTTCTCTTCACTCCCGTGAAAACTCGGTGCCGGATCAATATCCTTTTCGGGAATATCCTGCACCTCAGTTGCGGTATCAATAATAAAACCTATCGAGGCATCTCTTATCTGCACTACCGTTATTACGGTTCTATCATCGTATTCCCGCGGCTCCATTCGGAACCGCAGGCGTAAATCTATTACCGGTATTACCTGTCCGCGCAGATTTATGACCCCGCGCACATACTCCGGCATATCCGGAACTTCAGTTATCTTCTGCAGCTCGATAATATCGGTCACATGGGAAATATCGATTCCGTACATCTCGTTTCCGAGCTTGCACATGAGGAATTTGTTTTCCTGCGCCTCATCATCAGTTTCCTGCAGCATTTCATCTTCATACTCTTGATTTTTATCCATCAGAAACTCCAATCTTAGAAGCGGTCGAAATCATCATCATCGAGCCTGATCTGTTCTTCCGGCTTCACCGGTTTTATTCCGGTTTCGCTGCTTCTGCTCCAGCTGTACTCATGCTCGCTGTCGCCCCGGCTGCTGCCGCGGCCCTGCACTGATCCATTGCCGTGGCCGTTGCCATTACCGTTGCCG
This sequence comes from uncultured Sediminispirochaeta sp., assembly GCA_964603735.1. Classification (GTDB taxonomy): domain Bacteria; phylum Spirochaetota; class Spirochaetia; order DSM-16054; family Sediminispirochaetaceae; genus DSBN01. The sequence continues at coordinate 10,380 of CAZRWN010000049.1, read as the reverse complement.
CTGGTCCGGCTGTTCAGGTGCTGCAGATGGGAGCCCGCGGTAAGTTGTTTCACCTGACCTCCGGTGTAGCGGCTGTCCAGTTTGAACTCGGCTACCATGGCGCGCAGCTGCTGAGCCTGCCCGGCCAGTTCTTCAGAGGCCGAAGCGCTTTCCTCGGCGCTGGCGGTGTTGGCCTGGGTGGCTTCATCGATCTGGTCGAGGCCTTCGGTTATCTGTGAAATTGCCTGCGCCTGTTCGCGGCTGGCCTGGGCAATCTCTTCCAGGAAGTCGGCAACCTTGCCGGAACCGCTCACAATCGAGTCGAGCTGGCTGGCCGTCTCCTCGGCCGCTTCGGTTCCCTGCCTGATGTTGCTCACGGTCTCTTCCACCATTTCGGTGGTTTCTTTCACCGAATCGGCACTCTTTACAGCCAGGTTCCGCACTTCGTCAGCCACAACCGCGAATCCCTTACCGTATTTTCCGGCCCGGGCCGCTTCCACGTTCGCATTCAGCGCCAGCAGATTGATTTGAAAGGCGATGTCGTCAATAACTTTGACAACCTTGTTGATTTCATCCGAAGAGGCATTGATGCGAGCCATGATTCCGGACATCTGCTTCATCTGCTGGTTTCCGCTTTCCGCATCAGAGGTGGCCTGCTTGGCTATCGAAAGGGCCTCGGTTGCATTCTCGGCGTTCTGTTTCGACTGGCTGTTGATTTCGTTGGTCGAGGAAGTAATCTCTTCCAGACTGCTGGCCTGTTCGGTTGCTCCCTGGCTGAGGTTCTGACTGGCCTGGGACACCTGATCGGCACCATTGTTCACCTGCTCGACGGCGTTGTTCACCTGACTGAGCAGCTCGTTCAGAGAATCGACCATCTCCCGAAAGGATTTCCCGAGGGTGTCCTTATCCGATGAGACGTTTGCTTCTACCTGCAGGTTTTTGTTGGCAATCTCTTTTGCGATGCGGGCCTTGTCAGACTGGTAGTCAATTAATCCGGAGAAGGAGGTCCCGATTACCCCCAGTTCATCACTGCGGTTTTTAATTCTGGCGAACTCCTGTTCATTTACATCGGAAAGCGCGGTGTCGCCGATGGACAGGTTCTTTGCTCCGGCCACAATCAGCAGGATAGGCTTGGAAATAGTGCGCGAGAAGAGAACTGCGGCAACTATCGCAATAAGAATCATAACCAGTGCGGTGACGAGGATAAAATTGGTCAGCGTATTAATAGGCGCCTGAACCTCAGATTCATTAATCTCCGAGAGCAGGGCCCACTGAGTGTCATACGCCTCAACCGGACCAAAGGCCGAGAGCGCCTGATTACCGGTGTAATCGGTAATTATTCGGGCCGCACTCTCCCCTGAAAGCGCAGCCTTGGTGGCCTCCGTCTCTATACGGCCGGTCTGCGGGCGGGCAAAGGAGGCTTCTACACTGTGGTTTTCCGGATCTATAAAGGAGTCCGAGCGCATCAGGTTCTCAGGACCTACCAGGTAACTTTCACCGGTTTCTCCCATTCCGGTACGCTCCTGCATGATCGCATTGATCTGCTCCAGGGGCATCTGCAGAGCCACCACCAGATCCGTATTACCCTCAGTGATGATTGGCTGAGCGATAAATGCGGCTGGGGCTCCATCGGAGGGAGCATACGGCCGGAAGTCGCCGAAGCTGAACTCTTTCGAACTGAGTGCCTCGCGAACGGCCTCGCCCAGGCTGGAATCGGAAAACTGGCCGTCAACAATGTTTGTTCCATAATCCTTCTCTTTTGCAACGGAGTAGAATACCTGTCCTTCCGGGTGGACGAGGAACAGATCGTAATAGCCCAATCCGGAAATATACTTCTGGTAGTAATCCTGCTCGCCGGCGGCAACATCCGGCACCACCGCGTCTTCCAGGTCCATCTTCGTCACCATGGCAAAGTTATAGCCGCCGGCCTCTACCTGTGAGTAAACGGCCATAACCAGTGTACCGTCACTGTCGGTAAACACATCCGATCCGGAGGCCCCCTCATGCGCCTGCCGCAGATACGACGGAACGATGCTGGTTGCATCATACCCATACACATAATCACCGTCGCCGTTGGTCTTTATATCACTGCGATAGTAATAACGGCTGTCTGTCTTCTGAACCAGATAGCTTTCACCGGTTTCACCGAGTCCGGTACGATCGGCAAAAATACTCTGCATGGCCGCTTCGAATGAACCTCCGGCCGACAGATCAGCCTGATTTACACTATTCTGAGAAAAATAGGTTTCCACTGCAGCCTGTTTATTAGCATGCACCGCTTTCATTGAATTGAAAGCCTCTCTTTGCAGTGAAACCACCGTCTCGCTTAATACATTCATGTCTCCGCGCCGGTCGTCGAAATAGGTTTCGATCTGCCCCGCCTTGATTTCACGAATTGCCCGCAACTGTGCGAACTGCGATTCCATCAAAGAATCGCTTGATTCCCGTACCGACAGCAAAGTAACCGCACCTAGTGCCAGCACAACTACCGCTACAAACATGAGGGTGATCTTGCCCCCAATGCTCTTAAAGAAAGAAATCTTCTGTTCTTTCATTACTTCTTCTCCCTTCTGGGCTTGATTGTTTCGAGCTGACTCAAGAGCTCGAGGAGAGTATCATACTCGTCAGATTTATCCAAAAAGTAATCCGCTCCCTTTTGGATGCTTTTCGCATGATTCACTTCGTCCGGAAAATTGGTGAAGATGATGGTAACCGGTTTGAAGGGCTGATGATTCAGGTAATTCAGCACATCAAAACCGGTTCCGTCCGGAAGCTGGATGTCCAGGACCATCACATCGACTTTTAAGGCTCTGAGTTTCTCGATGGTGAGCTGAACAGTACTGCTTTCATCAATACTGGTGTCGTTCAATGTGTGACTGAGCAGTTTTTTCAGGTTTGTACGGATGATTTCAGAATCATCGGCAATCAGCAGATTCACCTATTCTCCTTAGAATAGCAACGCTATTTTGGCGTGAGTATAAACATGTCAACCGGCGCTGTATGTAACAAACTGTGTGGTTTTTTATGCCACAGATTCTGTGGCATGCGGCTTTGTGAATGGCAACGGAATATTTACTCTAATAAATCGTGGCGGGTAACATACTGAACGATTTCAGCATTATTTTTGAAATTCATCTTTTCCAGCAGGCGGCGGCGGTAAGAATTAATGGTGTTTGTGCTCAGGCTCAGTTTTTCGGAAATAGTGCGGACCGATTCCCCCTTGCCGATCAGCAGCAGGATCTGATACTCGCGGTCTGAGAGCTGTTCATGCGACATATGCTCGCGATCAACTTTCATCTGCTGATACAGCTGTTCAGCTACCGCATCGGTAATATAGCTCCCCTTGCGATAAATGGCATGAATCGCCCGGATTATGGTATCCGACGGTGCATCCTTGGTAAGATAACCGGCAGCACCGTTGCGAAGCGCTCGGTGCGCATACCGCATCTCGGGATGCATACTCAACATCAGAACCTTAGTGTCGATTTTTTCAGCCCTGATATCTTTCAGCACCTCGATCCCGCTTTTATCCGGAAGACCGATATCCAGAATGGCTATGTCGATATGATTGCCCCGCAGCAGTTCGAGGGCTTTGCCGGCGGAGGCTGCTTCTCCAGCCAGTCGGATATCCTCCTCCTCTTCAAACAACTTGCGGAACCCGTCGCGGATGAGTTCATGATCATCGGCTATCAGCACGTCTATCATGCCTCATTCTCCTTGCTCGGCACCTCATTATACGGAATGCACACATGCACCCTGGTCCCCCGTCCGGGTTCACTGTCAATATGCAGCCGCCCCCCGCAGTGGGCCGCCCGTTCATGCATGCCGAGCAGACCGAAGGATGCCTCCTGCGGAGTTGCCTGCGGATCAAAGCCGTGCCCGTTGTCAATGACGGCGCACTCGACATTCCCATTGCTAGTATTCATCTCGATGTCCACCCGGCTAGAGTCCCCATGCCGGACGCTGTTGGTGAGGGCTTCCTGAATAATCCTGAACAGCATGAGAGCTTTGTGAGTGTCAAGTTCTAACTCAGGTGAGGAACAGTGAAATCCCACTTCGATATCGAAGTACTGCTTGAACTCGTCAATCTGCCACTCGATCGCTTCAACGATACCGGAGGTATCCAATACACTCGGGCGCAGCTCGGTAGAAATCCTGCGAACCCTTTTTACAGTTCCGTTCAGGATTGAATCCATATCCTCGGCCAGTTTTTTTATTTTCTCTCTGCTGCTATCGTGCTCCGTGTCGTTTTCGATTATTTTTTTTACTATGGACAGATTCATTTTCAGCGCTGTAAGCGACTGGCCCAAATCGTCATGAATCTCCCTTGCCAGATACGCGTTTTGCTCCTCCCGCACCTTCTGCAGGTGGTTCGACAAATCGCGGTACATATTCTCCCGCTGTTTCAGTTCCCGCTCGGATTTATGCAGCTTCATGGCCATCTCGATGGTAGCAGTAATGAACTCTTCGTTGCCCGGCACCTTCTGAATATATCCGTACTTCGTCATTTCACGGGTGGTGTCAATGGTTGCCTTGTCGGTGTAGGCCGAATGGAGGACAACGGGAATGTCATATTGCTCATAAATTTTCTGGGTAGTGGTCGGGCCGTTCATCTTACCATCTCCGAGATTAATATCCATCAATATCAGATCGGGGATGTCTCCGCTGGCAAGCATCTCCAGGCACTTTTCGCCTGAACTTGCCATGGCAGTAGAGTAACCTTTTGATTCAAGAAACTGAGAGAGATGATAGTTGAGAATCATCTCGTCTTCAACTATAAAAACTCGCTGCATATACTTATATTAATTAAGTCAGATATTCTTGGCTCTGTAAAGTATAAACTATAAAATCGTTTATAAAGTGGAGAGTATCTGCTAAAATAGGCGCATGAATAACATAAAGATACACTTTGCTGATAGTCCGGGAAAAGATTTCATTCCCAGCGAGTATATTCCCAGCGGGAAAGATAAATATCACCTTCGAAATGTTCAAAACAGAAAATCCACCGAAAAATGGCGAAACCTGAAAACCAGTGAAATTGAAATTCTGGTGCATAATGGGAACACTGCTGAGAACTGGGCGTCGGTACTCGTCTCTGACGAATTCGACCCCCACCGCATTTATAACAACAGCTTTCGCGGTCTGGTGCGGTTAGGACGCCTTCGGGATGTCATCCTGGAACATCACGACCTGCAGCTTCCCAGCGGCATCCGCAACAGCTTTATCTGGGATTGTGACATTGGTGACGATACCGTCGTACACAATGTAGATTACCTGGCCCACTATATCATCGGCGACCGCTGCATACTGGCAAACATCGATGAGATGCACACCACTAATTACGCCAAATTCGGCAACGGAATTATCAAGGACGGCGAACCGGAGGAGAACCGGGTCTGGCTCGACATCATGAATGAGACCGGCAGCCGCCAGGTGCTGCCCTTTGACGGTATGATTCCGGCCGATGCCTACCTGTGGGCAAAATACCGCGACGACGCAGCGCTACAGAGCAAACTAAAAGAACTGACCCAGTGCCGCTTCGATTCCCAGCGCGGCTACTACGGAACTGTCGGACCTCAGTCGGTGATAAAAACCTCGCGAATTCTAAAAGACGTAAAGGTGGGAGCCCACTGCTACATCAAGGGTGTGAACAAACTGAAGAACCTCACCATTAACTCTTCGGAGGAAGAGCCGAGCCAGATCGGTGAAGGAGTTGAGCTGGTCAACGGCATTATCGGCTATGGCTGTCACATTTTCTACGGCTGCAAAGCCGTGCGTTTCATCATGGGAGACAACTCAAATCTTAAGTATGGTGCCCGTCTCATCAACTCCTTTCTCGGCGACAACTCCACCATTTCCTGCTGTGAGGTGCTCAACAACCTGATTTTTCCAGCCCACGAGCAACATCACAACAACTCGTTCCTAATTGCTTCGGTAGTCATGGGACAGAGTAATATCGCCGCCGGCGCAACCATCGGCTCAAACCATAACAGCCGCGCCAACGACAACGAAATCCAGGCCGGCCGCGGCTTCTGGCCGGGATTGTGTACCAGCCTCAAACACTCCAGCCGCTTCGCCTCGTTTGTGCTGTTGTCCAAAGGACAGTATCCGGCGGAGCTGGATATTCGCTTACCATTCTCGCTGCTGAACAACAACATCACCGACGACACCCTGGAAGTAATGCCGGCCTACTGGTGGATGTACAATATGTATGCCCTCAGCAGGAACACCTGGAAATTCCATAAACGGGACAAACGCGCCCGTAAAACCCAGCACATCGAGTTCGATGCCTTTGCTCCCGACTCGGTCGAGGAGATTATTACCGCCCGCCGCCTACTCGAAAAATGGATCGGCAAGGCTGTTCTGGCCGACGAAGGCGGGCTGAATGAACAGACCAGTTCCGAGGAGATGATTACCCGCGGCCGAAAGTTTTTAGCCGGCAGCCGGAAAACCCCGCCCGCGCTAATAGTGTACGGCGAGAATATGGAGAAGACCCGCCGGCCGGTGCAGATTCTCAAGAGCGTCGAAGGGTATCACGCCTACGAAGAGATGCTGCTGTTCTATGCAGTCAAAAATGTAATCGATTTTCTGGAGGCCCATCCCGACGAGAGTCCGGATACTCTGTTTACCACCCTGGGCGGCATCCGCGAAACCGACTGGGTAAATATCGGCGGTCAGCTGATGCTGCAGAGCGATGCTGACGACCTGCGGGCCAGTATCGGCCGCGGCGATCTCGAGAGCTGGGATGCCATCCACGAGCAGTACCACCGCTTATGGGATGAGTACGGGCTACACAAACAGCGCCATGCGTATGCGGTGCTGGTGCATTTGATGAATAAATCCGAACTGAACACAAAGGAGTGGAACGAAGTACTGGACAAAGCCATTGCCATTCAAGAATACATCCGGGACCAGGTCTATGCCTCCCGGAACAAGGATTTCGAAAATCCGTTCCGCCTGGCCACCTACCGGACTAAAGCCGAAATGAATGCTGCTATCGGGACTATAGACGACAACAATTTTATTCAACTGGTCCGCGAGGAGACCACAGCCTTTACTCAAAGACTGAACCGCCACAAACTATAACCTAATGATCAAAACCTTGTGGTCAATGGTTCAGAAGCCCTATATATAGTGCTTGGTTGTCCGGCAAAACACTATATGTAGTGTGCTTTGAGTGGGCACCACAAGATTATTAACACTATAAAAGGAGAAATGTGCATGACCATAAAAGAAGAACGTTATTCTAACTATGCTCTGGTAAGGGAGATGATGGAGACCCCGGATGTGGTGCGGAATTTTGATCTATCCCGCACCGCACCGGTAGCTGAAAAAATCAAATCAGTAGGTGCCCTGCTGTGCACCGGAGAAGGTTCTAGCCGCATTTTTCCGGCCAAGAACAGTATCCGGCGCGCTCTCACAGAGGGCATCGATTTGACCGTCCGCACCGAAGGCTCCCGCCAGGCTGCAATGTACGACCTGTCAAAGATGGCGGTGTTCTGCGCCTCCAACTCCGGCCGCACAAAAGAGGTAGTCCTGCTGGCCAAGCAGCTGAAAGCCTCCGCCCACGGGCACGTGTATGCTCTGACGGCCAATCATGACACGCCGCTGGAACAGGTATGCGACGACACCCTGGTGCTGAAGTGCGGCTGGGAGAACGCAGTAGCCGCTACCAAGAGCGTCGTTGAGCAGGCGCTTTGTTATGAGACTATTCTGCACCACACAGCCGGTTCGCTCAACCGAATTGATTTGCACGGTTTGGCAGACCAACTGGAAACAGCGCTGACGGTCGAGATCGACAGATCAATCATATTACGGGCGACTAAAGCTCCTACCATCTACTTTGCCGGATTGAACGACGGAGTCGCCGAGGAGCTGACTCTCAAGACTAATGAAATCACCCGTAAGAAATCAGACTTTCTCGAAGGAACCTATGCCGTACACGGTATTGAAGAGGTGATGAACCCCGAAGATATCGTGTTTGTAATTGATCCGTTCGAAGAGGAAATCGACAAGTTTCAGGAAGTCCTTGAACAGGGAGTCGGTCTGACGGTTGTGGCTATTGCCGACCGCGACACCCCCTTCCCTACCATAAAGGTACCGCAAAACGGCATGATGAACTCGTATGTGTACCTCTGCGCCGGTTGGAACCTGCTGGTGGAAATCGGACTTGCCGCCGGAATCGACCTGGATAAACCCGAACGCGCCCGCAAGGTCGGCAACGAGGTTAGCCCGGACTGAGCCCAGTCTGATCCCGGATATACCCCAAAGCCGGACCGTGTGGCCGCCGATCTTGGCGTCCGGGCTGCTATCAAGGCTCGGCCGGGCGGCTTTCGGTCGCCGGCGTGGGTACATTGACAGTACATAGTTATATCTTGTAACGTTTCGCATGCAGCAGTCAGCACTTTTTTTAGACAGAGATGGTACTCTTATCGAGGATGTCGGCCATCTCGCAGATATAAATAAGATCCGGTTCATCCCCGGAGTGTTCAAAACACTGCGGAAACTGCAACAGCGATACTCGCTGTTTGTGGTGAGTAATCAGAGCGGCATCGCGCAGGGACTCCTCTCCCAGGAAGAAGTCGAAACGGTAAATCGCCATATAGATTCCGCCCTGCAGGCTGAAGGCATCAAAATTATAAAATGGTATATCTGTCCGCACAGCCGCGCGGATAGCTGCAGCTGCATGAAACCGCAGCCCGGTTTTCTACAGCAGGCCGCCGATGAATTTGGTATAGCTTTGACCAGCTCTTTCGTAATAGGTGATCACCCGCACGATCCCGCCACTGCCGATGCAGTGGGAGCATTCGGCCTATATGTACTGACCGGTCACGGCATGCAGCATCTGCCTGAACTGCCCTACGAACGTATAGTTTTTCACAACCTTCCGGCCGCCGGAGAGTGGATCATGCAGCATCCGCATGCCCGGCTCGATCTCGAACGGGAGGTAGAACTGGCAGCAAAAGCCTTGCAGGCCGGCAAACTTGCCGTTTTTCCAACCGAAACTGTCTACGGTCTCGGAGCCGATGCCCTGAATCCGGACGCCGTTGCTTCGATTTTCGAGGCAAAACAGCGCCCTCTGCACGACCCTCTGATTGTACATGTTGCCGACACGGAACAGGTCGAGTCTTTAGTCGAACATATCCCGGATAAAGCCCGCCGCCTGATGCAGCACTTCTGGCCCGGCCCGCTCACCCTGGTCTTTCCGAAGAGCAGCCGGGTACCGGACATCGTCACGGCCGGCAACGGTACTGTTGCCATTCGCATGCCGGCCAATCCGCTGGCGCTGCAGCTCATTCGTACGGCCGGTGTTCCAGTGGCCGCCCCGAGCGCGAATTTGTTCGGCAGAACCAGTCCGACTACCGCCGGCCATGTACAGAAGCAGCTGGCCGGAAGTTATACCGCACTGATCGACGGAGGGACCTGCCGGGTTGGCGTGGAATCGACGGTGCTTTCACTTACCGGCGAAATTCCAATGGTTTTACGGGCCGGCGGACTGGCACAGGAGGAGATCGAAGAGCTGATCGGACCTGTAATCAGCCGTAGTGAGCTCCCCGCCCAATATGACGGCCCCGGTATGCTGCCGGATCACTACGCACCTACCACCCCGTTGCGGCTGGTCGAGGATATTTCCGTGTATATGGATTCACCAGAAATCGGAAAACTCTGTTTTCAGAACTGCAGCGAGCCCGCAAGCGAGACAGCCGGAGCATACAAGACGACCGAAACAAGCACAGGAGCCGGTAAAATCAGGGTGCTAAGCCCGCGGGGAAATTTGCATGAAGCGGCTATCAATCTGTATCACGCCATACAAGAGCTGGATGCGCTGGGACTGGAGCTGATTGTGGCGGAAACCGCCCCCGAGCAAGGCCTCGGCCGGGCTATCAACGATCGCCTGCAGAAAGCTGCCAGTAAAGAGTAAATAGTGCTAAAAACCATGTGAGACAAAAACACCACATGCTCACAGCGAGAATCGCCCCCTACCTCACATCCACACGTAGGCCGGAAAATACCGCCCGTCTAACCTGTCCAGGTTCCCGATCGAGCGTGACCACACCAGCATCTGCGACCGGTTTAGCTTCACATGACTGAAGAACTTGCGCATGGTAAAGATCCCCTCCAGACTCTGCCGCATCCACTCCCGCGGTATGCCGGCCATCTCGGCATGGGTAAAGTGCTTCAACTCCTTATCCGCCACCCGGTAGGGCTTGAAGAAGTTGTGATACAGCTGGTACACGGCAATCCGCTCGAGCGCGTTGTTCACGCTGCGTGAAAAGCGTACCGTCTCGCGCACATGATCGGCATTGTCCTTGCGCAGCTCGCGGTCGTAGTAGTTGACTGCAAACAGCGGATTGTGAATCGTGCGTTTGAGCTCGGAGGAGATGGTCAGGTGATGGAACA
>CAZRWN010000048.1:20044-23833 GCA_964603735.1 uncultured Sediminispirochaeta sp. | reverse complement strand
CACTGCTGTCTACAGTATGTACAAGTAAAATCCTACCTACGCACACTGCTCGGCCTGATTCTATGCGGCAGCTGCCGCGAATCTGCTCGCAGAGGATGTACATCAAATCAAGCCCCAGTCCACTCTGCTGAAACCTGCGGGTCGAGAGGGCTATGCCTTCATCACGGCCGCCTTTTCTGATGAATCATCTCCTGACCCTGATAGGTGATGTATTTGGCGGTAAAGATAAAGTGCTTCTCAATAACCTCATTGTTGATATAGAACTTGCGGGTCATCCGCTCCATGTAGGTTTATATTGGTTTTTATTATCGATTCAAAACCATCAGATGTCAAACTCGGAGTTCTGTACTATCCGGCCGCTTCTTACTCCAGCTGATATTTGGCAAGGTGATAAAAGCGGTTGTTCACCTTCTTCGAAAGATACACCTCATCGCCGTTTAAGCTGGTTTCCAGTTCGTATGTGCCGGTATCCTTATTCATATCGAAGGGAAAATGTCCGTAGCTTCCGGCGAACAGATAATACTCTGCCTGCTCTCCGGTTGTAAAAGAGAAGCGCTGCGGTTCTCCCCGCGACAGAACCCCCTCATCCGGCTGCAGGTTACTGATGCCAGACTCTTTGAAGCGCCCGAACACCTGCGGAAACGGGATTACTTCCCGACCTGCGCCTTGCGCATCGACGGAGGCCTCGAAATAGTAGCTGCCCAGAGAACTAAAGCTGCCCCGGTCTTTCCGGTGCTTTGCAAACAACATCAAACGATACCTGCCCGGTTCGGGAAAGCGCACATGCACGGTGTGTGTCCCCTCAGAGTCGCGGGTAATCATCTCATAGCCCTGGAACTCCGTACTCTGGTCCGGATAGGCTACTATCCGGGCCGACATCAGCATGTCCGTGTCGCCGCGAAACTGCAGCGTGTGTTCATGTTCTTCAATCACCGTTATTTTTTCATACTCCTCCTGCTGGCGGAAGCCATAGGTAAAAAAGCGGCCCCGCAGCAGCGGCTGCGAGATAAACCCTTCAAAATCGAGTGGCTCTTCCAGCAGCTGCCACTTTTCTTCAAGCGGGAAATGGCGGTAGGCGAACTGCCGCGGAGGAACTTTATAATAGTGATGATTAAAGTTAGGCTCAAACTTGCCGCCCCGCACATAACCAGAGTTCCAGGTCACATCCACCAGATGCCACTTGCCATCCAGCTTAACAGCATTCCAGGCATGGTTAGAGCGCGGTGCAGTCATCTGCTCTTCGCGGTAGGGATCAAAACTGGCTCCCCGTCCGTAGCCCGAAATGGTCACGCATTCAATCCCGAGCTCGTCGCACAGCAGCTGCAGCGCATTCGAGTATCCGGCACAGACCGACTTGCCGTACTGCAGCACCCCGTAGGCATCGGTAACCTTGCGGCTCTCGCCGCGCAAGCCCGCCACATCGTAGGCTAGATTTTGGGCCACCCAGTCGTGGGCGTAGCGAAACATCTCCGACTCGCTGTCGGAGTTCTCACGGATATACTCAATCAGTAAGGGCAGGTTTTCCTGGGGATTTTCCTTGACCGCCTCGTCGATATTCCGCGGCGCTTCGGCCGGCTGCACTCTCTTCGCAGCGAATTGTTCCGGCCTGCGGCCGGCGGTTTGGCAGGAATTGAAGAATCCTAAGAAAACAAAAACAACTAGCGTGGAACAAAATAACTTTAAGGACTGGCTTTTTCTAATATGCATAGATGGCTCGCTTTTTTAGTAAGTGTACGATAACTCATACTCAATTTCCAGCTGTTTTTTAATGATTCAATCATGACACAGCCTCGAAGAGACTACGGATATCATCAGCCGACAACTCGCGCAGCAGACCGCTTTCTCCGCGGATAATGGCATCGGTCAGCCTGCGTTTCTTGTGTTGCAGGCGCAGCATTTTCTCTTCAATTGTACCGGCAGTAACAAGACGATAGACGAAGACCTGCCCTTTCCGCCCGATGCGGTGCGCCCGGTCAATGGCCTGGGCTTCCACGGCTGGGTTCCACCAGGGATCCAACAGAAACACATAATCTGCTGCGGTCAGGTTAATACCCACTCCGCCGGCTTTCAGGCTGATCAAAAAGACCGCGCTCGACTCGGCCGACTGGAACCCTGCTATCTGCACATCCCGCTGCTCCTGCGGGGTACTACCGTCAAGGCGAAACAGCCGGATACCGGTACCGTCCAGTCGCAGAGACACCTCGTCGAGGACACCGGTGAACTGTGAGAATACCAGGGCTCGGTGCCCCTCAGCGCACAGCTCGAGCACACGGTCATAGAGCAGCTCAATTTTGGCACTCGGCACATCCGAGAACTCCGAGTCCACCAGTCCGGGAATAATGGCTGCTTGACGCAGACGCAGCATCGCCTGCAGCATCTTCAGAGCCGCTTCTCCGCACAGCCCGCTACTGATCAGAGAGTCCACCTCGGCAAAAAACCGCAGGCGCAGCGACTCATAGACCCGTGCCTGCCGCCGGCCGGCGGTGCAGTACAACACCTGCTCCTTACGCGGCGGCAGTTCGGGCGCTGCCACCGCCTTGGTCCGGCGCAGCAGCAGCGGCCGCAGGACCCGCCGCAGGGCCTGGAGCCGCTGATCAGATTCTAACTCGGAGTCATCACCTACATCGTCACAGGCGTACCGGCGGGAGAAGTTACGCCGGCAGCCGAGAATCCCGGGCATGAGAAAATCGAACAGCGACCACAGTTCTACGGTTCCGTTTTCCATGGGAGTGCCGGTGAGGGCCAGCCGGTGTGCCGCCCGGATAGAAACTACCGCGTTTCGGCGCTTGGTTTTCGGGTTCTTGATTGCCTGGGCTTCATCCAGGATAAGGTAGTCGGGCTCCAGCGCTCTGAACAGTTCGACATCGCGCAGCAGAGTGGCATAACTGACCAGCACAATGTCAGAGCTGCGCAGCCCGCAGGTGTTCTTCGTACGCTGCGGACCGGCATGAAGTACCACCTTAAAACAGGGCGTAAATGCATCTATTTCGTGCTGCCAGTTGCCCAGAGTACTGACCGGGCACACCACCACCGCCTGCCGAAACTCGCCCGCCTCACGGGCTTTGGCCAACACCGCCAGTGCCTGAATCGTCTTGCCGAGCCCCATGTCATCGGCCAGACAGCCGCCTAATTGAAAACGGTGCAGAAACCACAGCCAGGCCAAGCCGCTTTTCTGATACGGCCGCAGCACTCCCCGCAGCAAAGCCGGCACTTCTGTCTCCTCCAGCTTTGAAAAAGCGCGCAGCCGCCGCCGCAAGTCAAAGAACTCAGCCAGGGCCGGGTGGTCCGGGTTGCTGACCAGTCCGGAAATCTGCTCCAGCATAGCCATGTCGCGGATTCCGATTCGGCTAGTGCGCAGAGCCGCCGACAACGCATCGCTATCGGCTCCGGCTGGCAGCACATATAGCGCCCCCTCGGCCCGGGCTACCCCTCTCGCCGGAATATCCTCAATCGGAACAAAACCCGCATCCATTTCAAATCCGGTCTCAATATCCAGCCACTTTTCTCCGCTGGACACCACTTTCACCGCATATTTTCCGGGAGGCCTCAGCACCTTTACTCCGTGCAGCCGCAGCTCGAAGCCATAGGACAACAGGACAGCGCCTACACCGCCCAGCAACTCGAGCGCTCCGGCTTCCGCCAGTACGCACAAGCCTTCCTCCTCCAGCCCCGAATCCACATCGATTTCGAAGGGTTGTTCGGCAAGCACCCGAAGAAAAAGCGAAATAAAGTGCTGCTCGGCTTTCCAGTTCGGCTTTATGAAACAAGGGCTGCCGGGACTGCCGGGGC
>CAZRWN010000048.1:0-19944 GCA_964603735.1 uncultured Sediminispirochaeta sp. | reverse complement strand
CGGCTTTCCAGTTCGGCTTTATGAAACAAGGGCTGCCGGGACTGCCGGGGCTTCCGGTGTTTTCCAGGCTTCCCGGGCTTTTCGGGCTGGCTGCTGTAACAGCCGGCAGTAGGTCTGTACTTCCCGGCGGCTGCACGCGACTATCTTCTCCGTAACGAAACCTGATTTTCAGCAGGCTTGCCCGGCCGGCAGCCGCGGAGCCTGACAGCCCCGCAAGGTCCACTACCGGAGACGGCATCACGCTGATCAGCTCTACATTCAGATCTCCTTGATCCGTCTCGATGAGAGCAGAGCGACAACGGCCATACCTGACGACGGTTTCGCTCACCTCGCGGCGGCAGAGCAATTCCGGAAGACGGAACAGATCCGCAATTTCCCCGGCCCAATCCAGATACCATAAGCTGCCGGACTGCATATTGGCCAGCAGCAGCATCTCTTCACACTCGTCACAGACCGCTTTCTTCCGGTTTATAGACTCCCGAAAGCCGCGGTCATTCTGCAATTCGAAATGCGGACTAAATTCGATCTCTCCGCAGCTGTACCGCTGCGCCTGCCAACGAATCTTTATTTTTTCGATCCTACGCAGGCTCACCGGCGCCTGCCGTCTAAACCGTCCCGCCCCATCCAAATACATCTCCACCGGCAGTTGCAGCGGCAGCCTTCCCACCTGACGAGCCCTCCGATACCAGCCCGCAAAAAGGCCGGGCGCATTCAGCGGTCTGCATCCGCCGCGCTCCCATATCCGCAGGAGCTCTTCGACAATCGGACTTCCGGATACACGCGGGATAGTGCAACTGAACCTAACTCGACGGCCGTCCGATCCGTTTTTCAGCCGATACACCAGTACCGGATCAATACCCAGCGACCTGCCATTGGGCTCGGACGGCCAGAAAATCTGCACCAACTGAAAGGCGGGCCGGAAGCGGGCTCCGGCCGTAACCTTCCCTACTCTTTCCCCCTCCTCAGTCGGATTTTGCTGCGGTGCACGCAAGGTATAGAACAAAGCGCCGATGTGCTTGCACGGATTATACCTCGACGGGCAACTGCAGCCGTACTCGAGCCCCCTCTCCGTATCCATCACTTTGACCGTATATATTCCGGTTCTGCCGCGGACCCGGGCAATAATAACCATGTCGTTTACCACGATAAAGCGACAGACAACCTCACTGCAGAGTTGCCGGGCCCTCTGCCGCAGGGCGGAATTGGCAAACAGCCGGTCAATGTGCACCTCCGATAGCCGCCGGCGCCACTTCCATAAGGATTTTTCATTCAGCATTCATACCCGCCTTTTATGATATAGAGGCCTGAAGACGTGATCTGCTTCAATTTTTCCGCAGTTTCTGACAATTGGCAGGGCGAGAGTTGTTATAGGACGGCGTTGCGGGGTAAGTGTTTTTCGTATTTCACCACAAGATTTGGACCACCCAGTAAGCCTTAGTCCACCAGCATTTCTCTTAACACCGATTTCACTTCGACAATTTCAGTTTTTGTAATTTTTTCTAACTTTTTTACCAGCCTCCGCTTGTCCACTGTTCTCAACCGATCAAGCACTACCCAGCCCGGCTTTCCGTGAAAACTGACCGACACGCGGGAGGGGTAGTCACGGGATTGTAATTACGGTGGAAATAGTATCATTCATTTCAGCAAAGGCTTCGCGCCAGCCCTCTCTTGCCTTTCTTTTGACCGGTTTCAGAACAATTTCATTTTCATGCACTTCGAGTTCTAGTTTATCCTGAATATAAAGCTGATCTATAACTGTTTTGGGAAGGCGTATACCTCTTGAATTACCGATTCTAACTACTGGGATCTCCATACAAGTAATTATTATGTAATTACAAAACTATGTCCGGTCTTTCGAAATAATTCCTCACCGCCGGCGGAACCGTCTCCGGAGAAGATTCGCGGGGTCTGCGATCGATAGTTTGACACGCCCTCAGCAGCATTAGCATCATACCGAGTACGAAAAGTACGGATAACACCCGAATGGGCAATTTTTTATTGATACGCATAAAAACCCACTTATATGAACTTTTTTTATGTAGCATAGTGTACGTGAGCTTTCCTACTTTTTCCACAATTTTATCTATTGCTACATAACTCTCTTAAGTGTAAAATATTTTACATGAGTATTAGCAATGAAAAACTGATTCAAACACAACAGGTTCTCAAAGAAACCGATATCGATTGCTGGATGATACTGACCCGCGAATCGATTGAAAACAACGACCCGATGCTGCCCTTCTTTTACACCGGCGGCGTAGTGTGGGTCTCCGCCTTCATGTTCTTCGCCGGCGGCCGCAGCGTGGCGATAGTAGGAAAACACGACGCCGATGCGGTCGAAGCGGAAGGGGTTTTCGCCGAAGTGATTCCGTATGTGCAGGGAATCAAAGAACCACTGCTGAGGGTGCTGGAAGAGGAACAGCCGCGGCAGGTCGCCCTCGATTACTCCCAGGACAATCCCTCGGCCGACGGACTGAGCCACGGCCTGTACTGCCGCCTGCAGGACATGCTGGCCGGCACGGCATTCGAAGGTAAGACTATTTCCGCCGGAGACTTGATCGAGAAGATCAAAGGACGGAAGACCCCTACCGAGATCGCCCGGATCAAGCGGGCTATCGATATCACCGAGGATTATTTTAACGATCTCGAGGGGTTCGTGCGGCCGGGCATCAAACTTGAAGAGGTAACCGAGTTCCTGCACGGAAAAATAGCCGCCGACGGCTACGGATTTGCCTGGAGCAGCGCCCACAACCCCTCCTGTACCACCGGGCCGGGCATGGCGGCCAGCCATTTTGCTCCGGCAGGCAAGACAATTGAAGCGGGACACTGCTTCCACATCGACTTCGGCATTAAAACCGATGGTTACTGCTCCGACCTGCAGCGCACCTGGTACCTGCTGCGCGCGGGCGAAGACGATGCGCCTGAGGATGTAAAGACGGGCTTCCGAGTGGCGTACGAGGCAATCCAGGCCGCCGCCGAAGTCCTCAAACCCGGAGTGCAGGGCTGGCAGGTGGACCAGGTGGGCCGCGACTACCTGACTTCAAACGGATATGAGGAGTATCAGCACGCCCTGGGCCATCAGGTGGGTGTCTGGGCGCATGACGGGGGCATGGTGCTGGCTCCGCGCTGGGAGCGCTATGGTGAGGCTCCGAACCGGCAGGTCGAGGCGGGCAACGTCTTTACTCTGGAACTGGAGGTCATGACATCGGCCGGCTTCATCGGGCTGGAAGAGATTGTCGAGGTAACCGAAAGCGGGTGCCGCTTCCTCAGCCGGCCGCAATCAGAGCTGCGCCTGATACGGCCCGCAACCCGTACATAAAAAAGGCGGCCGCCTCTTAAAAAAACCACGGAGATACAGGCGAGGCGGCCGCTGATATTGATAAAGCTGTTTCACACAGCAGTTGTACACCCAGACTTTTTAAGGCAACGATTTCAGAAAACAGGCAACTTGGTGATCCTCGCCGCCGAACAGCTGCGGCTCTTCCTGCCGGCAGCGGTCGCTGCAGTGCGGGCAACGGGTGTGAAAGCGGCATCCGCTGGGCGGATTCGTCGGATTGGGAACATCCCCCTCCAGCACCTTCCGCTGTTTGCTCACAAAGGGGTCGGAGGCCGGAATGGCCGAAAGCAGCGCCTTGGTATACGGATGCTGCGGATTGTTGAACAGTTCCTGTTTGTCGGCAATTTCCACGATTTTCCCCAGGTACATTACCCCGATTCGCGACGAGATATGCTTGACCACTGCCAGCCCGTGGGCAATGAACAGGTAGGTCAGGTCGAACTGCTCCTGCAGGTCCATGAACAGGTTGATAATCTGCGACTGAATGGACACATCCAACGCAGAGACCGGCTCATCGCAGATGATCAGTTTTGGCTTCATGATCAAGGCCCGGGCAATTCCGACCCGCTGCCGCTGCCCTCCGGACAGTTCGTGCGGATAGCGGTCGTAGAAATCCTCATGCAGTCCGACGATCGGCAGTATCTTCTTCACTTCCGAGACAATATCCGAACGGTTACCCACTTTGTGTACTAACAGCGGCTCCCCGATCGTCTCGCCGATTGTCATTTTGGGATTCAAGGATGCATACGGATCCTGAAACACTATCTGCAAATCGCGGCGCATGGGCCGCAGCTTGTTAAGCGGTGTATCGGCAATATCCTGCCCCTGAAAGAGAATCTCTCCTTCGGTCGGATCCTGCAGGCGTATCAGCACCTGTCCCAGCGTAGACTTCCCGCAACCGGATTCTCCCACCAGACCGAAAGTCTCTCCACGCTTGATCTGAAAAGAGACTCCGTCTACCGCCTTCACATGGGCGACGGTCTTGCGGATCAGACCGTTACCTTTTACCGGAAAATGTTTGGTTACGTCTTTCACTTCCATTAAGACTTCTGACATATGTTTCTCCTGCCCCCTATCCTATTACCTGTCGGTAATTCCAGCAGGCGACCCGGTGGTCGTCCCTGACTGTCTCGAGCGGGGGAACTTCAGTACGGCAGCGCTCATCGGCAAAGGGACAGCGAGGATGGAAAGAACAGCCCTCGATGGCATCGCCCGGTTTGGGCACCATTCCCTCAATGATATGCAGCCGTTTGGTATCGGTTTCGATTTTCGGTATCGACTTCATCAGACCGAGGGTATACGGATGGGCGGTCTCGCGAAAGAGCGTCTTCACATCCGCCTCTTCCACTACCTTACCCAGGTACATCACGATAACCCGGTCGGCCATCTCAACGATTACTCCCAGGTCATGGGTTATCAGCATAATAGACATGTCCAGTTCCTTCCGCAGCCGTTTCAGCAGCTCGAGGATCTGAGCCTGGATGGTCACATCCAGGGCGGTGGTCGGCTCGTCGGCAATCAACAGATTGGGATCGGAGGAGAGCGCCATGGCAATCATCACCCGCTGGCGCATGCCGCCGGAGAGCTGATAGGGATACTCGTGCACCCGTTTCTCCGGAAGCGGAATGCCGACCAGCTTCAGCAGCTCAACCGACTTCTCCATTGCCTCTTTCTTCTTGGCCCCGGAGTGCTTCATGATCGCCTCTGCAATCTGCGAGCCGCAGGTGTACACTGGGTTTAGCGAGGTCATCGGTTCTTGAAAAATCATTGAAATCTCATTGCCGCGCAGACTCCGCATCTGGGGCTCGCTCAGCGCCAGGAGGTTCCGGTCGTTATACATGATCTCGCCGCCGACAATCTTTCCCGGCGGCGAGGGAATCAGCCGCATGATGGAGAAGGAGGTTACGCTTTTACCGCAGCCCGACTCTCCCACCACACCCAGGGTTTCACCCCGCTTCAGCTCGAAGGAGACCCCGTTGACTGCCTTGATAATCCCCGCCCCCGTACGAAAGTTGGTTTGCAGATTGCGGACTTCTAATAGGTTTCCGTTGTTGTTCACGTTGCGCCTCCTTCCGGTGCGCCAAAGTAGGCCTGATGCGTCAGCACCTGGCCGGGCCGGTTCTTCAAGTGCACCCCGTCTTCGGCAACCAGCTCGCCGTTGACGATTACCTGCTCTATGCCTTTGGAGAAAACCGCGGGTATTTCGTCGCCATAAGCCGCCACCTCGCCCACCTGGTCAAAGTCGAACACTACGCAATCGGCCTTGAAGCCGGGCCGCAGGAGGCCGCGGTCGTACTGCCGTATGGCGATAGCCGGCAGACTGGTCATCTTGCGGATAGCATCCTCCAGCCGCAGCACCTTCTCCTCGCGCACATACTTGCGCAGCACCATCGGGAAGGTGGCATACAGACAAGGGTTGGGAATCTGCGGTCGGCGAATGGCGTCGACCAGGCCGCCGTCGGTTCCGAACCCGACCCATGGGTGCAACGCTACATCGCGCATATTGTCCGCATGCACTACGTCTAGGACAGTGCGCAGATTGGGTTCATGTTCGACCAAGTCAAAGAGTATGCGGTATTTGTCATCTACATTGCGTTCGCGCATCAGCTGATATATTGTCTTGCCCTCCAGCGAACTGTCCTCGCTGGCGACGATTTTTACGTAATGGTGCCACAGGGGATCCTTCAGAGGGCCGAAGGAGTAGACCATGCCGCTGGCCTTCTGCTCTTCGGTTCGGTTTGGGCTCACATAGAACTCGGAGGCCTCCCCGCGCTCCAGAGCCGCCTGCAGTTTTTCCCGTCCGGCAGCGCTCTTCAGTACGTTCTGCAGATCGTCTATTGCCCACTGCGGAAACATATCGATCGCACGGGCGGAAAAGAAGAGGCCGCCGCCGTTGGCAGCCGCCATGACATCGGCTACCACATTCATGCCCCGGCGACGGGTCTCTTCTATCATCTGCAATGCGTACTTGGCCTTGCCGGCGTTCTCCCGGCCGTAGACCTGAATGTGGCTGATGATGGTTGGAACATTAGTTTTCTCCACCACCCACAGGGCCTTCTCCAGGTCTTCCAGAAAGCGGTCGGCGTAGTTATTGATGTCGTATGAGAACACGCCGCCCAGATCGCGAGTCAGCTCGCACAGCTCCAGCAGTTCCTCGATCTCATACTCCCAGATAAAATGGCTGCCCACCTCGGTCGAAAATCCGATAGCCCCTTCACGCATCGACTGGGCCAGCATCGACTTCATCGAATCCAGCTCTGCGCGGCTCGGCTTGCGCCGCTCCTGGTGATAGGCGGCTATCCGCAGGGTGTAGTGACCTACGAAGTTGGCATAGTTGATGGAGGTACCCATCCGGCGCACCTCGTCCAGATATTCGCCCATGCTGTGCCAGTTGAAATCGATATTGTGCCGCGCGAGTGTGCGGGCCGCGTAGTCGCGGTCCACCAGCTTGAAGCGCTCGTCCACATCCTCGGTCCACCACTCCTGCCAGAACATCTTGTTCTGCGGAGCCGCCGATCCGCCGCAGTTGCCGGAAACATCGGTGGTCACTCCGGCCAGCACCTTACTGGAGGCCAGCGGATCGGCCAGTATCAGGTAGTCGGAATGGCTGTGCACATCGATGAATCCCGGCGCCACAATCTTATCATCAGCGGCGATCGTGCGGACTGCCTGCACGCCGCTCAAATCTCCGACCGCGGCGATGCGTCCGTTCTGAATACCTACATCGGCCCGGTACCATGGATTTCCGGTCCCGTCGACAACCATTCCGTTTTTTATGCAAAGATCTAACATCACTACAGTTCCTTTCCAAAAATCTGCGACTTCGGATCGAAGGCGTCCCGCAGTCCGTCGCCGACAAAGTTGATACTCAAAATCGCAATCGAAACCATAATTCCGGGGGGTACCCAGATCCAGGGTTTGGTGGCCAGTACGTTAAGCGACTGGGCATCGGTCAGCATGTTGCCCCAGGTGGCAATCGGCGGCTGTACGCCGAAACCGAGAAAACTGATGGCCGATTCCATCAGAATAGCCTCCACCGCCTTAAAGGTTGCTGCTACTATGACCGGTGCCACCGCGTTCGGGAACAGGTGCTTGCGCACCAGCCGAAACGGGCTCACTCCCACCGCCTTAGCGGCTTTGACAAACTCCATCTCGCGCAGGTACATAAACTGACTGCGCACCAGCCGAAAGATCTGCGGCCAGCCGAGAATCCCGAGAATCAGTATTACATTGCGAATATTCGGCCCCACCACATACACCATCGTCATGATCAAAACGATGGATGGAAAACTGAGAAACCCGTCGGCTATCCGACTGAGCAGAGTGTCAACTTTACCGCCGGCGTAACCAGCCAAGCTTCCAACCACTATGCCGATAACCGTGCTCACCAGTGCCGCCATAATTCCCACCGAGAGGGAGATGCGGCTGGCGTAAATCAAGCGGCTGAGGACGTCCCGTCCGAGAGAGTCCAGTCCCAACAGATGTTCTTCGGAGGGGGCGGCGTAAGTGTTGAACAGGTCCTGCTCGTAAGGGTCGTACGGAGCGACCAAGCCAGCAAAAATTGCAATCAGAATCAGCAGCAGCGTAAGTACCAAGCCGCCCATTGCCATTTTGTGCTTTTTAAATCGAATCCAATAGTTCATGAGCTCGCCTCCCCTCCCAGTCGTATGCGCGGGTCTACAAGACTATACAAGATATCGGAAATCAGATTTCCCGCCACCACCAGCATGGCAAAAATAATGTTCAATGCGATCAGAATAGGATAATCGCGGGCCATCAGGGCCTCTATCGTCAGCATGCCGATTCCCGGCCAGTTGAAGACTTTCTCGATAACGACCGATCCGGAGAGCATCCAGGGAAAACTCATCCCGAACAGGGTGATGATGGGTATCAGCGCATTGCGCAGGGCGTGTTTAATAATAACAACCCGCTCCGACAGGCCCTTGGCCCGGGCGGTTTGGATATACTGCTCCTTGACAACCTCGAGCATGGTGCTGCGGGTATAGCGGCCGTAGCGCGAAATATAGGGCAGGGAAACCACGATCATCGGCAGGGCCAGATGATGCAGCCGGCTCCAAATAGTTATTTGGCCGAGAATTGGTCTTATCCCGCCCACGGGAAACAGATTCATTTTCAATGAAAAGAAGTAGATACATCCCAGCCCGATGAAAAAGGCGGGAATCGATATGACGATAAACGCGATTATCGTAACCGCATAGTCGTAAATCGAATACTGTTTCAGGGCGCTGAATATCCCTACCGGAATTGCTATTCCAATACCCAACAAAATACCGGTACCCATCAGCAGGAATGTGGGACCTATCCGCTCCTGGATACGGTCCATTACCGGTACGTTGCTGATCAGCGAACGCCCGAAATCGCCCTGGACCACATTAGACAACCACTTGAAGTACTTCACGTACCCGGGATCGTCCAAGCCCTTACTCTCCCGCATCATCTGCACACCGCTGGCGGGCACATTTTGGTCAGGAGTAATCAACAAATCGATTGCATCGCCGGGCATCAGATCTACAACGAAAAATATGATGGTAATGACGATAAAAATGACCGGAAGCGACATCATTATGCGTCGCAAAATATATCCTAACAAAATTAAACCTCCGACCGTCTTATGAACAGCAGCCCCCGACATCGCGGGGGCCGCTAATAAACGATTCTAAGCGCTTCTATTCGACATCAAGCTCGAGAATGTTCCACAGCTGGTCATAATGACCCCAGGTGCGGAAGTTAGTGGGCTTGAAGTTCTTCACACGTTTGTTGGCTGCATACACCGCATCAACACTGGCCATCGGAATCAAAGGCAGCTCTTCGGCCAGCAGCTTGCCCAGTTCGTGGTATACAGGAGCTCGTTCTTCGAAAGTGATCTTCTCACGGCCTTCCTGCAGCAGTTCATCAACCCTCGGGTTATCGTAGAAAGACAGGTTATAACCTGCCTTCGGAATGTTCTTGCTGTGATGAACGATAGACAGATCGTCCGGATCCATCATCATTCCCCACCAGCCCTGGAGCCCCAGGTCGTAATCGCCTTCACGGATGAGAGCAGTGCAGGTCGTAAAGTCGGAGACTACAATATCGACCTCGACGCCGATATCCTGCAGCCCCTGCTTGATGATGGGAGCCATCTTTTCGCGCGGTTTGTTGCCGCTGGGAACGCGCAGCACCAGTTTCTGATCAAAGGGAAATCCGGCTTCCTGCAGTAATTTTTTTCCCTTTTCAGGATTGAACTCGTAGGTCGGGAATCCCTCTTCGCTTACCCAGGCCGGAAGCGGATGAGTGGGTACCGGGCGAGCGTGACCGTTGTACAGACTGCGGGCCATTCCTTCACGGTTGATGGCGTGGGCCAGTCCCTGGCGCACCTTCGGATCGTCCAGATACGGGCGGTTCAGGTTGACATGCATCATCTGGGTAACCGAGCCGTAAGGTACGGTCACGACGTTCAGTAAATCACTTGTCTCAAGCCGCTCGGCTTCGTCCGGCGAAATCTCGAAGATATCGACCTCACCGCGCTCGGCCAGGGCGGTCAGCGTGTTGGTGTCGCCGATGCGGAAAATCAGTTTGTCGATCTTCGGTACACCGATTGCGCAGTCTTCGTTCTTCTCCATCAGGATGTATTGGTCAGTCTTGTATTCTACGAATTTGAACGGACCGAATCCGACCGGTTTTTGCCAGTACGAGTGATTGGCGATGTCCTCCGGAGCAACGTCGCCCAGGATATGAGAGGGCAGAATATAGTACATCAGGTTGTTCAGCAGGGTAGCTGTGGGAACCTTGGTGGTAATCTGCACTGTTTTCTCATTCACAACCTTTACACCACTGATGCTGTCGGCTTTCTTCTCGTAGAACTCATCCACACCCTCGATACCGTTCAGACGGCCGTACAGCAGTGCGTTGTTGTCCGGATGGGTTAGGAGCTCGAGGCTCATTTTCACATCTTCGGCTACCACGGGATTACCGTCATGCCAGTTCAGATCCGGGTTCAGGTTGAAAGTATAGGTTCGTCCGTCTTCGGATACTTCCCAAGACGAAGCGGCCCACGGCTGGAACTCCTGATCACCATCGATGCTGACAAGTGTTCCCAGTACAAAGTCCATCGGCATGGTTGAATAGGTTCCGGTAGTGGCGGTGACATTGAATGTCATCGGTGCACTTACCATTCCGACCTGCAGGACTTTTTCCGCCGTCTCTTCGGCGGAACCGCTCTGCTCCTGCTGACCACCGGCAAACAGGGCCAAGGGCAGACAGATCAGCAGTAATACAGCTGCGATCCTTTTTTTCATGATACTACCTCCAGTAAGTATATTGAGCATATGTCATCAGCCTTGCACGCTTACTCGGCGCGCAGGCAGAACTCACAAAACACTTTGGCGTCGTTCAGCAGATTCGCCAGCGGGCTGTACTCGTTCGGCATATGAGCAGTTTGCGAGCTGGTCGACCACACGACCGCTGCATGCCCCAGATTCCGCAGATTGCCGGCCACCGTGCCGCCGCCTATGCCGACCGGCTTTGTTTTCACGGCCGTGACGCTTTCGACCGCCTGCCCAAGCCTTGTCACCAGCGGATCATCCGCCGGTGTGGGGCGCGAGGTGTTTTGATTCACAACTTCCCACACAATCTTCACCCCACGCTGCCGTTCGATCTCCGCGACAATGCGGTCGATTTCCGCCGCCACTTCGGAAAAATCAAGTGCCGGCATGATACGGCAGTCCAGGGAAAACTGATCTTCCCCGGGCAGTACGTTGGTGGCCGACACGTTGGCCTCCTTGCGGGTAGGCACAAAAGTCGATACCGGCGGGTCGAACTTCGGATCAGTAATCTCGGCAAAGCGGCTGTTCAACTCTTCAAGGGCCAATACCAGCTGCGAACCGGCGGTAAAGGCGTTGAGCCCCTTGCCGGGAACCGAGGCGTGGCACTGTCTACCGGTGGTAGTAAACTTGAGTACATAGATGTTTTTTTCGGCTATCTGCAGTTCACTGCCGTCCAGAGCACCACCGTCGGGAATAATAAATTGATCCTCGGGTCTGAAGAGTTCGGGACGATACTTGATAAGATGCTTGATCCCGTATTTCGAACCGGCCTCTTCATCGGCAACAAACAACAGCTTCAGAGTGCGCTGCGGTACCAGTTTCAGATCTCGCAACGCCAGTAAGGCCAGAATCGAAGAGATCATCCCCTGCTGGTTATCTTCCGTACCGCGGCCATAGACCAGGCCGTTTTTCTCCACTGCCGTGTGAGGCGGTGTATTCCAGGCCGTCTGGTCGCCGGCCGGCACGGTATCCAAGTGAGTGACAATCCAGGTACAGCTGCGAGTGTCCTTTCCCGTCAGGCTTGCGACTATATTCGGACGCAGCCCGGTACTTACTCGGCTGTCGTGTACGTCGATCCGTTCAACCGAATCAAAACCTTTCCGACCCAGCCAATCGACCAGAAAATCGGCCCGGACGAACTCACCGTCGCCGCCCATTTCCGGAGGAATGGAAACCCTCAAGGTCAGCTCCTGCTGCAGCTCCAGGGCAATATCACGCATTGAATCTATTTTTTCATTCACATTGTTGTACAGCATATAAGCTCATCTCTATGTAAAATATTTTTCTTTACCAAACTGATTGCAAGTTATTTTACCAAAAAACTACTATCTGTCAAGAAAAATCACCAAATTTTGAAACATTGTTCCAAATTACGAAATTTATATATTGCGGGCTTGGGGATATGTGCCGCTTGAAAAAAGCCCTTTCTGCCGTGTCCGCGACAAAAAGGGCTAAATAGTGATAGTCGGGTTATTCTAATCAGATGATGCGCAGATCCGAGAGAATTCGTCGCATTTTTATTATGCTCTGCTCGGCATCCGAACTGTTCTGATTTTCTTTCCAAATACGCTTCAATTCCTCCCATATGTCATCGTCGATTGTATAGTTCGCACTCATCGCTCGCCCGGAGCGGAATGCCAGCAGGGCCTTTGCGGCCTGTTGAGTAATAAACGAAATCGAATCGGGATGACGAACAAGTGCAGATGAGGGAATGTCATTTGTGACGGTCTCTGTTCCATAAGCGGCCAGTACCGAAAATTGTTTGGTGTACTGCGGCACAATATCAATAACCGTGTCGGCCAGCATGAACATAGCTATACTACAGGTGACCGCATATTTCGGTACATCAGAGCTTGTTTGAAAATACTGCGGCCAGTCAATCATCTGCTGA
This sequence comes from uncultured Sediminispirochaeta sp., assembly GCA_964603735.1. Lineage (GTDB taxonomy): Bacteria > Spirochaetota > Spirochaetia > DSM-16054 > Sediminispirochaetaceae > DSBN01. The sequence continues at coordinate 7,391 of CAZRWN010000048.1, read as the reverse complement.
TAAATATTCTCCGGATTCATTGGCACCCGCATCAAGCCAGGAGCAGTATCTAACGGGGTTTCTGAACCGTGAAACCCCCAATGACCATCCATGCCGATACCTTTTATCTCCAGCACATAGGCCTGTTCATCCCGCAGCTGGTCAAGAAGTCTCTGTTCGTAGTCGTGCATAACCTCTCGGTCGGCTGTCTCTTCGCCCTGCAGTTCAAGAGGGTTCCACTCAGGCATAATTCCGGCTTCAGACTTGAGCGGATATATCAAGTACTCCTCCAAGAGATGACGGAACGTAACCGGGAAGCGTGCGCTCTCTCGATTGATCGGATAGTCATCGAATTGAAAAATTGACGTTCGGTTTAAAACATCCTTCAAACTTTTATCCGCAGCCGCTTTATTAAGCAAAGCCCTGTAAAACGAGAAACCGCTCGGTGCTGCCATCATCCATAGGACTGTACGCTGACCCCGACCGGAGGCTGCTAAAAGCTTTTTTGCGGCCAACTCGGCCGCTTTCTCTCCGGCAATATCTTCATCCGGTGCGACAATAATTTTTGTCTTTCCGGCTATAAGTTCTTGCATAGCTTCCATCATTACTACCCCAGATGGCGGATGCGCGGTATATATTTCTCTTCATTCGCCTTATTCGCCTCATCACCGCCGGGCAGGTTTGCACTCATCCAGAGCGGCGGTTCGATTCCCATTGAAATAAGCTGCTTCACCGTCTCAATCATTAAGAGATTGATGGCAAACACATTGCACATGGTGGAAGTAGGGGCAATTTTCTGCGGGCAGCCCTCCGGTTGTACCACTGCGTCTCCATACGGCAGATGCTGATCGATAAAGTAGTCAACCTCTTTATAGAGGCTCTTTCCCGACGGATGCCTGGAGGGATGATCTTTCGGAACTTTATCTGCAAAGTCTTTAGAAGTAATACCAATCGTAACCATCTGCCGCTTTTTAGCCTCGAGAACAGTGTCTATACACATAGAATTGATCCCATAAGCATTTGCAATGATAATTACCTCGCCGGGATTCCGGCCAATGCGGTACGCGTCCATGACCCTTTGGGCGTATCCAGGTGTTCTTTCAATATAGTTAGAGCGTTTGGCTCCGTGAATCAAGTTGGTTCCGGCGTCGAGAATCGCGTTGATCGGAGCCAGACCTCCGGCCCGCCAGAGCACCTCCTCAGCAGCCATATTTGAATGTCCGCCAGGGCCGATTACATGAATAATTCCATCTTCGGCAATCGATTCGGCCATAACTTTCGCCGCAGCCTGAATAGATTCCTCTTCAGAAAGAATTTTGGTTAAAACGTCATTAATAGTTGTGTAATAGGTTTGGAACTCAGTGTTCATACCATTCTCCTTTCACAAGATATCGTAGTTTATTAAGGCAAAATATCAGCATAAGAATCCCTGAAACGGGAGCCGCCACATATGCATATGCGGTGGAAAGGTTCCACGTTTCAAAGGGTATTCCGACTCTTACCATCGTAACCTTGAAGCCATAAATTATCAGCAAAACGAAGAAAGCCAGGAGTATGAGATTTATAACCAGTTCGAGTCTGGTTCGGCTACTCCCCTTCATCTTACTCACAAAAAAATCCATTACCAGATGATCGTGCCGTTCATAGAGAACAGCAGTACCGATAAAAATGATCCAGATAAATAACAGGCGCGAGATACCTGGTATCCAGAGCCAATTCTCGCCGAACACATTGCGCAGCACAATATTCAATACAATTACCAAAAACAGACTGATAAACAAAACTGTTGCAAGGTGTTCTAATAATGAGGTGACTCTGTGTATAAGTTTATCCATATTTCACTCCTAAAATACCAAGTTCGGGAACCATAACACCAGTTCGGGCACGTAAGTGATCAGCAGCAGCACTCCGATCAACGCCAAGGTGTAGGGCCAGATGGCGCGTACCAGGACATTAAAGGGTATATTGGCTATTTTAGTCTGAATAAACAACAGCGCCCCGATGGGAGGCGTAAGGAGTCCGATCATTAAGTTAAGGACAACAATTACACCGAAATGGGTAGGGTCGATTCCGAGATTCAACGCTATCGGGAGAAGTATCGGGAAAAATATAAGCATTACCGGTACGGCATCCAGAATACACCCCATCAGCAGAAAGAATACGGTAGTAAGGGCCAAAAATCCATTCTGCCCTAGATTAAGACTGTTCACCAGTGCTGTCAATTGCCCGCCTAGATGTTCTGAGGCTACGATATACTGATAGATGCCAACCACCGCAAAAATAATCATAATCGAAGATGAGAAAATTGCAGTATCCTTGAAGGTTTGATAGAGCTTTTTCCAGGTTATACTGCGATACACCACTAACGACAAAAACAGCACGTATACAATCGTCAGGGCGGAAACTTCCACGATAGTGACAAAACCAAACACAACGCCGGAAATAACAAACACAGGAGCCATCAAGGCCAAAAAAGTATCTTTCAAAACCGCTAAAAATCTTCTGAACGAGACCTCTGTTTCAGATACCGGATACTTTTTCCGGTTACTGTGTACAGTGGCAACTACCCACAAGACAACCGCCATCAACAGACCCGGGATCAAACCGCCTAGAAACAACCTACCGATCGATATACCACTGATTACCCCGATTATGATCATCGGAATACTCGGAGGAATAATCGGTCCGATAACCGCTGAGCTGGAATTGATCGCGGCAGCAAAGGTATCCTCATATTGCCTTTTTTTCATTATCGGGTGAAGGACCGAGGAAACCGAGCTTGCATCGGCCACTGCCGAACCTGATACGCCGGCCATTATAACACTTACCACAATCGACACATACGCCAGTCCGGCCCGAAAACGGCCTACAAAGAAATCGGCGAAGTCAGCCAGTCGCCTGGTTATACCGGAATGGTTCATCAAATTACCGGCGAATATAAAAAAAGGGATGGCAAACAGAGTGTCCGAATCTATACCGCCGACTAACTGAGACATAATCACCCGCAGAGATACGTCGCCTCGCAAGAGAATATAAGCCACACCGCTTACCCCCATTGCAGACCAAATACTAAAGCCGAACCCCACTAATAAGAACAGCCCGATGAATAAAAGGACAATCATATAATGTTCTCCTACTTATGAGCGGGGAAGCTGCCGCTCCCCCGCCTTTCGACCTACATGTTTCTAATCTTTTCGAGCAGACCTTCCGGCCACTTAGTGCCATCCCAATCTGAGTAAGTCCCTTCCAACTCAGCCCGGATTGCTTCCAAATCTAACTCTGGTGGACGGACTACCGTTATCTCCTCTTCCAGCTTGTCATATGCATCATCGAGTCGTTCATTTGTCAGCTCGGTAACTAGTGTACCGGCTTCTTCACTGGCATCAAGGAAAATTTGCTGGTCTTCTTCCGAGAGACTATTCCAGAATTCCGGATTTATGTAAAAAGTTTCAATATCGCGGATATAATCGGTTTTCATGTAGTAATCCTGCACTTCATAAAGACTGTTGTCGGCAACCACAATTGCACCATTCTCCTGCGCATCTACAGTTCCGGTTTTGAGGGCAACATACAGGTCGGAAAACGGAACCTGCTGCGGCAGGGATCCAAGCCGTTTCATCGCTCGAATTACTACCTCACTGGCAGCTGTTCTTATTTTCAACCCTTCAAAATCTTCCGGGGTTCGAATTGGCTTGTTCGCTGACAAGCCACGCGGGGCAGTATCTCCGCCGATATTCATTACCTTTATACCCGTCTCCTCTTCGGCTTCTTCAAATACTGGATCGAAGAAATCTGCCTTAAGAGCATTCAGCATGTGTTCGTAATCCCGATACAAAAACGGAATAGCAGTAATCTCAAACGCATCACCGCCCTCAATAAACCCGAAGGTATTGATACCTCCGTATACCATCTCCAGGTCGCCGGTTTTCACCTGTGTAAACATCTCCTGGATTCCACCCAACTGGCTATCCGGGAACACATTTACAGTAATACGGCCGTCAGTTCTTTCATTCACCAATTCGGCGAACTTCAGCGCTCCTTCATGGGTCGGATGATTGCTGGAGCGAATGTGCCCCATTTTAATAGTAATCTCTTTTTCGCCTGGCTCCTCGCCTTGTCCTCCGGCAAAGGCGAAAAAACCTACCACAGAAAGCATCACCACTAAAGTTAACAAACGTTTCATTTTCTACCTCCAATTATGTTGTTAATCTTGTATACTTATTTTACCTTTTACCCTTCGGCCACCTCCTTTGTACCCTTCGTTTCATATATCAAGGATGTTCACTACGCCATGCATTTACATCCTTATAGTGTGCATACAACCTCTGCTTCACCAATTGTGCATCATGGGCCTTTAACGCCGAGATGAGTTGCCGGTGTAATTCTACAAACTCGAGCATATCAGAAGTGTGATACTGATCGGCGATTGTAAGCATGTACTGAACATCAGAGAAAACCCGGATAAGATGCAGCAGCAGATCGTTTTCACTGCGTTTAAACAGCGTTAAATGAAACTCAGTGTGATTTTCGATTAGCTCTTCATCGGTGCAGCCGGCTTCGATTTTCTGCTCCATTGCGGCCACGATTCTGTCGAGTTCGTTCATATCCTCTTCCGAAAGAAACGAAACAACCTTCTCAATGAAATAAGTTTCGAGCGCTATCCGCACATCAATGATTTCGCTAAAATCACGTACATGAACCTGAATGTTATACGCCAAGTTCTGCAGTATGGCCTCGTAATCAAACTCCTTTATGAAACGGCCTACACCGTGCTTTGATTCAATTATTCCAAGCGCCTCTAATGAACGCAGCGCCTCTCTAATTGAAGTCCTGCTTACTCCGATCTGTTCTGACAGATCCATCTCAGTCGGCAGTACATCACCGGCTTTCAGTTTCGACTCTAATATGTAAAGCTTCATCTGTTCCTGCACACTCTTGTTCAACTTTGCATTGTTCAGTTGCTTAAACACTGTTGATCTCCTTTATCTGGTTTCCCAATACAGTATCATGTAGTGTTATTCGGCTGTCGCCGAAACTAAAAGAAAAGCGTATTAAATTGGCCATTTCTCCACGCTGCGGAAATGGAAGCTCGCGCCCCTCAGGGGTTCCGGGTAGCGCGAGCAGTTTGGCAGGGTTGAGTGTGCATAGTTTGATCGCGGCCGCAAGACTACATCCGGTTGCATTTACAAACTGGGCAATCCCTCGATCCAGAAGATGACCTGCACCAGCCAGAAAGTCGGTGCCGGCTAAGCCCAAATGTCCATCAGGATGCACCTCTACATTGATAGCTCCCCACTTGTACTCTCCAGGTTCCTGTCCGCCCATCGGGCCGACATCACTGACGAGTATCGTGTTTTCCGGTCCCTTTGCTCTGTAAAAAACTTTGAGCACGCTCGGGGGCAAGTGAAACCCATCTGCGATTAGTCCGGCCGACAGTTCATCCGCGGCTAACTGTTCCCAAATATAGTTCTTCAAACGAGGAATAACGGCATGGCTGCCATTGCCGAGATGGGTTGATAATCGAGCGCCGTTTGATACGGCTTGCCGAATGGTCGCGGGGTCTGCACCTGTATGCCCGATCGCTACCAGCGTGCCATCCTTGGTCAGATGCCTTATAAACTCCATTGCCCCTTTTCTTTCAGGAGCAATGGTCACCATCTTCAGCAGTCCCCCCGAGGCTTCTTTCCACTGCACATACTCCTCGATACTCGGCTCGCGCACGAAGCTTCTATCATGAGCACCCCGCGGACCATCTTCTCCCGAAACATACGGCCCCTCAAGATGCACGGCCGGAATTGAATAAGCCAAATTCGGATATCGGCTCACTGCATCCTTGAGCACCTTCAGATTCCGCAGTATCCTGTTTTGAGAGTTTGAAATTATGGTCGGAATATGACGGGTGGTTCCTGTCATGCTTAAATAGTCCCGAATCTGCAGCACTTCTTCGCCGGAGAGCGATTCGGAACTGTAGTCAGAGCCGCGGTATCCGTTTACCTGAATATCAAAAAAGCCGGGGGCAAGGTACGGCTCATTGTCCTGCGCGGAGTAAGGGCTTACCCCTGACACAATCCCAGCATCATCAATCTCAATGTTTAGACCATCTCCGGTCTCAACCCAGCGACCTCTTAAAGTCATGCAGTCTCCCAACCTCTTATATTTGTATGTTGTATGACATCCTTCTTCCTACATCGTAGCATAAAATTTTCTAAAGTCAAGATGGGATCTGAGAATTTTCTGTTATTTATGCCGGTACTTATGCACGGGCACCGCTTCCATAGTCACGATACCTTCCTCGAGGTGTGTGTCCAGGTCGGGCATCAGGAGGTCTATAGTTTCCTTTGAATCGACGATCTCTATTACTATGGGAAGGTCGAAGGAGATGGACAGCAGTTTGGCCGAGTGCATGCGGCTGTCGGCCGGCTTCTGCGAGACGGTGTGGCTGAGGAGATAGCGGGCGCAAGCACCCAGGCCGCCGCCGATAAAGATGCCCAGCATACCGGTTATACCGCTCATGCAGGTCCGCCGGGTGAGCTTCCATCCGGTCCTTTTTCCGGCCTGCCGGCCGAATCGTCTCCGTTGCCGGCTCTGCCCTGACCACCCCGGCCGCCAAACCCTCTGAGAAGTCGGCCCAGCCCGCCTAAGGCGGTGCCGGATCGCCCGGACCCGCCCCGCTTCCCGCTCAGTTTGTCGCCGCGCTTGTTCCCTCGGGCGGTAATGTGCGGGCTCAGGCCGATAAAGCCGTACAGCTTTTCAACCAGCTGCTGGTACACGCGCGCTTCGTGGATTTCGGGGTCGCCCCGCGAGCCGCCCAAGGTGAAGTTGCAGGCATCCACATAGTCGTTGCAGTCCTTGAACAGCTGCTCGTACTGCTGCTGATTGTATTCGGCAAACCATTTCGGCAGCTTGAGATGTTCGCGCTTGAACTGCCGGTAGTGCGGCAGACAGAGGCCCCCGGTCTGCTGGAAGGCATCCACAAACTCAGGGTCGTTGATATACTGCCAGAGCACGGATTTTACCTGGCGCTCTTTTTCCTGCAAATAGTCGCAGGCCGGGCAGCTCTTGCCGGCCTGCAGCGGTTCGCCGTCCAGCTCATAGCGCAGAATCTGGCGATAGAGCAAAACCACCGCCAGGGCGTCGTGCAAATCTTCCAGGTACTTGGCGTGGTAGCCGCAGAAACCGCCGCCCAGGTTGAACTTGGCCCGGAAGTGGCGGTTGTTCACTTTTTCATACAGCAGCGAGTCGAAATATTTGGACTCGTCGTTTCGCAGAGTAGTACAGACCGGGCAGCCGCCTTCCCGGCAGGCATCGATGAGCTTGAAAAAGGGCAGATGTTTATCAGGGTCGGACGAGCGGGCATCTGATTGCTGGAAGCCTGATTGTCGGGAGCCCGACTGTTGCGCACTGCCGGAATA
>CAZRWN010000047.1:0-23923 GCA_964603735.1 uncultured Sediminispirochaeta sp. | reverse complement strand
AAGCAGTGAGCCTCGAGGACCTTGTCACTGGTCCGCAGTATCTGCTCGCGGCTCTGTCTGGCGGTGAAGGCCGATCGTAGCAGCTCCGGCTCTTTCAGGAAATTATCTACCGAGCTGCCGAAGGTGCGGGTAATTACTTCTTCACTTGGCTCCTCCTCGAAATCACAGAACAGAGACAGGAAGCGGCCGTTGCATTCCACAATTTTCCAATCACTATCGATCAGAGCTATACCGAGCGGTATTTTACGGATTAGGGCATTGGCCTTTCTCTGTGCCAGCTTCCGCATTTCCGTAACACACATCTCTTTTTCGGCCATGCCGCCCAGCCATGCCGCGGCAAAATCACGGCAGGTGTTGTAACCGCAGCCGCCGCAGTCCTTCAGGTCTTCGGAATTAGATTTCTCCAGCCTCTGTAAGGCGCTCTGTATCTCTTTTTCGGTGTACCGCGGCCGGTCCGCGGCCGGGGCTTTTGTGTAGGCGCGGTAATACTCATCTAAGGCGCTTCCCCGCAGGTCAGCGGCCTCTGCACTCAGCGCCGACTCTGTCGAAGAGTGGTGCTGGCCGGCAGCAAACTCGATGATCCGCCGGTGGCGTTCGGCTAAGGGAACGGCCGATGCAAAGCCGCAGCCGTCGATGCATCCGCCGGAGCAGGCCAGCAGCTCGCAGAATGAGCGGGCGTTACCGCTGTACCCGGAGTATGAAGCCAGACTGCTCTGAATGGCATGAATACCGGACTGAACGAACACCTGTTGAAGTGCGGTTCCGGAGCTCTGCTCCATGGCGGTTTTCATGCCCCCTTCGATCGGATAAAACCGCGCCGATCGGGCCCCTTGCGGTACGAAAGCGAGGCTTTGACTGCTTGAGCTGGGCTCCGGGTGTGCCGGGTCCGTCTCCGCCAGCCACTCGGCCGCCTCCTCGAAGGTAAGCGCCACATCGATTATATCGGGAAACTGATCGGCCTCGTGCTTTTTGGCAATACACGGACCGACGAATACGATTCCGATGTCTTTACCGTAGTTTCTGCGCAGCATCCGGCCGTGGGCCATCATCGGCGAATGAAACGGGGAGAGATGCTCGGTCATGTGGGGGTAGTATTTTCTGATAAGCTCCACTACCGGAGGGCAGGCACTCGAAAACAGTACCGCAGCCTGATCCTCGAGCAGGGTCTCGGGTATTTTCGATTCGGGCCTCTTCAGGGTTCCGGCAAAATGACGGTTCTGCAGATCGGTAACGATGTCCGCGCCGATCGCTGTCTCAGAGACTCCCTCGAAACCAAGGCTTAGAAATTGCCCGATGAGCCGCTGCGGCGGTTGCGAAAAATAGACCGGAAAGGAGGGGGCCAGCGAGACGAATACCCGCTGCTTCAATTTGAGAAGCTGCTTGGCACGCGGAATATCGTTCCGCACCCGTTTCGCTTTGGCCGGGCAGATATACACACAGCGGCCGCAGAAAATGCAGCGCTCGCGATCGATAATTGCGCTGGAGTCTTTCACGCGAATGGCTTTTACCGGGCATTCGCGCACACATTTATAACAGTCGCGGCATTCGGTTTTTTCGGTGTGGATTGCCGGTTTCATGGTTTCTCCTTCAGATGGTAGCGTAATAAATCAACGGCGCACTCGGGGCGTACCCCGGTGTAGAGTTTTCCGTCGATATTGATGCAGGGTCCTTTGGCACACTGCTCAGCACAAAGGCGGCCCTTGAGGGAGACGCGCTCCTCAAGGGCCTTTTCATGAACGTACTCTTCCAGCATATTGATCGCTTCACCGTTTCCACGGCTGTAGCAGGCGCTGCCGAGACAGAGTTCGACTTTAATTTGTTTTGGACTCATCAGTTTCTCCGCGATATGCAAGCTCATAGAGATTATGGATTTCCCGGATCAGCGGCAGCCGGGGGTTGGTGCCGGTGCACTGATCGTCGAAGGCCGCTTCACTCATCGCTTCCAGTTTGTCTGCAAACTCTTGTGCATCTACTCCTGCCGCTTCGATGGAGGCGGGGATGCCGAGCTGCTTCTTCAGCCGCTCGACTGCTGAAATCAGCAGTTCAACCTTTTCCTTTGCATCTTTTCCGCCGAGGCCGAGGTAGTCGGCCGCCCGGGCATAACGTTCGGCAGCCTGGGGATAACGGTACATCGGAAAGGTTCCCTGCTTGGTTGGTGCATCGCTGGAGTTGTAGCGGATGACCTGATTGATCAGCAATGCATTCGCCAGTCCGTGCGGGATGTGAAAGAAAGCTCCCAGCTTGTGGGCCATCGAGTGACAGACCCCCAAAAAGGCATTCGAGAACGCCATACCGGCCATATTCGCTGCGTGGTGCACCTTTTCCCGGGCTTCGGGATCATTCACCCCGTTTTGGTAGGCCCGCGGCAGGTACTCGAAAAGCAGCCGGATTGCTTCCAGGGCCAACGGGTTGCTGTATTCGGTGGCATAGGTGCTTACCAGCGCCTCTAAGGCATGGGTCAGCGCGTCGATGCCGGAGAATGCGGTCAGAGAGGCCGGCATCTCCTTTACCAGTTCACTGTCACAGATAGCAATCTGCGGGGTAAGCTCGTAATCGGCCACCGGGTACTTCATGCCGCTTTTCTCATCGGTGATAACGGCAAAGGGGGTTACTTCCGATCCGGTTCCACTGGTAGTGGGGATTGCCACCATATCGGCTTTCCGCCCCATCGCGGGGAACTGGTACACCCGTTTGCGAATGTCCATGAAGCGCATCGCCATCAGCTCGAAGTCCGCTTCGGGATTTTCGTACAGCAGCCACATTATTTTGGCGGCATCCATCGGTGAACCTCCGCCAACGGCCAAGATTACATCGGGCTGGTACTTCTGCATTCTGGCGGCGCCGCTGCGGGCGGTTGCCAGGGTAGGATCGGGCTCTACCTCGGTGAATACTTCATATTCAATAGAGAGTCGGCGCAGTTTATTGGTGATTGCATCCAGATAGCCGTTTTGAGCCAGGAAGGCGTCGGTTACTATAAAGGCTCGTTCCTTCCCGGCCAAGTCGTCGAGGGCATATTCGAGGCAGCCCGGCTTGAAGTAGAGCTTCGGGGGCATTCGGAACCAGAGCATGTTCTCTTTTCTGTTTGCCACTGATTTGATATTCAGCAGGTGTGCAGGACCGACATTTTCACTGATGGAGTTTCCGCCCCAGCTGCCGCATCCGAGGGTAAGCGAGGGTGCCAGCTTGAAATTGTACATATCGCCGATAGCGCCCTGACTGGAGGGGGTGTTGATGAGGGTTCGGCCGGTTTTCATCGACTCGCCGAACAGACGGATACGCCCTGAGTTGGCCGGATCGGTGTAGAGCACGCTGGTATGTCCGAGACCGCCGAAGTCGATCAGCTGGCCGGCGGTTGTCAGCGCCGCTTCGAAATCGGCCGCCCGGTACATCGCCAGAACCGGAGAAAGCTTTTCGAAGGAAAAGGCCTCTTCGCTGCCGACATTCTTTACTTCGCCAATCAGTACTTTGCTAGCGTCCGGAACCTCTATTCCGGCTAATTCGGCAATAGCGGCGGCCGGCTGCCCTACGATGGCCGCATTCAGTTTGCCGTTCTTCAGGATTACTTTGGCCACGGCATCGCGCTCCTTGGCATTCAGCAGGTACGCGCCCTGACGGATGAACTCCTGTTTTGTTTTGGAGTATACTTTGTCGGCGACTACCACCGACTGTTCGGAAGCACAGATCATACCGTTATCGAAGGTTTTACTCATCAGAACCGAGCTCACGGCGGTTTTGATATCGGCGGTTTCATCGATAATAGCCGGCGTGTTTCCCGAACCAACTCCAATAGCCGGTTTTCCCGAAGAATATGCGGCCTTAACCATGCCGGGACCGCCGGTGGCCAAGATCATGTTGATGTTGGGGTGCTGCATCAGCTGTTGGGAGAGCTCAACCGAAGGCTCCTCGATGCAGGCGATGATATCCTCGGGTGCGCCGGCGGCAACCGCTGCATTCAGAATTACTTTTACTGTTTCAACGGTGCAGGCGGCTGACCGTGGGTGAGGTGAGAATACGATTCCGTTGCGGGTTTTTAGTGCCAGCAAGGCCTTGAAAATGGTGGTAGAAGTGGGGTTTGTTGTGGGTACTACCCCCGCAATTACTCCGACCGGTTCGGCAATTTTCATCATGCCTTGGGCTTCATCCGACTCGATCACGCCGCAGGTGCGCATGTCTTTGTATTTATTATAGATGAACTCGGCGGCGTAATGGTTCTTGATTATTTTGTCTTCCAAAACTCCCATGCGGGTCTCCGTATGGGCGAGCTTAGCCAGTTCCACGCGCTGTAAGTTGGCTGCCAGTGCGGCCTCACGGAAAATAATATCCACCTGCTCCTGGCTGAACCGGGCCATCAACTGCTGAGCTTGTGATACTCTTTTAATCATATCGTCGAGAGCTGCAGCAGAGCCTACGACCTGAGTGCTGCTTTTTGTGTGTGCCATATAAAACCTCCTATAAGGCCTACGGATAAATAGTTAATAAAATATCAATAAATAAATATCGATTAAAAAGTATCAATAACTGCGAGGAAGGTCAATAGGTTATAAGGAAATCTTTTCAGGAGTTTTTATGATAGGTGTTCGAGGAGGGTTTTCACTCCCATGGCAATCAGAATAAGGCCGCCTCGATTGATCAGGTCAGTTCGCATGCAGCTGCGTAGTTTTGTACAGGAAGAGAAGCGAAACCTCACGGCCCAACAGATTGCCTACGAAAAAAGCGGCCAAATGGTTGAGTGAAAACCGGCAAAAAACTTGTTTTCTGCTTGCATGAAGGGCCAAAAGCCATGATTATTAATGCAAGGAGGACGCAGATGAAATTACAAGAATATGTTGAAAGCAAAAAAGCGGAGCTGAATCGCCAAACTCATTTCTCAACTGATGATGCAATTGAGCAGACTGCCCGCGATCTGGAGAAAATGGGTTACGAACCTCCTGTGTTTCTGCCGGTAAAAGGTTTTCTGCGTTTTCGGGTGAAAGATATTCACAATGAACTCGAACGCATTGCCGCACTCGACCCGAAAGAGGTAGAGGGACTGAAGCTTGCGCAGGAAAAGTCCCCCGAAGAAGTAAAGAAACGTGACATAGATATTCTCACCAATCAGTTTCTACTGTTAGAACGCCTGCGGGCCGGAGAGCCGGAGGCCTGGGATGAGATCCATGAGTTGTATGAAGACGATTGATTGAAGCAGCAGTTCCTTCGACGTAACTACTACTGAAGCTGCGGATTGTTTCCGGAGTCTTTGGTAACTTTTTTATCTCAACTGTACAGTGTGCTTTTTGCGCACTCACGCTTGTAGAATTTATACCCTTGCCCAACATTAGTGCCCAAAACTCGTCCAAAAAAAGGCTTTACAACTGATATATTTGCTGTATAATAAAAATAGATTTCATAATACGGGAAAAGGAGGATTGTATGAAGCGATTTGTATTTCTAGTTGCCGTACTTTTCTGTGCTGTCGGCATGGTTGGTTTTGCCGGAGGCCAGCAGGAAGCGGCCGAAGAAGGGGCTGCGGCCCAGGAGGAACCGACAGTTTACCAGTTCAAGTATGCCCATACGCAGTCGTCTGAGCATCCGCGCAGCGAATCGATGGAGTATTTCAAAGAACAGATTGAAAAACTGACCGACGGCCGCATCGAGGTAGAACTGTTCTTTGGAGGAACAATGGGTACCGAGGCCGAGGTAGTGGATATGGTCAAAACCGGGAATATCCAGGGTATGCGGGGCGGTTCCTGGCAGAAAGCTAATCCCAAGTACTTTATTTATGCCTTGCCCTTCATGTTCGAAGATCCCTACCAGGCCGGTCGCGCGATGGACAGCGAAATCGGACAAAAGATCAACGAAGGTGCTATGGACAACGGTCTGTATGTACCGGCCTGCGGGGTTGCCGGCGGAGCACGTCAGATTACCAACAATGTTCGGCCGATCCGCAGTATCGATGACCTGAAAGGCCTCAAGCTTCGTACCCCGCCGATCGGAGTGATTGTGCGTTCATTCAAAGCCTTCGGTGCAAATCCGCAGGAAGTGCCCTACACAGAAACCTATATGGCCCTGAAGACCGGGGTAGTAGACGGACAGGAGAACCCCTTCTCCAACATCTACGACATGAAGTTTTATGAACCGCAGAAGTACCTTTCGGTGGTGAACTGGGAAGTGCATCCTGATCCGCTGTATGTAAATCCGGACTGGTACGCACAACTGCCCGGCGACCTGCAGGCCATTTTCGACTCCGTCTCTAAAGACGCACTGCGCAACAGCAACAAGATATGGCTCGGCTCGGAAGCTGAGTTTCTGCGCAAGATGGAAGACCAGATCGAAGTGAACACCGTTCCTAAAGAGAATCTGAAGGGATTCATCGATGCGGGAAAGGAAGTCTATCAGTACTATGTAGATGAAGGTTACTTTACCTGGGATGAAATCAACCAGGTTCGTGAAGCTGCCGGACTTGCAGCGCTGCAGTAGCCCTTTTGAGTGAGTGGATTGAATCAAATCGAAAAGCGATCTGACCGGGGCGGGGCTGTTGTCCCGCCTCTGAGTCAATAAGGATGAATGAATGAGTTTTGACGCGATAATAGAAAAGTTCATCGAAGTGATAGAATGGCTGATCACCCTTTTCCTGATAGTCATTTTCTCGCTCACCGTTATTTTGGTTGTTCTGAGATACCTGTTCAACTCATCAATACTCGGCGGAAGTGAAGTAGTCACTTTTCTCTTTATTTATACAACTGCTCTAGGTGCAGCGGTGGCAATTCCGCATGGTCGCCACATTCGAATCAGCTTCTTCATCGACAAGTTGAAAGGGGGCGTCCGGGTGGGGGTGGAGGTGTTGGTATGCCTGTTGGTTGCGTTCATAAATGGAATAATGCTCTTGTACAGTCTCGAGTGGATTTCAGTGGTCGGCCGGGATATCTCCCAAACCCTTGGAATACCGCTGGGCATCATAAAAATGAGTGTGCCGATCGGTTGTGCTCTGGCCGTACTGCTTTCGCTGTACGCCGCCTATAGGGTTATTCGAACGGGAGCACCTTTGGACGGGGAGAGCTTTGTATGATTCTGCTGATTGTAAGCTTAGTTGTTCTCTTAGTGCTCGGCGTGCCGATTGCCTATTCATTGGGTCTGTCGTCCTTTCTCTATTTCTTTGTGCATCATCCCGAGCTGATCTCCGTAATACCGCAGCGCTTTTATGCCGGAATGGATGCCTACCTCATGATTGCCCTGCCGCTGTTTATCGCTATGGGTTGTCTTATGAATGAGAGCGGCATAACCCGCCGCCTAATAAATTTTTCGTTTTTGTTTGTCGGCAGGTGTCGTGGCGGCCTGGGATTGGTGAACATCGTCGCCAGTATGGTCTTCGGTGGTATCTCCGGCTCTTCGGTCTCCGATACCGCTTCGGTGGGAGCCGTGCTCATTCCCGAGATGGTGGAAAAGGGGTATTCGAAGGAGTTTTCCAGCGGTATAACCGTAGCATCTTCCACAATGGGCATGATAATACCGCCGAGTATTCCGGTTGTTATTTACGCGCTGGTAGCTGAGGCTTCGGTTGGAAAACTCTTTCTCGGAACTGCAATTCCGGGAATCATGATCGGTCTCTTAATGATCGTAATCACGCTTGTCATCGCTTGGATGTACAAGCATCCGAAGGAAGAGATAAATCTGAGCAAGAAGGAAGTGATTATCACCATTCAAAGGTCGATTTTAGCGGTGATTATGCCTCTTTTTATCATCGGTGCGGTGGTATTCGGGATTGCCACTGCAACCGAATCAGCGGCCATCGGTGTGCTCTACGCCCTCATTATCGGCGTGATAGTGTTCCGCAAGGTCGGCCTCAAGAGTATTTTGCGAATCATGCGGAAGGCGATTTTGACCAGCGCCACCGTTATGATCATCATTGCACTCTCGAAGATATACATCTGGATACTGGCTCTGGAGCATGTCCCCCAGACAGTGGCCGCGTTTATCACAGGTCTGGATGTTCCGGTATTCGTAATAGTGATTTTTGTCGACCTCATCATTCTGTTTATCGGAACCTTTATTGACGTGAGCCCGGCCATTCTGCTGCTGACCCCGGTGTTTCTGCCGGCGATGCAGTCGCTGGGCATCGATGCAATCCAGTTCGGGGCCATACTGATCACCGGCCTGGCATTGGGGCTGGTTACTCCCCCGGTGGGCATGTGTCTGAATGTCGCCTCGGCTATATCGGGCCTGGGAATCGGCAAGATTTTCAAGGGAGCGCTGCCTTTCTTGTTAGCCAATATCATCACATTGATTCTCATTAGTTTCGTCAAGCCGCTGACACTGTGGCTTCCGGAACTGTTTATGAAATAAATTTAATAAGGAGTTGTCCATATGGATACGAGAAATTCAATTCATCCGGAGCATGCAAAACGGATGACAACCGATGAACTACGCGGCGAGTTTTTGATTACTGATATCATGCTCCCGGGTAAAACCACCGCAACTTACAGTCACATCGACCGGGTAATTGTAGGGGGAATCGTACCGACTGATGCGGCGCTTGCGCTGCCCGCGGGCGAAGTTGTTGCCAGCGAGTTCTTTCTGGAGAAGCGTGAAATCGGGATTTTCAACATTGGCGCCGCCGGCGTAATCGAGGTTGCGGGGAAGAAGTACGACATGGCTTTCAGAGACTGTCTGTACATAGGCCGCGGTGAAAAAGAGGTGCGCTTTCAGAGCAAAGATAAAAGCACGCCCGCAAAGTTTTATTACAACAGTACGCCCTCGTTCGTAGACCTGCCGGTGCGAAAAATCACTATGGAACAGGCACGGAAAGTGCCGCTCGGTTCACAGGACAAGTGTAATGTGCGGGTTATCAATCAGTACATCCACCCCGAGGTGATGGACAGCTGCCAGCTGACGATGGGCTATACGGTGGTCCACGAGAACAACATCTGGAATACGATGCCGGCCCATCTACACGAGCGCAGAATGGAGGTCTATTTCTACTGTGACTTCCCCGCAGACCAAGTAGTCTTTCATTTCATGGGCGAGCCGACTGAAACCCGGCACCTGGTAATGCAGCCCGAGCAGGCGGTCCTGTCTCCGAGCTGGTCGATCCACGGCGGCGCAGGAACTGTAAATTACAGCTTTATTTGGGGAATGGCCGGTGAGAACAAGGATTTCGGCGATATGGATGTGATCCCGCTGACGGAGATGAAGTAGAGGGTGTCCGAATGAGCATGTTTGATTTAAGCGGAAAAGTAGCGCTTGTGACCGGGGCCAATAAGGGCCTTGGTCGCGGTATAGCGGTCGGCCTGGCCAAAGCCGGAGCCGACATTGTGGCGGTGCATCGTTCGGATGTATCGGAGGCCAAAGCGGAGATAGAATCACTGGGGCGGCGCTGTGCCGCAGTACAGGCGGATCTTACGGATATGAAGCGGGTGAAAGCGGTGATTCCCGAGGCGGTCGAAGCGATTGGCCGAGTCGATATTCTGGTGAACAATGCCGGCATGATTACGAGGAAACCGGCGGTTGAGTATACGGAAGAGGATTGGGATTCGGTGATGAATGTGAACCTGAAAGCGCTGTTTTTGCTCAGCCAGGCGGCCGCCCGGCAGTTTATGGCGCAGGACAGCGGGGGAAAGATCATTAACATCGCCTCGATGCTTTCCTACCAGGGCGGAATTCTGGTACCATCGTATACGTCCAGCAAAACCGCCGTGCTCGGTCTCACCCGGGCCCTTGCAAACGAGTGGGCGGCCTATAATATTAATGTAAACGGAATAGCGCCGGGCTATATGGTAACTGATAATACCGAGAACCTGCGGAAGGACAAAAACCGGTATGAGAGCATCACCGCCCGCATTCCCGCCGGCCGCTGGGGAACCCCTGAAGACCTGCAGGGTGCGGCGGTATTTTTGGCCTCTGAGGCCTCAGCATATATGCAGGGCTTTACCCTTGCGATTGATGGGGGGTGGTTGGCCCGTTAGAGAGGAACCTACAACATATGAAAGTGCAATCGATCGAGCGCGTCTTCGATATTCTAGAGCTTCTGTCTACTGAGCATGAAGGGCTCAGTCTTACGGCCATAAGTCAGAAGCTCGAGCTGCCGACCAGTACGGTATTCAGGCTGCTGTCAGTACTGCGCAACCGTAACTATATCGAGAAAAACGACTCCACCAATGTGTACCGCCTGGGGCTGGGGTTCGTAGAGCTCACGAGTCTCTATTTGAACAATATCGAACTCAAGACCGAAGCCCAGCCGTATCTTAGGAATCTGTCCCAAATTACCGGGCAGGTCGTCTTTATGGGAACCGAACAGGACGGCGAGCTGGTGTACATCGACAAGTACGAGCATTTCAACGAAATTCGCAAGTACTGTTTTATCGGTCAGCGGCGGCCGTTGTACTGTACCGCTTTGGGCAAGGCCCTTCTCACCGGGTTTAAGGAAGAGGATATCCGTGAACTGTATGCAAACCGGGAACTAAAGCAAATGGCACCGAATACCATTACCGACATAGATCAGCTGGTTCAAGAAGTGTATGCAACCTGCGAACGCGGTTATTCAATTGATGATCAGGAGATGGAAGCGGACATGTGGTGTGTGGCCGCCCCGATATACGATTACCGGGGCACCATAATTGCCGCCGTGAGCATTTCCTGGGACCTGAGCACTCATAAAGACGCTGATCGAGACAAAAATATAGAGCTCGTTCGCAAGACCGCTATGGATATTTCCATTCGCATGGGCTTCCGCCCGCAGCGCCAGGCAGTTACCTGTGTTCATGAACATTGATTATTCTCTAAAAGGCGAATAGATCCACAGTGCGGTAGCTATCGTATCGCCATGATTCACCCATTTGTGCTTTTCAGAGGAATGGAAGAAGAGCGAATCTCCGGGCTTGAGCGAGTACACCTGGCTGTCGTTCAAAGTAAACTCGAGTTGTCCCTCCATCAGGTAGACGAACTCCTCGCCGAAGTGGCTGTGGTCGGTCAGATAACCGCAGCCGGGCTGGATTGTGTAGTACATGCTCTTCACGTGCGCGGTTTTGTCGGCCACCAAATTGCGGATCTCTACACCTTTCAATCCGATATGTATGGAAGAACCCTTCCCGTGTTTCACCAGTTTGGTATCTTCGTCCTCTTCCTCAAAAAAGTAGAGGATGTTCTGGTTGTAGAAGTCGGCCAGCCGCTGTAGTACTTCGAAAGAGATGTTGGCCTGGCCGGTTTCGATTTTACTCAGATAAGAGGGACTGATGCCCAACTCACTGCTGACCTCATCCAGAGTGTAGCCTGAATCCTCCCTGAGGGTGCGCCATTTTTTACTGAGGAACTTCTTGGAGTGCTGCGGATTATTCGAACCGTTGTTCTGGTCGGATTTCTGCTGCATGATCTGGTAGCGCAGCATTTTTTTGATTACATCGTAGCTCAACCGCTGATCTACCGACAGCTCCTTCACCCGTTTGAGGAAATTGATGTCCTCGAAACTGTACACCCGGTAGTTGTTTTTTGTGCGGCGGGCGGTAAACAGACCCTCCTTCTCCCAATTACGGATGGTTCCGGGGACTACGCCTATCTGTTTGGCTACCTGGTTTATATTGAACAGCAATTCATCTGGGTTTTTCATCGGTGACTGATTATATACGATTTATAAAAAAAAGAATAGAGAACCGTCCGAAAACCCGGAGGCTGATAGCAGCCTCCGGGCTCGAAGCGGTATGCGTATTATTCCCCGATGCGCACTCTAAAATCGGCAATATAAAAACAGGAGGTCTGCGATGAATAGAGCAGGGGATTCAGATCTATTTCGGTAATCTCGGGAAAGTCCACCAGCAGGCGGTTCAGCCGGAGCATCTTTTCGACAAGGTTATCGATATTCATCGGTGTGCTGCCGCGATATCCGGTGAGCAAAGGTGCGCTTTTCAGCGACAGTATTGCGCGCCGGGCCTCCTCCGAATTGAAGGGCACATGGGCAAAGGCCACATCGCCGAGCAGTTCGACGCTGGTGCCGCCCATTCCGACCATTTCTGCGTGACCCACCGAAGGGTCTTTGATTGCGCCGATGATGACCTCGGTGTCAGCTCTGAGCTGCTGCTGTACCAGTACCCCGCGGGCACCAGCAAAGCGGGTGTTAAGCTCGGTAATGGTTGACAACAGCGCGGAATTATCGGCGATGTTCAATATCACACCGCCTGCATCGCTTTTGTGCAGTACTTCGGGATGGTCGATTTTGGCCACGACCGGAAAGGTTATCTGTGAAGCGCTGAGGGCCGGTTCGATTTCAACCGAACCGGCGCTGGATGGTACAAACAGCGAAGGAACCGTATTCAGTCCGTACGCGGACAAGATCTTCTCCGCAGCCTCGGCACTCAGGAACTCACCGGGAACCGCCGAGTCGATTACCGCCTTTACTTCAGCCTGGATTTCGCCGGCAACCGCGTAAGGCGGTTCTTCGTCGGCACTGTAGGTAGCCGGAACGTCCCGCATTGCATCCAGGATCTCCGCCAACTGTTCCGGATACTCGACCACCGGAATACCGGCCTCGCTCATGGCCTGACGTCCAGCCAGTCCCAGCTTCGGGCCGAAAAAGCAGGAGAGAATCGGTATATCCCGGGCAGCCTCGCCGAGTGCTTCGATTTCTGCGGCTACTCCCCGGGCTACGTCGCCGGTGTCGATGGTGGCCGGCGGAATACAGAGCACTACGACGGCGTCGTACTGCCCGCTCTCCACCATAGCCCGCAGTGCAGCGGCATAGTGCTCCGGCGGAGCCGGGGCGACCACATCGATCGGATTACGGGTAGAGGCCTCGGCCATCAGCTGCGGGACAAGCCACTCGCGGGCCTGCTCGCTGAGCTCCGGCAGCTCGAAATCGTGATGAGCCAGGGAGTCGGAAGCCAGAATGCCGGGCCCGCCTCCGTTGGTGACGACACCGACCCGGTTTCCCTGCATGCGCGGCATGTGGCTGAGGGCGGCTGCCAGGAAGTAGGCCTGGTAGATGCTCTCGGCGCGGATTACCCCGCACTTACGGATGAGCGCATCGGCAACCTGATCGTCGCCGGCCAGGCTGCCGGTATGGCTGCCGGCCGCGGCGGCGCCCGCACTGGTGCGGCCGGCTTTCAGCAGGATTATGGGTTTTGTGCGGCTTATCTTGGCAGCCATTTCAGTGAACCGCTGATAATCGGCAATCTGCTCCAGGTAGAGCATAATTACTTTTGTCTGTTCGTCTTCCGCCAGCAGCGGCAGCAGGTCGTTGACCGTTACATCGGCCTGGTTTCCCAGCGATGCAATCGTCGAGAAGCCGATGCCCAGCTGTTCGGCGTAGTCGAGGAGTACCGCTCCCAGCCCCCCGCTCTGGGTAACAAAGGCGACATTACCGTCGCGGGGAATGTCATGCAGAATGGTGGTGTTCAATCGGACTGCCGGATCGTTGTTGGAAATACCCATACAGTTGGGGCCCAGCAGACGCATATTGTATTTATTGACGATGCGGATCAGTTCCTGCTCTGCTTCGACCCCCTTGCCGCCGACTTCGCGGAAACCGGCCGAGATGCATACGATGGACTTCACACCCTTCTGACCACACTCTTCGGCCACCTGCAGCACATATTTCGATGGTACGGTGATAACGGCCATATCCAGATCGGCGGGTATTTCCAACACCGAAGTGTAGCCGGGGGTCGCCGATACATCTTCACCGCCGCGGTTGACCGCGAAGGCTTTTCCGCCGAATTCGACCGCTTCAATATTTTTCACGATTGCATGACCGATGCCGCCGCGGGCCGAGGCACCGACTACCGCGATGCTTTCAGGCCGCAGGAGTGCGGCGATGTCGCGGGCGTACAGCGGTTTATTCTCGTCCCAGCTCTCGATAGAAATTCCCAGCGGGGCGGCTTCGCCCTTGTAAAAAACCCGTCCGTCAGTGTCGCGACTGAAGTGGCCCATTGCTATTTCATATATGGTGCGGGAACCAACCTCCCGTGACTGTGCGTTTATCTGCCGCAGATAGTAGCGCATAAAGTCCTTTTCGTCATATTCCTTGGCTTTTTCATAGTCAACCGGAACCTTCGGCGAGATAACCAGCAGCGGTCCGCCGTCCAGCTCCGCAGTGGCGATATGACTGGAGGAGCGCAGGTAAGGCTCTCCGGCGGAAAGGGCATCGCCCACGCCGTTGGGACCGGCATAGAGCCGTTCGCCGTTTTTCTGATTGCTGAGGTCGGCAGGGTGCACGTTGATGAACATATATTTATTCAGCAGCACTTCGGTGGTGGCCCACACGTAACCGGCCAGCATGACCAGATCGGGGCGAAACTCAGCTATCAGCTCGGCCGCTTCGGCGTCGTACTCTTTTCGCACTTCACGGTCTTTCAGCTTGGCGCCGCGGTCCTTGTAATAAGCTCTGATATCGAGCGAGGCACACGGAATGCCGTATTCGCCGGCAGTAGCCACACCTTTTGCTTCCGGATCGCTGGAGAACACTCCAACCACCTCGAAAGGGCTGCCTTCCCAAGTCTCTTCCAACTGCTTTTGCAGTTCGAGGGCTTGCCAAAGAGTTTTTCCTGAACCGGAAATGAACCCGACTACTCGTAATTTTCCCTGTGCGGGGTTATGCAATGGTCGAAGTGCCATATATTCCTCCAATTTGTATTACTCTCTGCTTGACGTGCGTTAAAGTTATGGTATACTTGTATTCCTAACATTGTCAAGCAGATTGTAAGACTTTAGAAATATATTTATAAACTTTGAAAATATGTTTGACAAGGTTAGTATATTGTTGTGTAATAGTGAGTGTAATACTCAGAGAAAATTATTTGGAGGAAGACCGCATGGGATATATGGAAAAAGGCAAATGGTGGGTGAGCCCGTCAAACTATGCCGAAGAAGTTACTTCACGGTTCAATTTTCCTGAAAAGGTAGAAATACTTGATACGACTCTGCGCGACGGCGAACAGCAGCCGGGAATCATCTTTACCCGGCAGGATAAAGTGAGAATCGCCAAGAAGCTGGCGGAAGTCGGAGTGCACCGCATCGAAGCCGGAACGCCGGCGGTGTCCCAGGAAGATGCCGATGCGATCAAAGAGATATCCGCACTGAATCTGGGACCGAAGACATTCTGTTTCGTCCGCAATATGGTCAAGGATATGGAACTGGCCAAAGAGTGCGGAGTAGATGGAGTGTTGGCCGAGGTTCCCGGCAGCGAACACCTCCTGAAATTCGGCAAGAAGTGGACCGCCGAAAAGGCGATCAAGGCCGCCATCGAAGCCACTACCGCCGCCCACGAGCTGGGCCTCTACGTAACCTTCTTTCCGGCCGACAGTTCACGGGCCAGTCTCGACTTTCTGCTGGACACCCTGCAGGCCATTGAAGAGGACGGTCACATGGACTCCGTGGCACTGGTGGATACCTTCGGCGCCTTCTCACCCGAGGGGGCTGCGTACCGTATTAAAAAGATGCGCGAACGCTTTTCACAGCCCATCGAGTGTCACTTTCATGACGATTTTGCCATGGGCGTTGCCACCACTATCGCCGGACTGGCTGCCGGAGCCTCTGTCTGCCACGTATCGGTCAACGGAATCGGCGAACGGGCCGGCGGAGCCGGGCTGGAAGCGGTCGCAATGGCCCTGGAAGCACTCTACGGAATCGACACCGGCATCAATACTCCCAAACTGAAAGAACTCTCTCAGCTGGTAGAGGAGTTGTCCAACTTCAAGCAGCAGCCCAACCGGGCGATTGTCGGCGACCGAATCTTCGGATGGGAAACCGGTCTGCCTTCGAGTCTGTGGCTCAACGCCAAGGACAGTGAACCGCTGGCCATGCTGCCCTACCTGTGGAGCATGACCGGACAGACAGAGCCGGAAATCTACCTGGGCAAGAAGAGCGGTAAAGACAACCTGAAGAAGTGGCTCAATGACAACAACTTGTCGGTACCCGAAGAAAAAGAGGGCGATCTGTTGAACGATGTGAAGCAGCTGTCCATTAAATTGAAACGCGATATCAGCGTGGATGAGTTCAAGGAACTCGTACAAAAATATACTAATTAAATATACCGATTAATTCGGGCCGGAACGGCTGGCCTGCGTCCGCAGTGGCCGGCCGCCGGCAGCGAATAACAAATAGAACTTATTTATAAGGAGTGTTCTATGGCGGATACACAAATGAACGAGTCGAAACGGGGTAATTTTACCTCTAATATCGGCTTCGTGCTGGCAACTGCAGGATCTGCAGTTGGACTCGGAAACCTGTGGCGTTTCCCCTACATGACGGGAACCAGCGGCGGTGGCGCATTTGTACTGGTCTACCTGCTTATCATGGTCGTAGTGGGAGTAAGCCTCTTGTTGGTGGAGTTTACTGTCGGAAGAAGCGGGAAGGCGAATGCAGTTGACAGCTACCGTAAAATTAGCCCTAAAATGGCATGGGTGGGATATTTAGGCTTTTTCTCGGCCTTCATCTTCCTCTCCTACTTCTCGGTAGTCGGCGGATGGACCATCCATTATGCCATCAGCTCTTTCACCGGTCTTTTCGAGCTTGCACCGGATGAAATGGGCGGTTTCTTCGGCAACTTTATCGGCAACCCGATTGTGCCTTTGATCTATCACCTCCTGTTCATGGCAGCGACCGTGTACATCATCGCCAGCGGTGTTGAGCACGGTATCGAAAAGTGGGCTAAGATCCTCATGCCGGCCCTGTTCGTTATGATGCTGATCCTGGTAATTCGTTCGATGACTCTGCCCGGCGCCATGGCCGGTGTGGCCTGGTACCTCAAGCCAGACTTCTCTGCGATTAATCTCGGCGTAATTGTTGCCGCTCTCGGTCAGGTATTCTTCTCATTGAGCGTCGGTATGTCGGGTATGGTAACCTATGCCAGTTATCTGAAGCGCAAAGACAACCTGCCCAAGACTGCACTGCAGGTCAGCATTACCGATACTGCCATCGCACTGATTGCCGGATTGATGATTTTCCCGGCCATCTTTGCTTTCGGCTTTGAACCCGGACAGGGCGTAGGCCTGCTGTTCATCACTCTGCCGGCAATCTTCAGCCAGATGCCCCTTGGTGCTCTGTTCTCCTTCATCTTCTTCGTGCTCGTATTCGTAGCCGCGCTGACCAGTTCCATTTCGATCCTCGAAATGCCGGTTGCCTACATCATCGAAAAGAAGAACATGGCCCGCCCCAAAGCAACTTTGCTGGTCGGCGGCATCTCCTTCGTATTGGGTATAGCCGTCTCCTTCAGCTTCGGTATCTGGGGCAGCTTTACCGTATTCGGTCAGAACATTTTCGGTCTGTTCGACTACTTCGGAAGCAACATCAGCCTGCCGCTCGGCGCTCTCGGTGCCTCCATCGCAGTCGGCTGGTTCTGGAATAAAAAAGGTGCTACCGACGAAATCACCAACGACGGCGAACTCACATCCGTACGCGGCGTAGCCAACACCTGGTTCTTCCTGGTGCGTTACATCATTCCGATCTTCATCTTTGTTATCTTCCTGTCGAGTATCGGACTGTTGGCCTTCTAATCCAGTCACAAATTTCAATTTGGATTTTTCTTTCTGCCGCTCCTGTATCGGGGGCGGCTTTTATTATTTTAAAATAAGAATATTCAGAGCTGTTGTCCCGGGTTGCTGCCCTAAAACCACTCCAGCAGGGCGGCCATATCCGCCTGTTCGATGACTGCAATACCGTTAAGTTCCGCGCTGTGGAGCTGTTCCTCCGACACATAGCCCCAGCGGGCCAGCTGTACGTCTATGCCGGCCGGAGCGGCGGACAGCAGGTAGTCTATCTGGTCTTCGATGTACACGGTGTCGGCCGGAGTGCTGGCCTCCGTCTGTAGTATGCCTTGCAGGCGAGACATTTTTCCGTCGGATTTAACCGAATGAATCTGCTCCGGCGGAAAGTTTATACCGTGATATTCGAGGATGTCCTCGACGTCGGCCTGACGCTTGGTGGTCAGAATGTGGATGTGAGCGAAGGGTGCTGGGCCGACTTCCTTCCTGGCGGCCAGTGCACGGCCGACTTCGGAGAACAAGGGGTTGAGCTGCAGCCAGAGCTCATGGTGCTCGCGCCGTAGGAAGTCGCGCTCGGTGTAGAAAGCCTGCTGAAAGCGCGGCAGCTGATGCTGCAGACGACGGCGCAGCAGATCGAAATCGGTCTGCGACTCAACCTCAAGGTCCCGCTCCACTGCGATTAAAAGCGGAATGAAATCCTCCGCCCCTCGTAAGTACGGCCGCAGCTCTCTGAAGCGGCGCTGTCTTTCCGCCCGGATCGAACTCAAATCCAAAGTTTTCTCGGTTTTATAACTGGTCTGCAGCTCGCCCCAGGCGTTCTCGGCGGCCAGCAGGCACTCTGAGACACTGTCGCAGATGACACCGTCGAAATCGGTCACCAGTACTTTAGCACACATGCGGCCTCCTACCCGTGCTGCCGGGCATACTTGCCGTCGGCCCGCCAGACGTAGCAGCTGTCGACGAAGTAATTTCGCACCTGCTCTCTGGTAGGGAGGTTGGAGGTTTCCGCGCGGGTCTGGTAGGTAAAGGCCGCCTGTACAATGGCCGGGGCCATGGTGATGATAAGGTGGGTGAGATGGGCGCAGGCCTTGGGGCCGCCCACTTTTCGTAAAACCGCCCGAGTGAATCCCGATTCGATGTTCAGCCCGACCAATTGCTGGTAGAGTTCCTGCAGCTGGCGGCATTCGCTGTGCGGTACAGCTTGCAATTCCACCTGCAGAGCCTCGATCTGCATACTGGCGGTATCGATTTCTATGCGCGCTCGAATTGTGTGGAATCTTCCGGCTGTAATTTTGGTACCGGAAAATCCGTTAAAATTGATATGCCGATCGTCCCGCAGCTCGCCCTTGGTGACCAGATGGCCCGGACGGGTTTCATAACTGTGCATTTCGATGCTGCGGCTGGCGACCGGTCTGCCGGGTGCTTCCGGGCTGTCATTTGTTTGTAAAGTATCGGTTTGCATGACTGTATTGTAGCTAAAACCTGCGGCTTGTACTATTGCTGTGGTGTACTATGTATGTAAAAATTCTTTTCAATATCAGGAAACTCATATTATAATTCTGCCTGTACATATGGAACGGCTTCCGGATACAATATCCGAACTACCGGTGCGCGAACGGCAGAAACGGTTTATCTATCTGCTGGACGACATGGAAAGTTCGCTCGAAATCATGAAATACCTCATCAGCTTAGGCCGCTCCCAGGTGCCCTTTACCGAAGAGGAGTGTGCCCGGGGGCGGATCTTCGAAGAGTGTTCGATTACCGTTCGCTACCTGTTCATGCGGCAAAATGACGGCAGCACCTACATCCGCGTAAACAGCGACTCGCAGGTGCTGCAGGGCGTACTGGCGGTTTTTGCCGAAATCTATCAGGGCAGCCGGGCCGCCGAAATCCGTGCAACCAAGCCGGAGTTTCACAACTATCTGCCGCAGGGCTTAGTTCCCTCGTTTGAGCGTAAAAACGGCCTGCGGCGGCTCTACTTTCGGCTGCTCGAAGCAGCGGGAGGGTGGTAGCCCCGGCGGCTGTGTGAACCCGCTGGTCTACCGCATATTCATCCCGCCGTTGATGTCGATGGTTTCACCGGTCATGAATGGTGTTTCCAGAATGAAACGCACCGCCCGCGCAATTTCCTCGGGCTGCCCGGCATAGCCGACCGGGGTGGACTTCATAAACTTTTCCAGCTGATCCCTGGGGGTTGCCTTATCATGGAAGGGTGTCAGGATGATTCCGGGGGCAATCGCGTTTACTCTGATATTCGGGGCGAGCCCTGTTGCGCAGCCGCGGGTGTAGGTATCGAGGGCACCTTTGGCCGATGCATAGGTGATGGCGGTTGGTGAGCCGTTACGGGCGGCCACCGAAGTCATATTGATGATATTCGCTTTTTCATTCTTCTTCAGCAGCGGCAGCAGCAGCGCGGTTACGCGCATTGCAGAAAAGACGTTCAGCTCGAAGGTACGGGTGGCGATATCCCAGGTCGTCTCCTCCAGAGAATGGCGTTCGAGCAGATCGCCGGCATTGTTCACCAATACGTCCAGCCTGTCGGTGTGCGATTTTACCTCATCGGCCAGTTTTCCGCAGCCGGCATCGGTTGCCAGGTCGGCTTGAATGAGAATAGGGGTTCCTCCTCCGGTTTCCACTGCCTTGGCTACCGTCTCGGCCTCGTTTTTACTGCTATGATAATGAACGAATACGGTATTACCTTCGGCCAACTCTTTGGCCGTAGCGGCTCCTATTCCGGTGCTTGCGCCGGTTACTACTATGTACTGCATTACACATCTCCCTTTTTGAATTATTTGTTTATATTGTAATAAAAAATAGTCATTTGTTCAAATTTGCGCCCGCCTGCTTGCAGGGTGGAGCCCTGGCGGTATACACTCTCTGCTATGCAGAGCACTCATCAGCTGTACTGTGCCGATTCGCGTCGTATGGAGCCGATTTCCGACAATTCAGTCGATTTGATAGTTACCTCACCTCCGTATCCTATGATTGCCATGTGGGATCAGCAGTTTGCTTCGGCAGACTCGCAGGTCGATGCAGCCCTGCGGCGAGGCGACGGTGTGGCAGCCTGGGAGGCGATGCACCGGCAGCTCGACCGGGTGTGGGCCGAATGCAGTCGGGTAGTGAAGCCGGGCGGTTTTATATGTGTGAACATTGGTGACGCCACGCGGACGGTTGATGGAGATTTCCGTTTATACAGTAACCACAGCCGGATTATTGCGTCCCTCCTGTCGTTGGGACTGGTTCAGCTGCCGGCGGTGCTCTGGCGCAAGGCGAGCACTTCGCCGACGAAGTTTATGGGCTCGGGAATGCTGCCGGCCGGAGCCTATGTAACCCTCGAACATGAGTATGTGCTGATTTTCCGCAACGGCGGCCGGCGTCAATTCAAAACCGAATCCGCACGCGAAAACCGCCGCCGCAGTGCCCTTTGGTGGGAAGAGCGCAACCGCTGGTATTCCGATTTGTGGGAGTTCAAGGGCATCCGGCAGAGGCTTTCGGGAACTGATATAGGCTTTGAAGGCGTTGCAGCGCGCGAGCGCAGTGCAGCCTTCCCGTTTGAGCTTGCCTATCGCTTGATCCACATGTATTCTGTACAGACCGATGTGGTGCTCGATCCGTTCGCCGGAACCGGAACCACGCTTGCGGCGGCAATGGCCGGCGGCAGAAACTCAATCGGTATTGAGCTCGAAGAATTCTTCGTAGAACAAGCCCGCCGGCATCTTCTCGGTATAGAGGCGGAGCTGAACGCCTGCAGCCGGGACAGGCTGGAACAGCACAAGCTGTTCATCGAGAATTACCGTACTCGCAAGGGTGAGCCAAAACACTACAATCAGTTCTATCAATGTCCGGTAGTAAGCACCCAGGAGATGGATATCCGGCTGCCGCTTATTACTGATGTGTATACCGGGAAAGAACATATAACCGCTGAACATACCTGGAATATGGAGTAAAAGGATGCAGTTTCTGTTGTTCGATTTTGACGACACCCTGATCAGTTACGACGCCTCCGAGACTTATGGACTACAGAAGGCCCTTGAAGAGCACGGAATTCCTGCTGAACAACGGCTTTTCGATATCTACCGCGAGGAAAATCGCAAGCTCTGGCGGCTCATCGAGAGCGGAGAGATTACCTCTGACGAACTGCGGGTACGCCGTTTTGAAAAACTGATAGAAATCGGCGGCATTACCACTGATGTGGCGGCCGAAGTTTTCAGCGAGACCTATCTGAAGCACTTCTCCGAGTCAAAACAGCTGGAAGACGGCGCCCGCGAGCTGCTGGAATACCTGCACCGCCACCCGCAGTTCACGAAGGCGATCATTACCAACGGCTTCAAAGACACCCAGCGCAGGCGTCTCGGGGTTACCGAAGTAGAGCACTATTTCAACCACATCTTCATCTCCGACGAGCTGGGGGCCAAAAAACCTGACCCGCTGATATTCGAGCGGGTGATGGAACGCCTCGGAAATCCGTCTGCGGACACGGTGCTGATTATCGGCGACAACCTGGTGTCCGATATTATGGGCGGAAAACAGTCCGGCCTGCGTACCTGCTGGTACAATCCGAAGCGGGTTGAAGCCGGTGAATACAGCGGGTTCATAGATTATCAAATTCAGCATTTGAGCGAGCTGCCGGGCCTGTTGGGTCTTTAATCCGGATCTGTGCTGCGTGTAATGTGCAGCAGCCTGTATTGTTCCTCTCCAACTTGATAGAGGTAAGATGATATGATAGACTTAATTATGCCATCATATTGATGATGGCATGGAGGCTTTCTATGAATCAACTCACCTTACGTAATATTCCGGAAGATGTAGAGAAAGAAATCCGACGAATTGCCGAAGAGCGCGGAATGAGCATAAACAAAACAGTGCGTGAGCTCCTGTGCAAAGCCCTCGGTATTGACAAGTCTTCAAAGAAGAAGCGCGATCTTTCTGAGTTTGCCGGTTTTTGGGACGAGGAAGAAGCCAAGGAGTTCGAAGAGGCTACCAAGCTTTTCGAAGAAATAGACGCGGAGCTGTGGAAATAATGGAACTCTGTTTCGATACAAATGCCTACTCGGCACTCATGCGGGGTCATGACAAAGTGAGAGATATACTCGAGAAGGCCGACTCTCTAATCATGCCGACTGTTGTACTTGGAGAGTTACATGCCGGTTTCGACGCAGGTAATCGAAAAGTGGAAAATGAACAAAAGCTTCAGACCTTCTTGGCTACTCCGGGAACTCGGGTTGCACCTATAGGTCAGGAGACTGCCGAACGCTATGGTAAACTCGTCCGTCATCTCAAACTCCAAGGTACTCCGATTCCCACCAACGATATTTGGATCGCCGCCGTCGCCTTCGAGACGGGAGCAGTTCTCCTTACTGCAGATACGCATTTTTCTGCTATCCCGCTGCTCGAGACAATAAATTATATATAGGCTCGCGGAAGTACTCAAAATTACTAGATCTTAGAAGTACCACCGTAAAGATACATACGCTAGAGTGTTGTCCTCGTATTGACCGAATTTGCCATTTTCGTCGCCGAGAAATATTTCAGCCCCGGTCTGAATCTCGACCCCGTCCTCGAAACTGTAGGTCAGGGCGGGGCGCAGCAGCGCATCGGTCGAACCGGACAGGTCCTCCGGGTCGAATCCGACGTACGCGAAGAGTTCCCAGGTCAGGGTTTCGGCCAAGTTCGAGTCCCGCAGCCGGAAGGTGGCGGTGTGGTCATATTCGCTGGACATGAGCACTGCCTCGTAGTCGTGGATGTACTGCAGAATGTACTGCGCCGACATATCCACCCCGAACAGGCTCCAGTCCAGGCCTGCTAGGCCGTGCAGCTGGTGGTGGTCGCTGGTGACAAAAGCCGCCGAAGGGGTTCCCGGGTTTTCAAGCCCGGTAAAGGCTTTATCCAGGTAGGCCGCCGCCTCCGAGCGCAGTACCACCGAGCCGAGGGTGGTGCTGAAGCTGCCGCCGACGACTGTATAGCGTTCGTGCGACGCATCGGGGCTGAGGGCGCTGCCTTCCAGCACCGGCATGTCGTCGAAGGCGTAACCGGCCATTAGTTCGCCGTTAAAGGCCGCGCCGAAGTAGCTGATCTTGCCAAAGATCTCGCTGTTTTCCAGGCTGTCACTGGACTGGTCGGCATCGGCGGTCATTCCCATCTGCTGGGTATACCAGATCGAGTCGGCATCCGGCTGCTCGGTCGGCACAAAGCGCGGCAGCCAGACTGCTTCGAAGGTCAGGGGCCCAGTGAAGTAGTCGGCTTTGACCGCCGGTACTCCCATTCTGATTTCGGTAAAGTCGGCCAGAATAAAGGAACGCAGATCCTGAGGGCTGACGATGTCGGTTATGAAGGCCCCCTCGGCTTCGCCCCATACAATCGCCTGTTTTCCGACTCGTACGTCCATGGATGGAAAGTAGAAGTCGATGTATGCCTCGCGCAGGCCGATCTCGGCTTCGCCGTCGGCGCCGATGTAGGCGTAGGGGTTGAGCAGGATGTTGGTA
>CAZRWN010000046.1:0-24360 GCA_964603735.1 uncultured Sediminispirochaeta sp. | reverse complement strand
ATGAGAAAGTAGACCAGGTACCCTGGGTTCCTTTTGCCGGCGTGCACGCCGGCAAACTGATCGATGTGAACGCAAAAGAGGTGTACTCTGATGTAGAAAAGCTGAAAGAGTCTCTGATCGAAGCCCACCGGCTGTACCGCCCCGACGGACAACCGGTCATGTTCGACCTTCAGATCGAAGCCGAAATACTGGGCTGCGAACTGATATGGTCGGAAGACGCCCCCCCGACCGTATCCACCCACCCGCTGGAGGCGGACAAAACCATCCCCGACCATCTGCCGGAGCCCAATGAGGGGCGGCTTGCGATGGGACTGGAAGCGACCCGCTATTTGAAAGCGCAGGTCGGAGACAGCACCGCCATATACGGGCTGTTCTGCGGCCCCTTTACCCTGGCCTCACATCTGCGTGGAACTAATATATTTATGGATTTCTTCGACGATCCGGAGTATGTACACAATCTTCTAGACTACACCGCCCGCGTTGGACAGCAGATGGCAAAACTGTATGCCGAAGCCGGTGCAGATGTGATTGCTGCAGTAGACCCGCTGGTCTCGCAGATATCCCCGGACCACTTTACGGAATACCTGCACGCTCCCTATGAAAAACTCTTTTCCTACATCCGCAACCTGGGCAAAGCCTCCTCGTTTTTCGTCTGCGGCGATGCAACCAAAAACATCGAAGTTATGTGTAAAACGGGGCCCGACGGCATCTCTATAGATGAGAACATAAATCTCGCCGAAGCAAAAAAGGTCACCGACCAGTACAACCTAGTCATGGCCGGAAACATTCCCCTGGCCACAGTTATGCTGTTCGGCAACCAGCAGGACAACATGAAAATCGTCATAGAGGAACTCGACTCGGTCAGCCACGACAATCTGATTGTATCTCCGGGCTGTGATATGCCCTACGACACCCCCATCGAGAACACCGTCGGCTGCGAACAGGCGGTACATCAGACCGAACAGACCCGCCAGCTGATTGCCGGCTACGAGAGCGGGAGCCGGGATGTGGAGGTCGAACTGCCTGATTACGACAACCTGCAGCGCCCGCTGATCGAGGTCTTTACCATCGACTCCGACACCTGCGCCGCCTGTACCTATATGTTCCAGTCGGCCCTGGATGCCAAGAAGAAGTTCGGCGAGGGAATTGACGTAGTCGAATACAAGACATCCGCATCAATAGAAAATATCGTACAGGCTGAAAAGATGGGCGTGAGCCAGCTACCGAGTATTTATATAAACGGCAAGCTGAAGTTCTCCTCCATTATTCCCAGCCGCGAGGCTCTGAATAAAGAGATAGAAACAGCCATGCAGGAGATAAAGGGCTAAATTCCCAAAAAGCGGGTGCCCCGGGATACGGCAACAAACCGATTCCCCGGAGGCACCCTTTTTGTGGTGAGAAAAATACCCTCCGACTCAATCCCGAAGTCAGAAATAGTAAAAACGCATACCAAAGTTTCCTGGCTTATGGCTCAACCTCATCCGCTCCTTCCCGAAGCAACTATGCTGTACTTCCACGGCCCGCACCCGTCGACGACGGGCGGGGCGCTGCTGAATGCTTCAGTGGCATATCACGGAATCGTCACCAAACACAGTGGCGGGACCGCAGGGGAATCGCACCCCGTTTCCATTGAAATATGCGCCTATAATAACGATTATTTTACTCTATTACAGAGAATGAGTAAACGGAGCCCGACGGTCGGGACAATTCTGGCGGGTACAGGAGTTGCAGTTACAGTAACTGTGCGCGGAGGCAAACATGATCCCCGAGAGCGACTTAGCCGGCCGCATCAGATAACTCGGAGTAAGCTCTACCCCGATAGTCCGCCTTGTATCACCCATGAGTGAAAACAGCGTCGCCTGCTGCTCGACAGGCCACACATCAACATTACCGGAGCCCGGATTCACTGATGAGAGATCGGCCTGTCCGTAGCTCCGCCGCAGCTCCTGCTCCAGTGCCTGCATGGCAGAGTTCAAAGCCTCGGTTTCTATGCAGCCCTTCCACCAGCTGGCCAGCATATCGTACGCCGAAACATCAATCGCTTCCAGCTCGACGCCGCAGGTAGCTACATAGGGAAAAACCACATCCCCGCGTTTGAAAAGCCGGGAGAGGATAGAGCTTCTGAACGTGTATCCTGATATAAGCACCTCAGCCTTCGCCACCTCCTCCACTACCGCGCGGAGGTACAGGGCTCGCGGCCGGGCAACGGCCCGGGCTTGTTCGACCAGACTCTCAAACTGCGGCTCCAGTTCGGGATACGCTTCGTGGAGCTTTATATCCTGTTGTATCTTCTGAACGTCGGGCTCGAATGGAATCGTATCTAATAACACCCTTTCGGGACTATTCAGCTGCACACACCCTGCCTTTCGCCGTCATACAGGCCCGGCCGCCTGCGGTACAGTGCGGCCAGGACCAGTTTTTGACGTTTATGCGCCTTGAAGAACTTTGATCGCTTCATCCGCCGCGCTGGCGGCATTCGATGTGTACAGATCGGCACCGATACTGTCCTTAAACGCTTCGGTCACCGGCGCTCCGCCAACCATAATTGTGACACTGTCGCGCAGCCCGGAGCTCTCTGCAACCTTCACCACCTCTTCCATACCTTTCATGGTAGTGGTCAGCAGTGCAGAGCAACAGATAATCTTAGCACCCTGCTCCTTGGCCGAATCGATAAACTTCTGAGCAGGTACGTCGGTTCCGAGATCTATCATCTCGATCCCTTTGCCTTCCATCATCATTTTTACCAGGTTTTTACCGATGTCGTGCAAATCACCTTTCACTGTGCCGATTACCGCCTTGCCGACCGGCTCTACATTGCCGGCTATAAAATGCGGTTTCAGCAGATCGGTACCGGCACTCATTGCCCGGGCGGCAATCAGTACTTCCGGCACATACACTTCGTTGCGCTTGAACTTTTCACCCACGATACTCATTGCGGGCATCAGGCCCTCATCAAGTATCTGTTTTGCTGGGATTCCTTCGTCGAGGGCCGCCTGTACCAACTCTTGTACTTCCTTGGCTTTCCCTTTTTGGAGGTTTTCGGACATAGCCTCATAATCAGCCATTCATCCACTCCTTCTGAAATTCTCGTTGTATCTTTCTCACCACCATCTACTATACTGCAGGCTTTTACTTTACTATTGGATTTTCTTTCACTTTTTTGAACTTTTTTGTCGGATTTTAGGCCACTTAGTGTCGTGTCGCGCCACGTCGCGCCACGTCGCGCCGCTCCGTTCCGCTCAGGCTTCGTGAATCTCGTGTTTGTCCTGCGGAAAATGGCCCCAGGACTCACGGTACTTGCCGGGAGAAGTTCCCGCGAACTTCTTGAACACTTTTGTATAATAGCTCTGGTCCTCATATCCGACCATGCCCGCAACATCGATCAGCTGAATATTTCTGTCACGCAATAGTATTTTGCTTTTTTCTATCCGGATCTGGTTCAAATAGCTTTTGAAGGTACTGCCGACCTCTTGGCGGAATATCTTGCTGAAATATGCCGGACTCAAATACACCTCGGAGGCAACCTCCTCCAGCGTGATCCGGCGAGCGTAATGCTCATGAATATACTGAATCGCTTTGTAGATGGCATCGGTGTGCTTGATGTCCTTCAGATCGAACACCAGATCGGTAAAGCGCTCCAGGATTCGCGAGAGCCAGTAGGCCAAATCTGTGGTACTGCGAAACGAGTGTACCTGCGACAGGTAGGTGTAGTTCAGCCCGAAGATCTGCTCAGTATCCGCGCCTCCTTCCATGGCAGCCCGCGAGAGCAAGACTACCAGCTCCATCACCCTGGACTTCACCATTTCAAAATCTTTACCCGCCGAGAAAAATACACTGCCCAACAGCTCATTCAGCATTGCTTGGGCATTCTTTTTGTCGCCCTTAGAGATCATGTGCAGCAGCTCGCGCTCTTTCTCTATGGGATACACATACCCGGGCCGTTCCTGCCCCTCCATTGTTTTAATATGGTGGATGTATTCGGATATTCGGGACTGTTGCGCGAGCTCATCGTTTTTATCCAAAAGGATACGGCTGCTCGTATCGGAGACTGACACGGCGGTATAAAACAGGAGCTCGGCAAGGCTGTGTGCCCTGGAGGGGGTGATTCGTTTTATCCTCTTAACTAGAGTGCGCAGATTTTCCGTATCGATCTTTTTGGCAGCCTGCGGAAGATGGTCGGCCGACTGGTGACGCGGGTTCAGGATATCATTCAGCAGCTCCTCCCGCTCTATCAGCAGGACCGGGCCGGCGATCATCGCCCCCTGAATAACCCCGTCAAACATTATGGGAGAGGCCCAGTAGTTGAGGGACGCTGGACAGAAGTAATGATACCGCCCGCCGAAGCGCTCCGACTGATAGCAGCCATACAGATGGGTTTTACGGCACACCTCTTGGCCGGGCCTTTCGCCGTACAGCTGGCTGCAGACCAAACAGGAGTGAAAAATATCGGGTGTGCCCTGCACATTGCCCCGGGAGTCGATTACAAAGCATGCAACGTCCGTGGCGGCTCTGTAATGGGAGGCGGCTTCGATGGCGGCACTAAAACTATAATCGGCCATGTGTCAATTCACTCTATCACGGGGAAATACATCTGCTCAATATACGAACTCTGAAAGAAGGCATCCGTAGAGAGCTCGACATAGCGGCTTTTGGCTTGAATGCGCGCAAGTTCTTCCGATACCTTTTTCGACAGCAGACTCAGCACCGCCCCTTTCCCGGCCGAATTACCGATCGACTCGATCGATTCCAAGCGCTCCCGCGGGAAGATACCCAGCTTTACTGCACTGTGTGTATCAATATAATTACCGAAGCCGCCGGCGATAAAGATCTTATCAACCTCCGAATAGGAGCTGCCGGCGGCATGCAGCAGAGATTCGATACCGGCGGCAATGGCCGCCTTTGCAAGCTGAACCTCCCGCAGATCCCTCTGTGTGAACAGAATTTCGCGTAAATCCGCCGTATGCCCGCCCCCCGCCAGCCTTATGGCCGGCTCTCCGTTCTCCTCTACATAGGAGCGCAGCAATTGCGCGGCCTCCGGTCGCTCGGCTTCCTCCGGGGTAAGAATCCGGCCGGTGTAATCCGCCGCTCCGGTCGAGACAAGCAGCCCGGCGATATCGAAGATTCCTGAACCGCATATACCCTGCGGCGGCTTCCCACCGATGGTAGTCCAGAAGAGTTCGTCCTGCTCGAGGTAGACACTGTTAATTGCTCCGGCGATTCCGCCCATTCCCCGGGAGATATGGGCCCCCTCGAAAGCAGGTCCGGCAGCGGTGGAACAGGTAAACAACTGCTCCCGGTTGCCCAGCACGATCTCACCGTTCGTACCGAAATCAACCAGCAGGGTCAGTGTTTCCCGCTCGAGGATGCCGCTGGCCACTATCCCGGCACTAATATCCGCCCCTACGTAAGCCGAGAGCGACGGCAGCAGAAAGACCGGACAGCGGAAGGTTTCGAAGCCCAGCTCCGCCGCTGGTATAGTCTCTTCCTCGAGAGAAACCGGTATAAACGGTGCCGAAGCAATAGCGGCGGGACTGAGTCCGGTAAACAGGTGCATCATCGTTGTGTTTCCGGCAACAGCGATAACTGAGACATCTCCTTCTTGCAGTCGGTTCTTCCGCAGCAGCTCGCGGCCCATAGTCTCGATCTGCGATCGGATCCGCTCCTGAATCACAGCCAACCCGCCTTCCTCCCCCATGGCATACTCGATACGACTGATCACGTCACCGCCGAAAGTTTTCTGTTTGTTCAATCCCGAAACAGTGTCGACTACTCCTCCGCTGTTAAGTGAGACCAGATAGGCCACCACAGTGGTAGTGCCCACATCAACCGCAATGCCAAAGTGGCGTGCAGTGGTATCTCCGCTCTGCAGAGAGTAGATCTGGCGATGATTGTGCACCACGCTGATCTTATAGCCGGAAGTGCGCAGCAGATCCGGCAGCTGCTGCCGCTGCGAAAGCGCCAACACCGGATGAAGCTCCGCCCGGCCGCTATCTGCTCCGCCGGCATTGAGCTGCTGCCACAAGCTTTCCACCAGCCGGAGTGAGTCGGGGCGCTGATCTTCGATGGAGGGAGCCGGCAGCTCAAGATATGTCTTCTCGATCGGCGGGTCAACTTCGCCCTGGTACACGGCAGTATCGCTGAGGATATCCGCTTCGCCGGCAGCGCCCAGCATCGCTATATGACAATTACCGGTGAGTACAGCCCGGCAAGCGAGCCTTACTCCCCCCTCAAGTTCTTCAGGACTGAGAAAGCTGTGCTCGGCTCCGTTGGGCGCAGAAAGCCCGCAATCGCCCCCCTCCGAGACAACCCTTACCTTGCATTTCCCGCAGGTACCGTTTCCGCCGCAGGGAGCATCCATCTCGATCTCTCCGACCATGTTGAGGACATCGAGTAAACGCATTCCGGCTGCAGCTTCGACTGTATAGATTCGACCGTTCTGCTCTATACGGCAGGTAATTTTTGACACTTCGGCCTCCCGTTACTGTGCTTTTATCTTACACCAGGTCAACGGGAAAAATCGAGCCTATGGGTCTTTATCTCATAGGGACTGTAACGTACGGTCAAGTGGTGTGCCTCAGCCAGTTCACAATCAGACGGATTTTCCTCGAGCAGATCGGTTTCTGCCACCTTGCGCAGCGTACGCTCAAACCTGAAATTCACCCTGCTGTGAGTGGCGTGGCTGTCAAAACTCCGCAGAATCAGCCCATCCCCGGTTTCAGCCTGTTTAAGCGCTTCGACAATGATATGTGGTGAATCACTTACGGCAAAAGAACCTTTTGAAGGAATCTGCTCATCACCGGTTCTGCTTTCCGAAGCCAAAGCTGCTGCAAGCACCGGTATGTTCAGTTCATACCCGTGCCGGTCTACGCCCCCTGCGACCCAGTTTCCGCGGTGCGGAAGCAGGGCATAGGTAAACCGATGAAATCCTTGATCACTCTGACTATCCGGCCGCACCGGACTGCGCAACAGCGACAGCCGCATCAAGTTATCCTTTATGTCATATCCGTACTTACAGTCGTTCAGTAAAGCAACTCCATAATCGCCTTCAGACACATCCGCCCATTTATGGCCCGAAACTTCGAATTTGGCCTGGTCCCAGCTGGTATTTCGGTGGGTAGGCCGCTCGATATTGGCAAAAGGCAGATCATAGGTAGCCCTCCGCGCTCTTATTTCGAGCGGAAAGGCAACT
Source organism: uncultured Sediminispirochaeta sp. (assembly GCA_964603735.1). Taxonomy (GTDB): domain Bacteria; phylum Spirochaetota; class Spirochaetia; order DSM-16054; family Sediminispirochaetaceae; genus DSBN01. Next base: position 17,171 of record CAZRWN010000046.1, on the reverse strand, counting down.
TTCAGGAGTTTACGCTTGTTGTTCCACCACACTTTGGTTTTAAAATCGATGCGAGGTGAATGAGCATACAACCACATCTCCTGTTCAATATGAGAATCAAGGACTTTCCATGAGGCGTAAAAGACAGCACAGACAGGTCCATTGCTCACACAGCGCCACTGCTCCTGCTGCTTTACCGGATAACAGTACTCTTCAAAATGGTAGGCTAAATCCCAGCTGCTGAACTTGTATCCCGGATCATCCTCATATACCTGAAACTGGTTACCCGGCGCCGAGAGCACCTCGTGTTCATTACATATGTCGTAAAGCCGCGACAAGGCTCCCTCTTCATCCAGCTCAATGAGATAAAACGGGGTTTTAATACTGCTTCCGTGCAGCTCGGCTGTTTTTTCACTGCTGCGTACAGATCCTTCCGAAATCAGAGCCGTCTCCCATCCCAGCGGCGGCAGGCGATGAGCGCTGCACCAGAGCTTTTCGCCGTACAGCTGATAGGGCAGTTGGCGTCCATCCGCAAGCTGCATTATGCCGGCAGACTCCTTTGCTCCCGATACTGGGAGCGAATCTAAGGGCAGTTCCACCACATCACTGCGCTCCCAAGACAGGGTATTGAACAAAAGCCACTCCCGCTGGCCGGCGCCAAGCTCTGAGGGGGCTTCCGGACCGGAAGTCCGGTCGATTCTGCTGCTTAGATAGTCTATTATTTCTGTTTTTATCTCCTGCCCGATTTCGAAAATCGTCTCATAATCTTTTTTTATATCCGGCACCCCCTCAGGGCTGTGCGTTCCCGGCAGAGTATCGTGGAACTGGTTCAACAGAATCAGTTTCCAGCCCGCATTCAGCCGCTCCTGAATTCGCGGCCCGCCGTACAACCAGGCTATAGAGCTAATTACTTCAATATCCCGGTAAAACAGCTCCGCCTTGCGGTTGAGACGTTTCAAATCGCCCTTGGTAGTGTAGGTACCGCGATGGGCTTCCAGATAGAGCTCGTCATCCCACACCGCCAACTGCCCGCTCCGCGCTTCCAGCCGGTGAAAAAACTCTTCAACGAACTCTATTCTTCCGTCAGGCAGTCCCGGAAAGTGTTTTGTTCGCAGACTCGCTTCTACCATCTCGCGCGTCGGCCCGCCCCCGCCGTCGGCATATCCGTAGACATACAGGTTTTCACCCACTGTGTTCTTCTCGGCAAAATCGTTCCAGTGCCGTCGCAGAGTATCCGGATCATACTTCTGACCAAAATGGGTCGGTGGAAAGTGAGCGAGTACCTCACTCCCATCAGGACCCCTCCATCGAAAGCTGTCATGCGGAAAGTCGTTGGTATCGTTCCAGATATTCAGCTTTACGGTGCTAAAATATTTTACACCCGATTTCTTCAGTATCTGCGGCAGCGAATACATAACCCCGAATACATCCGGCAGCCAGCAAGTCGCCGTATCCACTCCCATCTCATCCTTCAGAAAGCGCTTGCCGAAGAGAATCTGTCGAATCAGACTCTCGGTACCGAGCAGATTTCCATCCGGCTCCACATACATCGCACCGATCACTTCCCAGCGTCCCTCTTTTACCCGCTGCTTCACCTCCTCGAATACCTGCGGGTACAGCTCTTTCAGTTTCTCATATAGGTAGGGCTGGCTATAGCTGAACCGGTACTCCGGGTATTCGCGCATAAGACTCAACATATTAGTGACAGTGCGGCAGTTTTTACGGAAGGTCTCTCTAATCGGCCACAGGTACACGATATCCAAATGGGAATGTGCGCAGATATTTACCAGACCCGCCTTTTGATATGCCCGGCTGGCAAACACCTTTTCCTGCAGGATACTGCGCGCCTCCTTAGCAGCTCTACGCGCCTCCTCACGGCTCTCCACCCGGGGCCCGATTGCCCGGCAGGCAGTCTCCAGATGGTGCAGTAAAAACTCTTCTACCTCATAATCCTGGTCGCTCTTCCAGTAACTCAGATAGGTATCCAGAACAAAGCGAGCATCGTAGACAAAAGCCTCGATCTCGGCATCCCGCTTCAACAACCGGGCACGCTCAAAACAGTGCGCCTCTCTCTCATCGTTTCGACGGTCGTCATAGGGATAATTGATAATAAAAGCCTCGATATCCAGCTCCAGCTCATGTCCGGCAACTGCCAGCTCTTCTAACGGTACAATTGACCGGTTCCAATCCAGCCCCTGCCAGGGTCGCCCGTTGATGCTTATCTGCGCCTCTCCGCCATCCAGGAACAGATCCAGCACCGTATTAGTGCCGGAATGGCTCTCAGGAACAGTCAAACTGGTATGAAAAAAAGCAGTGATATCTGGCCCGCCCCAGGACTCCCCCAGGGCAATTTCGCGCCAGTCTGCATCTATAAATTCGTAGTTGCCCGGCCCGTGATACACGGCCTGCCGTATCTGCCAGGAAGTTAGATCAATCGGCTCATAATATACGTACGCTTCCAACCTCTGAATGTGGCGTTCAATCCAATTGTGGGGTAAATCCGGGCTTCTCTCCGGATCCTTTGGCTTTCTTTTCGGCATGCATTACCCCTCGGTCCCATAGGTGCACTCTCGGGCGGCGGCAGAGAATGCATCTATCAGTTCGGGCTTGGCATCAAAGAAGTGGTCGGAAGGGGCAATGATATACCCGCCGTCCCGGCCGGCAGCTTCAAAACAGCGCTTTACCTCAGCATATGTCTCTTCGGGAGTTGATCTCCACAAATAGTACCCCTGGTCGAATCCGCCAATAAAGCAGACCTTGTCACCAATTCGCGCATGGGCCTCCGCCAGGTCAACATCGGCACCCATACCCGGCGGTGTAAAAGTTTCCATGGCATCAGGATTCATCGCCACAATATCTTCTAAAATTGGCATCATTCCTCCGCAGGTGTGGTACACGATTTTTTGGCCGGCAGCATGTGCGGCCTCAATCAGCGGAGCATCGAAAGGAGCTACGAACTCCTGGAAAATTCCCGGTGAAATCACTGTAGTGGAAGCGTCGCCTCCCCCGAGTTCAATCAAATCAATGGGAGTATTCTGCATTGAATTGATGTAGCTGAGCTTGCGATCTCTGAGAAAGCCAAGCAAATCTTTCACCCACTGCGGGTCATCAAAGGTTGCGTAGATGAGCTTTTCTATGCCCAAGAGTACCGCTGCATCCTGCCAGCAGCCGGGCTGTCCATAAATATCAAAAACCGGGATTACCGACCTGACAATGCCTTGGTCGCCAATTGCATCTGCATGTGAATCAACCTCATCAGTGTCACATACGAAGTGGGGTGCATATTTCTGTATAAGCTCAAGTTCGTGCGATTCTTTAAGAAGATGGTCTTTCACCCAATGGGTATATTCATTCCCCTGCAGTATCATCGAAAGGCTTCCGTCAGGAGTTTCGATGGTATACCGGACAGTCTCGTACTGGGGATCCTGAAGTTTCTCAGCGGTAATTCGCCACTCATCACTCACAATCCCATCATAGCCGGTTTTCTCGGGATCAGACCAATACTGTCCACGGGACTCATCCGGTTTGAAGGGCCGGATCCAGTCGATCGGATCAAGCCGGTGAGATTCGAAAAACTCAGCAAAACTCGCTCCGTTTTCATATGTATCCAAATAATATTTCTGTAAGGTATGAGTAGTTGCCGGTAACCGGTCCGGCTTTTCATTGGACAAAGCCTTTAAGAATCTCTGCCTGGATGTCATAAATCTGCTCCTTAGAAAAAATATTAGCATCTAACGCAAATATATCATAAGATATAATCATTATATTATACATAAACAACTGTGTAAAATAGTTTATAGTGCTGTTTAATTATTTCTATATAGATATTTAAATTCTTTTTTTGATATATCATTTATTGACATTCAGTAAAAATCAGCATATGATAGATATATGAGCGAAAAACAACCATTGTATAGAGTGATTTATAATGAGCTTCTCCGCCGAATAGATTCGGGAGAATACAAACCCGGAGATAAAATACCTACCGAGGCCGAATGGGCCGAAGCCTATCGCGTCAGCCGCATAACCTCAAAAAAAGCGCTCGACATAGCAGCTGAAAATCACATTATCGTCAAACATCCCGGACGCGGATCTTTTATCGCCGACGACTCTAAAAAGATGATCGGAAGAAATAAAAGCACCAAGCGCAAGGTATTCGGGCTAATTCAACACAACCTCTCCGACTCCTTCGGTCTGGAGATATTTCAAACCCTTGAGCGTCTCGCCCAGGACGCCGACATACTCACACTTACCGGTATCAGCAACGACGAAATCGAACGAGAAAAACGGCTCCTGTCGAATTTTCTCAGTTACGGAGTAGACGGATTTATCATATTTCCGGCGCACAACGAGTCATTCAACAATGACATCCTAAAACTCATTCTGGACGGGTTTCCTGTTGTGCTGATCGACCGCTACCTAAAAGATGTTTCCTGTCCAAATGTAATCTCCAAAAATTTTGAAGCGGCCCAAACCGGCATGAATCATCTTTATTCGCTCGGTCACCGAAACATAGGTATTCTCTCCCGCCCCATTGGCTCCACTACTACTCTGATGGAACGGGAGAAAGGCATCATGCACGCAATAGTTGAGAACGGGTACAAATTCAAACAGGAGTGGTGGCTGACCGACCTGGAAACCATCGATACCAGAGATGAAGAGGCGTTCATGAAAGCCAAAGAGAAAATAAAAGCCTATCTTCTCGAGCATCGCGAACTCACTGCTGTATTTGGCCTCAAATATTCAGTAGTTCCGGTAGTTGAAGCGGCGGCCCACGAACTGGGCATCCGCATACCAGAAGATCTCTCCCTTATCTGCTTCGACGCTCCCAGCTATCTCGTCAACCGGATCAAACCTATCACCCATCTAAAACAGAACGAAAAAAAGATTGCCGAATGTGCTTTTTCACTAATCCAGAAAATGCTTAACGGACAGGAGTTCGAACAGCGCCAGGAAATCGAAGTTGAGTTTATCCATGGAGAAACTACAGTAAAAATCAAGAACTGATTTTGAGAACTTTTTGGCATGTTAATAGAATATCCGCAGAGAGAGTTGGATAGAAGTATTATTTATAGCAAACGGGCTGCCATTAGCGACTATTCTCAGCTAAAGCGGCAGCAGATCACTTTCTACAAGCGTAAGAGAGACCGGGTCGAGCAATAAGGATTTTATTTCAAACGGCGAAAAATCGATACTGGTATGCAGGTCGAGCAGCGGAAGCCTCAAATCGGCGGTTTGTGTACTACCACTGGTTTCGTGCAGTCGAATGATAAACTGCGGGCCAATGCGGGACCGTTTGAAGGCAGTCATAACAACAGCCGAATTGTCCAGGATAAGCAAGCTCTCAAAAGGGGTCTCCGGCGACACGGTAGCCTTTGACATAAAAACGAAAAACGGTTCTTCATTAATTTCCATCGCTCTGCGCTCAACATCTTGGCGTATGTTGCCCGAAGGCCCGGCAATAATGTCGAAATGAAATCTGCGCTCACCCTGATCGATCCTGGAAGTGTAGCGATCGCTGCTGATTGGTTGGGCTCCTGGCACCGGGTAGGCTGAATAGGCCGGAGAACGGAGAAGTGAGAGGTATAATCCCTTCGCGTCGAAATGGAATCCATAAATACCCCGGTCTAAAACCGCAAAGCCGGCTGCATCCGGGGCATCAGCCAGCAGGGCCGTCCACTTCTGCGATACGTTCTCCCGTCCCGGCGCGATGTATTCCTGAACTGCATAGGCAGTCTGGCCAAAACATCTTTTTTTCTGCCCAGTAGTATATAAGGGTGCCTTTATCATTTTATCTTTTTCCTGCCAGTTCACGCACATATCAACTTCGAGGCGGCTTTCGTCATGCAGCATGCAGTACCTCATAAATAGGGTAGAGGTTTTGTATTTAAAACAGCACTCCACTACAGTTCGCACCTTACCTGATTCGATTACATGAACGGGAGGCAGAAGAGTTTCAAGCGCACAGAACTCGGAAGTTTCCTCGGCACTCATCAGCTCAAATGCACCGATTACCGTGTCAAAACGGTCCACATTCACGCCCCATGGGTCTGAACTGTCCTGCAGTACAATCGGTACACATGAGGGGCCGTCCAGCACGGGTTCATTATGGATTTTCATCTTGATCAGTGCCCCGGATGCTTTTGAAACAACGAACTCACTATTACGTCCTTTCACTTTAATGTGTGCAGCCGTCTCGAAGACAAAGCCGGAGGCAGTGGGAGATTTCTTTTCTCCTAATTCCCGTGGCAGGCACTTCAGGATGGTAAGGGCGGAAGCCTTGAGAGTTGCTTTGATTACCAGTCGTTTGCGCCAATCGACCGGGATATTACTGGCCTCTTTTTCTACCTGGCAGGGTATTTCACTGCCAGCTGCGTCTACCACCTTAAAATCGGTAAAAGTCCCGTTCATGTTTTGATCGGCCAATTGGAGTTCACAGACGAGTCTGTTGCACACATCCCAGGGATGCGGGTTGTAAATAAAAAGGGAGTAAGCCGATTCATTGTATTGAATCTTGGAAGCAGGGGGGTCTGCGGCGGAAACTGCGCGGCATAACTGTAGAAGTAATTTCATCCGGATTCTCGAGAGAATTTCCAGACCGTGATCCATCAAGCGGATTGAGCTCTCCTCGGCCGATTGAATTGAGGTGCCGGGCAGGATGTCGTGAAACTCGCTAAGCAATAAATCGTCCTCGGCCAGCTGTAGTTCGTGCTGCGGATATTCCATTCCAGCTAACAGCGCAGTCCGGCTGGCTATTTTCTCCGTAAGAAAAAGCGCATTTTCCAAGGCACGATGTTTCTGCTTGATCCTGACCTGGGAAGTATAGCAGCCAACGGCAAAGGGATTCAGATCGCCTTTAAACACCGGAAGCTGAGATGTGTATTCTCGAAAATAGGCCTCCGGAGTGGAGTGACGTATCTTCCAGCCTTGAGATTTCCATCGCTCTCTATTCTGAGAAATAGCATCAAGGTCCTCTGCCGAAGGGCCACCACCATGATTTCCAATACCCCAGAGGACCAATCCTCTGTAAGTCGGTTGCTCCTTTTCCAGATACTCATCGATTCGTTGTACAGCGGCCCCTCGCCTGGATTTATACAGTTCTATAGCCCGATGGGTGTGAATTTGTGATCCATCCGGGCCGACCCACATAAAATCGGATGCAGGTAAATCTAGAAACTTTTCTTCGGGCCGGCAAAACAGGTACGAATCGAATCCCGTTTTCACCAAGATCTGAACCAGACCTGCGGAGTGCCCGAAGGGATCGAAATTAATAGCAGTGGTGGGAACCGTGTTGAAATGCCGCAGGAAGAACTCCCGCCCACGGAGGATCTGTCTTACAAGAGACTCCCCCGAGGGCATATTGCAGTCCGGCTGTACATACCAGCCGCCCATAATGTGCCATTTGCCCGCTTGCACCAGTTTTTGTATGCGGGTAAAGAGCGCAGGATCAAGTTCTTTGACCCATTCATATAGGATTACTTCATTTTTATTGAACACAAAACCGTTGCTGCGCTCGCAAAAATCCGCCGCAACGCGAAATGTTGCGAGTGTCTCGGCGGCTCCCTCCTCCCACTCCCACAGATATACCGGATCTATATGAGCATTACAAATGAGATGAATCTCGGTCATATGGCACTAAATTTGCGGAGTGACTGCGCTTTCACCCTACTCCTTCACCTTCGAAGGTTCGAGGATGAGCAGCTGTGTTTCCGCCGGCAGGGTGCCCTTCCTCAACTCGATTTCCGACTCACCGGCCCAGTGAACAGCTGATTGGTCGAAATAACTGATCAGCTCATCAATCGGCAGCATAAAAAACTCAGGACCGGGTATGCGGTAGTGCATAGGTACGACCAGCCGCGGCTGAATCGCCTCAATTACCGCAAAAAGATCTTTCAGTTCAATGGTCGGAGGACCGCCTGCCAGCGCCAGCAGAATATCCGTTCCCCGTAAAAAGTCGATCTGCTCATCGGTCATGGCGTTTCCGATATCACCAAGATGGGCAATTTCGATGCCCTCCAGGGCAAACCGGTAAAATGCATTCTCTCGGGCCACTTCTTTATGGATAACACTCTCTCTGGAAGGAATGAACCTGAAAGGAATGCCATCTACGACCTCCTCGGTTTTATTCGGTGCAATGTAATCGGTGGCGGTCAACAGCACATATTCGCCTGGAATTGCCTGTACATAACAGTGCGCCTGATCATCGTCTGAACTTCTCACCACAATATCCGCAGCATCATCCACCGGATAGAGTTTGGTAATTGAAGGATCATACGGATCAGTGATAATCCGTTTGCCCTCTCCAGAAATCAGAAAGGAAGCGTGTCCAAGCCATTTAATTTTCATACTACTACTCTAACCCTTCACGGCTCCGGCCACCAGCGCTTTGATGATAAATTTCTGCAAAAACAACACCAGCATCACTGCCGGCAGCAAGCCGATCACTCCCGCCGCGGCCAGATATTGGGTAGAAACGTCCTGATACGATCCCTGAGCCTGAAGTATTCCCACCGAAACAGGATACAACTTGTTATCACTCAGAAGGAAGAACGGAATTATGAACTGGGACCATGCATTGATGCTGTTAAAGATAGTGGCACTGGCAATTCCCGGCAAAGCTGTCGGAATAAGCACCCTGACCAGAATCCCCATCCGGCTGCAACCGTCGACAGTGGCCGCCTCATCCAACTCGAGAGGGATTGCATCAAAGACCCCCTTCATCAGGAAAGTCGTGAACGGGAGATGGATTGCAATGTAGATGAGCGCGATACCTCCGAAGGTATTCAGCAGATTGAGCTTGGCGTAGTACCAGTATATCGGAATACTTATAATTATTGGCGATATCATCTGAAAGAAGAGTATCCCGATCAAGACCACGTTTTTGCGCTTAAAGCTGCCGCGGGAAAGAGCGTACGAAGAAGGAAACGCGGCCAACAGCACCCCTATGGCCGTGGAAATTACCAGAAGAGCAGAGTTCTTGAGGTAGATATCCATTCTGATATTGGTAATAACCTTACCGTAATTTTCCAAAGTCACATCACCGAGAAAAAAGTTGAACAGATGCACCTTCTCGAGTATCTGATCGCCTGTTTTCAAAGAAAGCGAGATGATATAGAGCACCGGCAGCAGAAAGAAGACCAGCAGCAGCGCAAAGAATATATAGAGAATAACTCTCTGTTTTAAAGTGTAGCTTCTCATCTATTTCTCCCTCATCATATGCAGGTAAATCGAAGTGAAGATCGTAGATGAAAGAATCATCAACACCGCGTACACCGCACCCTGCCCCAGGTTCATCCGTAGAAAAGATGTCTTATAGGTTTGCAAAGACAACACAGTGGTCGAAATTCCGGGACCGCCCTGAGTCAGCGCCCAGATAGCGTCATAGGTGTTCACAGTGGCAATCGTTATGAGCACAAGATTTATAAAAAGCATCGGCTTGAGAAGCGGCAGAGTAATACGCCAGAACTGCTGCATACCGGAAGCTCCGTCAATAGAGGCGGCTTCGTACAACTGAGGGTCGATCGCCCGCAGTGCACCATACTGCATGATGCCGCTGAATCCGGTTCCCCGCCATATGTTGGCAATCACAACTCCCATCAGAGCCCATCCGGGATTTACCAAGAATGAGATTCGCTCCCCCCCGAACAGCTCAAGAGTATTGTTTATTACTCCCCAGGCCGCGCTGCTGTACAGCAGATTCCATGTGATTCCGGCAATAACCCCGGGTACGACCCATGCGGTTATCATAGCAACCTTGAGCAGCTCCATTCCCGGCAGATGAGTCTCTAAAAGCAGACCAACCAACAAGCCGAGGGTTAGCTGAAAAGCAACTGTAAAAACTACAAAGATAAGTGTATTTCGTAAAATTACCACCAGGTCGGAATCCTGCAAAACCTGTGCATAAGAGCTGAAAGAAAAGGAGAGATCCGCGGTTCCAACTCGTGCATTCGTAAAACTCAGCCTCACGGCGTCCACGACCGGCAACAAATAAAAAAAAGCCAGTATAAGAGCCACTGGCAAAAGCCATACGAAAATCCAGCGCTTTGAACTATCTAACATGCGACGGGCCTCCAGAAGGGTAAGGAGTGCAGGACTTAAGTCCCGCACTCCATGAAATTACATCTCGTTGTATTTGGTAAGTACCTTATCGTACATCTGATCAACAATCGATTCAACATTTGCATTTCCTGCAATAATCTTACCAATTGCCTCTTCGAGCAGACTCTCCACTTCCGGATACAGGGAAGTAGCCGGACGGGCCCGTCCAACTTCCAGCTCTTTGTAAATCTGGTCATAGAAGGGGCTGTCAAAAGCCGGGGCATCAAAAACATCTTTCCGGGTCGGAATATAACCGTGCAGCGGCAGACGTTCGGCCATTGCATCTTCACTGGTATACACTGCCTGGATGAAGTTCACCGCTTGTTCGAGTTTCTCTTCGTCTTCGGACATGAACGAGAAGGTCCATCCGCCGTAGATATTGGAAGCCTGACCGGCCTTCGGAGTCGGCAAAGAGGTATAATTCCAGGAATCAGACAGCGCGCCGTTTACCCAGGATCCGGCAATCATGGAGGCGACATTATCAGCTTTTGCTTCAGCCTGCAGTTCTTTATGCTCATATCCGACAATCTCTTTCGGGGTTGCTTTGGCATCAATCAGTTCGCGGTAGAAATTCAGAGCTTTGACCATTGCGTCCTTGTTTTTACCCTCGCCGAAAACCGGGCGAAAATCGTCGTTCGGATCAAAGAGAATGCCATCCTGTGCCCAGAAATGCGGCAGGAAGCAGAAGGCAGCGGCAGCACCTTTACCCTGTGTCAGGAAGGGCCACACGTCGGCATCTTCGGACTGCAGTTTTTCTGACAGGGCAAACACCTCATCCCAGGTTTCAGGAGCTTCTGCAGTGTAGTCAGTATTGTAGTAGTACAGCAGCGTGCCGGTTTCGGCCCACAGCGAGTACTGGCTTCCATCTCTCTGGGTGACCATTTTAGTAAAGTCGAAGTACTCATCCTTATCGGACTGGCTTACATACTCATCGATTGCACTCAACACGCCAGCTTCGTGGAAGTTACCAACCCACTGAGAATCGACATTGGCAAAATCATACGGATCGCCGGCGATCGCTGCATTCAACAGCTTGGTCATAGCCTGCGCCGTCTGTCCGCCGGGAATCAGTTCGATTTCTACGTACACATCCGGGTGATTCTCTGCCCATTTTTGCAGCTGTCGTTCATAAAAGGCTTTGCTAGCCTCGTCACTGGAAGCCATGGTATTCCAGGAACCGATCATGCCCTTCAGTTTAATCGGGGCATCGGGATTACCCGCAGCGGTCGCGCTGATAACCGGTTCCGCTGATCCTGATTCTTCACTGCTGCCGGCAGCCCATACAGTTCCCAAGCTGCACACAACACAGACCAGCACTAAAATTAGAAGTCTCTTCATTCTATCTCCTCCTTGTTTGTCTATTTCGATATAATTATAATAACATAAAACATATCTTTTGAAAAATATTTATTTAAAACTTTTTAATTTATTATAATACAATTATTTATTTGTTACTTATAATGATATATCATTTATTGTATTAAATAGCATTCCCTCATCTTTGCCACCTCCGCCTGCAAATAAAAAAAGCCTGCATCCTTGTTAAGACACAGGCTCATGAAACCACTTTTCCGCGGCTTGGTATATCAGTACATCAGTCGCACTTTAGCGGATATTCGCCAAACTCATGCGCAGCCGCAAACATCGCTTTTACATTTTCAGCCGGAATATCGTAGTTGATCTGGTGGCAGGTTGAAATGATATACCCGCCGCCTTTTCCCAGATCGCATATACGCCGCTTTACCTCCTGCCGGACCTCCTCTTCGGACGCATTAACCATTACATTCTGTACATCGATGGCACCATGAAAGCAGATTCGATTACCGTACTGTTCGTTAAGCGCCTTGGTGTCTTGAAGTTCTTCAACCGATGTTTGCACGGGATTCAGAATATCCACGCCCATATCGATCATCCCGTCGATAATCGGCAGGACCGACCCGTCGGTATGAAACATCACCTTTACATTGGGAACAATACTCTTTATGTGCGCGATCAGCTCTTTTTCATACGGTTTCAGGAATGTTTCCCACATATCCGGCGACATTAACAGCGAATTCTGACTGCCGAAGTCATCCGTCAAGTAAAGGATCTGTATATACTCCCCTACCTCCTGCAGATAGACCGTATACAGCTGTTTATATACCTGAGTAACCTTCGCCAAAAGGGCGTGCACAAAATCCGGATTCAGCACAAAATCCATAAACAGCTGATCCATACCCCGCAGCTCACGGGCACTCTGGAATACTCCACCCTTAATACCGTCGGCTCCAACTACATAGTCAGTAGTTTTATGCCACTCCTCGGCCTGCTGCTTCAGACCAGCAAACATCTCGCGGTCGTCGGTTCGCGGCCAGCTGTAGTTTTCAATATCCTCCACATCCGCTGCGCGCAGCGGGGCTTCCACTTCGGAATATGAATCCCCCATATCTCGGAATAGAACGCCGAACAGGTTCCGGTAATGCTCGCCGTCAACCTCTTCTATTTGCGTCCATCTCGGAACAAGCCATCGAAAATCTATTCCCAACGCCTGCAGCACATCCTCATCCGAAATTACACACTGATTCATGCGGTCGAGAATTGTGAAGCTGTCTGTCTCCGGCAAGCCCAGCACCTTACGCACTTTATTATACTCTTTTTTGTGGAAGGAACCGACCTGTTTGCCATGGTCGACCAGGACTCTTCCCACTTCCTTGTGTGCCATAGTGGCGTCAAAAATCTCCCGTCTGGTCATAGTCTCACTCCTTAGTTAATTTCATCGAAGACCCGGATGTCACGCAGCACGCCCTGCTCATTCAGCTCTACATACGAGGCGCCGCTGGTCGTAACATTGCCCTGCTCTAGCAGCAGTCCCTTGTACCAGACCAGCAGATAGACATGCTGTCCGGATGCTGTTCTCTCTCCCATCACATCGGCAAGATACACACTGCCCGGCTGCAGGCATACCTGCAGGTCCTGTGAGCATTCAACTTCTGTACCCTGTTCCGCTCGAGGCAGACCGGCCAGTTGATACATATAATCTTCCAACACCGGATAATTCTGCATCTCTTGCAGGTATTCATACTGCATGTACACTTTATTCGGGACAGCGGCAACTTCCACTTCAGCCGCCGGATAGGAGTTGCCAATCCCGATTCCCTTAGTCTGCTCATTGCGGCCTTGAAGAGCGAATACGAAGCGCAGCGTAGTGATGCGGCCCCGCGCGATTCTCGCCAGTACAAAACCGGTGCGCTCCCACTCAGAGGTTTTCAGGCGCAGCATGGCCGCTGCGCCGCTCTTCGTGTGAGAGTCGGTAAGCTCCTGCAGCACCTCAAAGTGAATATCCGGGAATGCGGAAAAAAGCTGCAAGACCTGTTCCTGTACCGCCGGCACCGAATAATAGTGCCGACTGCCGTCAGTAAACAGCCTTACTCTATGAAAACAGAGCACATCTATCCGGCCTACCTGACGCTCCTCGAGAACCGTTTCGATAAAATCATGTAAAAGCGCGCTCGCACTGCGACCGAACTGCTCTGCCATTCTGTACTACTCCTCATTACTTTTCGGGTTCAGCTTCCGCCGCAGCCGGACCCGGATCTGCTTTCTCAGCGGCTTTCTCCGCCGCTTTCTGACGGGCTCGCTCGATTCTCACCATAGTTTCGAGTTCATTGAACAGAGTCAGCTCTTCGGTAAACTGCCCGTCTTTGATGACATGGTTGCTGATCCCCATTATCTCAACTCGCAGGTGTGACGGCGGACCGAAAATGCCATTGCCCTTGTGGGTTCCGCGCATGGTCCAGCGGGTTGAAGACCGGAACCCCTCTTTCGCATTTCCGTTCCAGTAAATATCGTCTATACTCAGATGAGCATCGGGAAACAGCGAAATCCACTGTAGAAGCTGCTTCTTAAATGAGTCGCGGCCGTAGAGCGTCTGATTTCTACTGCCGTGATACTGATAGTTCTCATTGTAATACTCATCGACCCGCCCGAACAGCCTCCAGTTGAAGGTCTCTTCAAGTGCACGCCGGATAAGGCCTTCCACATCCTCCGCACCGGCAGGTTTCGGCGGCAAGGCCGGCGGTTCACCTTCGCCGTGAATCCGTTCAATCGGCCCCGGCTCCGCCTGGTAGTCATCACAGTATCCGTCTGCCACCAGTTTTTCCACTGTTTCATCCAGATCGAAACCGAGCTGCTGCACCGTAGCTACATCGTCATGCACCACCCACTCTTCGATAATGCGGTTTTTTCGGGTAAAGCAGTTGGCAATACCGCGCCGGCAGATTTTCCTACCGGTCGGCGGACCGTACATACTCCACCCCAGGTTGGTGCCGACGGCAGTACTCGGCATGGAGGTATCAAAGCCGTCCTGATCATTTCCGCGCCACAGCACGTCATCCACATACAGTTTGAAATCAGGAAACGCATTCTGCGCCCCGGCAGTAGCGGCCACCACATCATCACGGCCGTACACCAAACCGTGCGGCATGTGAGCCAGGGATTTATGATGATAATGGGTGTAGATCAGACCGACGTTCTTCTCATCCCAGATTTTGTAGGTGCAGCGAACGATGTAGTCGACGATATCATTGTAATCTTCATCAAAGCCTTCGAGGCTCTGTCTGCGCCCGCCCTGCGGCGGTATCATTTCACTTATATCGGCTTTTAAGTCGAAGACTACTGCCTCATCGCCAGCCGCTCCGCCGGGAGCTGGGGTTGTCGTTTTTTTGCGCTCTTTTTCTGCCATAAATTGCTCCTGTTACACTTCATTAAGAGGCAGCTTCCCGCCGGTATAGAGCGGGAAGTTGCGGTTAGGATATTTTATATACATTCAAAGGACTGTGCTTATCCCTTTACAGCTCCACCAGTTAAACCCTTTACCAGGTGTTTCTGGAAGAAAATGATAATCAGTACTATCGGTATGGTCGCTGAAACTGCCGCCGCGGCGGCCATGGTGATGTGTCCCGGCGCTTCACCGCCGGTAAACTGTACGATTGCCACCGGCAGGGTCCATTTCGAGTTGGTCAAAACACGTGCCAGCAGGAATTCGTGGTAGGCCAGCAGGAGAGAAAACAGACCGGTTGAGATAATCCCTGGCCAGGCAGAGGGGATGATTACCCGTGCAAAGGCCGAAAAGGGTCCCAACCCGTCAATCTTGGCCGACTCTTCCAACTCCCGTGGAATTTCGGCGAAAAAGGCGCGCAGCATCCAGATGCTGAACGGCTGGTTCGCCGCTACGAGCACTAGTATCAGCATGATATAGGTATCGTGAAACCCGGTCAGCTGCCCCAGCGAATAATAAGGCAAGGCAAAGGCCATACGCGGCAATGCCCGGAAGGCGAGTGCTACGATCAGAATGATTACGCCGTCAATTCCGCTGAAGCGGGCTAAGCCATAACCTGCCAGGCTGCCTATAGTCATAGAAATCGTAACCACTCCTACTGTAACGATTACCGAGTTGACGAAATAATTATAAAACTCTGCAGTATCAATTATACGCGGCAGGAGCCACAATGTGAAAAAAAACACGCCCAGGGCAGCGAGATACATGACCGACTTCGGAATCGGCAGGCGATCGGCAAACATCAGCAGCAGCACTATTGTCGCAAACAGTGCAACTAGAATCAGGCCGAGATACCCGAAGTTTTCCGGTGTTGAATTCAGCCATAGCTTTTCATAATTTTGAAAGGTCGGCTTGAAGATGATTAACGGAGTACGGGCAAATGCCTGGCGTACATTCTTGAAGGACTGCAATACCGTCCAAAGAAACGGAATAACACTGTAGATTGCAAAACCGACAAGCAGTACATAAACTCCTAATCTGGCGATTGGATTTTTAATAGGTTGCATAGCTTAATCCTTTCCCATAACACTTTGATAGGTTTTGCGCAGCCAGGGAATGAGTACCACCAGCACGCCTAAGACGGTAAGTACCGCCGTTGCATTCGCCCGACCGAGGCGTTGAACTTTGATTCCGATTCTGAAGTTGTACATCATCAGGTTCTCTGCATGATAAATCGGGTTCTGTTCACTAATAACCAGTATGCTGTCGAACATGCGATACATATCCATAATCAAGATCATAGTCGCCATTAACAGCAGCGGCCGGAGATGGGGTATCACGATATATTTGAGCTGCTGCAGACGGGTGGCCCCATCAACAGCCGCCGCCTCGAGATGATCCTGCGGCAGAGTCTGTAATCCGGCAAAAAATACTACCAACGGATACGGGGTAGCATGCCAAATGAGGTGCAGAATAATCAGGGACTTTACAGATGTCGGATTGAATTGGAACGGCTGATTAAATACCACTCCATAAAGCCATTCAATAAGCCCTCCTGTCTCAAACAACTGCTTGAACATCAAAGTACCAACTACGGGAACCACGATAAACGGCAAGAGAAAACAGGCCAGAAAGAGTCCTCTAAAAATAGGATTCACCTGATCGAGGAATAAAGCCATCAAGAAGCCTATGAAAATCTGTGCAGGCACAGTGATGACAATAATGAGGAGAGAAAATCGAAAAGCTTCCCAGAACTTCGGGTCAGAAAAAATACTCAAATAGTTCTGAAAACCAACAGGGTCCGGGGTGTTGATATTCATAAAGGTCACAAAGTGAAAGCTCAAATAGGCTGCATACGCCAGAGGTATGATCATGAGCAGAAACATGAGCGCATTACTCGGCGCAATAAACTGATAAAAAATCTTCCGTTTCATAGAAAAAACTCCTCTTGTACCAAAACGGATGCGAGTAAACAAAACCCGCACCCGGTAAGAAACCGGATGCGGGATAGGATATTATCTACTCTAGTCGATGAATCCGTTTGCCTTCGCTTCTTCTGTATACTTAGCGGCGGCCTTATCAAGAGCTTCCTGCGGGCTGAGCTCTCCGGTGCCTACCAGAGGTAAGAATTCGCCGAGGGCGGTTCGTGCCAACGAGGTTCCCGGAAGGTTCTTGTATGCGCCGACACCCTTTGCAATGGTTTCCATTGCTGCGGGCATATACGCATCGGCATCTTCGCTCTGCACAGCCTTCATGCGGGTAGGAATACCGTAACCGGCAGCTTCTTCCTGACTCTCGAGGTCGACAGCTTCCATGATAACCTTAAAAATGAGTTCAT
>CAZRWN010000045.1:0-24472 GCA_964603735.1 uncultured Sediminispirochaeta sp. | reverse complement strand
CCACTGCATCGGCCACCATGGAAGTAGCCATTCTGTTGATAGAGCAGGAGCTCAAGGCTATGAGCGACAGCAAGAGCAGGGTCGTTACCGATGTGATGGGCTTTAACACTGATAATCTTAACTTGCACATATACACGTTCCTCGAAGACTGGGAAATAAGTGTTTAGCCGGCCAGCAGGCCGCCCGCCGTTGAGTGGCGGGCGTTGTGCCGTCGTTTAGGTCGCCGTTTAGTCGCCGTTTAGTCGCCGCCCGCTATTAGAGCTTGAATGTGAGGCCGGCGCCGATAAAGCTGCCCTCTACATCCGCCGGGTTCGTATACAAATCGCCGTCGAAGTAGAAGTCGTCGAACAAACCGACGTACATCGAGTAACCGGCATTTAGATTCAGCAGCATGTCCCGGTTCAACAAGTAGTTCACACTAATTTTAGCAGTTCCACCGAAACTGGCCAGAAAATCAAAGTTCTCTCTGAACTCTTCATCTCCAATGATCGGTACCATAGCACCTAAGCCTACGGCTGCCGAAGGTGCTATGCTGAGCCGACCTAGGCGTAAATTGTACTCCATGCCCACATAGGACATCACCGGAAACCAGATTAGGAAATTATCTCCGAGCGGTACTTCGGCACCGACTATCGGCCGCCAGTTATAAAATCCGCGGGTTGCCGTGGCACTAAGTCCTATGACAAACCGGTTTTCCGTACCTTCCGGCGCGTTATCCTTGAGCACGTGGGCATACAGACTTCCGTTAAATCCGAGCCGTGGAATCTCCACCATTTGGTCGCCGATACCTGTTTTTTCACTGGCGTAGATCTTCTTGGCAGTCGAGACCTGTTCGCTGACATTCTTGATGACAAACAGTCCTATCTCTTCGGTGCGAGTATAGCCTGAAGGCAGGATCTGTTCACGAGTAACTACATACTCATCCCCAATCTGAACCCCCATGTTGCTGCCGAATTCCATTATGTACTCATTACCGACCACATCGACAATGGCGGTCTTCAGCTGGAACTCGGGGACACTGCGGAGTTCATACTGCAGCTGTATGGGGATCATATCAACCGCCCTTTTTACAGCATCGCGAGAATTTTCTCCACTGGCACTGGTATCTATCTGGAAACTGGCAAAGGTTTCTGCCGTATCTACCTTTATAAATGTAAAAGAAGTCTGAATCTCAGCCTCGTAGTCATTTCCTTCTTCATACACATTATAATAAGACATTACCGGTACAACCACGATAAAAGAACCGACCAGCTGATTGAAATCGGCCTCAGTAAAAGTTTCCTCGCCTAGGCGAACCTTTTCGGGGATTTCAACATTTTCCTGCTTGAGTTCTTTGATCTTGCTTATGAACTCATCGATATCATTCGATTCTAATCGGTACTTCATGCCGATTATATTGAATCGTCCCAGATCAATAAACACATTCTGAATCGATTGATCGACCAGACCCAAAGCACCGCTTGGAATCGAATAATCCGAATAGCTCAGACTGAACACTGCAATATCTTTTTTTTCAGATATCTCTTGCGCACCGACAGAAGTAATCGCCAACAGCACCGCCAAGATTGCAGCTCCCCACCTTAATCCGCTCCGCATACCTGTTCCTCCTCTAGCTGGACACTGTTAAAATCATACTATCAAGAGCCCGAATTTTCAATGTACTTATTGTTTTTTACGCGCTATAGTAGAAACCGGAGGTTAAAGATGAAGAACCGTCCTCACGCAGTTCTGCTTTCAGCCTTATTTCTCATGTTTCTGGGCCTAGTACCCTGCGTCTCGCAGCCGTCAACAACCACGGTGGCAGTCCTGCCGTTCGAAAACACCACCGCCGACTTACGCTCCGACTATCTCGGCAAAATTGCCGAAGCACTGTTGATGTACGACCTGTCCTCGGTAAGTTCTCTGCAACTCGTCAGCCGCGAAGAGATCGATGCTCTTCTACAGGAGAAAAAACTGGCCCTCAGCGGGCTGTTTGAAGGCAGCGGCGATGCATCCGAGGAAATAGAATCACTTACCAGCGCTGATTATCTCCTGCGCGGGGAATTTGTGCACCTCGGCGATGAGCTCATCTTTATTCTCAAACTCTTGCGAGTCTCCGACGGCGAGGCAACGGTATTTCGTGAGCGCGGCACAGATGAAAACACCATCCACCGGCTCTCCGAACAGGCAGTACACTCACTGACCGGTCGGTCTCTCACCTTTACCACCGAGGACGGCAGCCGCTCAATCATCAGCATGCGCAACGAGGAACCCGGCATTCTTGCGGTATACTCACCCCTCATCAACGCAGAAATCTTCATAGATGACAGTTTTGTAGGCTACACCACCGGAGATCCGACCGAACCCTTCATCGCCGACAAACTCCGCCCGGGTCTCCACACCGTACGAACCCATCTTTCGCGCAACTTCGGAGTCATAGATCTGCCGGAGATAAAATTTCACGACTGGGAGACAGAGGTGCGAGTACGGCCCGGTCAGCGGGCCGTGGTTCGCGATCAAAGCCGCCACTTCAACGATATACTCTACTCGCTGCAGTGGGTGCTGCGTGAAGAAAAATCCTTTCGGTCAAAGACAGATTTACTCTCCTTCAACTATTCAGAGGACTTCAGCTTCGTCGACCGCCGGGGAGAAACCATGCAGGGCACGATAAGCTACCGTCCAGCACCTATTCCCGGAACTGCCGACACAACAGATACTCGCAATGATAAGGCTTCCGAAGAAAATACGCTGTTGGTAGAAGTCCAACTGAACGAGGCTGCTCAGCTTCTCCAAATACCGATCCCGCCGCAGGGCAGCGTGAGCGATCAGAACAGCACACTGCAACTGCTCGATATAGAGATAGGTATCGACGCACGTTACAACGACTGGGAGCTCTCTTACTCCATCCGCAGGAACGACGTCTATCAAGGGATGCACCGCGTAGAGTACGATTGAACAGCTTGACTCCTTTCAGGTCTGTACTTACTCTTAAATTAACGGGAGAGTTACCATGCATATATATGATAATATAAACCAATTGATCGGCCGCACCCCGCTGGTCAGGCTGAACCGGCTTAGCAAAGACCTGCCGGCCGAAATTGCAGTTAAACTGGAATACAGTAATCCGGCCGGCTCGGTAAAAGACCGAATTGCACTTTCGATGATCGAAGCTGCCGAGAAAGACGGCCGACTCGACGCCGAGACTGTCGTAATAGAACCTACCTCCGGCAACACCGGAATCGGCTTGGCGCAAGTGTGCGCAGTAAAAGGCTACCGTCTCATTATCGTTATGCCCGACAGCATGTCGCAGGAGCGTCGCAAGATTATCAGGGCTTACGGCGCCGAGCTGGAGCTGACTCCAGCCGATGAGGGCATGAAGGGCGCCATCCGCAGAGCAGAGGAGCTTGCCTCGGGCCTCCAGAAAAGCTTCATCCCGAGTCAGTTTACGAACCAAGCCAATCCACAGGCCCATCGCGATAACACCGCAGAGGAAATCTGGAGCGACACCGATGGAACGCTGGCAGCTTTTGTTGCCGGAGTCGGAACCGGAGGTACGCTCACCGGAACCGGCGAAAAGCTGAAACAGAAGCGCAGTGACATCAAGATCATTGCCGTTGAACCGGCTGATTCGCCGGTCCTCTCCGGAGGGCAACCCGGTTCCCACAAGATCCAGGGTATCGGTGCCGGATTTATCCCCGATATCCTCAACACCGAAGTATTCGATGAGGTTCTTACGGTTAGTAACGACGAAGCATTTGATACCGCCCGCCGCCTGACCCGTGAAGAGGGGGTCTTTTGCGGCATTAGCTCCGGCGCCGTCGTAGCGGCGGCCCTGAAACTGGCCGGCCGTGAGGAGTTTCGCGATAAACTAATCGTGGCCCTGCTACCCTCCGGCGGAGAGCGGTACCTGTCTACTCCTCTGTACGACTTCGGACAGGATTAAAGCATGGCCGCAGACAAACACAGCCGCAGAAGCGAGCATGAATCCGACGTGTCTCCGAATGAAGCTGCGGGTAATGGCATAGCTGCCGGTGCCCCCGAGCAGGAATCGTTTATAGAAAGAATCGCCCAGCAGCTGTCAACCAGTGAGGTACTGAGCAGCATTTACCACCACGGGTTCGAACAGGTCCCAATGCCCTCCACCGAGGTACTCTCAGATATAAGTGAAGAATTACGAGCGGTACTGTTTCCGGGGTACTTCGGCGACCCCGGCATCAAAGACCGGCTCCTGCACTACCACCTCGGGGCGATACTCGACAACGTATACCATCAACTTTCCGAACAGGTCCGGCGGGGCTACTGCTTTGAGTGCGGTCACCGTACAACCGGAATGTGCAACGACTGCCAGGTGCAAGCCGAGGACACCGTCCAGCAGCTGATTGAACAACTGCCGGCTATCCGCCATCTCCTGTCCACTGACGCGATAGCTGCCTATGAGGGCGACCCGGCCAGCCAAAGCGTCGGGGAGACTATATTCTCTTATCCCAGCCTCCACGCCCTCACCAACTATCGCATCGCACATGTGCTGTACAAACTCGAAGT
Organism: uncultured Sediminispirochaeta sp.; assembly: GCA_964603735.1. GTDB lineage: Bacteria > Spirochaetota > Spirochaetia > DSM-16054 > Sediminispirochaetaceae > DSBN01. The sequence continues at coordinate 19,951 of CAZRWN010000045.1, read as the reverse complement.
TCCGCTCATCCCAAGAATTATTACCGAAATAGCCCACTCAAAAACCGGAATCGACATCCACCCGGGTGCACGGATCGATGAACGCTGCTTCATAGACCACGGCACCGGAGTGGTCATCGGTGAAACATCCATCATCGGCAAAAATGTACGGCTCTATCAGGGCGTAACCCTCGGCGCTCGCAGCTTTCCGCTGGATGAAAACGGAAAACCCATCAAAGGCATCGACCGCCACCCAATTCTGGAGGACGACGTAATTATTTACTCGGGAGCAACCCTTCTGGGCCGTATTCGCATTGGAAAAGGTTCAGTCATCGGCGGCAACGTATGGCTGACCGAGGATATCGAACCGGGCACCACAATCAGAGCCAACTTCAACCAATAGCAGCATCATACTGCTGGATCAATTGGTCGGTCTGATAGTTGCAGTACTCATACTCAAAGGTGCCGCCGAACTGCTGATTGATCTATTGCGCAGCAGTGACCAAGAAGAACTCGACCTGAGCAAGTACGGGTTTCAACGTCTCGACCGGCATCGTCACCGCCAGTTTGTCCGGTGGTTTCTCTTCGAAATAGAAAAGGAACGCATCACTAACCGCGGAGAGATGTTCAAGGAGGCATATGCTGTCGACGACTCCTCTACCGACAAGCCCCAAGCCTCTGAGAGTTCCTTCGTACTAAGACTGACTCCTGCCGGCAAATCAGAACTGCAGCGCGCCTTATCCGACAACTGGAGCATTTCTTTCAGCGGCTACCGCTCGCTTCTCGTCCGCAGCCTCTTTGCGGCCCTCTTTTTCTCAGTTTTATTTACCGCCGGCCGCGGAATTATTATTCTTCTGAACAAATGGATTGTACCACTCGAAACCTGGGCCGCGTTTACCCCGATTCATATCAGCGCTTTCATCATAGGTTTGGTACTCTTCTACCACGGCCGGATGATCTCGCACCGAGCAGCCCACGCTATACACCATGCCCGTGAAAAAATCTCCGGGCGATCAGAGAAACCGCGCTACCTGATTACCGGAGGCCCCTTCGCCCGTAGACGCCATCCCATGTACACCGGCCATCTACTCATAACTATCGGGGTGGTCATTGCCCTCCACTCAGTCTATGCCCTGGCATGGTCAGCTCTGGCCGTAATTGTTCAGCTGACCGGAGCATTCTACGAAGAGCAGCGCCTGCAGCGCTGGTTTCCCCAGGAATATCCTGAATACCGCCGCAAGGTAAAACGACGCTTTCTATCAGCGCCTCAGTGGGTTATAATAGCAGTAATATACCTTGCCGCATGGGCAGGTATCTTCTTCTAAACTGACGAGGAGCATTACAATGACGGATAACAACGGACACAAATCGAAAATTAAACAGTCTTCACTCCGAAACCCCGAGCTTGCACCCCAGGGACGCAAAAAAATCGAATGGGTTGCCAAACGGATGGATATTCTCAATGAGATCAAACAGATCAACTCAGAGGTAAAACCGCTGAAAAACCGCAGAGTAGCCATTTGCCTGCACCTCGAAGCCAAAACCGCCTACATGGCCACCGTTATCCGCGACCTCGGCGCAGAGGTTATAATCTCCGGCAGTAACCCTCTCTCTACTCAGGATGATGTAGCCGCCGGGCTAGCCTCAATGGGAATCGAGGTTCACAGCTGGTACGGCGCCAGTACCGACGAATATTACGGTTTCATAAACAAGCTTATAGATTTCGAACCCGACCTGATCATCGACGACGGCGGAGACCTGGTTGCCACGCTGCACTCCAGCCGGCGCGAACACCTGAAAAATATCATCGGCGGTGCCGAAGAAACCACAACCGGTATTCACCGCCTCCGCGCCATGGAAGCTGCCGGAGAACTCAAGTTTCCGATGATTGCCGTAAACGATGCCATGTGCAAATACCTGTTCGATAACCGTTATGGCACTGGTCAATCAGTATGGGACGGCATTATGCGCACCACCAACCTGGTTGTTGCCGGTAAAACTGCGGTAGTTATCGGCTACGGCTGGTGCGGCAAAGGTGTTGCCATGCGTGCAAAGGGACTCGGGGCCCGCGTAGTCGTCTGCGAAATCGACGCCATTAAAGCCTCGGAAGCCTGGATGGACGGCTTCGAGGTCATGCCGCTGGAAAAAGCCGCCTGCAAAGGCGACTTCTTCGTAACAGTTACCGGCTGCAACGATGTTATTCGCAAAGAGCATGTTCAGCAGATGAAAGATGGAGCAATCCTCTGCAACGCGGGCCATTTCGACGTAGAAATTTCCAAACCCGACCTGCAATCGCTATCCTCACGGGAGGATGAAGTGCGCAGCAACATCCGCCGCTACGACCTGGGCGACGGCCGGTCGGTCTATCTGCTGGCCGAAGGGCGCCTGGTCAACCTGGCGGCCGGCGACGGCCATCCCGCCGAGATCATGGATATGACTTTTTCCCTGCAGGTTTCTTCTCTGCTGTACCTAATCGAAGCGGGCAAACTCGAAGCGAAGGTGTACACCGTCCCCGAGGAGATCGACCAGGGCGTAGCCGAGCTCAAACTCTCATCTCTCGACCTGGAGATAGATCAACTCTCGGACTCCCAGCGAGAGTACCTCGAGAGCTGGTCTTCCGGCAGTTAACCCTGCTGTTCGAAAAATGGTGCTATTAAACAGATAAAGCTCAACTCGGCCAAAACTTAGATTGATCATTGTGCACCTCATACTCTAAGTGCTATACTCAAAACAGTTATGACTAATTCAACACCAATTTTCGTAAAGCGGGATGTCATGGCCGCGCTGTTTCTCGCGGCGGTGGTGGCGGTCTTCGTTCACCCGGTCTCTTACCGGCACTACGGCGAGCTGTATCTGCGGTTTCCCGCGACGCTGTCGTTTCTGAAATTCGCCGTGCTCGCAACGTTTGGAGAGATGCTGGTGGCACGGCTGCAAACGGGCATCTACTTGCCGCCGCAGTTCGGGCTGCTGCCGAAAGCAGTCGTGTGGGGCATACTGGGAGTGTTCATCTGGATCGCCTTCGGGATCTTCTCCCACGGGGTAACCGGTATTTTCTTCGCCGGAAGTGTACCCGAACCGACGGGGATGAAGCTACTCAACGCGTTTACCATATCCCTGTTCATGAACATCATATTTGCACCGATCATGATGATGACTCATCATCTAACCGACACCTATATAGCGCAGAACGGCGGCAGATTTCCGCTGCGCGGGTTTGCGCTGCTACCGCTGCTGAAAACCATCAACTGGGAAAAAATGTGGAGCTTCGTGTATAAAAAAACCATACCCCTTTTCTGGATCCCAGCGCATACAGTAACCTTTCTGCTTCCGGAAGAAATGCGGGTTTTATTCGCGGTGGCACTCTCGGTAATACTCGGGCTGCTGCTTACCATAAAGAAGTGAAGTTCTCAGCAATAATAGCCACTCGTCAGACAGCTAATTTTTTTGAACGATAATGAGGGTTTCGTCGTCGTGCTGACTGGCCTCGCCGACGAACTCGTCAATTGAAACGAATATCCTTTGTTTGAGCTCTTCCGGTGAAAGGTAGCAGTTGTTTTCAATAACTTTTTTCAGGCGATCGAAACCGAACTGTTGATCTTTAGAATTCATAGCCTCTGTGATACCGTCGGTGTAAAAAATCAACAGATCGTTTTTTTCAATCTGGAACGAAGTCTGCGGATAGTCCCAGGTCGCATCAATCCCCACAGGAACTCCCTCCGAATCGATTTGACGAAAGCTCGCCTGTTCAGGTTGATACAGCAATAGAGGATGATGGGCGGCGTTGCAATACTCTGCCGAACCGTTCATCGGATTCAGGATCAGAAATGAAAGGGTGGCAAAGCGCTCGATTCCTACATTCCCGGCCACACCGCGGTTAATGAACGAGACAAAATCACTGGCACTACGGGCCTCTCCGGCAATCAGATGGAGGATTGTACGAATCATCACCATCACCAGACTGGCAGGAATACCCTTGCCGGCAACATCACACACCAGGATCCCGAGACGATTGTCACCCGGCAGCTGGATGATGTCATAATAATCGCCGCTGACTCCCCGGGCAGGTATTGTTTGGGCGGAGATGCTCAGGCGAGAGTCGGCGGGCAATTCTTTGGGAAACAGGTTCTTCTGAATTCCTCCGGCTATCTCTACTTCCCGTTCGATTTCGCGCTTTTCGACCAGCTCCACATAGTTGTAGAGTGCATCGATGGTTAGTGAGGTATAGTCAGCAAACACTCGGGTTCGTTCGAAATCTTGTTCGCTGAAGCGGTGCTCCGGATCACGAGAGATAATGCTCAACACTCCGTACAAGCGGCCGGAGACTGCCAGCGGAATCAGAATGAGAGAACTGCAGTAATTTATATCGTCTTTAATGAGATCACTGATTTCAGGACTCTTTTCAGCATGTGGAATATACAGCGGCGATTGTTCCCGCGCAGCCCGGCCTATGTAGGTATCGTTGAGAGTGAGCGGTTTTGATCTGAAGTAGGCATCGATTTTTCCAATTTTTTTTGTCACAATATCCGGAACACTAAAAGGCGGTGGATAATAGCCGGATAAGCTGCGTACGCGCAGTTTTTGATCCTCTTCGTTGTAGAGTAGAATCACACCACCGTCAGCATGGGTGGTTTCCATTACAGAGGCAATCACAAAATCCAACACATTCTGCACTGCGCTGTGTTCTGAGAGAGCTTCGTTAATATTTTTAATGAAATCGAAGACCGAATTGATGTATGAACGAGTAAACTTGAGGTCCTCTTCTTTTTCATAGTCGTCCTGTACATAGTACATACGAAAAACGCTGAAATGAACCAGATAAGTAGCCGGCAATAGAAGGCCGGCAAAAATCAATGACTCTACTCCTACGAAAATTTCAAGCATCAAAATAAGTATGTAGTAGAGTGAAAAATAGCCTCGCATATGTTCTACGAACTCAGCTTCACGCACATTTTTAGTGGATACGTTATAAACCTGCTGCATTAAAAAAATAAACGTTATCAGAACTACTAAGGTGTGCAGTACATCCCACACCGGTGCTTCATGGGAGATCAGCGACAAAATCGTGATAACAGCCATAAGGGGGCTGACCGCCATAACATAGACCCGCCCCTCACTGCGGCCGCGATACCCGCATACCCAGCACAGGTAGATCGACATGACAATGTACTCGGCCGTCAGTACAATGGTTTGTGCCTGTACAAAAAACAGCGCAATGTCGCGCAGTAGAAAAATCAGAGGTATAGATACAAATGCCGTAAAACAGGGGGGTCGAGCCGGGAGACGGACTGCGTATATAAATAAAATAACGGCCAGAATTGCTCTAAACCAGTTCGGTGAAATTAAAAATTGGCCTACTAATTCGGTATTCATATGTTGTGTACTAGCAAAGTGTAGCAATCCGTATGACCACGGTCAAGAAAGATTTCGTTAAATATGTCAATTATACCTAACCCGTTATTTGATAAGAACTAGGTCCATCGGTCCAGGATTTGCTCATACTCCTTCGATTCCTTCAGCTGCCGAAATGCATCCCGGTACCTTCTAACCCTCTTCTCTGAAGTAGAACGGCTTACAGCCATGTACAAATCGGTTGACATCTCGTTCAGGGCGAAGATACTTTCCAGATCGTTCGGATCTCGCTGCATGACCTGCAGCTGGTGCACCATCTGCAGCTTACCCATGGGTATGGCATCCACATTCTGACTATACAGGGCTTGAATCAGCTGGCTGGTATCATTATATGTGAACAGGTTTTTATCGGCTTCGAAGCCCTTCCCCAGCAGATACTGAGTTTCAATATTTCCACGCTGAGTTCCGATACGCAAGTCCCGCCGGTCAGCGATGTCACCAACGGTCCCGATCTCACGCTGTCTGAGGCTGAATAAATGCACCTGTTCGCGGAATGCGGGACCGATCCAATGAAACATCGATTCCCGATCCTGTGAACGAAATACCGTCAGCAGCAGCACCTCCGGATGGGTAGATGCAGTTTCCTGGGCTTCCTCCCAGCGCATAAACTCGATTTCAGCGGTTTTATTCATCTGCAGATGCATCGCACGCACGATATCTACCGCCAAACCCATCGGTTCGCCATTCTGCAGGTAGTTGTACGGCGGTAAATTTTCTGCAACCACATTTCCCCTAACCGGAAACCGTGCGACATAGTGATTCAAGGTTCCCACTGTCCGCTCATTCACCTGTCCGAGCTTTTCCAGCATGTGTATCGAACGGCCGATGCGTTCTACTGTTACCCCAACCGCCTGAGCACTTTCGGCGTTCATGCGGGAGAGGTCCTTCAAAGAGCCGACGGAATGCTCCACCACCTCCAGCCTGCTCTTCATTCCGGTCGACGCCTCTTTCAGCTGGTCACTGGAGCTTACCAGGTTCCCAAGGGCCGAGGAGATCTGATCACTACCGGCCGACATCTCTTCAGTACCGTTGCGCATCTCGCGCATACCGTCGGCCACTTCGTGGATCTCTTCGATCATTTTTCGGTTGGTCTCCTCCAATCCCCCGCTGATGTCAGCCATGGATTGGACATTTTCAACCACCTGTTTGAGGTTCTCATTCATTTTCCGGGCATTATCACGGGCATTTTCGGCTAAACTGCGGATCTCCTGTGCAACTACGGCAAACCCGTGACCATAATTGCCGGCGTGGGCCGCCTCAATCGCCGCATTCATGGCCAGCAGGTCGGTGTTTTCGGCGATTTCATTGATAACCTCAACCATTTCCATTACCACCGAAGTAGAATCGGACACTTTACGGATCACTTCGCTGGTTTTGCGCATTTCGCCTTCACTGGTTTTAGCAGAATCGGCCAGGCTCTGGGCTTGCTGCTCTTTCGATTCGGCGATTGCAGCAATACTTTTGATGGAAGCAATCAGCTCTTCAACCGAGGCCGAAGATTCACTGACCGCGGATGACTGCTCACTTATCTGCTCGTTTACATTATCGATATATTGATTCATCTCCCGGACCGCTGTCTCTGACTCGACTACCTCTTCATCCAGTTCCTGGACTTTCGACTCGACGCTGCCCATTGTGCTATTAATTGTTTCTGTTTGCTCCCCGATTGTCTTAGCCTGTTTCAGGAGGTCCTCTCCCATCTCCTGGCTCTGAATACCGGTATTCTTGATTTGCAAAATAAATCGACGCAGTTCGGTAAACAGGCGCAGCAGGGCAGTGCTTATCCTGGCCACATCATCCCCGGCTGAAAAGGGCAGCGTTTCAGGTATTGTTGTTTTTCCCGCACTTACCGCTTCAATAAAAATACTCTCTTTCCTCAGTGAGCGACGGGCTCCACACAAAAAGAACACAGTGATAGCAGCCAGCAAGAACAAGGCCAGACCGATGCCGACCCCGCCTACCGTTTTGATCTGCGCAAGGCCGGATATAGAAGCGTCCGACAGCCCGCTCGACTGTCCTGCGTTCAGAAGCGAGTCGGTGATATTCAACAGAAGTCCCGCCGAGACGAGCAAGATAAGAAAGGTAGAACACACTAAAATGAGCACAGTGAAGAAGGTAAGTTTTTTCATAAGTCTTTTTCCGGTTCTATCAAAGTTAAGAAATTATAGTATAGAAGAAAAGACTGGTGAAGGGAGAATTTCCTCTCTACAGAGTTTTAGGCTGATTATTTGGATAATATAGCAGCAGATGGGCGATAACACAGCTTAACTCGGCTGTATTACAGAATCTTTACCTTGTCAGCATCCAGTGCAAAGTGGCAAGCCACCCAATGCCCCGCTTTGGCTTCACGGTATTCAGGGATTTCCCGGCTGCACTTCTCTTCTGCCACCGGGCAGCGGGTGTGAAACACGCAGCCGGAGGGCGGATTTACCGGACTGGGGACTTCGCCTTCGAGTACAATGTGCCCACGCCCGCGTTCTCGCTTGGGGTTGGGAATGGGGATGGCGGAGATGAGCGACTGCGTGTAGGGGTGCAAAGGGTCGGCGAACAGTTCTCGACTGGTGGTCAGCTCCATCATGCGGCCGAGGTACATTACCGCGATTCGGTCGGAGATATGCTGCACCATACTCAGATCGTGGGCGATAAACAGGTAGGTGATACCCAGTTTCTTTTGCAGATCCTGCAGAAGGTTCACGACCTGCGCCTGGATGGAAACGTCCAGAGCCGAAATCGGTTCGTCACAGACCACGAATCGCGGATAGAGGGCCAGAGCCCGGGCAATGTTAATACGCTGGCGCTGCCCGCCGGAGAACTCGTGCGGAAAGCGCTCGGCGTGCATCGGTTTGAGGCCGACCAGATCGAGCAGCTCGAATATACGGTCCTTGATCTCTTTCGGCGTCATTTCCGTGTGAATCATCATCGGTTCGGCGATAATGTCGCCGACGCGGTGGCGCGGATTCAGAGAGGAGTAGGAGTCCTGGAAGACGAACTGCATTTTCGTACGGAACTTGCGCAGATCCTCTTTGCCGAGTTCCGAGATATTGGTGTCCTCGAATCTGATGGCACCGTCGGTAGGTTCATAGAGACGCAGAATGGTACGTCCCAGGGTGGATTTTCCACAGCCGCTCTCGCCCACCAGCCCGAGGGTCTCGCCCTTCTCAATAGAAAAGCTGATATTATCGACCGCTCTTACCACCGGCGCCCGGCCCAGCGAGAGAAAACTGCGCTTCAGTTGAAAATGTTTCGATACACCGTCTACTGTCACTAATTCCACTGCTCTACTCCTCGCTCCGCGGCTGCTGCTGCTTCATATCGTAAAAACACTTCGTGTAGTGTCCCTCGTCTACCCGGTAATTCGGCGGAATTTCCTTCCAGCACCGGTCGAACACATAAGGGCAGCGCCAGGCAAACTGGCAGTGCTGCGGTGCCTCAAACAGGTCAGGAGGCGCCCCGGCAATGCTGATCAGTCGCTTTTGCTCGGTATCGCCTATCTCGGGAATGGCGCCCAGCAGCCCTTCGGTATAGGGGTGCTGCGGGTTTTCATACAGATCGTCCACTGGCGCTCTCTCGATGGGCATGCCGGCGTACATTACCATTACCCGGTCGGCTATTCCCGCCACGACTCCCAGGTCATGGGTAATCCATATAACCGTCATCCCCATCTGCCGCTGCAGACGACGGGTAAGCTCTACAATCTGCGTCTGAATGGTCACATCCAGGGCGGTAGTCGGCTCATCGGCCACCAGGATTTCCGGTTCGCAGGCAATCGCAATGGCGATCATCGCCCGCTGGCGCATACCGCCGGAAAACTGGTGGGGATACGAGTAATACCTTTTCTCGGCATAGGATATTCCCACGTTCTCAAGCAGTTCTACTGCCCGATGGTAGGCCTTCTTTTTGTTGTAGCCCATGTGTGTAATTAGTGATTCACTGATTTGTTCCCCCACGCTCAGAACCGGATTGAGCGAACGCAGGGCATCTTGAAACACAATACTGATGTGTTTTCCCCGTATCTTGTTCAGTCGCTCTTTGCTTATGTGTAATAAATCGATGTCCTTATTATCCAGCTGCAGGTGTGCCTCTCCCGACACTTCCGCCGACTCGGCCGGCAGCAGACCTAACAGAGACAGCATTGTCACGCTCTTTCCACTGCCGCTCTCCCCAACCACCGCCAGGGTTTCACCGGCCTGGAGATCAAAATCGACGCCGTTTACCGCATATACGGTTCCGTCAAAGGTATTAAAGCGGGTTTTTAAATTCTGTACTGATAAAAGTGAGCTCATGTTCGTTCCTATTTCTTTTTCTGCCGCATGCGCGGGTCCATTGCATCTCGCAGCCAGTCACCGAACAGGTTCATCCCGAAACCGGTAAATACAATCGCCAGGCCGGGATATACCGACATCCAGGGGTACACCGTCAGATACTGCCTTCCCATCGAAAGCATATTTCCCCAACTGGGAACGGAGGGTGGAACGGAAAGACCCAGAAATCCTAATCCCGCTTCGTAAAATATCATTGCCGACATTTCGAAGGTTGCCAGTGTAATTAAGGGACCTAAAAGGTTCGGCATTATATGATGAAATATAATTTTCGGGGTCCTCTGGCCGATACTCTGAGCCGCTTCAATAAATCCCTCTTCCCGCAGCCGTAATACCTCGCCGCGGGTCACACGCACGAATATGGGAATGTCGGTGAGACCGAAGATGAGAATCACATTCAGCAGGCTGTTCCCCAGTATCGCAGCCACAAACACCACAAATACAAGATAGGGCAGCGAGAGGATCATATTGACCAGTGTCATGATAATGTTGTCGGTACGCCCTCCTTTATAGCCGGAGATGAGTCCGATCATCATTCCCAGGGTAAAGGCCAACATAACCCCCAGAAAGCCGACTGTTATTGAAACCCGGCTTCCGTAGATAATCCGGCTGAGCACATCGCGGCCAAGACTGTCGGTTCCCAGCAGATACTCGGTAGTGCCGCCCTCAACCCAGGCCGGGGGCTGTTTTGAGGCTGCTATCTGCTGCTGCATCGGATCATGGGGCGTTACCCACGGCGAAAAGAGTGCAGCTAACACAACTGTAAGGAACATTATCAGACCCAGCAGCCCCGCTTTGTCTCTCCACAGCAGCCGGACTACATACACAAACTTGGCGGTAATACTGCGGTCCGCCTGCTCATCGACTATCAATCCTGTTGTTCTGGTAGTATTTGTATTTTCTTCCATAGTTTTTCCGGTCTATTTATAGCGTATTCTGGGATCAACCAGAACATAGATAAAATCGGTCAGAAGATGCAGGCCGATAACCACAAAACTGGTAAAAAAAGCTGTCGCCTGCACTAGGAAAAAGTCACGAGTTCCCACCGCTTCCGCCAGTAGATTCCCCAAGCCGGGCCAGGCAAAAATTGTCTCGACATAGATGGAACCGCTCAACAGATAGCTGAACTGCACTCCGATAATACTGATCAAGGGAATCGCCGCATTCTTCAGAATATACTTAAAATATATGCGCATTTTATACAGCCCCTTACTGCGGGCGGTGGTGATATAATCTTCATTCATCACTTCCATCACGGCCGAGCGGGTAAAGCGGGTAAGTTGGCCGGTGGTAAACAGGCTGAGGGTAAAGGCCGGCAGTATAATCGACTTATCCGGCAGATACAGCCCAAACAGCCGAAAGGTTTCCCGCCCATAGGTGGGAAACCAGCCCAGATTCAGGGCAAAGATCAGGATCATAATTAACCCCAGCCAAAAGGTGGGGATAGTCTGTCCCAGTAAACCCAAAGCTCTGGCAATCGAATCAAAAATAGTATTCGGATTAGAACCACCGAGGATGCCCATCGTCACACCCATAAGAATAGCCATAATCAGTGCAACGGTGGCCAGTTCGATAGTTGCCGGAATGCGTTTCATTACCAGTTCTAAAGCGGGCACACGATAGCGGAAGGAGTTTCCAAAATCACCCTGCACAGCTCCCCGGACAAAGTCGCCGAATTGCACAATCAGCGGGCGGTTAAAGCCCAGCTCTTCACGCAGGCTCTCGATCTCCTCGGGAGAGGCCTGCCTCGATACCATCAAGCTGACCGGGTCGCCGGTAATGTGCAGTAGTATAAATACAATAAACAGCACACCTACTAGTAACGCAATCGAGTACATAACTCTCGACAAGAGATATCTCAGCATTCATTCCCCCTCAACACGCCTAACAATACTAAAACGATACAACAGTGGCGCTGCTGAAACCAGCAGCGCCCTTAATTTAGGTAATCCCTAAAAACTAATCCAGGCTGACGCCCTTCAAATAGTACTGCTCAGATACCCGGGGTTCATAATTTTTTACCCGTTCACGAGCAGCTTCAAAAGCCTGGGGCTGGTACAGATAGATAAAGGGAGGATCCTCTTTCATATAGCGCATAATCTCAGTATACACTTCCGCCCGTTCATTTTGATCAGGAGTAAGCTCGACCTCCTCTACCATATCAACCAGTTTCTGGTCAAACCAGGCAGCATAGCTGGCGTCTTTACCGCCGACCGATCCTTTCAAACGCGGAAAGGCTTCTCCCGTACTCGTAGACCAGCTGTCGCCGAAGAGGGGTGGCAGTTCTCGCTTGGCTTGGAGGTCCCAAAATTTTCCTGACTCCATAAACTCCAGGTCTACTTCAATACCGATTTCGCCCCAGTAGCCGACCACTGCCTGCAGTACATCCTCAAAGTTTACATAAGTATCGGAAGGGCCGGCCATTTCGATTTCAAATCCATCTTCGTATCCGGCTTCTGCCAGCAGTTCCCGGGCTTTATCCGGATCGTAGGGATAGGGTTCTATGGAAGAATCGTATCCAAGGTTTCCAGGTACAATAAATCCAGCGGTTCTTTCGGCCTTTCCGTTAAAAATATTATCAATTATAGCATTATAGTCGATAGCGTAGCTCATCGCCTGTCGAACCTTCTGGTTCTCAATTGGCGTGTCGACACCGGTGGTCATATTGTTGAAGGTGATGTAATAGACACGATCTTTTGGATAGCTAATCAGCTGTACACCCTGCATCCGCTCAACTGCATCGGCCTGCTCGGGGGCAAGGCCGCTGATAATATCAATATCATCGTTCTGCAGGGCAGCAACCCGCGTGGATGACTCGGTGATCGGTCGATAGATAACCTTATCTACCTTCGGGTACTCCGGCTGCCAGTAGTTCTCATTGGCTTCCAGCACAATCCGGTCGCCCTTGCTCCATTCCACAAACTTGAAAGCTCCGGTTCCCACTGGTTCTTGAATATACCCCTCTTCTCCAACTTCTTCATGATACTTTTTGGAGAGGATACCCCAGTGCTCGTTCATTTGCAGCAGCATCATCGAATTCGGCTGTTCCAGCTCCATTCTTACGGTGTACTCGTCAACCTTCTCCATATCCTTTACCGCTAAGAAGTCTTCACGGTAGGTAATCTCGCTGCCCTGTCCGCGCTCCCAGGTAAAAACTACGTCATCGGCGGTGAAATCATATCCATTATGAAACTGAACATCCTCACGCAGTTTGAAGGTATACACGGTGCCGTCGTCCGATACCGTCCAGCTCTCGGCCAGCGCTGGTACGATCTCTCCATCGTCGTTCAACCATACCAGCGAGTCAAAGATACTCCAGGCGACATTGGAGGCCTGACGGGTATCGCCGGTCGCCGGCTCAATGGTGTTCGGACTGGCGTTCAGCGCCACCCGCAGCACCTCTTCTTCAGTTTCTTCCTGTGCTCCAGCGCCAAAAAGAGATACATTGAAAGCGAGCAATGCAATCAGCACAAAAAGAAATGCCTTTCCATGTAACTTACACATTTTCTCCTCCTTTTCCTTCGGCTGGTAATTTCTGGCAGCCGTCTTTCCGGCAGCCCCAGTCAAAGATTTCGAAAATAAAAATTACAACTCTAAATACTAAAAATAGTATCTCATACCTAATATTCAAATGTCAATCAAAACTGATAGATTTTTTATTTCTTAACAGTCTTTTATTCTTTAACATATAAATATTTACACTTCACCCAGTAAAATCGGCCCTACATCGACCGCTTATTTCGATACGAGGCTAAGCACTATTTTTGTTCGACTACTAACTTAAATCCACTTCCTACTGCATCAATCTCTTATATATTCTGGAAATAAGCCAAACACCTCTGCACCAAGCATATCGAATACCCTGCTCGAATAGCAACTTCCGAACCGAAAATTCATCAAAATCATATCTTCAAGCAGAGGGTACGGCGCCGACTGGTGCCGGCACCGTAAAACCATTCTAGAATACTACTGCTTCCCGAACCAGTTGACCGGTTCGTTGGCGTGATTCTGATAGATATGCTTGATTTCGGTGTACTCTTCCAGGCCGGGTTTCCCCAGCTCGCGGCCGGAACCGGACTGCTTGTATCCGCCCCAGGGGGCCTGTACAAAGTAGATGTTGAAGTCGTTGATCCACACCGTACCGGTGCGCAGGGCGCGGGCTACCCGCTCGGCGCGGTCCTGGTCTTTGGTCCAGACCCCGCCGGAGAGGCCGTAGATGGTATCGTTGGCCCATTCGACAGCCTGAGCCTCACTGTCAAAAGACTCGACGGTTATTACCGGACCGAAGATCTCCTCTTTGGCCAGGCGCATGTTGTTCTTCACGCCGGTGATAAGGGTCGGAAGGAAGTAATAGCCGTCTTTGTGCGGTGGATTATCCGGCCGCGTGCCGCCGAGCACGATTTCAGCCCCCTCATCTTTGGCAATCTGCATGTACTTCTCAACCTTCGCACGATGCTCTTCGGAAATTAATGGGCCCATTTCGGTTGAAGCGTCGAAGGCATCGCCCATCTTTATATTGGAAATGCGCTCTTTCAGCGCAGCTACGAATTTGTCATGAATGGAAGATTCAACCAGGACCCGTGATCCGGCCGAACAGATTTGACCTGCATGAAAAAAGACACCATTGAGCGCAAAATCAACCGCGGTTTCAAAATCAGCATCCGCAAAGATGATGTTGGGGTTCTTTCCACCCAACTCCAGAGCCACCTTTTTCACCGTATCACTGGCAGCTTTCAGGATCTTTTTGCCGGTGACGATACCGCCGGTAAAAGATACCAGATCTACCCCAGGATTGACTGTCATTTCGGTACCAACCGTATTGCCGGCACCCAGCACCAGGTTTATGACCCCGGGCGGGAAGCCGACTTCTTCGGCCAGTTCCGTGATTCGAATGGTAGTAAAAGGTGTGATTTCGCTCGGTTTCATAACGATAGTACAGCCGGCAGCCAGCGCCGGTGCAATTTTCCATGAAGCCTGCAGCAAGGGATAGTTCCATGGCGAGATCTGAGCCGCCACGCCGACCGGCTCTCTCACGACCCGGCTGGTGGTATTGGGTACCGGAGATTCGATAATCTCTCCGCCCTCTTTATCCGCCAATTGACCAAAGTAGCGAAAAATACCCGCGATGTCATCCATATCCCAACGGCTCTCTTCTACCGTCTTACCGGTATCGAGACTCTCCAGCTTGGCGAGCTCTTCGCGATTCTCTTCTACTTTGTCGGCTAATTTTTCTACTAATCTACCCCGTTCTGCAGCGGGAGTGTCGGGCCAGTGGCCCTGGTCGAATGCCTGTCTGGCGGCTTGCACGGCCAGCTTTACATCTTCGGCATTCCCTTCGGTTACTTTTGTAATTACTTCACCTGTACAGGGATAAAAAATCTCCCGGTACTGTCCGGAAACTGAATCTACCCACTTTCCGTCAATATACATCTGTGTTTTTCCATTGTAATTTAGGCTACCTGCCATACGCGTCCTCCGTAATCATCTGGATACATAAAAATTCGGGTAATACTCTCTTTTACCACTACCATAAAGATCCTCCGGATACCGTAATATCCTGTCCGTTGATTCCATACGCCTCTTCACGGCACAAGTACGCCGCCAGAGCACCGATTTCCTTCGGCTGGATGAGCCGTTTCTGCGGATTGCTGGATGCCTCCTGGGCAATCAGCTCCTCGCCCTTCATGTGCATCTGTTTTTCAGCGATATCGGTAATCCAGTCGCGGCCAAAGTCAGTCTCTACCCATCCAGGACAAATCGCGTTTACCGTCACGCCGCCCTCAGCACCTTCCTGAGCCATCGCACGGGTCATACCGAGTACTGCGGCCTTGGACGCACAGTAGGCCGGCGACATCGGGGCGCCTACGTTTCCAGCGGTGGAAGAAATTGAAATGATGCGGCCCCATTTGCGTTCCATCATGCCCTTCAGTACCAGCTTTGACATGCGGAAGGGTCCGTTTGCATTTACATCCATTACCTTCAACCACAATCCCTCGGGATGATCAACTACTCCGTGCTCGGCGGTGATTCCGGCGGCATTGGCCAGAATATCTACCTGACCGAAAGCCTTTACGGTTTCGTTGTAGAAGTTTTCACACGATTCGGTAGAAGTAACATCGAGTTCCACGGCCAAAGCCTTTACACCGAACGCCTCCAGCTCTTCCTTGGTGCGATCCATCTCTTCCATGCCGGGCATATTTACCAGTTCACCGTCGGCTTTGGTTTCCTTGCGGTTCGACAACAGCGAACCGATAGCAACATTGGCGCCGGCCTTGGCGAATTCGAGAGCCATAGCTCTCCCCATTCCGGACGCACCGCCGGTTACCATGGCCACACGTCCTTCAAGATAACGATCACTCATACATGATCCTCCTGCGTTAAAATAAGTTATACATATAAATGTTATTAAAACTTTTTAATATTTAATCCACTTTTTAGTTAGATATAAAAATATATCTTTTAACTGAAAAAGCTCAATTGATTGTGAAACTAATATAGCACAACTCGAAAAACCTGTAAATACCTACTATAAAGAAATATAGCACTCAGTTAAATTAAAGATTAAATTCAATATCTCAAAACCCCACATCCATATGTAATTTTTTATAATAAATATTTATTATTCTAATATTTACACTTGTAAGTTTTATTTGGATTACCTATACTTGTTTCATCTATGTTGAACAGAATAATTTTTTGTTGCACCGCATTTTACAATAGGAGGAAGAAAGAAATGAAATCGCTCACAAAAGTTATTACACTTGTTTTCATTATCGGAGTACTTTTTACTGGAATTATTTTCGCTGAGGGTCAGCAAGAGACCGCACAGGCGGAACAGAGCTCCGAGCAGGTCAAAGACCAAGACTTAACAGTGGATTTTGTAGAAGTTCAATGGTCCGACATCGCATCTACTACCGCTGCCACCCGTATCGCATTGGAAGCTGCCGATTGTTAAGCAGAACCTCGGAGTCAACTGATCTAAGGTGAAAAAAACAGCCGTGTGCGCCGCAATTTAATACGGGCACACGACCGCCAAGAGGAGACACAGAAGTGTTGCTGAAAACCGCCCACGGGTCTGCCAACTTATCAGCAGGCTGCCGGGGCGGCTTTTTTATTGCTCTACTAAATGCACTGCAAAACCGGCAATCTCATCCTTGAGAAATACAGCCTTTACTCTGCCTTCGGCTTTTATCGCGTTCTCATGATCTAAGCTAAAGCCTTTCCGCTCGAGAAATGCCGACGCCCGGATAATGCTGGTAGTACCGATTGCAATATGCCCGTCTGAACCACGGCCGGGACCTTTCATCAGCTCGATTGCCCCGCCAAGCATTATCGATTTATCACTATCGCTTGTCTTGCTCGGAAAAAAGCTCGTAAAAAGCTTGGCCGCTTCGGCCGCTGCAGAGGCATCACCCGTATTAATTCCAATGTGTGTAAGCGAAAACCCGAGCATCGACATCACTGCTTCGCGGGCAATCCGGCTCACCTCATCAAAGCGCTCCCCGGAGATGAACTCCGGCTTTACCATCCAACTGCCGCCGATCGCCAACACCTTTGAGAAATCGAGGTAATCATGCATGTTTTCCGTCTTGATTCCCCCGGTGGGAATAAATTTAACCTCATTGTAGGGCGCCGACATGGATTTGAGCAGCGACATACCACCGGAAGCCTCGGCGGGAAAAAACTTCAACACGTTCAAACCCTTATACAGCCCCTGTTCAATCTGAGTAGGGGAGTTTACTCCGGGAGTAACCGGCACATCGTGTTCAATGCAGTAATCTACCACCGGCTCATTGAACCCCGGCGAAACGATAAACTTGGCGCCGGCTTTCACCGCTTTTTCGGCCTGTTCGGGAGTCAGGACAGTACCAGCCCCCACCAAGAGATCCGGAAGCTCACCGCTCAGGCGTTTAATCGACTCTTCAGCAGCTGAGGTACGAAAAGTAATTTCAGCCACCGGGAGATCACCCGCCAAGAGAGCCTCGCCGAGTGGCAGCGCATGTGATGGAGTGTCTATTTTCACCACCGGAACTATACCTAATGAATGAATTTGCTCGAGAACTGAATGCATCGCTTCCCCCCTTGTACAATTCTCACTCTAATATATCAGTCTTTTGCGAGCTCGTACACCTGCTTTTACCATTTTATCAGCATTTTAATCCTGTTTGAAATAAGTAGAGGCAGAGATTATAATGAATGTATGATTGAATCGTTAGCAGAATACAACTTATTAGGGAACTCTGCTCTGGCCTTCGTCAGGGCAGTTGCGATTCTTGTGGCAGGTATTGTTGTTATTGCATTGCTGCGCAATACAATCGGCAGGAAACTGCGCCGTAAGAGTGAGCAAACCGAGCACTCCGGTCGCTGGTGGATAGCCCACATAAGCTTCAGACGGGTGATAGTACCGCTGCTGTATATTGCAGCGGTGTGGATCGCACTGCTCGGAGTTGACCTCGGGACTGCCGGCACCCGTATCCTGCGCGGAGTAGTGGCTGCGATTGGTGCCGTAGTAGCTGTGCGGGCGCTGCTGTTTATACTGGATGCCGCACTGCGGAAATACGCCCAGAGAACCGGCCGGGAGGAGGATGAACGGCGGGCCAAGCCCCTGCTCTCGCTCATTTCATTTCTGCTATGGATTATTGCATTCATTTTTCTGCTGGACAATTTCGGCTTTAACATTGCAACATTGGTCGCCGGACTCGGCGTTTCCGGTATTGCCGTGGCGATTGCCGCTCAGGGGATTCTGGGCGATCTGTTCAACTATTTCGTTATTTTCTTCGACCGCCCCTTCGAGCTCGGAGATTTTATCATTTTTGATGACAAACTGGGAAGCATAGAGAAAGTCGGTATTAAAACCACCCGAATCAGGGCCATCTCAGGTGAACAGCTGGTGGTGTCCAACTCAAATCTGGTAAACGCCCGGGTTCACAACTACAAACGCATGGAGCGCAGGCGGGTTGTGTTCAGAATAGGGGTGACCTATCAGACTCCGCTTGAAAAACTGAAGACAATCCCGGATATGATCCGCGGCTTCATCGAGGCAATCGAAAACACCCAATTCGACCGTTGCCATTTTCAAGAATATGGAGACTTTGCACTGACCTTCGAAACAGTGTATTACGTAGGCTCAGCGGATTATGTGCAGTATATGGATATTCAGCAGGAAATAAATCTGAAAATTTTTGAGGCCTTTCAGAACGAAGGCATCGAATTTGCTTATCCGACACAGACGATCCATTTGGAGACTCCTGGCAAAGAGCCCGAAGGACCGCGAATCGGATTTCAGAATTCGAACAACAGGGAATAAACATGTTTGAGGCGCGTGAGTCAGTCGCAGTAATTAATCCGGAAGAACTCGAGCGTATTATCGTTTTCGGGGACATCCACGGTGATCTTCCGGCACTGCAGGCCGGTCTGCACCTGCGCGGACCGAATGATCTGTTGCTTTTTCTGGGCGACTACGCCGACCGCGGTCCAGCGGGCATCGAGGTTATTGAAGGGATCCGGGAGCTTCGTGCACGGATCCCCGATAAGGTAATTGCCCTAATGGGTAATCATGAGGACTACAGCGAGTATGGCGAACCTACCTTTATGCCCTGCACCCTTATAGATGAGGCTGGCCGCAAGCGCGGCAGCTGGGATCAATTTTTTCCGGAGTTCAAGAGCTTCATCAATCAGCTGTTTCTTTCGGCAATAATGCCCGGATATGCACTGTTTGTACACGGGGGCATCAACTCGAGCATCTACTCCGAAGATGAATTGGCATACCCGGGGCCTGCCCTGCGGCGGGAGATGTTATGGAACGATCCCACCCCTGAGGAGGGGCAGTATGCCAGTATGCGCGGGGCCGGATCGATGTTCGGACCGGATATCAGTGAATCGGTGCTGCGGCGCCTGAATCTGCGGTACCTAATCCGCAGTCACGAACCCAGAAAAGCAACGCAGGGACCTTACATTGAACACGAGGGGCGCGTGATTACCACCAGCAGCACCAATGTATACGACGGACGGCCGTTTGCGCTGATACTCGAGTTAGAAGACTTACCCGATTCCAATGGTGCGTTTCTTGATTCAACTGTCTTTCTCGATTAGTTTAATGCAATATGCAAAACTCACCTATTCAATCCACTGATATCGTGTTAGCGCCGATGGCGGAGATATCACACGGCGCCTTCCGCCGTTTATGCCATGAGTTATCTCGAACGCAATCCCGGCGAACGGTATATTTGATTCTCGCCAGGCTC